>JAHEDK010000008.1 GCA_024641245.1 Actinomycetes bacterium
GCCGGCAACACCAGTGGTTCAAATCCGACCCGGGAAGACACGCGTGACTTCTACGGAGTTGCTCCCGGTGCCAGGATCCTCAACATCAAGGTGGCGGATGGTGATGGGTCCGTTGATGTTTCTCAGGTGATCGCGGCGGTCGACTGGGTTGTGCAGCATCGTAACGACAACGGGATGAATGTCCGGGTCATCAACCTGTCGTTCGGAACTGATTCCTCTCAGAGTTATATGCTCGATCCGCTGGCCCATGCCGTCGAACAGGCGGTGTGGAACGGAGTCGTGGTGGTGGTGGCGGCCGGCAACGACGGCAACGTCGAACCGTTGCGGAACCCGGCCCTCGACCCGTTCGTGATTGCTGTGGGCGCCGTCAATACCAACGGCACACCCAGCAACGATGACGACGTTCTCCCGGACTTCTCGAACTGCGGCACTCAGAGTCGCCATGTCGATTTGGTCGCTCCCGGTGTGTCGATCGTGAGCCTCCGCAATCCGGGATCATCTGCGGATACGGACTACCCGGGTGCGGTGGTTGCCGACTCGTTCTTCAGAGGAACGGGAACTTCTCAGGCTGCTGCGGTCGTATCCGGTGCTGTCGCCGCACTTCTGAGCAAGTTCCCGGAGTTTAGCGCCACTCAGGTGAAGAACCTGTTGATAGATACCGCTCGTCCTCTCGCCGGTATCCACTCCTGGTGCCAGGGCGCAGGTCTCATCGATGTGCAAGCAGCATCCCACATAAAGAAGAGTCCATCGGCAAGCTTGGAATTCTATCCGTCGATAGGGGTCGGTTCGCTGGATACGTCTCGTGGTTCGTTCCATCTCGAAGGTCCTGATGGTGTGGTTCTCGAAGGTGAGATCGATTTCTTCGGCCGACCCTTCGACAGCAGCCTGCACGCTCTCAACGCCTACCGTCAGACTGCCTGGGACGGTGGTGTGTGGAACGCATCCGAGTGGACGGGCGTCTCCTGGAGCGGCCTTTCGTGGTCCGGAGTCTCCTGGAGCGGTGTGTCCTGGTCCGGCCTCTCGTGGTCCGGATTGTCCTGGTCGGGTCTGTCCTGGTCGGACATGACCTGGAACGGACTGTCCTGGTCCGGTCTCTCCTGGTCCGGTCTGTCGTGGTCCGGTCTGTCCTGGAGTGCCGGCGCCTGGTCCGGAGTCAGCTGGGACGGACCGGTAGCTCGCTATAACTGATCAGAAGAGCATTCAACCTGCAGGCCCCCAGGCGTGTGTCCGGGGGCCTTTCTGTGAAGGTTTCCAGTTCTGAGTTCTGGGTTCTGGGTTCTGCAGCGCGACGAGCCGGTGCGTTGGTCGCTCTCATCGCGACGACGCAGAACCTGAAACCCGGAAACTGGTTCCGAAATGAACGTAAGATCGCTCCGGACCATTCGGAACGGGAGTCGTACATGCAACGACAACTCATCAAGCACGTCCTGGAGCGGAGGGACTTCGGTACCGAGGTGACGGTGGCCGGTTGGGTTCGCACGCGCCGTGATTCCAAGGGCGGGTTCTCGTTCGTCGAGTTGCATGATGGGTCGAGCTTCAGTGGTCTCCAGGTCATTGCCGATGGCGAGTTGCCCAACTACGAATCCGACGTTCTGCGCCTGACGATCGGTTCTGCTGCACGGATCACGGGAGTCCTGGCGGAGTCGCCGGGCGAGGGCCAGGCCGTCGAGATCAAGGCAACGGCAATCGAGGTGTTCGGCTTCGCAGATCCGGACGAGTATCCCCTCCAGAAGAAACGGGTGTCGTTTGAGCACCTGCGTGAGATTGCCCATCTTCGTCCGCGCACCAACACGATCGGGGCGGTGGCACGGGTCCGCAATGCACTCTCTTTCGCAACGCACCGGTTCTTCCAGGAGCGTGACTTCCTGTATCTGCACACGCCATTGATCACCGCCAGCGATGCCGAGGGAGCCGGCGAGATGTTCCGGGTGACCACCCTGGACCCATCCCGGCCGCTGCGGGGTGAAGGGGGAGAGGTTGACTTCACCGAGGATTTCTTCGGGCAATCGGCGTTTCTGGCGGTGAGCGGTCAGCTCAACGCCGAGGCGTACGCCCTGGCCCTTGATCGGGTGTACACCTTCGGTCCCACGTTTCGGGCCGAGAACTCCAACACTCGCCGGCATCTAGCCGAATTCTGGATGATCGAACCGGAGATGGCGTTTGCCGATCTCACCGACAACTCCAACCTGGCCGAGGACTACGTGAAGTACCTGGTTCGGTATGTTCTCGATCACTGTGGCGACGACCTCGAGTTCTTCAACAAATGGGTTCAGGAGGGACTGCTGGACACGCTGGCCGGAGTCGTGGACGGCGACTTCGAACGCATCACCTATACGGAGGCGGTCGAGATCCTCACCGCTTCCGGCGAGACCTTCGAGTTCCCCGCCGAATGGGGAGCGGACCTCCAATCCGAGCACGAGCGCTACCTGACGGAAGTCGCCATCAAGAAGCCGGTCATCGTCACCGACTTCCCCTTCGACTTCAAAGCGTTCTACATGCGCCGCAACGACGACGGGAAGACGGTCGCAGCGATGGACGTGCTCGTCCCGCAAATCGGCGAGATCGTCGGCGGCAGCCAGCGTGAGGAACGCCTCGATGTGCTGGCCGAGAGCATGGAGGTCAAGGGGATGGATCGGGATCACTACTGGTGGTACCTGGACCTGCGTCGCTTCGGGAGTGCGCCGCACGCCGGATTCGGCCTCGGACTCGAACGGGTAGTGCAGTTCACCACCGGCATGCAGAACATTCGCGACGTCATCCCCTTTCCGCGAACGCCGCGCAACGTCGGGTTCTGAGGACGTCGCAGCGAGCTGCGACTGGTTCTGGGTCATGAGTTCTGGGTTTTGTGTGCCTACGAGCTGCCGGGGACCGGAGAATCCGTACCTGCAACCCAGAACTCAGAACCTGAGGTCTGCGACAGCAGATACCGACGCCTCCGTCTTCTAGAGGCTGTAGCTCTCCCCCCAGTGGAGTGGAACGAACTCGATGCCGGACTGCGCCAGCACGTTTTTCGCCATGCCGTTGATCCAGCCGCGTCCGAGTTCGCTCAGGTAGAAGTCGTGGATGGGGATCGCCTGCTGCGGAGCGAGACGACGGGCGAACTCCATCGACGCAGTCGTGGAACCCCAAGGGATGAGCAGCGGCAGGGCCAGCACCGGTGCCGACCAGGTCGGCTGATAGCTATCGCCCGGGTGGGTGAGTACGCCGTCGACGGTGAAAGCCCGGTTCGGTGGTGCTGTTCCCATTGGAGTGGTTTCATGAAGGACATCTTCATGACTGACGCCGGTCGGGTCTTCGGTAATCACCGCTATGTCGTGAGGGGCCAGCAAGGCGCCCACGGATCGGTTTGAGTACACCGTGACGTCCGAGCCCCGGTCGATGAGCCAAGACACGAACTCTGGTTTCACGTGGTCGCCGTGTTCGTGGGTGATCAAGACACGCTGAATGTCGCCGAGCGATTCGAGATCGAACTCCCCGGTGTCGAACGTGTGGAAACCGGGGTCGAGCAAGGTCGTGCCTGCGTCCGTCGTGACGGTGAGGCAGGAGTCGGTGAGGCGTCGAATGGTGGTCATGGCTTCGACCCTACCTGCTAGTTGAGGATTTCGGCTGTGAAACGCTCGATCGTGACCTTGCTTCCCGGGCTCAGTCCCGCTTTGCGAGTGGCGAGCTCGAGCTGTCGTTCCGGGCTATCGATCCCCGGAATGGCGGGTAAGAGAAGTCCGCGCCGTCCGCCGCGTCCGGTGACGATGATGCCGTACTTCTCGGGGTCGAGATCTTGGGGATCGTCGACAGCCTCCGGCGGATCGAGCAGGTACACCGTCACGTCGAGATCCTCCACCTCGTCACGGCGCAGCGGCGGAAACCTGGGATCGGCGGTTGCCGATGAGACTGCCACACCGGCAACTTCCTTCTCCAGCGACCCCGGCCTGAGATCGAGCCGGCCGATGCACCCTCTGAGCTCGCCGTCGACTCCGTTGATCGGCGGTTTGTGTAGGGAGACGAATACGCCCCACGGCGCCCGATCGGTATCCACGGTGGGCGCGGTTCTCGTCTCCCCGCCGACGTGCGTTCTGATCGCGTTGAGGGCCACCTCGACGAGCGGATGTGCCATCGTTGAATCATGCCACAGCGTGGCGGCGTAGGGTGACTGTATGGAGATGACTGTGCGGCCCCCGGCAGTGGCAGGAAGCTTCTATCGGGGCAGTGAGGGTCGTCTCCGCAACGCGGTCCGGGACATGCTGCGGGCGGCCCGTCCGGTCGAGCCGGGAGTCTCGCCGCGGATGGTGATCGTGCCGCACGCCGGCCACATCTACTCAGGGCCGATTGCCGCCGTCGCCTACCGGCTGCTGGGCCGGGAGCTTCCGACGCGAATCGGGCTGATCGGACCCTCCCATTTCGTGGGTTTCGAAGGACTGGCGGCCCCGGCGCATGGGGCCATGGCGACGCCGCTGGGAACGATCCCGGTCGATTCTGTCGTTGGCGAACTCGTTGACTGTGCGCTTGCGCACCGCTCCGAACCGGCTCACCTGCGCGAACACTCCTTGGAGGTGCAGCTTCCGTTTCTCCAAGTCGTGCTGGACGACTTCACCGTTGCGCCGCTTCTCACCGGCGATGAGGATCCCGGGCCGGCCGCCAGGGCCGTCTCTACGATGCTGGACGCCGGTCTCTTCATCGTGGTGAGTTCCGATTTGTCGCACTACTACGACCACGAAACGGCCCGACGCCTCGATAGGGTGACGGCTCAGACCATCGTCGATCTGCGCGAGACCGATCTCGATCGTTTCAGTGCCTGCGGGAGGACCGCGGTGCGAGGCGCGTTGCGGGTCGCCGCCGATCGCGGGTGGGGTTGTGAACTGCTCGACCTCCGAACGTCGGGTGACACCGCCGGATCGCCCGACCGTGTCGTTGGGTACGGAGCATTTGCGCTGGGCCCGGCCCGACGATCTGCTGTGGACCGGATCTCAGCGGGAACTGAGGCGGACCGGTAGACGCCGGGATCCCCAGGATCCCGGCGCCGGCTCGAAGACTCCGGCGCAATCGGTGCCGCAGCCCTGACACCGTCCGTACGCGTCGAGATTCCACCCACCCAGTTTGTACCAATCACGTTCAATGAGCGCCGCTCCACAGTGGTGGCACCGGGTGGTCTGGCCGTTCGGGTCGTGGACGTTGCCGGTGTAGGCGTACCGTTCTCCGTTGTCCACGGCAATGGCCCTCGCCCTGGTCAGGGTGGAGGACGGCGTTGACGGGCGGTCGACCATCTTGAAGTCGGGATGAAAGGCCGTGAAGTGATGGGGGATGTCACAGCCGAGATTTGCAACGATCCAGCGAGTCATCTCGTTGATCTCCGCGTCCGAATCGTTGAGCCCGGGGATCAGAAGCGTCGTTATTTCGAACCACACATCGGTCTCGTGGCGAACGTAGTCGAGCGTGTCGAGGACCGGCGCCAGACTTCCGGCGCAGGTTCGATGATAGAAGTCCTCCGTGAACGCCTTGAGGTCGATGTTGGCGGCGTCCATGTGGTCGTAGAATTCTCGGCGCGGCGCGGGATTGACGTAGCCGGCGGTGACCGCGACGGTCTTGATGCTCCGCTCCCGGCAGGCGTTCGCTACGTCGATCGCGTACTCGTGGAAGATGACCGGGTCGTTGTAGGTGAACGCAACGCTCCGGCAGTCGAGGTCGGCAGCCACCTTGGCAATCTTCTCAGGGGATGCCTCATCGGCCAGCACGTCATTGTGCTTCGCCTTGGAGATGTCCCAGTTCTGACAGAAGCGGCAGGCAAGGTTGCATCCGGCCGTGCCGAACGACAACACGGGTGTGCCGGGCAGGAAGTGGTTGAGCGGCTTCTTCTCGATCGGATCTACGCAGAAGCCCGAAGAACGTCCGTAGGTCGTGAGCACGATACCGTCGTGCTCCCTGGCTCGCACGTAGCAGAGACCGCGTTGCCCCTCGCGCAGTTTGCACTCGCGCGGACAGAGATCGCATTGCACGCGTCCGTCCTCGAGCGCGTGCCAGTACTTCGTCTGCACGTTCGATTCTCGTGCCGCGAGGGTGATGGGTCCACCTCCTCTCGTACGTCTCAGTGTCGCGCAAATTGTGGCCGGGCGCCTATGAACGCGATTCGCGTTCCGTTGGTCTAGCGGGCTCGGTTCTCGGGAGGGCCGTCTACCAGTCGTCGTGGAAGGTGGGGGGTTCCGCACTGGGCCGGTGCGCCGACGGGCGCCGACTCCGCCGGGCGGCTTGGCGTTCCAGCCCGCCGAGTTCACCCTCTAGGTCGCGGTAGCTCTCGAGTCGCCGTTCCTCGAGCCGACCCGATTCCACCGCCTCCCTGACTGCGCAGGCGGGCTCGTCGGCGTGACGGCAGTCGCGGAATTTGCAGGAGGCGGAGAGGGAGGCGATATCGTCAAATGCGCTTTCGAGCCCTTGCCGGGAGCCCCAGACGCCGACCTCACGCAGGCCGGGCGTGTCGATCAACACACCTCCGCTCGCAAGGGCGATCAGGTCTCTGGAGGTTGTCGTATGTTTGCCTTTGCCGTCTCCCCGCCGGGTATCTCCTGTCGATTGGACGTCACGGCCGGCTAGTCGATTGACGAGACTCGACTTCCCGGTTCCGGAGGCGCCGATCAGGGCGACCGTTGTCCCTAGCCCGATCAGCGTTTTCAGCCGGTCCACGCCTGCGCCTGTGACGTTGCTCACGGGCAGCACTTCTACGCCCGGGGCCAGTTCTTCGAGTTCGACAACGGTGTCGTCCACATAGGTGGGTTCGACGAGGTCCAGCTTGGTGAGCACTAGGAGCGGGCGCGCACCGCTCTCCCAGGCAATGACCAGGAACCGTTCGATTCGCCCGGGTTGGACCGGCCGATCGAGTCCGTGAACGATGCCGACCCAATCGAGATTGGCTGCCAGTACCTGAACAGTCGGACGCCCATCCCCGGCCGATGGGTCGCGCCGAAGGATCGCCGTGCGGCGCGGGAGGATTGTCTCGATTACCTCACCCTCGTCCGGATCCGGGCGGATCACTACCCAATCGCCGGTGGTGGGGGTTCCGGATTCGGCGCCGGGCGGTGGTTCGTCGCGGGTCATCGGCACCCTGGTCGTTCCGCGCCGGATGGCCACCAGCGAGCTGCCCCGGTCCACGCGCAGCACCCTGCCGGGGAGACGGTCCGGTCCATCGAATTTCTTGTAGAGGGCGGCGATCGCGTCGTTCCAGCCGAGCCGGACGAGGGGATCGCCGGCGGATGTGTCGGGCGGCGATGGTTGCATGCGTGAGTACTCCTGGAATGAGGGTACTCCGGGAAGGCGCATCGTTCAGACGGCGACGGGCGAGTGGAGCACCCTGTGAACGTGGTGCAGCAGAGGGGAGGCAGTGGTTCTCATGGGTTTCTCCTTTCTCGCTCGTGATTCCGGCAGCATATCGGAGCCGCCCGGCCGACGAAAGGGATAATTGACTAGTCCGTTCATGGTTGGCGCTCCGGGATTATGGGCCGGGCGCGCGGTCTTTCGCCTCTGGTATCGGGGCTTCGATGGGGGCATCGTGGGGTTTGGAAGGGGCTGTCCGCTCGGCATTCGCCGTGCGGTCGACTTTTCCTGCATTGACCCAACGGGGAGGAACCTGAAGGAGTCATGCTGATGAGAAGGGGCAAACTGCTGATCGTGGCCGTGATCGTGGCCATGTTCATCCCGACCGCCGCGCTGGCCAAACCTCCTGCGGTTCAGGCTGCTCATGACGTTGAGATCACGCTGCTGCATACAAACGACTTCCACGGTCGGCTCGAGGCCGACTCAAGTGGCCGGGGCGGCTCGGCCAACATCGCAGGCGTCGTCAACAGCATCAGAGCGGAGGTGGGCGCCGGCAACGTTGCCTTGCTGGACGCTGGAGACGTGTACTTTGCGGCACCGGCGATCTCCCAACTTCTGATGGGGGAGAGCACCATCGACGTCTACAACTTGATGGGCTATGACGTCGCCACCTTCGGCAACCACGAGTTCGACAAGGGCCAACTCGAGTTGGCCGACCGCGTCGCCCAGTCGGACTTCCCCTGGTTGGGTGCCAACGTGGTGCTCGACGGCACCGATTGGGATCTCCCCGCCTGGGCAAAGCCCTACGAGATCCTCGAAGTGGGCGGGATCAACCTCGGCATCCTCGGCCTCGCCGGCGAGGAGACGCCCGAGGTAACACTGCTCGGTACGACCGAAGGTCTGGTCTTCAAAGATCTGACCGAGACGATCCTCCATTACTACGACGAGGTGCTGGCCGCAGCCGACGCCATGGTCGTTCTGGTGCACATGGGAACCAACGACAGTGGACCGTACGACGGGCTGACGACCGTTGCGCAGGCTCTGATCGATGCCGGCAAACCGGTCGACCTGATGATCGGCGGTCACCAGCATCAAGCGCTCTTTGCGCCGGTCATGGTCGGCGACACGGCCATCGTGGCAGCCGGGTACTACGGCAGATGGCTCGGCCAGGTGGACGTGTCGATCAACACCGAAGACAAGAAACTGACGGTCGATTCATATCAGCTCCACACCATCACCAACCACGACCCGGGTGCGATGCTGGCCGGGCTCATGGAAGAGCTAGACGGGTTGAAGGCCGATGGCCTCATCAAGAACGAGGGCATCTACAACAGCTTGATGACCAAGCTCAAGGGCGCGCTGGCCGCCTTCGAGGCAGGTCGGTTCGATCTCATGTCTAGCAAGCTGGGTGCGTTCATCAACGAACTCGGTGCGCAGAGCGGCAAGAGTCTCCCCGCCGACGCGGCGGAGGCGATGGCAACCGAGGCCTGGACAATCGTGTTCACGCTGCCCGACCCATCGGTGGCCGACCGAGTGGCCTACTGGGCGGACATCGTCGCTCCGATCGTCAACCAACCGGTGGTGTTATCCAACATCGACCTGACCCGGGATTACAACGACGAATCGCTCATCGGAGACATCGTCACGGACTCGATGCTCTGGAAGGCGGATGAGTACGACGACGGTGAGGTCAACGGTTCAGTAGACATTGCCTTCACCAATCCCGGGGGTCTGCGTGCAGACATCGTTCTTCCTCCGGGTGAAACCTATCCGTTCACGGTCACCTGGGGCAACACGTTCGACGTGCTGCCGTTCGGCAACACGCTGTACCTGATGGACTTGACGGGAGCCCAGATTCAGGCTCTGCTCGATCAGTCGGCGAACCTGTACAAAGGCATCCTGCAGACGGCAGGTGCAAGCTGGTTCTGGTACAACGATTGCGGGTGCAATACACCGACGGCCTGGGGCGCGTACGGCGTCGAGGTTGATGGCGCACCCCTCGAGCGAGACGTGGTTTACCGGGTGGCGACCAACAACTTCCTGGCCGGCGGTCAGGACGGCTGGACCACCTTCGCCGCCGGTACGAATCGTTGGGACACCTACTACGACATGCAGGAAGGCTTGGTGGAATACCTGGGTACGCTCACTGATGGTGTCATCGACGCCGACGACGTACCGATGGAACGCATCGTCCGTCTCGACGACGTGGTCACGATGCTGCACACCAACGACACGCACGGCATCTGGCCGGAGACCTACTACTACGGCACCCCTGAGGGATTCGAGTTTCTGGCATCCACGATTGCAGCCGAGCGGGCCCACAACCCGAACGTGTTGCTGCTGGATGCGGGTGATACGTTCCAGGGCAACGCATTCGCTCAGTATTTCAGGAACGCTGATCCCAACCCGATCGCGGAAGGGATGAACCTGCTGGGCTACGACGCCATGACCCTGGGGAACCACGAGTTCAACTTCGGACCGGCGACGTTTGCATCCATGCTGGGACAACTCGACGCCCCGATCCTGGGGACGATCAATTTGGACGACGACGGATCCTATGGGTTCATCAACGAGAACGTTCAGGACTACATCAACCTGGAGGTGAACGGCAAGAAGGTATCGATCTTCGGGCTGACCAACCCGCGGGTGTACCGCTACGAGTTGCCGACCAACATCCCCGGGTTGACTTTCTACTCGGGTCTGGATACGGGGTTCGAGGCTGTGCCGCAGATCCTGGCGGATGAGGCACCCGACCTGATGGTCGGGCTCACCCACATGGGTTATTCACCCTACGGTGACGAGATCGACAGTGATGTCCTGCTCGCAGAAGGAGTGGCCGGCATCGACGTGATCATCGGTGGTCACAGCCACACCTTCCTGGATCAGGCTGTGATGGTGACGTCCGGTACCAACCCGGGTGGGACTCTGATTGCCCAGACGGGGCGCTATGCGACCAACCTCGGGCAGGTGAACGTCGGCTTCATCGGCGATGAGATCGTGCTGCGTGAGGGGTTTCTGATCCCGGCGGCCGAAGCCGTTCCGGATCCGGGCCTCGGTGCCTTCCTGGATCCGTTCATGGCCGAACTCGACGCCTACACCGGTACCGAGATCGGGCAGACGACCGCCCCGATCGACGCACTGCAGGCCTACACCCAGGAGACCAGCGGCGCCAACGTGCAGGCCGATGCCGCCGTCTTCGAACTGACCACGAACGGGATCGCTGTCGACTTGCACCTTTCCGGTGCGATGTCGAATAGGGTGGTCGCGGAGACAGCGACGCCGGCATCGCCGGTGACGCTCACCGTCAACGACATGTACACCTTGATGCCGTACGAGAACTCACTGCTGGTCATGTCGATGAACGGCCCGCAGATCAAGGAGGTTCTGGAGCGCGGGTATCGCAACTACTGGTGGTACAAGTACGACCCGGGCAACTGGGGCGGGTACTCGCATTACACGACGTGCATGCTGGCAACCGACGCGGGCAACGTGATCGCCTACGACGAGAAATCCGTCTCGCTCCCCGGCGACACCCCGCCGGATGGTGACAACGTCGTGTCGCTGACCATCGGTGGCGTGCCGGTGGACTTCACCGATGCCGGCACGTACTACAACGTGTCGTCGGTGAACTACCTGGCCGCCGGTTCCTGCAACTTCAACAACGCAGGGGAAACAATCTGGCCGCTAGATCAGATCGTCGCCGACACGCAGTTCTATGTGCGTGACTCGGTGATCGACTACGTGAGCGCTCAAGTCGGGCCGATCGCACCTGCGATCGAAGGGAGGCTCGTGTTCACGCCGTGACCCCACGGGATCACGGGTAATGGGGAGGAGCCCCGCCCCGGCGGGGCTCCTCCCTTAATCCCCGTTTTCGCGCGGGGATCCCCCCTTATACGGTGGAAACCCCGCGCGAGAACGGGTTTTCTGTTGCCAGAGGATCGCGAGCAGGGCGGCGCCTCCGAAGGTGAGCATCACCCCCCAGAGGCCCGGTCCGTACGAGCCCTGCTGGTCGACCGACCAGCCCAGGATCGGTGGTCCGAGGCCGAGGCCGGCCAGGAACCCGAAAAGCACCACACCCGAAGCCCCGCCGGATCGCTCGTGACCGGCGAATACCATCACGGCCAGCATGCCGACCGCGTTCCAGGCGGTCGCCGACGCGCCGAGCCCGAGAGCCCCCACCCACAACAACCACACGCCGCCCTTCGGGGCTACCAGGAGCGCGGCGGCGAACACGACCGACAGGCCGGCTATCTGGGTCAGTGATCTGATGTAGTCGGACGTTCGTTCGCTGTGGCGGGCCCACATGATCCGTGAGAAGAAGGCGACCAACCCGGCGAGACCGGCGACCGACCCGGCCACCGCCACCGAGAGGCCCAGCTCCTCCTCGCCGTACAATGGGATGTAGGTGTTGACCGCTCCTCCGGCAAGTCCCATGAGAAATCCGAAAGCCGTCAGCCACAACACGGGCGTCGACCACACCACGCGAGACGGGGTCTGCCGGGCCGGATCGTGGGCCGGATCCGGCGGGACGATCAGACCGATCCCGCCGAGCATGAGGAGCGAGATGCCGGCCGCGATCGCCATCGTGGTGCGCCATCCCCATGCGAGCGCCCCGGCCGGCAGCAACATGCCGGCCAGGAAAACTCCGACCTGGACGCCCGATTGTTTGACTCCGGTTACGGCCCCTCTGCGACCCAGCGGGATGTGGACCGAAATGAGCTTGTTGGTGCCCGGGTTCGCAGACGCCTGTCCGATGCCGGTCAGGATCCCCGCGGCGACGAGCCAGAGAAAGGACGGTGCGGCCGCGACAGCCAGAAGGCCCACCCCGCTGATGACGAAGATTCCCGTCACCGTCCTGCGACCTCCGATCCTGTCGGTTAAACGGCCGATGGTCGGCGAGGCGATTGCGCCGACCGCCGAGAAGGCGGCCACGATCCAGCCGAACTCAGCCCTGGTGAGTGATAGGTCGTCGATGATGAACCTCGCCAGGACGGCGAAGGCCGGTCCGGCAAAGGTCGCAGCAGCCATCGCGGCCGCCATCAGGACGGTGAATCTGGTCCTATTGATTTCGCTTGCCTGTCGCCCGGTCATCACGGCGACCTTACCGGGCGTGGCGGCAGCCCCGCCGCTATGGTGCTGCCCAACCGGGAGGACACCTAATGCAGGCCGCAGATTTCACCTTGCTCGACCAGGCCGGCCAAGCGTGGGCGCTCTCTGAGCACCTCGATACGGCCCGGGTGGTGGTCTTCCTCCGCGGTGACTGGTGACCGTACTGCAACGGACAGCTGGTCAGCTTGTCCAATCGCTACGGGGAGATCACGAGCGCCGGTGGCCGGATCGTCGTCATCACGGTCGATTCGCCTCCGCAGAACGCCGCCATTATCGAGAAGCTGCACTTGCCCTTCCCGATTCTCAGCGATCCCGATCGCTCTCTGGCGATCGAGCCGTACGGTGTTGCCGATCCAAAGGATCCGCGCAATCTTGCCAGACCATCGATCTTCATCGTGGCACCGAACCATGAACTCGTCTTCGGCGAAGTGAGCGACGATTTCGCCGATAGGGCGGCTGAAGAGGGAGTAGTGGCCACGCTTCAGGATCTCGAGTTGCCGCCGACCACACCTGAGATCATCCAGCCAGGACCGGCAGAGCCCGGCCCCAGAGCCATGCCGCTGCATGCCATGGAGCCGTACTTCCGGGGAGCGAAATTCGCCGTGACGGCCATGAAGCTGCGTCATCCCGAGGTGGAGGAGGATGCCGCGATCTACATCGCCCAAATGGACCGGTACATCGAGCTGGTGAAAGAGCTGAGAGGCAAAGCGTAGGGGGCCTTCGGCCCCGGTTCTGAGTTCTACGTTCTGGGCCCTACTGGGGCCACGGCGCAGCAGTTGAGTTGTTCGCGTCACACCCAGATCTCAGAACCTGCTGCTGCCTCGCTAGCCTCCCGGCGCATGCGCGATCTCGCTCCGATCTTCATAGACACCCTGGTCCCGGTGTTCCTCATCGTCGGGATCGGCTACTTCCTGGGTCCGCGCCTGGAGATCGATGCCCGGTCGCTGGCCAGGGCGGCCTACTACGTACTGGCACCGGCCTTCATCTTTGAGATCCTCTCGAAGGCCGACCTCGAGGCGGACGTGGTGCTGCGGGTGGTCGGCACGCTCACGATCACAACACTGGCTGGGGGACTCGCAGCTCTTGCAGTAGGAAGAGCGCTCGGCCGGCCCGCCAAAGTGACGGCCGCTTTGATCCTTGTTGCGGTCTACGGGAATGTGGGCAACTTCGGTCTGCCGGTCATCACCTTCGCGTTCGGTGAGGAGGCGCTTCCACTCGCCGGCATCGCCTTTCTCACCGTCAATGCGCTTGCCTTCTTCATCGGCGTCACCGCGGCCACCTGGCACCGGTTGAGTCCGCTCCGGGCCGTGGCAATGGGTCTGCGCACTCCGGCGCTGCTCGTGGCGCTGCCGGCGGTGCTCGTCAACGTCGGTGACGTGACCCTGCCCTTGTTTGCCGACCGTTCGATCGGTCTGCTGGCCAACGCGATGATCCCCGTGATGCTCATGACGCTCGGTGTCCAACTGGCCGCCATGGGCCGACCTCAGATCAATCGAGACGTGATGCTCGGGTCGGGCCTTCGCCTTCTCCTGGCGCCGGCCGTGACGGCTGTGCTCGTGGCGGCGTTCGGACTCGATGGAGCGGACGCCGGCGTAACCATCATTCAGTCGGCGATGCCGGCCGCCGTGTTTACGTCCATCATCGCCATCGAGCACGATCTGGTTCCGGATCTGGTGACCACCACTGTGTTGTTCACCACTCTGGCCAGCGCCGTGACCCTCACCGTCTTGCTGCTCATCGTCTGACAGATCTCCAGTGAGATGATTGCTCACGAGGTCTGAGGGACGTCCCACGCGCCGCCCTCCTAGGATGCAGGTCATGACCTTCTCGATTTCGTCCTCATTGTCCGATCTGCTGCGTACTGCCCGGGAGTTCATCGATCAGGAAGTCATTCCGCTCGAAGAGGCCTTCCTCACGGGCACACCCGAGGACCTCGCCCCGGGGATTGCGAAGGCGCGGGCAAAGGCAGAAGCGATGGGAATGTGGGCTCCTGCTCTGCCGGAAGAGGTCGGTGGTGCCGGAATGTCGCTCGTCGAGTTTGCCCATCTGAGCGAGGAGTTGGGCCGCACCCCTCTCGGCCATTACGCCTGCAACGCGCAGGCTCCGGACGTCGGCAACATGGAGCTTCTGTTGGGGTACGGCAGCGAGGCCCAGAAGGAGCAGTGGCTCGAGCCGCTGGTGGCCGGACAGATCCGGAGTGCTTTCTCGATGACAGAACCCGGTCACGCCGGATCAAATCCCACCTGGATGTCCACGACGGCCGTGCGCGACGGCGACGAGTACATCATCAACGGCGACAAGTGGTTCTCGAGCAGCGCCGACGGCGCGGCATTCACGGTCGTGATGGCGGTAACCAATCCGGACGCCGAGCGATACCGGCGGGCGAGCATGATCATCGTGCCGACTGAAAACCCGGGCTTCAAACGGGTCAGAAACACACCCGTGATGGGCGACGTCGGGCACGGTTGGTCGAGCCACGCCGAGGTGTCGTTCAACGATTGCCGGGTCCCGATTTCGAACCGGATTGCCGGGGAAGGCGAAGGATTCGTTCTGGCCCAGGCACGGCTCGGCCCGGGCCGGATTCATCACACGATGCGATGGATAGGGATCTGCGAGCGCGCCATCGAGTTGATGTCGCGCCATGCCATCGATCGAGAGCTGGCGCCGGGACGCCCGCTGGCTACCCGACAGGTCGTACAGCACTGGATTGCCGATAGCCGGGCAGAGACCAATGCCGCTCGACTGCTGGTGCTCGACGCCGCCCACAAACTCGAAACGGTCGGAAACAAGGCGGCCCGCACGGAGATCTCAACCATCAAGTTCTTCGTTGCCAACACCCTTCAGCGCGTGGTCGATCGGGCCATCCAGGTGCACGGTGGCCTCGGTATGACCGATTACACGCCTCTGGCTTTCTGGTATCGCCACGAGCGAGCCGGACGGATCTACGACGGGGCCGATGAGGTACACCGCAACGTGGTGGCGCGCGCCGAGTTCGCCAAATACGGTGACGTCGATCTTCGGGGCTGACCAAAGCTATCGCCAAACCGGCGATCTGGCTGAGAAATCCCTAGCATCGGACCAGCCGAGACGCAGACGAGAGGGAGTGCAGCATGCATACAGGCAGATTGTTCGCTTTGACCGGGGTGATCATCGGGATCATCGGTCTTTTCCTGAAGGCGCTCACCACCGACGGTGAAAGCCTCTTGCCCGCCTTGAACCAGGCCGATCCGGGGTTCCCCGACGGCATCCCGACAATCTGGGGTGGTCTCGACACATGGGCGCAGATCCTGGTGGTGATCATCATCATCACCGTCGTCGCGCTGGCGTTTTACGGTGCCAGGGCTGCAGCCATGGATCGAACATCGTCGTTGACCGTGGCCGTGCTCGGCGCAGCTCTGCTTGCCTATGCGATAGTGAAGTTCCTCGAGGCAGGCGATGAGGCAGACACTCTTCAGGCCGGTTTCGCGCAAGCTGCCGGTGGGGGCATGATCCCCGAGGCATACACGGTCGGCACTGGGATCGGATTCTTCATCCTGATCGTCGGCACGGTACTGGTGGTCGCCGGAGGTCTGAGCGGGCTACGCAGCAGCGAGTAACTCAGCGCCGCAGAAGTCAGGTTGCCGGCTCGTAGAGAGCCGGCAACCTTTCTGCTGGGGCCCTCGGTGAACTCCGGACCGAACAAGGCGGCACCCGAGCCTCCTCATCCGGGTCATCGGCGAGATCATCCCCGGCGTGTTCGTCGCCGACCGCGAGTGGCTCAACCGACCTCGACGTCTGCCCGGTGGAGTGCTGCAACCATTCGGTCACCGTCTCCGCTGTTCAGTTCAACGGCAGCCGTGTAACTCAACGGCACCCTGGTACTGAACCCGGCTCCGGCGGCGTCGAGGGCCGTTGCCCCGACGCAGTAGTCGAGGGCCAGACCGACGACGACGGCTGATGTGATGCCGTTTCGATGGAGAAGCCCGGTGAGCTCCGTTTGTGTCTCGGCGCCCGTCTCCGGGTCGCGCATCGTGAATCCCGAGTAGCCGTCCTCACCGTTCGTGCCCTTGCGGACGGTCGGTCCGGCCACGATGAGACGCGGGTGCAGTTCAGCTCCCCACGATTCACCGACGCAGTGCACCGGCCAGATCCCGCCGTCCTTCTGGAAGTGCGGGGTTGAGGCGGGGTGCCAATCCTGGGTGTAGACCACGCAGGCACCCGCCGACGCGGCCCGGATGATCTCGTGGTTGATGGCGCTCACGATCTCGTCTCCGCCGGTCACGAACAAGCTTCCACCCGGATCGGCGAAATCGTTCTGCATGTCGACGACGAGCAGAGCCGTGCTGGTCTCATAGGTGTGCATGGGATGAGCCTACGTGCAGCGAGTACAGTGCGCCGCGTGTTGACCACCGGCATTCTCTTCACCGACCACTATCAGCTGACGATGGCACAGCTCTACTACCGGACTGGGCTTGCCGATCGCCCGGCCCGATTCGAGCACTCGTTTCGGGCATACCCGGATTACGGCACCCACCAGGCCGGGTACGCGATCGCGGCCGGTCTGGCCCCGTTCGTCGACTGGATGCAGCACGCCGCGTTCGACGACGAGGCTGCCGGGGTGCTCGGCGCGCTCCGATCGGGCGATGGGGGAGCGCTCTTTGGTGGTGACTTCCTCGACTGGATGCGCAGCGTCGGCGGATTCGGAGGTGTCTCTTTGTGGGCAGTCCCGGAGGGCCGGGTCGTTCATCGGAATACTCCGATCGCGGTTGTTGAAGCACCGCTCGTGGTCGCCCAGCTTCTCGAGTCGTCATTGCTCAACCACCTCAACTATGCGGCGCTGATCGCCACCAAGGCATCACGGGTGGTCGAGGCTGCCCACGGAGGATCGGTGCTGGAGTTCGGTCTTCGCCGTGCGCACGGGTTCGGCGGAATCGGTGCATCACGGTCGGCGCTGATCGGCGGCGCCGACTTCTCGTCGAACGTCGGGATTTCTCATGAGCTGGGTATTCCCTCGAAGGGAACCCACGGTCATTCAATGGTGCAGGTGTTCATGGCGATTGCCGGGGGAGAGCTCGAGGCCTTTCAGGCCTATGCCGATGTGTATCCGGACGATTGTCTGCTGCTGGTGGACACGATCAACACGCTCGAGTCCGGTGTTCCCAACGCAATTCGCGTGTTTGAGAAGCTGAAAGCGGGCGGTCATCGACCCGTGGGAATCCGGCTCGATTCGGGTGACCTCGCCCATCTCGCCGTCCGTTCCGCCGCCATGCTAAACGCGGCCGGCTTCGCCGACACCTCGATCGTGCTGTCGAGCCAGCTCGACGAACTCACGATCTGGCAGATCCGAAATCAGGTAGCCGAGGAGGCTCCCCGCTACGGGCTCGATGTTGATCAGATGCTCGGCCGCCTCGTCTACGGAGTTGGATCGCGCATGGCTACATCGGACGGCGATCCCAGTTTTGACGGTGTATACAAGGCCGTGGCAATCAGAGACGACACGGGCGCTTGGAAACCCGCCATCAAGATCTCCGACTCGCCGGACAAGCTGGCACTTCCCGGCGTGAAGTCCTTGTGGAGGGTTTACGACGAACGCGGCATCGCCATTGCCGACGTCATCGCCACGGGCGATGAGGATCTGAGCAGGCGTCCCCTGGAGATTCTGCATCCGATGAGGCCGGGAGTCGGCCGAATACTCGATGATGCGCGAATCTCGGCGATCGAACCCCTGCTCGCGCTGATCGTGGAGCGTGGCCGGGTGGTGGCGGGCCTGGGCGACATACACGAGGCACGCCGCCGCCGGGCAGCCGACCTCGATCGATTGGACACCGGTGTGCGTCGGTTGGTCAATCCGCACACCTACCACGTGTCGATCACCAGACCGCTGCTGGAGCTGAAGCAGTCACTGATCGAGGAGCACCGGGCACGCTGAGCCGGGCAACCGGTTTCTCGATTCCTCATCAGGCGATCCGCCGGGTGCTACAAACCGCCCGCGAGCGCGACGACCAGCGCTCCGGCTCCGCCCTCGACGGGCTCACCGTGCCCGAACAGCACAGTGTCGAACTTCAATCCGGCCAGCTTCTTGACCGTTTCGTTGGCAGCCACCATGTCTGAGGAGAAATCCGGATTGGCGCCGGTCACGCCGCCGTCCGTTCCATTGAGGGCGTCCCCGGCCACGAGAACTCCGCCGACCGGGTCGAAGACCGAAATGTGTCCATCGGTGTGGCCGGGCGTGTGGATGATCTGCAGGCCGAACACGTCGTCACCATCGCCGACTGCAACAATCGGCCTGGACGTCGGGATCTGCGGGATGTCCCCCTCACCCGCATAGGTCGTGGCAGAGGTGGCGACCATCAGCACCGCTTCGGCGCTGCCGATGTGATCGTTGTGGCGGTGAGTGAGGATCAGATGCTCGACGTCTTCCCAGCCGAGCCCGACGGCGGTGAGACCATCTTCGATGTCGGGAGCACTACCGGCGACACCGGTGTCGACGATGGCAGCCGAGCCGGCACGAATCAGGATGTAGGCCGAGACGAAACCTAGGTTCACCCGGCGATAGCTGACAATCTCCGTGGTGGCAGCATGAGGTACCGTCGAAGCGACCGGGAGTCGCGTTGTCGGCGGCGCGGGAGGTTGGTCGGTCGTCGTTGGGTCGCCGGTGGCGGCGGTCTCTCCGGACGCTGAACAGGCACCGAGACCCAGTACTGCGATGGCGAGCGATGTCGTCCCGAACTGGCGAAGAAACACCCGGCGGGTGAGCGGTCGGATGGTGGGCATGCGATCCCTTCTCGATGAGGCCCCGAGCGTACCGGGCCGGTTTGAAATCGGGGCCGCCTATCGCATCCAGATACGGAGGGCGGCTTCGAGTTCGTCAGGGTTCTGGGATCCAATCAGAATGTCCCGCCCGTCGAGCATGGTCAGGTACACGCCCCGGGACCCCTTCGCCAGGTACGCCTTCACGCCCCTGGCATACCGGACCCCCCAACCGCCGTAGTCACGAATCGGGCGAAACGTTCGAACCTCCGCCGTCGCGATACGGTCAAAGGCGATCCGCTTCGTCCGCATCGGGGCGAATCTGATGTGGAGGGCGTCCGCACGGACTTCGGTGACGAGCTTGAGCGAGGCAAAGAGCCAGATGAGTCCAAAGCCGAACACAACGAATGCGCCTCCCACGATCGTTAGCGCGCCGTCCGACATCGGGTTGGCCCCCCACGGCTCCCCTCCGATGAGTTGCACGTAGATACCGACGGAGAAGGCGGCGATCGACGAACCGGCCGCCAGGACCACGAGCACCGTGATCCAGCCGGGGAATCGCTGCCTTTCTTCGAAGTAGGACTCGGTGTGATCGGTCATTCCACCAGCAACGTAGCCGACCGGCCGACTTCGTGGTGGAGAGTTCGGAACGCCGCCAACCAATGACCGGCCGCGGTCGATACCAACTGAAAGCCGCTACCTCGTTGACAGGAGCGGCAGCAGTCGCCCAATCGGGACTGGGACCTGATAGAACTGGAGTGTGGTGACGTGGCAGCCGAATCGATCTTCTAGCCGGCAACCACAGATTCATAGTGCGACGACCACTCTCGGTGACTATGGTTGGACTAGGCAACAAAAGGGAGGCTGGCCGTGGCGGGCACAGTTGCAATAAAGCGCGAACGTCATCGCAGGCGGCGCCTGTGGACGCTGGCCATCATTCTCGGTCCAATCGCCTTGTGGATGTACTGGCGGATCTTCAGCGGGGAGAAGCCGTGGCCGGGTGTACCGGACCTCGGACCGGATGCGGCCTTCTGGCTGCCCGGGATCCTGCTCGTGGTGCTTCTCGGGTTCGTCCTGCTCGCTCCCATGCTGGTGAACGCCCGATCTCCGCACATCACGTTCCGCCCTGAAGAGATCGATGTCTCGTTCGCGGATGTGCACGGTGCCGACCGTCTGAAGACTGAGGTTCGGCATACCCTCGACGTACTCCTCGACTACAAGCGATTCCGTGATGAGATGGGAGGAAGCCCCAGGCGCGGCATTCTCTTCGAAGGCCCGCCCGGTACCGGGAAGACCTACATGGCGAAAGCGATGGCTGCCGAAGCTGAAGTTCCGTTCCTTTTCGTCTCGGCCACCGCCTTCCAGAGCATGTGGTACGGCATGACCGCCCGCAAGATCCGGAAATTCTTCAAGGATCTCCGCAAGGCGGCCAGGGCCGAAGGTGGAGCCATAGGCTTCATCGAGGAGATCGACGCCATCGGGCTGAGTCGATCCGGCGTGAGTACTCCGGCATCCGGGGCAACTCACTCGCTCACGGTGAACAAGACGGGGATCAGCCAGGAAACCGGCGGCATGGTCAACGAGCTACTCATCCAGATGCAGAGCTTCGACACTCCTCCCTTCTCTTCGAAGGTGAAGGGCGTCTTTACCGACTTCCTCAATCGCTACCTCGCCCCGGGGAACCAATTGAGAAAGGACTCGCCCGAGTACACCAATATCCTGCTGATCGCCGCCACCAACCGGGCGGCGGCACTCGACCCCGCCTTGATGCGACCTGGTCGATTCGATCGGATACTCCATTTCGATCTTCCGAGCCGCACCGCTCGACTTGCCTTGATCGACTACTTCCTCGACAAGAAATCGCACGCTCCGGAACTCGACGATCGGGAAGCGCGCGACGACCTGGCTGCGGCGACACTCGGCTACACCCCGGCCTCACTTGAGCGATTGTTCGACGAAGCACTGCTGCTTGCCCTGCGTGATGAGAGGAACGAGTTGTCGTCTGGTGACTTGTGGCAAGCGCGGATGGAGATCGAAATCGGGCTACCCGAGCCCCTGGATCTTCCGGAGCATGAGCGACGGACCATCGCCACCCATGAAGCCGGCCATGCGACGGCCGCCTATCTGGTAGGCAAGGGTCGGAAACTCGAGGTGCTCTCGATCATCAAGCGCAAGGAGGCGCTGGGGTTCCTCGCACATCGACTACTCGAGGAGCGGCACACCCAACAGCGCAGCGAGATGCTGGCCTCGATTCAGATTTCGCTGGCCGGTATGGTTGCCGAGGAGTTGTTCTTCGACGAGTCGGGAAGTGGCCCGGCCGGTGACCTGGCGGCCGCCACGAGCATTGCAGTCGAGATGGTCGGATCGATGGGCCTCGGAGGTTCTCTGATCTCGTTCCGTGCGCTCGATGGTGGTCCGCTGGCCGGGAATCTGGCGGCAACCGTCCTGGCCGATGAGTCGGGTCGTCACGCCGTGGATGAGATTCTGAACGCCCAGAAACAGGAGGTCACGACCCTTCTGGCGGGAAACCGGCACATAATCGAAGCCCTGCGCGATCAATTGCTCCTGCGAAACGAGCTCGTCGACGAGGAGATCCTCGATGTGATCGAAGGAGCGGCTGCACCCGGCGAGACTGAGGTGCGCACCATCATCGATCTGCGCGACGAGGACCTCGTGATCCATCGAGGTCCCGAGATCGGCTGAGGCACGAACACCGTCCAACAGTGTGCTTGCGAGAATGAGGGTGGCTTTGAGTCCTGGAAAACCACGAGAGCCCTTGCGTACACTGCTGCCATGTTCGAGTTCGTCACCGGTTATGTCATGGGTTCCCGGCAGGCTGGGAAGGTCGCCGGGATGGCGGCATCGGCGAACTCGTTCAACCAGGGCCCGGCCTCCAAGCTGCACGATGTGAACGATCGGCTCGATCGGCTGGTCATGGTGGTAGAGGCCATGTGGTCACTCCTCGAGGAGTCCGGGTACACCAAGGAGCAACTCGACGAGCGGATCAAGGCGATGGATCAGGTTGACGGAACCGAGGATGGGCGAGCACTTCGCCAGCGCCTCCGCTGTCCGAGTTGCGATTCTGTGGTTGTCGAAGGCATCGGGAGCTGTCAGATCTGTGGCACCGAGGTCGGTGAAGCTAGTCCGTTTGCCGGCATCTGAAACACGTTGACGCAGCAAGCTGCGGAGCGGTGTGAAACAATGTCTCGGTGGAACCTCGACAGCACCTGGGGGCCGGACCCGATCATTGGGATGCCGTTCATCGAAGGCGAGACCCCGACCAGCTCACCTGGTTCCAGCCGACGCCTCGCCGCTCGCTGGATCTCATCGAACGCTCCGGAATAGCGCCGTCGCAGCGCATCGTCGACGTCGGCGGCGGGTCATCCCTGTTGTGTGATGCCCTGATCGGGCTCGGGTACCGCGATGTGACTGTGGTCGACATCTCCGGCGCCGCGTTGGCGCATGTCGAGGCCAGGCTCCGGGGCACGGCTGAGTGGCTAACGCTCATCGAAGGTGATATCGGAACGCTTCACAGCGATCGGCCCTTCGACCTCTGGCACGACCGAGCTGTTTTCCACTTCCTCATCGACGATGATGAGCGCGACCAGTATGTGGGAGCCATTGAATCAAACCTCGCCGGACAGGGCCACGTCGTGATGGCGACCTTCGGGTTGCAGGGACCGGACATGTGCAGCGGGCTACCGGTTCGACGCTATGGCCCGGAGAGCCTCGCCGCCGCGCTCGGAACCCGACTCCAACCCGTGACGTTCGAAGAAGAACTGCATGCGACGCCGGCCGGCGGTACACAGCATTTTCTCTACGGATTGTTCAAGCGGATCGACTGATCCAGGTCCGAAGCCGGACACGATCGAAAACTGCCTGGATCTTCTTGCCCACTGCCCAATGGGGGTTACTCCCCGGCGATCGAGATGATCTCGTCGGCGGTGATCACGAAGATGCCGTTCGTTGTGACCACCGGGCCGCCGAAGATGGAATCTCCAGCATTGAACTGCCACAAGGCGGAGCCGGTCTCAGAATCAACTGCGTACACCGTCCCATCTTGTGTGCCGAAATACACGACGCCTTCGGCAACGGTCGGAGGGGTCGTGATGCGACTCCCGGCTGTGAACGGTCCGTCCCAGACGTTCGCAGCCAGGGTCTCGAGATCCCAGGCCATCAGGAAGGAGTTCTCAACCGCGTAGACCGTCCCGTCTGCGTAGGCGGGGGATAGCGGAGAGTCGATCTGGTCGACGATCAGGCGGGGTGCCGCGTTGCACTGGCCGGTAGGGATCACCAGGATTGACCCGTCCGTCGGAATGATCACCTGATCATCGGCAACGACGGGATGACTTGATGGGCGCATGCCCGTTGCGATTGGCGTGCAGATCGGCTCCCCGTTGGTCAACGAGATCAGATGGAGGCGGCCGTTGTCGTCTGCCGCGTAGATGGTTCCTTTGGAGATGGCCGGGGTGTGAAAGAACGGCGAAACGTAGGTATTGGGGACCGGGTAGCGCCAGACGATCTCGTGGTCGCCTCCAACGGCGATGACAGATCCTGATTCAGTCGCCACGATGATCTTGTCGTCGGCGATGAGCGGTGCGGCCGACACGTCGGATCCCAGATTCACTTGCCAGTGTTGTGAACTCCCTCCGCCGAGCGCGTTGCGCGAGTACACGGTGCCGTCCTCGCTCACCGCGATGAGGCGGGTGGCCGTTTCGCTGGTTCCCTCCGGCCCTGTCGAGTATGTGAACTGCCCGACCGCCGGTGCGGTCTGCATCCGGCCGTTGGTCTGCATGGTGAACCGGATGACTCCATTGGTCTGATCGACGGCGTAGACGACGTCGTGGGTGGCGCTCACCACGTAGAGGAACCGCCCGTACGCAATGGGGTCTGCCCCAAAGAAACCCCCTGGTCGGACGGGCTCCCAGTAGCTGCCTTCGAGTGTCCGGAATCCTCCGTTGGTCTCGCCGGTGAGAGCTATGTTGCCCCTGAAGTCGTTTCGCCCGTACACCCCGAGATCACCGGGATCGATGATCAGTGGTGCACCCGTAATCGTCGGAGGTGTCACCGTCGTCGCAGGGGCGAGCGAGGGGGCGGTTCGCTGGTCGGCAGGTGACTCGTCTTGGAAAAGGAGGTACCAGGCGAGGGCGTTGGTGACCAGCAGCACAACGATCGCCGCGGATGCCAGGATGGGCCACATCCGGACGGGCGGCCCCGAAACCGCCGGACGCGGAGGCCGTTCGAGGGTCGGAGGCCTCATCATGTCCCTCGCCCGCTAGTCGGGTTGCTCAACGGGAGTTGGTTGATTCGCGTGTCATGACTAAGCGGTTGGAGTTGCGCATCCACGAAGTACCCCTTCGCTTCGCGTCAACACTACGCGGCGTTTGGCTGGGACGATCACCGTTTCGCGCGGCAACTGCGGGGTCCAGCGAGACATTGCCGCGCGAAACCGTGTGGAATGGCCGGCTAGCCGTTCACCCACGAGTCATGGATCTCCACCGTCTGGACCGCTCCGGGCAGGTTCATCCACGAGTCGTGGATTTCGGCCGGCTCCGAGTCGATCAGCACGAGCGCCACAACCACGGCGGCGATGATGGCTAGAACCGCAATCAAAAACAGCGCCAGGTTCCTCATCGACGAGGATACGTGGGCCGGGGGTAGTTGCTCCCGGACCGCGGTCGCGGTCTCGACGGGAGGTTCGCGTGTGAGCGTCATCACGCCCTCCTTCCGACCGGTTCCCCGAGCGGAGCTAGGCACCTCTGTGCCCCCACCTCGTTGCTGCCGCCCGTTGAACGGGCCTAATGACAGCATCGCGCCGACGCCATCCTGGGGCAATCGTTTTGCATGGTTTGATGCTGAGTATCCATACGTCGACCGTCTCCCAATGGGAGGCACCGCATCTCGGTGGGTTTCCCAGGAGAATTCCGTCGGTGGCATCAGGATGGGACCGTGGCAGGATGGCAGGCACAGGAGGGTTCGATGACGGTTCGCTATGAGTTACGAGGCAACGTGGCGGTGATTTCGATCGAGCGACTCGATCGGCGCAACGCCATCAACCTGGAGACGGCCGATTTGCTGGGTGACGCTTGGCTTCGATTCGATTCCGATGAAGAGGCCTGCCTGGGCATTCTCACCGGCGCCGGGGGCATGTTCTCATCCGGCGCCGACCTCAAAGACTTCGATCTCGTCGACCGTCCGGAGGGTTTCCTCGGGTTCACGAGAATGACCGTCTCGAAGCCGACGATTGCGGCGGTCGAGGGATACTGCGTGGCGGGCGGCCTCGAAATGGCCCTGTGGTGCGATCTGCGGGTCGCAGGGGAGGGAGCGGTCTTCGGGTGCTTCGAGCGGCGCTTCGGGGTGCCGCTGGCGGATGGCGGCACTCAGCGGCTACCGCATCTGGTCGGTTTGTCGAGGGCTATGGACATGGTGCTGACCGGAAGGCAGGTGGATGCCGGCGAAGCCCTCTCTATCGGAATGGCCGATCGGGTGGTCCCGAATGGGACTGCGCTGGATGCGGCACTCGAGTTGGCCGCCTCGATCGCGGCGTTTCCGCAGCCGACGGTTCGCTCCGACCGGATGGCGATGCTCGAAGGGCTGGGGCGACCCCTCGCAGAAGGATTGGAAATCGAACGCCTGCATGGCCTGGGCGTTCTCGACATCGCCGCCGAGGGCTCGGAGCGGTTTGAGAAGGGTGCCGGCCGCCACGGCGCGGGCATCGTTTGAGCACTACCAGCGGAGCAGCATCGAACCCCAGGTGAAGCCGCCTCCGAAGGCGGCGACGGCCACCAGCATGCCGGGTTGGAGTGTGCCGTCCTCGACCGCGTCCCGCATGCCGAGGGGGATCGTGGCAGCCGTGGTGTTGCCGTATTTGTGGATCGTGTTATACACCTTCTCGGCCGGGATCCCGAGTCGCTGGGCGACGGCCTCATTGATGCGCAGATTCGCCTGGTGGAAGAAGAACAGATCGACGTCATCGATCGTCACGTTGTTGGCCTCCAGGGCTTCCCGTATGCCTTCCGACATCCGCTTCACCGCGTTCACGTAGACGGATCTCCCGTTCATTTGCGGGTACTGGTCGCCGCGCTCGAGATGCGCATGCGTGACCAGCCCATCAGTGAAGGCCATCCCGGGAGAAGGAACCCACAGATCCTTGGCTCCTGTGCCATCGGCATGCAGATGGGTGGAGAGAATCTGTGGATCGCTCGAAGTTCCGGCCTCCGTAGCTTCCACGACGACGGCTCCTGCGCCGTCCCCAAACAGCACGGTCACGTCACGCCCCCCGTCGCTGATGTCGAGGCCTTTCGAGTGTATCTCTGCTCCGATGACGAGGACCGTGCGGCACATGCCGGAGCGGATGAACTGGTCGGCGATCGATGCTGCGTAGACGAACCCGGTGCACTGCTGGCGAATGTCCAGCGCCGGGATCTCGCTGAGCCCCATCTTCGTCTGGAGGAAACAGGCGGTGCCCGGGAAGAAGTGATCGGAGCTGAGCGTCGCAACGATCAGCATGTCGACGTCCTCGTTGGCGATGCCGGCCGACGCGAGCGCGGCGTTGGCGGCTTCGAGCGCCAGATCGGATGTGGTGGTCTCGGGATCGACCCAGTGGCGCTGACGGATGCCGGTGCGCTCGACGATCCACTCGTTCGAGGTATCCATCAACTGCGCAAGGTCATCGTTGGTCACGACTCTGGGGGGAACGAACCCGCCGACTCCGATGATTTTCGATCGAACCGCTACCGTCACGCCGCTCCTTCTGGTCATCAGTCCGGTCATGGTAGGCACGTACCGGGCACTCCTACCGGCCGGCGGACCTCCACGCCTCTCGAAGTGGAACCTTCGCGCCAATTCTCAGTATCGAGCCCCGATATACGCGTCCGCCCAATCTGATCAGGAAGTACGTTGCGGCGACCACCAGCCCCATCGAGACCAGCATTTCCCAGAACGGCACATCGGTCAGGGAGGCGCGGATCGGCATGACGAGCGGGGAGAGTGGAGGAACCATCGACCCGATGGTCGACAGGGTGCCATCGGGGTTCTCGAGAGCCGCCAGAGACACGAAATAGCCGGGTAGGAGCAGCATCACCGGGAGCATCCCGACGCTCTGGGCATCCTCCTGTCTCGACACAGTCGCTCCGATCGCCGCATAGACGACGCTGAAGAACGAGTAGCCGAGCAGGTACCAGAAGACGATCCACATCAGTACTCGCATGCTCAGCGCTCCGAGGTCCACGTCGGCGATGTCGAACATGCTCACCATGAGGAGCGAGGCGGTGCCCAACAAGATGAGTTGCACGAGGCCGAGAACGCCGATACCCAGCACCTTGCCGGCCAGCAGCTCATGTGGTCGGACCCGTGAGAGGACCACCTCGACCACCCTGGACGATTTCTCCTCCATCACTCCCATCATCACGAACTGTCCGAACATCAGGATTGAGATGTAGAGGATGAACGAACCTGCGTAGGCTGCCACTTGTTTCGGCCCTGCCTCCGGGTCGGGTTCGTTGAGCGTGCGTGAATCCAGCGGTGGCGGATTGAGCAGCGAGGTGGCTTCTTCGGCGCTGAGTCCGAGATCGGCGATGACCTGCCGGCGGTCGATGCCTTGGACCGCAGCGGTGATGATCGAAGCGAGTTGCAGAGATGGTTCCTCGTTCCAGACGAGGTCGGAGCCGTCGACGATGAGGACATCTGCGCGACCGGCCGCGACCGCGGCTTCGCCCTCACCGGTATTCGAGTACGACGTGAGTTCGACCGCCTTGTCGAATGCCCCGGCGGATGCGGACAGCGCAGTTTCGAGTCCGTCCGGCCGGCTTCCTACGACGCCGATTTCGTAGGGCGGCGCGTCTCGCATCTCGATTGCCATGAGTGGCCCGACCGCGGCGACGAGCCCGATGATGACAACCATCGATACCAGGAAGGCTCGGCTCTTGGCGCGTTGCAGGAAGTCGCGGGCCGCCACTAGGCGGATCTGACGGAGAGTGTTCATCGCCGCACCGTCTCCCTGAAGATGTCGGAAAGCCGGGGTGGTTCAACCGAGAACTTCGTAACCGTACCGTCGGCCTGCGCCTGTTCGAGGAGCTGGGCGAGGTCGGTCTGACGGTCGATCAGGTACCGATTGCCACCGCGGGCGTTGCCGATGAATTGCGCTCCGGCACTCTGCGGCTTCCACTCGTGTCCGTTGACGGTCACTTCGAGGTGGAGGTACTCGGATCGGCTCTTGAGCGTTTCGAGAACTCCCGAGACCATTACCCGGCCGTGGTCGATGATGACGACGTCCTCGCACACGTCTTCGACCAGGTCGAGTTGATGGCTCGAGAACACGACGCCCATGCCGGAGTCGGCGAGCCGGCGCAGAATGTCGGCCATTGCCTCGACTCCGAGTGGATCCAGACCGGCGAATGGCTCATCGAGCACCGCCATTTTCGGCCTGTGGACGAGCGAAGCGGCCAGCTGTACGCGCTGCTGGTTGCCATGCGACAGCTCTTCGAGTTTGGACAGCGAGCGATCGGCAAGTCCCAGTTGGTGGAGCCAGGCGGCCGATTCGGCGGCGGCATCAGATCGGCTCAGCCCGGAGAGACGGCCGAAGTACGCAAGTTGTTCCCCGATCTTCATCTTGGGGTAAAGCCCTCGTTCTTCCGGCATGTATCCGAACGTGAGGCGGTCGGCATGGTCGACGGGCCGGCCGTTCCAAGTCACGGACCCGGTGTCGGGGTCGACGAGGCCAAACACACAGCGCATTGCGGTGGTCTTTCCGGCGCCGTTCGGTCCGAGGAATCCGACGATCCGGCCGGGAGCCACATCGAAGCCTGCGCCGTCCAGCGCCACTACATCGCCAAACCTCTTGTGAAGTCCCACGAGCGACAGCAAACACACCTCCCGTGCGCGTTTCGCTGCAACGGTGCCACAGCGTCCGGTCGGAACACAGGGGCAAGTAGGGCCGTTTAGATGCCCAAAAGGCCCTACTTCTAGGAGCGGACTTGACAGGGGTGCATCATTATGACATCATGGAGACATCATGGTAATGTCTGATGGGGATTCTGCTGGCACCAGCGCGGCAGACTGGACATTTCGAGCAGAGGACGTCACGAAGACTTACAACGGCGAGGTTTTCGCCAACGATGCCATTTCCATCGAAGTACAGCCCGGTGAGGTCTACGGGTTGCTCGGCCCAAACGGAGCCGGCAAGACCACATTTGTGAAACAGATCATCGGTCTTCTCAAGCCGACCTCCGGTCGGATCACCCTCGGCCCGTATGATCTCGTCGAAGACCCGGACGTCGCCAGGCAACTCTGCTCCTATCTTCCTCAAGCTCAGATGCCGATCGAGTCGTTCAAGATGCACGAGGCGGTGCACATCACGGGACTCATCCGTGGCGGGCCGGCCGATGAGGTCAGGGCCCGGGGTGATGCCCTTATCGAAGCACTCGATCTCACCGAGTGGAGAAACACCATGGGCCACAAGTTGTCGGGTGGTGTCCGCAGATTGGTCGGCTACATCATGACGACCGTGTGGCCGGGCAAGGTGGTGATCCTCGATGAGCCGACCAACGACGTCGATCCGAGGCGACGCCGGCTGCTGTGGGATCAGATCCGATCGCTGGGCCGCGAGGGGGCGGCGGTATTCCTCGTCACTCACAATGTGCTCGAAGCTGAAAAGGCCGTCGATCGCCTGGCCATCATCAATGAAGGAAAGCTCATCGCGCAAGGGACGCCTTCCTCGCTGAAACTGGACGACCGCGGCCGACTCAGGCTGCAGCTGATGCTCGTGCCCGGTAACGGCGTGCCTGAGTTGCCGGCGATCGTCCACGATTCGGCCCGGGTGGGCAACAACCTGATGATGGTCATCGACGAAGGGGATGCCGCAGCAGGAATCGCCTGGGCGCAGCTGATGATGGTTGAGGGGATAGCCGAGGAGTACGCCCTCGGTGCAACGACCCTCGAGGACGTCTATATCCGTCTGACCGGCCACACTTCCGCGGAGCCGGACGGCACATGACGGCGACCGCGCACTCTATGCAGGTGATCCCGGTCAAGCGGTCCGGGCCGGTCCATTGGCTTCGCAGCTACCGGGCCATGCTTCGCTGGCAACTCACCGACATGCGACTCCTGCTTCCGCTCACCGTCATGGTGCAACTCTTGTCTGGAGTCGGGCTGGTCCTCGGATTCGGGTTGCTCATTTCCGACATCACGGAGTCCGTCGCCCTGTACCTATCTACCGGGGCAGTGGTCGTCACGCTGGTGCTCGTCGGGGTCATCATGGGCCCGCAATTGATCGCCCAGCAGAAGAGCTCCGGTTCGTACGATTTCATGTGGTCGTTGCCGGTGCCCCGCAGTTCGGCTTCTGCGGCCTGGGTGACGCTCAACGTGTTCATTGCCCTGCCGGCGATGCTCGGCGCGCTGGGTGCGGCGATCTGGCGGTATGACGTGACATTCGAGGTGTCATTTATGGTCGCCCCCGCCGTCGGACTCACCCTGCTGACCGGCACACTGATCGGGTATGCTATTGCCCACGCCGTTCCCAAGCCCGATATCACACAGCTGATTTCGCAGCTCTTGATCTTCGTCATATTCGGTTTCTCGCCGATCAGCTATCCGATCGAGAACCTGCCCGGCTGGCTGGCGACTGTGAATGAGTACCTCCCGTTCTATCCGATGGCCAACGTCGTGCGTGACTCGTTGACCAACGGAATAGTGACGGAGGTGGGGCGTTCCTATGTGATTCTCGGTGTTTGGGCTTTGGGTGCGGCCATGGTTGCCGGCTGGGTGTTGAGGAGGCGGAAGTGAACGCCGCCATGCACTCGCCCGTCGTGCGGTCCGGGTCTTCCTACTGGCTCGGTAGCTACCGGTCGATGCTGCGCTTCGAGCTGATCAACATGCGGACGTTCCTGGCGTTCGCTCTTGTCATCCAGATTCTCACCGGAGCGGGGATGGCTTTTCTCTACGGCTTCTACATCGGAGAAATGCCTGCGACCGCACGGATGTTCATCGTGACCGGGATTCCGGCGCTGGCGCTGGTACCGATCGGCCTCGTCATGGTTCCCGCCTCGATAATGATGCACAAGATCCGCGACACCTACGACTTCGTTTGGTCGCTTCCCGTTCCGCGCATGACGTCGGCGGCAGCCACGTTCACGGTGTTCACCGCGCTGGCGATTCCCGGCACGGCCATTGCCTTGATCGTGGCCGATCTCTACTACGACGTCACCCTGGTCTGGTCCTGGGCGCTGATTCCGGCAGTGTTGCTGACGTCACTGATGGCGACCTCGGTCGGTTTTGCGATGGCGCACGCCATTCCCGAGCCTCGCTTCACCAACCTGTTCACCAACATCGTCATGTTCATGGCCATGCTGTTCGCGCCGATAGTGGTGCCGATCGCCCAGTTCCCGGAGTGGTGGGCCTCGGTGCACCGGGTGTTGCCGTTCTATCACATGGCCCAGATCATCCGTGCCTCCTTGTCGAACGGTCTCGTGGAGTCGGTTGGCACATCGTGGGCTGTGCTGACGACCTGGACGGTTGGGGCTTGGCTGCTCGCCGGATGGGTGGTCGGTCGCCGCAAGTGAGCGGTTGGGCGAAACCATCGATGACCGCCCTCGGTTAGTGTCGTGACTTCGTAGGCTCGGAGGTCAACGCGATGGATCGAATCGCCCGGATAATCGTCGAGCATTCCAGGCGTATCCTGGCCGTCACCGGCTTGGTCACGCTGCTGTCGCTTCTGATGCTGTTCCGCATGGACTTCAACGCGGACGTTTCCTCATTCATCATCGAGGGCAGCGCGGTCGGCAGGGATTTCGCCGATCTGCAGGACAAGTACGCCACCTCTGATCCCATCAACGTCGTCATCTCCTTGCCGGCCGGGCAGTCGTTCACGGAGAAGGCTTCGCTGTTGTCCTTGCTCGAGATCCGCAATGATCTGGCCGTGATGCCTGGCGTCACTTCGGTCGCCTCGCTGATCCCCGATGTGAATCCCCTCACCGGCACGCCGGTTACTGCGGCGATGCTGAATCTTGCACCGGATGAACAGCTCGCCGGTCTGCTCGACACGAATCCGCTGGCCGAAGTGTTTGTCAGTGAGGATGGCCGGCACTCGATGTTGATGGTTGTGCCCGACGACGACGGCATGTCCATGGCGCTGGACCTCGCCGACTACCGGCCGCCCGCCGGCATCGACCTCGTTCTGTCCGGCAACCCGGTCATCTTCGCCAAAGTGATCGATATCCTTTCCTTCTTCTTACTGGTGATTCCACCAATTGTGATGGTGTTGCTCATCGGCACCTTCTATGCCACGATCGGGGATCGGCGCTTGAGTGTGCTGGCGCTCGTGCCGGCTCTGCTCGGCGCCGTTTGGACCTTCGGATTCATCTTTGCCCTCGGCCGCCAGATCGACGTGGTGACGGTCATCGTTCCCATCTTCGTAATCGTCATGGGCTCCGCCGACGGCCTTCACTTCGTGACCCACTTCCAGGAGGTCGCCGAGCGATCAATCGATCCGGTGGAGCGGGTTCGATCTGCATTGCGACACGTCGGGGTTCCGATGATCCTTACGACGGTTTCTACCGCGGCCGGGTTCTTGTCTCTGACCTTCACCGACGTTCGCCCGATTCGTCAAATGGGATTGTTCGCCGCCACCGGAATCGTGTTCGCCGGGATCATCTCTTTCTTCTCGCTCCCGGCGCTGTTGAGCCGCCTCGCGATCGATGCCAAACACCACACTGCCATCCTCGGCCCGAAGGTGACTGCAGCACTGAAGCGGCTCGTTCTGACCAGGATCCCGGCCCTCGCATTGACCGTCGGCCTCGTTGTCTTCGCGATCCTGACCATCCCTCGACTGACCGTCGACGCGGATCAGTTGTTCTTCTTCAAGGACAACGATCCGGTGCGGGAAGCGTTTGTCAGAACCGAGGCACTCTTCGGTGGAGCAACCCCGCTCACCGGCGAGTTCGCGTTCGATCCTGCCGGCGGCGCCGGGCAGCTCGGTGCGGTCCTGACGGTGTCGCGACAGATGGAGGCTCTGCCCGGGGTGCGGACCGTGTTCTCGCTGGCCGACATGGCAGCAGCATTGCCGACCGAACAGGTGGAAGCGGTCTTGAGCGGGGAGGTGGAGCTCCCGCTCGGGAGCATGGTGTCTGAAGACGGACTGAGGTTCATGTTGTTGCCGTCGGGATTCAGCAATGAAGATCTTCAGGGTTGGCTCGACTTCGTGGACGAGAACGATGAGGTGCGCGTGCTGACCGGAATGCCGATCATCTGGGATGAGATCGCTCGATTGGTGCTGACCGCTCAGGTGGTGTCGCTCGTTGTCGCCTTTCTGCTCGTGTTCGTGATGTTGATGATCGCCTACCGTCGCCTCAGGGAAACGCTGGTGTCGTTGGTCCCCGTGACGCTCACCATTGCCACTTTGCTCGGTTTCGTGGCGATATCCGGGATCCAGCTCAATCTGTTGACGGCGATTATCTCGAGCATCGTGCTCGGGGTTGGCATCGACTACTCGATCCACTTCGTGGCGGCAATCGACAACGCCAGGGGAGAGGGCGATGGATACGTGCTGCGGGCCATCGACCGCGCCGGGCGCCCGATCGTCGCCAACGCGCTCGGCATTGCGATAGCTTTGAGCGCCCTGTGGTTATCGCCGCTGGCCATACATCCACAGGTATCGATGATCATGTGGGTTTCGATGGTGACGGCCGCGCTGTCGGCGCTGCTCATAATTCCGGCCCTGCTACCCCGCGCCGGGGTCCGGCCGGTGAACGGCGTCGATCCGGACTAGTCGTCGAGATTGAGTAGACGGCGTACCTGCGTGCGGAGGTGGGCCGGAGCGAACGGTTTGCCGATGAATGCAGAGGCGTTGGTAACGTTGGCTCTCCCGCTGATCGCGTCGTGGTCGTGCGCCGACATGATCAGAACCGGAATCAGCTTTGTCCGCTCGTCTTCGCGCAGTCGGGCCAGGATTTCCCAGCCGTCGACATCGGGCAGCGCGATGTCCAGGATGATGAGGTCCGGGACATGCTCGAAGCTGGCGACCAGGCCCGATTCTCCGTCTACCTCGGTGAGCACTTCATACCCCTCCCGGCCCAGCGCGATCTCGAGGAGTCGCAGCGTGGCGGGGGCGTCGTCGATGACAAGAATGCGGTGGGTCACTGTCTCCTACTCGGGTCGCGACGTCGGAGGGATTCTGGCACGACGGGAGAACACTTGCAGCATTCGCCGCCAACGTGAGCACAGCCGGGCCCCCGGTGGACCGGCCGTCCACTCCGAGCACCGCGATGCAGAGCCCGAGGTTGCGGTGCCTGGCTGGTCGCCGGTAATCCGTTTCGGCGGCCGGTCGAATCAACTTGTCGAAGGTGATGGCCACGATGGACCTCCTTGGTAGATGCACCTTTCATGAGTGAGAACTCCGTCGCCGGGCGTACTGTCTGCATTGTCGGGTGGGTGACAGAGATGGCGTTGGGGCGGTGAACACTTGCAGTGGATGGAGCCAACCGGTCGGGCGCTAGTGTCGTGTGTCGATGCGTGCTTCCGTCTTCATCGCAACCACCACCGACGGGTTCATCGCTCGCGAGGACGGTGGACTCGACTGGCTGACCCGAGCCGACCCGGGCGATGAGGACTACGGGTTCGAGGACTTCATGGACTCCGTCGAAGCGCTGGTCATGGGCCGCAAGACGTTTGACTTCGTGCTGACGACCGGCGAGTGGGCGTACGGCAAGACACCGGTATTTGTCCTGACCAATCGCCGGCTCGAACTTCCTCCCAGATTCCCGGGACGGGTTGAGCCGATGGCACTCTCGCCGGCGGCCGTCGCCGGGGAACTCGATCGTCGCGGCATCGAGGATGTCTACGTTGATGGGGGCGAGACCATCCAGAGCTTCTTGCGCGCTGGTCTCGTGCGCCGGATGATCGTCACGCGATTGCCCGTCCTCATCGGAACCGGCATCTCGTTGTTCGGTGACCTCGACACCGACGTCGATCTGCGACTGGTCAGGTCAACTGCGTATGAGAATGGTTGGGTGCAACTCGAATACGAGGTCGTTTAGAGGCTATGTAGCGGCGATCCCAGCAGCCGGGTCTGCACCATCGATCGGTGGTTCTCGCTCGACGTGCAACGGAGCCTCCGTCCGAATCGGCGACAAGGTGACGAGGGCGACGGCACAGAGCGCTTCCACGCCCTCGGCCACGTCGTATACGCGCGATTCGCAGAACGTGAGTGTCTTGCCTGGTCGGAGGACTTCAGCTCTCGCAACCAGCCGTTGGCCGCGGGCCGGAGCCATGAAGCTGATCTTGTATTCCGCGGTGACCGCTCCGCGGCCGGGCGGCATCAGTGTTGATGCGGCACCACCGGCCGCGTTGTCGGCCAGCGCCGAGATCGCGCCGGCATGTATCACACCTGAGTGCTGATCCAGATCCGGCCGGTGCGTGAGTGTGAGTTCACACCGGCCGGGCGAGAACGAGGTCACCTCGACGCCGAGCAGGTGCATGAAGGGTTGGGAGGCAAACATCCCCTCCAGCCAGAGAGCCTGCTCACCTTCGATCTGTGACATCCGGTCTCCTCCCATGGTGCATTCAGCATATGCCAATGCTGATTGACCCGGGGGCCGGGCGGTGGGTGGCCGGCAAGGCGGCTCGCACCATCGATCGACGATTTCGGCTACCTCGATGCCGGGTAGGGTCGTCGTGTCACGAAGAAACAGCAGAGGAGGCACAGCCGTGTCCGACGAAATGGAAGTGGGGATGGCCTCTGAGCTCCCTCCCGGCACCGTGGTGGGCGCCGGTCCCTACGCAGTCGGCAACGCCGATGCGTTGTTTGCCGTCGGTCGTCGATGCCGGCACCTCTACGCCGACCTCGCCCACGGAAGTATCGACGAAGCCGGGTGCCTGGTCTGCCCCTGGCACGGGGCCAAATACAACGTGGAATCCGGCAGGATGGTGCGCGGCCCCCAGGGTATCTTCGCCAGGATCCCCGGCCTCGGGACCGCCTTCAAAGCCCTGACCCTGGTGCTGCCGCTTCGGCGCGGCCGCGTCGCCGAAAGGGACGGAACCCTCTACGTCGAGTAGGTCGGGTGTGAAGGGGTTCGCTTGGGCTTAGAACGCGCAGAGGTCGGCGTGAACTCCGAGGCCTGTCCTCGATCGGGATGCTCTGGTGGCTCCACGCTGCTCGTTCGTCTAGGTCTGTCCCGACAGGCTGGGAATTCTCGCTTCGGAGCTGAACCCAACCGAGCTGAATCCCTTGAATAGCAGCCATCCGGTGAGGAACAGCTCGTTCGCGACTATCGGCAGATAGAGAATCATCGCCGGCTCAAAGCCCTGCGTCAGGTCGGGTACGCCAAATGCATTGGCCGCGATCAACGACGCGATGGCAAGGAGACCCCAGATCGAAATGAATCGCGGAACGAGTTCCGTCCGCAACAAAAGGTTATACAAGGCGATGCCACCCAAAATGAAGGCAATCGTGGCGATCACATTCGCCGCGTCACGCTGCGCAAACGCCAGGACGCTGAGGTTCTCAAGGCCGGCCGCGTCGGCAGCACCCCATAGCGAGGTACTTCTCACTCAGATCGATGATCGACAGCGAGCTGACTTTGCTAACCATGAAGAAGGCACCCTCGAGCACCCGGAGCCCCACATAGAAAAGGGCTACGCCTTCGCTGAACTTCCTCAAGAGTGGATACAGCATTACTGCTATGCCGATGACGGCTATGTCGTTGACCAGCTCAATGAGCACGCCCCAAACGACCTGCGCTCTGTCCGGGTAGGCATTGAGAAGGTAGTCCGATTCGCCGAGGATGGCTCCGGTGATCTCGCTGCCGATGAAGACGCCGGCGTAACTGATCAGGAAGAGTGCGCCGACGATTCGTGCCGTCTTCTTGTTTGTTGATACAGGCAAGTCCTTCGCCCTTCACTCGCGGCGCCGTGGCGACCTGCCCGGCGCGTCATCTCTCCCTTGTACCAACCAAGGTGCCTGAGGAGTAAAGGCAAACGTCCCCGATGGGTCTGGGTCGAGCCTTTAGTGCCTAGTGCCTCATGTCCTTCCCACAGAGGTGGTTGACGGTTGCGGCCTATCGGTGGGTTGCCGTCGAGTGCGCTATGGGGTTGGTCATGGCGACTCCTCGATGTAGTCCTGTTTGATGATGCGGCGCAGCGTCTTCCCGGCCACGCTGCGGGGGAAGGCATCGAGCACCAGGACCTCGCTCACCTTCTGGAAGCGTGCCGCCACGCGTTCGTTCACCCAGTCGCGCACGTCGCCGCCGGAGGCTGAGGAACCAGGGGTCAATACGACGGCGGCGATGGGTGTTTCGCCCCAGCGCGCGTGGGGCACGCCGAACACTGCTACGTCCGTCACCTCGGGATGCTGCACGATGATCTCCTCGATATCGCGCGGATATACGTTTACTCCGCCGGAGATGATCAGGTCCTTCTTGCGATCGACGAGAAACAAGAAACCATCGTCGTCGACGTAGCCGAGATCGCCCGAGTAGAGCCAGCCATCCTTGATCGCTTCGGCGGTCAGGTCGGGGCGTTTGTAGTAGCCGGGCATGGTGATCGGGCCTCGCCCAATGATCTCGCCGACCTCGCCGGAAGGTAGATCCTTGCTCTGATCGCTCACGATCCGCATCTCATAGAGCGGGGGCGGGATGCCGACCGAGCCGGGCTTCGACTCGTAGTCGTCGCGATCGAGGATCGTCACGAATCCTTCGGTCAGTCCGTAGAGCTCGGAGAACCGGTTCGGCAGGCGACGGGCCAGTTCTTGTTTGTGCTCGAGCAGGAGTGGGGCACCGACCGATCCGATCATCTCGAGGCTCGGGAGGTGGTCCTCGTTGAAGTCGTCGTGCGCAAGGAGGTCGATTATCTGGGAAGGCACGAGCATGACGTGGGTCACACCCTCGGATCCCATCGAGTCGATCATCCGACGGGCGTCGAATGATGGATGCAGCACATAGGTACAGCCGAGGTAGAAAGCCGGCATCAGAGTTAGGAAAGCCCCATTGAATACAAGCGACCCGGAGTGCAGTATCACGCTCTCCGGTTTGATCCGATATGACGAGGCGAAGCCCGTGCAGTAGGCCTCGCGAATCTGGTGCGTGTGGACGATGCCCTTGGGAAGGCCGGTCGTGCCGGAGCTGTAGATGATGTTGTATGTGTCGTCCCGGTCGATCACGACCCCTTGCGGTTCGGCGTCGGAGGCGAGGTCGGTCAATGCTCGATACGATCGGAATCCCGGTAGTTCCGCGTCGATCAAGAGGAAGCGGTCGTCCGGTACAGCCGTGAGGACCTCGCGCACTTCGTCGAGGTGCGGCGCCATGTCGGCCTGGCTGATGACGGCCACGGAGTCGGAGTCGTTTATCAGGTTCGACAGGCCCTCGCCGCGCAGCAGCGGGCTGAGCGGTACCACCACCATGCCGGTCTTGGCGACGGCTTGATACACCTCGAGGACCTCGAGAGAATTGCCGAGAATTGTGGCGACCTTGTCGCCCTTCCTCAAGCCCAGACCCGCCAGGGCGTTGGCGAGTCGGTTGACGCGAGCGTTGAACTCCGAGAACGTGAGCCGGTGATCCTCGAAGACGACTGCCAGCTTGTCCGGCTTGTGGCGGGTGTGTCGGATCAGCAGCGTGTTGATGGGCATCGAGCCTCCTATGACCCTGGGAGCGCAATGGATTGTGCTCGGGTGCGCTCAGCTTCCGGCGAGGCTGCCGATCGGCAGATCACCACATCGTGCAAGGTAGTCGCCCTCGAGCAAGCAAGGCGGCTCCGGGCGTACAGTGCCGAGATATTCGTAGTACTCGAACTCGGGATCATCGACATTCAGGAGGGTGAGGATGTACATGTCTTGAATGGCAACGTGGTCCTCGGTCCGGATCTTGATCGTGCCTTTGGGGCCCTCGAACTCCATGCCCTCTAGCGCAGTGCGCAAAGAGTCTGCGTCGGCTGCTCCTCCGGTAGCCCTGAGCGCCTCCACCACCATGATCGCGGCATTCATGCCGTCGGCGTCGAACTCGTCCGGGAAGGTGCCTAGTTCCGTGTCCTTTTCGATCAGGTAGTCATTGACCGGGTTATGAGGAGCCGTGTAGTGGTAGGTAATCGTCGACGTCGTGCCGATCGAACCTGCGAAAAAGACCGGCATCACGATGTTGTCCACGAACGGCGTGCCGAGCGCGGTGTCGGCGTCCACGACGGCGAGTTCGATCGCTCCTTCCAAGAGCCGAACGAAACTCCCTCCTGGCCAGGTCACGAGGAAGGCATCGGCCTGCGTATTTGCGAGTGGTTCCAGGATGGGAGTGAAATCCGTGGTGTTGGCCGGCGCGAATAGGTCATCGGCGATGAACTCGCCTCCTTCGAATGTGCAAGCATCCTTGAAAGCAGCGGCGCCCTCGTATCCGAACGAGTAATCCGGCGCAACTTGCACGAACGTCTCATATCCGTATCCGTTGACGAAATGGTCGCAAATTGCCATGGCGTCCTGGTAATAGCTTCGACTGGCGCGAAAGGTATTTTCGTTGAATCCATTACCGGTGAGGTCGATGGAGTTTGTCGGAGCCGCGATCAGGATCACCTCGTTCTCGAGTGCGAGGTTCTGTAAAACGGCCGTGGACCCGGAGAGCACCGTTCCGATGATGATGGCGGCGCCTTCGATTTCAATCAGGTCCAGACCCGCCTCTGCGGCCAGGTCTGGATTGCTCTGATCATCCTTGAAGATCACCCGGATCTCGCATGCGCCGATCCGATAGCTCTGGACGAGTCCGGAGCCGACCTCATTACCTGTTGCGTAGGCAAAGCCGATGGGAACGCCGCGGTTGATGTGCGCGCCATAGACGGCAAGGGGGCCGGAAAGGTCGGTAATCACACCAATGGTGATGGGTTCGGCACACGTCAAGTCGGACACTCCAGAGGGGATTGAGGTCGAGGTCGTGTCGTCGATCCCAGTCGTCGTCACCGTGACCGCGCTGGTCACAGTCGTCCCCGTCGTAGCGGTATCCTCGGTCGTCGTCGTGTCGCCGATCCGATCGCAAGCGCCAAGGGTGAGCGTCGTGACCACAAGTACATTGAGGACGCCTCGAGCAGTGTGATTCATGTGGTGTGCCTCATGTGTTCGGTTGTGAGGGAGTATGGGCTGCGCATCTTAGGAGCCCGGGCACTCACAGCTCCCTGGCGACAGTAGGTTGGTCGCGTGAGCACCGTTGTGTTTCCTTTCAGAGTCGAAGATCCCGAGGTGGTACTGAACAACCTCCGGATCGCCGCTTCCCATCCTGCCGTGGATCTGGTTCTGGCGGTGGGCGCTGAAGCGGAGTCCACGTTCGCAGCGGTTGAGGCGGCGCGGGCCGCGATCTCATCAGAAACCTCGACCCCCCTCGAGCTGATCCTCCAGGAGCGGATCGGGTCCAAACGACCCGGCAAGGGCGACGGTATGAACACCGCGCTCCGGTACTTCCTCACGGAGACCAGCGCCGACCGCCTCCATTTCTACGATGCCGACATCACCAGTTTCGGCCCGGAGTGGATCACGCGAGCGGAGAGGGGAGCGGATCTCGGGTACGACGTCGTGCGGCATTTCTTCCCGCGTTCGAGCACAGATGCCATGATCACCTGGATGGTGACCAGGACCGGGTTCGCCCTGCTGTGGCCCCGCTCTGAGCTTCCGCAGATCGAACAACCGCTCGGCGGCGAACTGCTGTTCACCCGTCCCGTGGTGGAAGCGCTCGTCGCCAATGATCGAGTACAGGCCCAGAGCGACTGGGGCATCGACACGCTTTACACATTCTCGACCGTCCAAGCCGGGTTTTCCGTGTACGAGACCTACGTCCGGCAGGGTAAAGCCCATGCCCTGTACGGCGGCCTCACCGACCTGCGCTCCATGCTGGTTGAGTGTTTCTCCGCGATGCAGGGTCTCGCCGGCGAGCAGCTCGGAGGGGCGGTCACCCACCGGGTCGAGCCGACTGAAGCCGTCCCGGCTGCGATCACTGAGAAGATCGGCTACAACCTGGAAGCGACGTTGCAGCTACTTGGTGAGGATTGGACCGACGGACAGGTTGGCCTCCTCGAGCATTTTCCCGCGACCGTACGCAATGGAATGCTCTCCAACTGCCGACGCCCGACCTTCCTCTTCATGGACGAAGAAGCCTGGCACGACGCGTTCAAGGTCCTCCTCGAGCATTTCGTTCCGGGTGACGCCGGATGGGAGGCACTCCTGTTTCGTCTCTGGGTGACACGGGTGATCAACTACACAGCGACCCGGGCGCTGCGCGGCTACGACCATGCTCAGCGGTATTTGCAGTCGATGGTCGCCGGCTACGTGCGTCGGGCGGTGCCTGCCCCATGATCGGCGGCGCGTTCAACAGGAGCGCGATTGCGAACGATCCGGGCAGGCGCGGGAGCCTCATGCGCGTGTTCGCCGGCGCGCTCGAGGCCGTCGATCCGGAGGCGGCCGTTCGCGCCGCACTCCAACGAGATGAGGACCGGTTGACACTGGCCGGACGCACCGTCGAACTCTCTTCGATCGATCGGTGTCTGGTTCTTTCCTTCGGCAAGGCCTCAGTCCCAATGGCTCGGGGGATCATCCATGTCGTTGACGGGCTTCAGGTCGAAGGCATCGTCGTCACCAATCAGGCTGGGCCGGTTCCCGGGTTACCAGTCGTTGAAGCGGGCCATCCGGTGCCCGATGAGAGCAGCGTGGCAGCAGCCTCCGAACTTCTCGCCCTGGCAAGAGGCGCAGGACCGAACGATCTCGTGGTGGTTGCCATATCCGGGGGAGGGTCATCGTTACTGACGATGCCGGCCGGCGGATTGGTCTTGAGCGATCTGGCCGCCACCACCTCTCTGCTTCTGCGCAGCGGTGCGTCCATTGGCGAGCTCAACACCGTCCGGAAACACCTGTCGGCGGTCAAAGGCGGGCGTTTGATCGAGGCGGCGGCCGGCGCCGGAGCGATCCTCACGCTGGTGATCTCCGACGTTGTCGGCAACGACCTCGAGATCATCGCCTCCGGACCAACGGTGCCGGATCACTCGACGTACGGAGATGCAGAGCTCATACTCGATCGCTTCGGCGTAACCGGACGGATGCCCCCGGCCGTGCTCGACCATCTGGCTGCCGGCGGAGCGGGAAGAGTTCCGGAGACGCCGATTGGGGGAGAGGGGCTCGATCGCCAGACCATCTCCATCATCGCCGATGCCTCCAGAGCGGCGGCCGGGGCGGCGGAGGCCGCCCGGAAACTCGGGTGGGAACCGACGGTGGTCTCAGCCACCGTCACCGGTGAGGCACAGATGGTCGCGGCCGAAGTCGTCGAAGCCGCTCGAGAACTCCGGCCGGGGGAGCTGCTCATCTACGCAGGCGAAACAACCGTCACGGTAACCGGCGATGGCAAAGGGGGTCGGAATCAGGAACTGGCGTTGGCGGCCGCGGTTGGAATGGCGGGAAGCAACGACCTGGTCCTGCTCTCGGCGGGTACCGACGGGATAGACGGAGCGACGGAAGCTGCGGGGGCGTTTGCCGATGGGCGAACCGTTGAGCGTGGCCACAGGCTTCGACTCGACGCAGCAGATTTCCTGGATCGAAACGACAGTTTTTCGTATCTCTCTGCGGTTGGTGATGTGGTTGTGACCGGACCGACCGGAACGAATGTGGGAGACCTCATTCTCGTGGCCAGGAGTGGATGAGCTATATGGCCGGTAGGCCCTAGGTGCGCCTACTGCCTGTTTCCTACTACTTCCGCTCCCGGGAGTTCGAATCCGACAACCGCACCGCCGTCGGGAGCGTTGGTCGCACTCACGGTTCCTCCATGCTCTTGCGCGATCTGGCGCACAATGGCCAGACCGAGGCCGGAGCCCGGCATTGTTCGGGCCGTCGTCGCCCGGTAGAAGCGGTCGAACACACGGGTCTGGTCGGCCGCCTCGATTCCGGGTCCGTAATCCCGGACGTTCACGAGCCCGCCTCGCTGGACAACTTCGATCGGCGTCCCCGGCGGTCCCCATTTGACGGCGTTTTCGATGAGGTTCGACACGGCACGCTCGATGCCTCCTGCTCGGGCTTGAAGAACCGTCGGCTCGCTGTCGACATTCACTTGCCGGTCCCACCGTCGTCCGGCGCGTTGTGCGACCGATGCGACTACTTGGTCGAGCCGTACGTCGGTGAGGGGTTCATCGACGGGCCGATCGGTAGCGAGGTCGACGAGTTCCCGGACCAGTTCGGAGAGCTCCTCGAGTTCTGTCGTCGCGTCATCCATCAACTCGCGCCGCTGGTCGGCCGGAAGGCTGTCTGCCCGGGCAAGGAGTTCAATATTCGTTCGGAGGCTGGTCAGAGGCGTCCGCAGTTCGTGGCCGGCATCGGCCACGAGCTGCTGCTGCTGCCGCTTCGAGTCTGCCAGCGCGGCAAGCATCGCGTTGAAGGAAGTCGCCAAACGACCGATCTCGTCTTCCTGCGCAACGGCGATCGGCGACTCGAGGTCCTGGGTGGCCGCCACATGCTCGGCGGCCGCGGTGAGTTCGCCGACGGGTCGCAGCGCCCGGCCTGCGATCAGCCAACCGGCCAGGGCGGCAATGGCCACGCCGAGTGCTCCGGTGGAGAGCATCTTGAAGCGCATTCCGTCGAGGACGGCGAGTGCTTCGGTCAACGAACGGCCTACCTGCACGGCTCCGAGCGGATGGTCGCCGACGGTAGGGATGGTGAACGGGGCGGTGATCACGCGGTACTGCTCGCCGTCCACGTCGACGGTATGGAGCGTTGCCTGTCGTTCGCCGCCGAGAACCGCCAGATCGACGTCATCGACCGGCAGCGGACCGGACGTGGCGAAGATGGTGCCGTCTGATGACAGGATTTGCACGACGGAGTCTGGTTGGATGAACCGGGAACCGCGGCCACCGATTCCCATGCCCATTCCCATGATCGGGTCGTCGGCCAACCGGAGGGGGTCGCCTGCTGCTCCATCGAAGAGACTAAATGCGCCGAGGAACCCGATCCGCTGTTCGAGGAACGCATCGACCTCGCCGTAGACCTCGTCGGCCGCAGAGAGGTAGGCGGCCATCGACACTGCCGCCACGGCCACTGCGGCCGCCCCGGCTACGAAGAGCGTAAGGCGAAGGCGGATACTCATGGCTCTCGAATCACGTATCCGACGCCTCTCACTGTTTGGATCAGTCGTGGTGCACCGTCCGGTTCGGTCTTGCGCCGGAGGTAGCCGACGTAGACGTCGAGCGAGTTCGACGACGTCCCGAAATCAAACCCCCAGATGCGTTCGTAGATCGTTTCGCGCGTCAGCACGATGCCTTCGTTGAACATCAGGAGCTCGAGCAGCTGGAACTCGGTTTTGGTGAGTTCGATCGGTACGTCCCCGCGATGTACCAGACGGGTGGCCGGGTCGAGGGTGAGGTCTCCCACCCGCATGACCTCATTGGTCTCCGGTTCGGATCGTCGCAGCAGCGCGCGGAGCCGGGCCAGCAACTCCTCGAGGGCAAACGGTTTGACTAGATAGTCATCGGCGCCGGCATCAAGACCGGCCACCCGGTCGGATACCTCATGCCGGGCGGTGAGCAGCAGGATCGGAGTCGTATCACCGCGCGCCCGGAGCCTTCTGGTGGCTTCGAGTCCGTCGACATGCGGCATCATCACGTCCAGAACGATGGCGTCCGGCGGGGTCTTGAGCACCCGTTCGAGGGCTTCGGCTCCGTCGTTGGCAGTGTCCACGTCGTAGCCCTCGAAGTTGAGGGCTCGTGACAGAGCCGATCGAACCTGAGCATCATCCTCGACGACAAGTACGCGCATGTCGTCAGTATGGCCGTTTCGAAGTTGCATGGGATTAGCGTACGAGTGCCTTGTGTGAACAGATTGAGAGCAAGATGAGAAAACGGTGAGCGGCCATTCTCATTGTTTCTTCAGTTCACCTTCACCCTGGATTTAGAGCCCAGGCCCAGACTCAGCGGACACCACAAGGAGTTTGAATCCCCAGTGCGGCATTTGCTATTGGTAGTCCTCGGCGTTTCTCTTGTGACCGCAGCTTGTTCGTCGGGGGGCGCCGGCGATGAGGTTGCCTCGCTCACCGCGGCTGCCACAGATGACGTTGCCGATCCCGTCGTCGACGAAGAGGTAGATCGAGAAGCCGCTTTTCTCGCCTTCACCCAATGTCTCCGGGATGAAGGAATGGAGGTCGACGACCCGGAGGTTGGAGCCGATGGCCAGCTTCGCTTGCCGCGCCCGGCAGATAATGGCGATAGGGAGGCGATGCAGGCTGCCCGTGAGGCGTGTTCGGGTCTTCTCGAAGGCGTAACACTCGGATTCGAGCAGCGAGACACGACCGAATTCCAGGACATGCTCCTGGAATACGCGTCGTGTATGCGCGAGAACGGATATGAGATGGCGGATCCCGACCTCAGCGGATTTCAGCCCGGCTCAGGACAGGGCGGAGGTGGCGGGATCTTCGGAGGTCTCGAGGATCGCGACGATCCCGTCTTCCTCGCAGCCGACGAAGTCTGCCGTGACATCTTCGGCGACGCCGGCTTCCGCCCCGGTGGCGGTGGCGGGCCGGGCGGCGGGGGCGTTGCTCCCTAGCCGCAGAACGAGTGGGAGAACCATACGAACGACAAGCCCGTATTGTTACCGGCGTGAGGGAGGGACCTGATGGTGAAACGATGGATAGTGCTGGCCGGCGTCGCGATAATCGGGATGGCGGCGCTGTGGTTCTTCTTCTTGCGTTCGGACAACCCTGATCCCGTCTCGCTCAGCGACGCGGTCGAGGCCGCAACAGACCCGACCGTCGTTTCAGAAACGACCCTCCCAGAGGAAGCAGTCGATGCCGGACTGGACGGAACGTGGACCGTGCTCGCAGACGACGCTACGTTTGCCGGATACCGGGTCGGCGAGGAACTGGTGGGGATCGGCGTCACCGAGGCAGTCGGCAGAACTAGTGACGTGACCGGTTCGCTCGAGCTCGAAGGATCAACACTGACCGCAGTCGGCATCGAGGTCGATATGTCGTCGCTCCGGTCTGATGACAATCGTCGTGATGGGGCAATGCGGCAACGAGCGCTCGAGACCGGGGCCTTTCCGACCGCCTCCTTTCTGCTGACCCAGCCGATCGAGCTCGGCTCTGTTCCGACCGAGGGCGTGTCCGTCACCGTCACCGCAATCGGTGATCTCACCCTGCACGGTGCGACCCGACCCATCGAGATTCCGCTCGAAGCACAGCTGGTCGGTAACCGCATCGTCGTGGTGGGAAGCGTCGACGTCACGTACGGAGACTTTGGCATCGACCTGCCGTCCGCCCCCGTCCTCGTCGGAGTGGAAGACCACGGGCTGATTGAGCTTCAGCTCACGTTCTCTCGTCCTTAGTTCAGGTCGTTCGTCGAATGTCAAGGTTGCTGCAGCAGCGCGGGAACCCGGGCCCTCGACCAGAACCTCGTCGGCGTTGGTGTCGATCGCTGGTGTCTCGAATTCCGAATAGCCCGTTCACCATGTACGCTTCTGGCAGTTGGTAGTCCAAGGAGCCTTCGTGGCCAAGCAGGATGATGTAATTCGGGTGCAGGGGGTCGTCGTTGAGACGCTCCCCAATGCCACCTTCCGCGTCGAGGTCGATGGTGGCCTAGAGGTGCTTGCCCGCGCCGCCGGGAAGATGCGGCGGGGACGCTACATCCGGATCCTGCCCGGCGATCGCGTCGACGTGGAACTATCTGCTTACGACCCAACCCGCGGTCGGATCGTCTGGCGCTATAAGTAGAAGTGCGCTTTTAGCGCGCCGGCCCGACCTCTCGTCTATACCCCAACGATGTTGCTTCGACGCTCGAGCAGTGTCACATCGCGCCATCGGCCGTTGATCTGACCGAGTCTCTCTCTTGTACCAACGACACGAAATCCACAGGATTGATGCAGCGCAAGCGAGGCCCGGTTCTCCGGGAAGATTCCGGCCTGGAGCATCCAGATACCGGCCCGTTCGGATTCGGTGATCAGCCGTTCGAGAAGTGCTCTGCCCAGGCCACGACTCTGGGCTCCGACCGCGACATAGACGCTCACTTCGGCGACTCCGCCATAGGCACACCGGTCGGAGACGGGGCTGAGGGCTGCCCATCCATCTATCCGGCCCGGACTCCGGGCAACGATCCTGCCATTATGGAGGTGCCCTGCGTCCCATTCGGTCCAGGTCGGGGCTTCGACCTCGAACGTCGCGTTTCCGGTGGCGATTCCCTCTGTGTATATCTGTGCGACTGCCGGCCAATCCGAGGAACGCATTGATTCGATGGTCATCTGCGCGAGCGTAGCCATCTCCGATAAGCTCGCCCGATGATCAAACGATCGTTGGAGTGTGGAGACAACCTCGAGATCATGCGCGGCCTTCCAGACGGAGCGGTCGATTTGATCTACACAGATCCACCGTTCGGGACCGGCAAGCGAAGGCGCCTCGATTCGATCCGCACCGGGGAAGGCGACCAGATCCGCACGGGATTCGGCGACCGCCGCTATCCGTTCGAAGTCGTGTCGACGATTGAGTACCGCGACGACCTGCCTTTCAGTGAATATCTAGGCTTCCTCGAAGTTCGTTTGCGCGAGATGCGCCGGGTGCTGTCACCGCAAGGATCCCTGTATCTCCACCTCGACCATCACGCCGTCCACTACGCAAGGATCATCCTCGATGAAGTATTCGGCCCGGAGCACTTCCTCAACGAGATCATCTGGGCTTACGACTACGGCGGCCGGCATCGCGACCGCTGGCCCCGCAAACACGATTCGATTCTCTGGTACGCCAAAAGTGACAGTTGGACGTTCAATCGCGACGAGATCGATCGCATCCCCTACATGGCACCGGGATTGGTCGGGCCCGCCAAGGCGGCCAGGGGGAAGCTGCCGACCGATGTGTGGTGGATGACAATCGTCCCGACCAACAGCGCCGAGCGTACCGGCTACCCGACTCAGAAGCCGCTCGGGCTCGCACGAAGAATCATCAGCGCATCATCGAATCCAGGTGATCTCGTCGCGGATTTCTTCTGCGGAAGCGGCACCGTCGGCGTCGCAGCCCAGGAACTGGGCCGTCGCTACTTGCTGGTCGACAGCAGTGCGGAAGCAGTTGCGATAACGAAGACCCGCCTGGCAACGGCCGGCGGCTCTACCGACAGGCATCCTGGAGGTAGGGGTACGGGTTGACCGCGGCTCCATCGTCCGGGTGGATCTCGAAGTGCAAGTGAGTGCGCGATCCCTTCGCATTGCCTGAATCCCCGACCGATCCGATCACGGTACCGGCCGTTACATTGCCTGCCGTTCCGAAGCTGTCCATGTGGGAGCCGATGTAGGTGGCGCCGTCGTCGCCGTACAACTTGTACTGCATACCTCCGATGGTTCCGATCGTGAACTCGACGCGTCCCGACACCGGCGCCAGGACGGGCGTGCCCCGGGTCGCGAAGAGATCGGTGCCCTCGTGGAAACGGCCACCCGTGCGAGGGAATCCGTAGTCGTTGAAGTACGTTCCGCCGGGAACCGGGCAGATCCAGCCACCGCCCGGCACTGCGAGTACCTGACCGATGCGGATCAGATTGGGGTTGGCCAGACCGTTGAGTTCTGCAAGTGCTGAGGTTGTCGTGCCGTAGGCGGCGGCGATCTTGCCGAGGGTGTCGCCCTTCGCCACAACGTGAGCACCGGCAGATCCGGAACCTGGTGTGAAGTCCGAAACCGGACCCGACAACGAGAGCTTGGTACCGATGTACACCACATTCGTGTTCGTGATGCCGTTGGCGGCGGCTAACTCGGCAACCGTCAATCCATACCTGGATGCGATCGTTGATAGCGATTCGCCCGACTGGACGATGTGGGTTGCAGTTGCGCCGGAAGCTGAGGCAGCCGGAAGGTTCAACTTCTGACCGACGTAGATGCGGTTGGCGTTCGGGAGGTTGTTTTTCTCGACCAGCGCCCGGACCGTGGTCCCGTTTTCGACGGCGATCTCAGACAGGGTGTCACCCGGTTGCACGGTATACGTGGCACCGGACACGATCACGAAGAGGGCGGCGACCAGGGTCGTGATCGTTCGACGGGTTGGCGACGGCGCGAGCATCAATCCTCCAATGCTCCGCCCGCTTCACTACAAAACTATCTCATCGGTGTCTGATGTCAACCCCAGCGCGGGGAGCCACCGATACTGCAATCGGACGGGTCACTGTACTCCTTGAGGACTTCCTGGTCACGCATTAGCTCGAAGCAGCCCGGCCGGCCCGAAGTTGGCCGCAAGCGGCGTCGATGTCGGAGCCGCGCGTGTCGCGGATCGTGGCATTGATATCGAGCGAACGGAGGTGTCTGACAAAAGCTCGTATCTGCGCGGTTCGGGACGGCTGGTCGGTGCTCAGGGGTGTGGGATTGAGCGGGATCACATTGACATGAGCGCCCAGGCGGCCCGCAATCGAAGCCAGCTTGGTGGCCTGCTCGATCGTGTCGTTGACGTTGTCGATCAGCGTCCACTCGATGGACACTCTCCTGCCTTTTCGACCGAAATAGGCGGCAGCCGCCGCCTCGACCTCGGCGAGGGGGTAACGCCGGTTGATCGGGACCAGCGTATTCCGGAGTTCGTCGTCTGCCGCATGCAGGCTGACGGCCAGATTGAGCTGCCACGGCTCCTCGGTGAGTCGCTGCATGCCGGGGACCAGACCGACGGTCGAAACGGTCAAGCGTCTTGGCGACATTTCCATGTCGTCGACAATCCGACGAATCGACTCCCTGACCCGGTCGTAGTTGGCGAGCGGTTCACCCATGCCCATGAAGACGATGTTGGTCAGATGATCGGGTCCTATCGATAGGCCGACTTCCCGGAGGTACGCTCCGGCGTATGCGACCTGAGCAACTATCTCTCCCGCCTGCAAATGACGTTCGAACCCGAACTGCCCGGTAGCGCAGAAAGAGCAGGCGAGTGCACAGCCGACCTGACTGGAGATACAGAGCGTGGTGCGCCCAGGATATCCCATCAGCACAGCTTCGATGGCGGCGCCATCCGGTGCCCTGAACAGCCATTTGACCGTGGATCCCTTGTCGGCGATCTGTTCGACCTCAACCACGAACGGCCACAGGCGATCGGTCAGAGCCTTCCTCATTCCCGGAGGAAGATCGGTCATCGAAGCCGCGCTCAGGGTCGGTCGCCGATAGAGCCAGTGGTACAGCTGTTGCGACCGGTAGGGCGCTTCACCCGGAAACAGTTGCGCAAGTTCGGCGGGGTGGGTCAGGTACGGCACGACGCAAGGGTACCTAGAGGTGTTGGGTACGTGTTCTCTCACAGGTTGCCGACTGTCTACCGGCGATGCGCCACCTCCCTAGACTGCCCTGGTGGTAAAACGTCCCTGGCTGGCAACGTCCTCTAGTGACCCCGTTGGGTTATCCGACCGGGCGTTTGGGGCGCCCGAATTCGCGGTCCTGATTGCATCCCTGGCTTTTGGAGCGCCCGCATTGATTGTCGGCATCGACCTCCTCGGTATCGACCCCGGACTCGGCCTGACCGTCTCGCAACTGATTCTGGCCGCGCCGCTCGGCATTGTGTTCGCAGCAGGGCTGATCGCGGCGTCGGCTTGGGTAGCTGCGGAGAACGGCGTTCCGACCGGATTGTTGATGAGGCCGGCGCTCGGTGTTGTCGGGTCTTGGGTGGCCGCCCTGGTGCAAGTTGCCTTCTTCATCTTGTGGACTGCTTTGGAACTCGAGTTCGGCGGCGCAGCCTTCGTCGGCGCAATGGATTCCCTGGGAGTCGGGGAGATACCAAAGCCGCTGGTGATCGGCGGCCTGGCACTAGCTGCGGCGGGTCTCCTGCTGGCCGGACTCGCCTGGGTCACCCAAATCTGGCTGTATCGTTTTGCCTTCTGGGCGGCGCTGGTGCTCATCGTTGTGCTGGCCTGGAGTTTCTTGTCGAACATCAACCTGGTGGCCCTGTTCGACGTGACACCAGATGCAAAGAACTTCTGGCTCGGCGTCGATGGGGTGATGGCGCTGGGCGTTGTCTTTTTCCCGGTCGTGGCAGACACGGCTCGGTTCGTCTCGGCGGCTCCATCCGCCGCCTCGGGGGCCGGGACCGGGTTCAGCGTTGCAGCCCTCGTGCTGGTCCTGGTCGGCGGGTTGCGGGCCGTCTCGGTCGACGTCACCGGCGGCGACCCGACGGCATTTCTACTCGACGGAGTTACTTCATTCGTGGCTGTCGTCATCGTCGGATGGCTGGTTGTTTCGGGCGTTGATCAGCCCTTCATGCTCAGTTTCAGCGGAGCGACGGCTCTCTCGACGATCAGCGACCGTTTTGCCGGTCGTCTGCAAGCGCTTGTCGTCCTCGCAATGGGTGTCGTTGTCGCACTCGTCGTGTCACGCACAACCATCCGGGAGATCACAGAACTCCTCGTGGTCGTAATCGCACAGATGCTGGCGGTGCTGCTCGCCGACTACTTCCTCGTGAGACGGAAGTACTACGAAACCGACGAGTTCTACCGGCGAAGAGGTACCTACGCCGGCGTCAACATCTATGGGCTCGTCGCGGTGCTGGCAGGTATCTTCACTGCGATGGTGCTACGGCCGGTCGGGCCGGAAGCCTGGGTCGCCTCGCTCGACTCCTGGATCCCCGGCGACGCTCCGATCGCAGAAGCCGTCGGCCTTCCACCGATCCTGCTCTCGATGCTTCTGAGCCTGTCCATCTACACGGGACTCGGGCGCTGGAGGATCCACGCCCGGGAAATGGTGTCCAGGTTGCGGATGTGATTCAGAGGCAGAGTCTGGACCAATGACCGAGAGCGCGGACCGTGGGGAACGGCTGGGTTCTGGGTCATAGGTTCTAGGTTCTTTGGGACGCTCCGCCGATGCCGGCGGGTGCCAATTGCCAAATGCCAGTTGCCTGCGCGGGTTGCGGGTCTCTCAGACTCGCTGGCGTGCCTGACCGACCCAATCAGAGAGGCGAGATTCGGACGTGTCGATCTTCGAGGCGATTTCACCTGGCGTTGCGGCGGCCAGGGCTTCGAAGGTAGTGATCCCGATTCCAGACAGCTTGGCGGCGAACACCGGACCTATCCCCTTGATCACTGTGAGGTCGTCCGGCGTCGACTGGGCCGGTTTCTGCTGGGTCGCCTGCCGCAGGGTCGGTTCCACCTGATGCGGGCGATGGGGGACGTCGGGATGATCGTCCGGGTGGCGGAACGCGGGGGGTTGCGGCTCGCGAGGAAGGGCGAGAGAGAGGAAGCGATCGCGCATCGCCCAGATGCCGGCGGCGATGGCAATCGCGAATGCGAGGGTACGAACCAGGCGTTTCATACTGAGGATTGTAGAAGATCAGGTTGCCGCGGGCAGGATCGGATCAGAGAGCCCCGTATTTCGCCTGGAGTCTGGCGAGCCCGTTGGTATCCGCCGGCATGGTGAGCGTTACCTGGATCACCCCGGAACCTGTGCCACTGAGTGCCTGCATTGCCGCCGTGGAGAGGTCGATGCAGCGGGTGCTGTGCCGGGTCTTGAGGTCCGACATGTACGGGCCGCGGTCGTTGATTCGAACCTGAACCGATGCTCCGGTGTCAACTCTCGTCACGGTCACGACCGTGTTGAAGTCAACGAAGTGGGTGGCAGCAGTCATCGCGTTTGGGTCGAACGCTTCACCGTTTGCCGTGGTCTGGCCGGCGAAGGCGTCGCCGTAGTAGGAGGCACCGCAGGGGCCAACTCCGCCCGTCGCTTCAACAGTTCCGTCACCCGTGGTTGTGATCGTCGTTGGGGGGACCGCCGTCGTGGGGGTCGTCGTGGTTGGAGGAGTAGTGGTCGTCGTGGGGGCGACGGTGGTAGTGGTCGTGCTGCTGCTGGTGGTGGTGGTCGTGGTGGCGATGATCTGGGGAGGGACCAGACGGGCGAATACCTCTAGTTCTGCGGTCTCCGAGAACTCGGCAACTCCGGGGCCCGTGCTCTCGAGCTGCTGTCCTGAGAATGCCTGTGCGGCGACCAGGCCGGCAACCCCACCGCGCGCGTCTGCAGCCCGGGCGACCGCCTCCGACGGTGTAGCTTCAACAGCCGCTGTGTCGGTGGTACCGGGCGAGAACGCTGCAAACCCGGCTACCGCCAGGAGGGCTACGCCGGCCCAAGCAACGACCGCGATCAAACGAACAAGTCGCATAAAAAAACTCCGCCTCCATGTCCCCGCGAGCCAGCACATGCTCGTGATGGTGGGATCGACGGTCAGGCTAGGTGTTGTGCAAATCGAGCGCAAGCCCGTATCTGGAAAACAATAGGAGGCGCGGGTCCGCATTCAACCGAGGCAATCCGGGTCGCGAAATCAGCCAAAGAACGGATACTCGGGATGGCGGACGAGACCCGTCAGGTGCCCGACGTCGTTGTAGCCGAGCAACCGGGGCTCCGGAAGGGAGATCGTGCTGACCCCGGTGTTGGCCATCGCCCCCATCGGCCCGGTGTACACGTGTGTGTCATGGGGCAGGCCGATTGCCCACCGCAGGATCTGGATGATGGGGCCACCGTGTGTGAAGACAACCACCAGGTTGTCTTCAGCAGCCGGGATTTCCCGGATGGCTGCAACGGAGCGCCTTCCGACCTCGGCCCAGGACTCCCCACCGGGTCGGGTCACGTCCTCGTCGGCTCGATACCTCTTCCAGAGATCGGGCCACTCAGCCTCGACTTCATCGGGCATCCGCCCTTCCCACGCACCGTTGGCAATCTCGCGCAACCGAGGGTCGGTCTCGACCTCGAGATCGAGACGGCCGGCGAGCGGCTCCGCCGTCTGCATTGTTCGGGGAAGGTCGCTCGAGATGATGCGGCCGATCGGAAGGGCCGAGAGCCGGGCGCCGACCGCAGCCGCCTGCTGATGTCCGAGTTCCGAGAGCGGTGCATCGGTTTGACCGATGAGCCGGCCTTCTCGATTGCCGACCGCTTCCCCGTGCCTGACGAGCAGAACGAAGGTCGTGCTCATCGCACGCCGACCGATGTTGTGTCCACTCGGGGGTCCGGCGCACCCGTCCTCAGTCCGCCCGCCCCAACGGTGATGAGCGACACGGGTCCCCACCCACCTTCGAGATCGCCGGCGACGTCGATGTCGTGGCCGCGGCGGCGCAGGTCGTTTTGCACGCCCTCCGGCATGCGGGCCTCAACGCGAATCCGGGATGATCCCGAGAGGACCTCGGTTGTCCATCGGGGCCTCGCTTGCGCGGCACCCGGTCGGTCGCCTGCGGCGTACAGGTGGGCGGCGATCTGGGCCAGGAGCTGGGGTTGCTGGTGACCGCCTCTCGTTCCGAGAATCAAGTCGAGTCCTCCGTCCTTAGTCCACAGTGATGGAGAGAGCGTGTGGAGTGGCCGTTTTCCGGGTGCAAGCTCGTTCGGGTGGCCGGGACTGAGGTTGAATCCGGCTCCCCGGTTGTGGAGGAAGAAACCCTGGTCGCCTGCCGCGATTCCGCTTCCGATACCCATGAAGTTCGATTGGATGAGGGAGATGCCGAGTCCGTTTCGATCCAGCGCGCACAGATAGGTGGTGCCTCCCGGCGCGATCGCTCCGGGAGGCCATGCCCCGGCGCGGTCGGTTATGTCTCGGCTCCGGTTTTGCAGTCGTTGATGGGATACGAGTTCGGCGGGAGGAAGTGGAGCGAAATCGGCGTCGGATACGAGATCGTTGCGTTCCCAGGCCACCGAGCGATAGGCCTCGATGAGGGTGTGCACGTACTGAGGATCGTTCGGATCTGCCGGTGGGCCGAGCTGATCGAAGATCCAGGCCGTGGCCAGCGTGAGGTAGCCCTGTGCATTCGGAGGAATCGTCCAGGCTGTGCGGCCGAAGATGTCGAGGGCGAGTGGGTCTATCCAGTCTGCCTGCTGCCGCTTGAGGTCCGCGGCCGTGATCAAAGATCCGGTGGCGGCGGTGATGGCCTGTCCTGGTGGTCCTTCGTAGAAGGCCCGGCGCCCTCCCTCTGCGATGCTGCGCAACGTACGTCTCAAGTCCGGACGCCGGATGCGATCGCCGCGTTGCGGCTCGCCGGTCTCGAAAAAGGCTCGGGCCGACGGCTGCCCCCGAAACGACGGATCCCGGCGACGGAGGGCTGCGGCCAGTTCGGTTGAAGCCGGGAACCCAACTTCGGTCAGCCGGATGGCGGGCCGGAGGGTGTCGGAAAGGGGCATCGAGCCGTATCGAGCGGACAGGGCTTCCCATCCGTCGACGCATCCGGGAACGGTGGCGGTGAGTGGATGATCCCACGGGATATCCTTGAAACCCGACGCCCGAATGGCGTTGGGATCTGCTCCTTCTCCGGCGCGACCAGATGCGTTCAAGGCCGTCGGTGCTTTGGCTCCCGGGTCAAAGATGATGGCGAAGAGGTCGCCTCCGATGCCACAGGTTTGGGGCTCGCATACACCGAGAACCGCGTTGGCGGCGATGGCGGCATCCACGGCATTTCCGCCGGAGGCCAGGATCTCCATTGCGGATTGCGTACTGAGGTCATGCGCCGTGACGACTACATCCCCGAACGTCTGTGCCTCGGTCCGGCGCAGCATGGTTTGCAGGCGCTAACGCCTGAAGCTCGGAACGAGCCGGTTGACCGCATCGAGAACCGCCCGCACTGCGGCCTGAGCCTCGTTCGGGCCGACCAGAGCGGATCCGACGACGAGCCGTTCCTCGCCGCCCGACACGATCACGATCTGCGCAACGGCCACTTGACGGGATCCAATCGTTGGCGTTTCGAGGGCGGCGAGCGCCAGTGCCGTGTCATCTCCGATTCCGTGTTCGAGGGCGGCCACCGTTGCTTCGCCAACCGAACGGAGGCGAGTCGTCGCTGCGCTGGGTCCGCTCGCGACGCCGGTGATCATCTCGTTCTGCCAGGCCAGGGTGACGGTCACCGTCAGCCGGGATCCGACCGGTTCTTCCAGGATATCGACGATCGCCGGCCTGTCGCTCCGGCCAATCTCCTCGTTCTCGATCTGCACAACGGAAATGACCCGGCGGTCGACGGTCAGTCCGAATTGGGCCATTGCCAGGGACTGCACATCACGCACTACCTGCTTGGGAGCCTTCCCGGGAGTGCCCAGGATGTGTATCTCACTGATGGTTCCATTGGTCCCGACCACTCTGGCGGCATCGACGGTCGGAAGTCGGCAGAGAGTCTCTTCGAGTTCCTGGTAGCGCATCACCGTCAATGTAGCGTTGCCCACCGGCGCGACGAAGTAATTGAGTTGCGAACCAATGCACTGGTAGGCTCCGGCCAGTCGTCTTTGACGACGAATGGCGGGGCGGGCGTGCTGGCTCGACTCACCGAAAGCGGGGCTGGGCAACTTGGGAGCCTCTGGAATTGAAGTTTGGAGGTCCAACCGGCAGAAGCCGGGGGGAGGAGGATGCCCGGATAGAGCGATCAGCCAGGAACTAATCCCTTAGCGAAGCGGAACATTCGTCATGGTCATTAGCGACTGTGAAGAGACATCCCCTTAGGTGATAGCTCCTTATGAAGGCCAAAGTGGCCCGTTTCATTGCGATTGCAAGCAGCTTGTCGGCGTTAATCGTCGCCGGTGCTGCCTCATTCAAGGTTGGCTGAGCGCCCGTCCGGGCATCTTTCCAAAAGAGGCGAGACGTGAGTACCCAGAGGCTTGTGCGAATACGACTGGCCGTCGCTTATGTGGCGATTGGTGTGATCGTGCTCACGGCACTGATCCTCACGCAGTCATTCCCCAACGTCGCGCTCTGGGCGGCGTTCGCCGTCCCGTTCGTGTATCTCGAATGGAGAGCCGTCGAGGTGAACGATCAGCTAATGGCGAGTTCGACCATCATGGTCGCGCTCACCGGGGGCACGATCTTTGCACTCGAGGGCAGTAGTGCCGCTCTCGGCATCGCCACCATCGCCGCGCTCGGCCCACTGGTGCCACGTGACTTCCGGGAGCGCCGCTGGTTCCAGCCCGCCGTCAATTTCGGACAGCTGGTGATAAGTGCCGGATCCGCAGGTCTTGCGCTCGACCTGCTGATCCCGTCGGGCATCGACCCGGGCGCAGCCGGGAATATCGCTCTCGTGGTCGGCGCTGCTTCCGTGGCGGCGATTGTCTACGCAGTGTTGAACTACGGCCAGGTTCGGACGATTGTGCGCCTCGCCTTTGGGCGGCGCGACATTCGGCCGTGGTCGGGGATGGCGATGATTCTCGTGTCATACCTAGTGATGGGTGTGCTCGGCGGCTTCCTGGGCATCGTGTACGGCGCCGTCGGCTTCGCGGTCTTGCCTCTGATTCTCGTGGTGTTCGTTGCCGGCCACTACACCTTCGCCTCCTACGGCGAACTCCGGGAGGCCCATGAGGCGACGTTGCGGGGGTTCATCAAAGCCCTCGAAGCGAAGGACCTCTATACCCGCGGCCATACCGAGCGGGTCGCCTACTTCGCACAGTTGATCGGCGAGGATCTCGGTTTCCGTGGTTCCCGTCTCGAACGGGTCCGCGTCGCCGCCCTGATCCACGATGTCGGCAAGCTGGCAGTTCCCCGTGATCTCATTCGCAAACGGGGCCGTCTCACCGAGGAGGAGTACGGGGACCTTCAGGCCCACGCCCACGTTGTGGAAGACATCCTCGCCGAGGTCGAGTTTCTCCGGCCGATGGTGGAAATCGCCTCTGGGCATCACTCGCAGTTCGACGGCAACGGCTACGGCGGCAGTGGGCACCAACATGGACAGCGTCCCGCGATGGAGGCCCGCATTCTGGCTGTAGCCGACGCTTTCGATGCGATGACCAGCACTCGTTCATACCGGATGGCCCTCAGCCAGGATTACGCCTTTGACGAACTGCGGCGCAATGCCGGGACGCAATTCGATCCCCACGTAGTCGAGTCGCTGGCGCGGGCTCTCGCCCGGACGGGCGAGCGGTACGGCTCTCCCGGCTTCACCGACGAAGAGCAGGCGCGCCGAATGGCGGAGGGGAGGACTCGTGGGCGGAACTGAGCCGGCGCCGCGTTCACGGCTGATGGACGTAATGTGGGCGATGGCTGCCGCCGCCCTCTTCGTGCTGTTGCTGATTGAAGCTCCTGGTGAACTAGCTGGGATCCTCGTGGCCGTGGCCGCTCTGGCCGGCGCTTCGCAAATCATGGTGCCGGCCACCAGCGGCAACAGGCTATCTCTCGGGTTCGCAGTTGCGGCTGCCGTACCACTCGTGATGCGAACGCCGGGGGGCGCCATCGATCTGGTCGCCAGCGGCGCCGTCTTCGTGGGAGGAGCGCTTGTCTCGTGGGCGATCGCCGTTCTGCGCGGCGAAGAAGCGGTGATCTCGCTGGCGATCGCATTGCGCAGGGCAGTGGGTGCGGGCGTCTACGCCGCCATTCTCCGATATGTGGCCCCGACACTGGGCGGCTGGGGTCTCGACCCGGACGCCGCCGAGTTGATCGGCTTCACGCTCGGATCTGTGATCTGGTTCTTGCTCGAGATGTTCTTGTGGGCCTTCGTGACGTTCGGCCGGCGGCGCATCAGCCGCCGCTACCTCTGGCTACTGGCCGTCAAGGACTGGATGGTGGCGTTGAGTTTGCTCGCGACGGGAGCGTTGTTTGGATTCGCCTACGCCAGGGTCGACCTGTGGGCTGCGGTGGTCGTGGTAGCTGTGCCGTATGCGTTCGCCCATCTGGCGTTTCATCGCTACCAGGATGCGCGGACGACCTACTGGCAGACGATCCGTGCGCTCTCCCGGATCCCGGAGGTCGCCGGTTTGTCGCCGGACGGTCACGGCGACCGGACGTCGGCAATGGCGGTGGAGGTCGGGCAGCGCCTCGGCCTTTCGCCGGACGAGGTTGAGGACATCAGGTTCGCGGCCATGATGCACGACATAGGTCGGGTGACGCTGAACGAACCGAACGTGATCAAGATGGGATTCACCGAAGAGGACATCGCCAGGTGGGGCGCTGAGATCATCGCCGAGTCGCCATACCTCGATCGCATCGCTCACCTGGTTCGGCAGCAGCATCATCCCTACCGGCGCCCGGGCGAGTTCAAAGACCTCGAGCTACCCATGGCGTCCAAAGTGATTAAGGCGACCAGCGCCTACGACCACGCGACAACAGAACTCGGTTTCTCGCACCTCGAAGCGCTCGAGGTGCTGCACCGGGGTGCCGCCTATGACTACGACCCCGACGTGGTGGAAGCCCTGCGCGAAATCGCCGACGCCAATCTGTAGCCCCAACCTCGTTTTCGCGCGGCGATTCCACCGTATTGGGAGCGATCCCCGCGCGAAAACGAGGTTGGTGGCGTCAGACGCGACGCGCCGAGCCGGCCTCCGCCTGCGCTCCGTGTTTGAACCAGCGCACAGGACGGCGCAGTTCGTGCTCGAGGAATCGACCGAGACCCACCGCCAGCAACACATCACCGAGCGAAATGACCTGGCCCTGGCCGATGAACCGCAACGGGATGACGTCGGCGAGAAACGCCAGACGGGTGCTTTCGTCGAGGACGAGGTGTTTGTAGTTACTGGTGAGGTCCACCGACTCGGGAAACCCGCCTGCCACGATCGCGGCGCCCTCGAGGACCGGCATGCCGCCGTTGGCCGCGATCACCGAGAAGTTCATGAGGATGCCGAGACCTGCCAACCACATCCCCGGTCTGTCTCTGTTGAGGATCACCATGATGAGCAGCGGAACATAGGAGAACAGGATCAGCGTGATGCCGGTGGGTCTTGCCCACGTGGCGTCTTGTGGGAAGAAACCTGTGATCGACTGCAGTCCGAAGCCCAGTATGAGCAGCCACCACAGGCGCAATCGAATGTCGGACAGATTGCGCAGCTTGCCACCACGAATAACGGCGATGGTCGCCGCAAGGAATAAGACGAGGGCCAACCAGACCATACGCGAACCGTACCACTCACAGAGACCTAGTCAGCGCATCATGGCTTCGTGTGGCTTCGCTCCGGTCGTGGCGCCGTTGGCGGTGTCCTCCGCTTCGACGTCCGGGCGGCAACCGAATGCCGTGAAGATCGTTTCCCACCAATTGTGTGACGGGCCACTAGGTTGATCGGGTCGGAAGGACATGATGCTCACATACGAGGTTGTTGCACCGCGAGCCACCCTCACGCTCGATGATCCGACCCGAATGAACCCGATGTCGGTCGAGGTGATGGAGGCGGTACGGGACCGGTTGAGGCAAGCCATTTCCGACCGGACCGTGAAGGTGATTGTGATCACCGGGGCAGGCGATCGAGCCTTCTCGGCAGGCGGAGATCTTTCGGGTGGCTTCGTGGATGAGCCGATTGCCCTCCATCATGCTCGCGGGGTCTTGTCCGAAATCTTTCGCGCTATGAGAAGGGGAGGGAAGCCGACGGTGGCTCGAGTAAACGGGCACGCTCTGGCGGGTGGTTTCGGGCTGGCAGCCGCCTGTGACATTGTGATCGCCGTCGAGCGCGCGAAATTCGGAATGCCGGAAATCAACGTTGGCCTATGGCCAATGATGATCAGTGCGATTCTGCAACGATCCATGCCGCGCAAAGCGGCCCTGGAACTGATGATGACCGGCCGGCTCATCACCGCTGAGGAGGCTTTTCGGCTCGGGGTGGTTTCTCGGGTGGTAGCGGTTGGCGCTCTCGATGACGCCGTCGATGAGACCGTCACCGAGCTTGCCTCGAAGAGCCAGGCGATACTCGAACTTGGACGTGACGCTTTCTACGCGGCTGAGGACATGGGGTTTGACGCCGCGCTCGACCACCTGCAGGGCGCCCTGACGGTGGTTTCGATGACCGACGATGCCGCCGAGGGGGTGGCCGCGTTCATGGAGAAGCGGAGCCCGAAGTGGCATGGACGCTGAGTGGTTGAGCGACCACGATGAGATCGGATAGTCGGGTGTTGGCGGTAGAGTTGTAGCGATATCGACGTCTCTGGGGACCAATGAAGACGCTGCGCATTCTGGGTTGGACGATGATATGGGCCGGTGGATTGATCCTGGCTTTCCTCGCCTATCAACTCGTCGGCACCAATCTGATCACCAGTCGCGCTCAAGAGGCCGCGGCAGATGAGGTCGCCGCCCGCTTCACCGTCGTACGAGACCAACTCCTCGAAGAAGGCGATCTCCCGCCCGCGGTCGTTCAGGATGATGACGATGCCACGACGCACGGCACGTTCGTCGTACCTCCCGCTCCGGTCCTCTTCGAAGAGCCCATGCCTGACGAGGGAGCTGCATTCGGGATCATCAGCATCCCCAAGATCGAACTCGAACATGTTCTGATGGAAGGTGTCGGCAAGGAGACGCTCAAAGATGGTCCCGGGCACATGCCGTGGACACCGTTGCCCGGCCAGCCGGGCAACGCGGTGATCAGCGGCCACCGCACCACGTACGGCGCCCCCTTCTACGATCTCGACCTTCTCGAGCCCGGCGACGAAATCGTGGTGGAGACCGCCCTCGGCGACCACGTGTTCGCGATCCGGGAGGTATTGATCGTTCTCCCGACCGACGTGTGGGTAACGAACCCCAAACGCGGGGCTTGGATCACCCTGACAACCTGCAACCCGCGCTTTTCGGCCAGGGAGCGACTCGTGATTCAGGCGGAGCTGATCGACGGTCCGAACCTCCCCTACGCGCAGGCCCAGGTCGACGAGTTCCTCGAACCGATGTCCTGATGCGACGGTTATATGCGAGCTTGCCGGGGCCGGTCGTCGTCAAGGTGCTGGCGATGAGTGTCATCGTGGTTGCCGTGCTGACTGCACTCGTTTTCCTGTTTGAGTGGGCGGGCGACCTGCTGGATAGTGGAGGCGTGATCGGCGAACCGCCTGTCTAGATCGCGATAGCCGCTAACCGCGACTGGGGTCGGTGGCGGACTCATCAAGTGCCGAGTTGCCTCCCGAGGTGCGAAGGGTCGGGATGTGTGAAGGCGGATGGTGTGCTGGTCCCGACCCTTCGCGATGGGCAAGGGGTTAACGACGGTTGGGCTTCGGCGAGTTCCCGGGGGAGTCTGGTCGAGGCCTGAAGGCAACCGCCGATCCGGCCATGGTCTACGACGAGAAGTCGGCGTCGATCCTGGCGATCAGGTCCTCGTAGGTGAGCATTCCGGTCCATTGGCGGATGATGATGCCGCCTTCATCGATGAACCAGGTGGTGGGTAACCCGAGGTATGGGAAGTGGCTGGCGATGACGCCGGTGACATCGATACCGAGGGGATAGGAGACGCCGATCTCGTTGCCGAAGGCGGTGGCGGCCCCCGGATCGTCTTCGACAGCAATGCCGAGTATCAGGATGTCGGATCGCTCCGACGCGACCCTGTCGAAGTCGGGCATCTCGGCCCGGCATGGTGGGCACCAAGAGGCCCAGAAGTTGAGGACGATGGGGCGGCCGTCATTGGCAAGATGATCAGAGAGGTCGAAGGTCTCACCCGAAAGGAGCTCGAGATCGAAGTCGGCTGCGAGCGTCCCCGCCAGCGGGCCGCCCGGCGGATGAAACACCTCTTCGGCCGCCTCCGCGTTCTCACTTGCCGCATCCCGCACCGCGGCCGCAGCGCTGGCGGGATCGTCGCGAGTGCTGACGACCGCAGCAATGATGACGGCCGCTCCAACCGCCACAAGAAAGACGATGCTGAGGAGGCCGCCACGCCGTGGCAGGGGGCCGGGTTCGGTGCTCATAGCCCGGCAGGGTAGTAGCGGGTTTCAGCTAGGGAAGTCGGTCGCCGGCCCGGCTCGGTGGCGGCTGGAACACGGCGTCACGAAAGTAGCGGAGTTCTTCGATGGACTCCCGGACGTCGGCCAGCGCCCGATGGTCGCCGTGCTTTTTCGGCGCGTTCTCGATTACCTGTGGAAACCAGCGCCTGGCGAGTTCCTTGATTGTCGAGACGTCGACGATTCGATAGTGCAGAAAGTCGTTGAGGGCAGGCATATAGCGGCGGAGGAAGGCACGATCGGCGTGCACGCTGTTCCCAGCCAGCGGAGCTGATCCGGGCTCGGGAACGTGTTCGGCGATGAACTCGAGCACCAGCCTCTCTGCTTGAGCGACGGTCATCCTTGATTGCGGGACCTCCTCGATGAGGCCAGATGTCGTGTGCATCTCTTTGACGATTTCGACCATGCCGTTGAGCTGTTCGGCAGTGGCGTTGAGGACGAGGTCCGGTCCCTCGACGACTTCAGAGAGGTTCCCATCGGTGACGATGCACGCGATCTCCAGGATGACGTCGTTATCCGGATCGAGTCCGGTCATCTCCAGGTCGATCCAGACGAGGGGTTGATCCATAGCTACGGACACTACTCCCTCCCCGTTTTCGCGCGGGAATAGCGCCACATGCGGTGGGATCCCCGCGCGAAAACGGAGGAATAAGGCAACCCCCTAGATTCTCGAGCCAGGATACGTCAGGGTGGGTCTATGCCTTCCGACTTCGAACTCAGATCCGTTGCCGAGCGCCAGTATGGCCTTGTCGCGAGGCGGCAGGCTCATGACCTTGGTGTGAGCTACCGGCGCCTCGATCGCCGAATACAACGTGGCGATTGGAAATCGGTTTCTCCCGAAGTGCTCGAGCTCGTTGGAGCGCCGGATTCGGGCGAAAAGAAGGCGATGGCCGCCGTTCTTGATAGCCCACCCGGAGCGGCGCTTTCTCACACCTCAGCTGCTGCCCACTGGGACATCCCCGGATTCCGGCTTTCGGAACCGTTCCACGTCACGGTCCCAAGGCAGGGTATCGACCGTCGTGGACGGCTCGCGGTCGTGCACTATCAGAAGGACTTCCCACTCGATCATGTGGTGTGGCTGAGACATATTCCAGTGACGTCGCCGGCATTAACCATGTTCCATCTCGCAGGAATGATGCATCCTGCAAAGACCGAGCGGGCGCTCGACAATGCCTGGGCGATGGACCTTCTCAACGGGCGGGTTCTTGGTGCGTTGCTCGATCGACTCGCGGCGCGGGGCCGCAATGGCATCAGACTGATGAGGGAGCTAATCGCTGATCGCGTCGGAGAATATGTGCCACCCGAGAGCGGAAATGAGGCGAGAACCATCGCGCTCTTGACCGAAGCTGGATTGCCGATTCCGCGCCGTCAGGTTGCGCTCGGGGACGACCGCGTGATCGGTCGGGTCGACCTCTTCTATGAGCAAGTTGGCGGCGTCATTGAGGTTCTGAGTCGCCGCTATCACACCTCGAAGCTCGATCGGGAGTCAGACGATCGTCGATTCCAGTCACTCTCCAGCATGGGGTTGGAGGTGCTCACGATCTGGGACGAAGAACTTTGGCAGAGGCCGCACGAGGTCATTACGAAGATGCGAACGTTCTTGTTCGAACTCGGCCATCCCGACGTGTTTTCGCGCGGGATTCACCCCACATAGGGTGGAATCCCCGCGCGAAAACGGGGGTGGGGGGGGGTCTAGCTCAATGCCATCTGTTTCAGGACCGTGTGGAGGATCCCTCCGTTGCGGTAGTAGTCGACCTCGACCGGCGTGTCGATCCGGCAGGTGGTGGTGAACTCGATCACCGTGCCGTCGGCCTTCTTCGCCGTCACGACCACGCCCTGGCGCGGCTGGAGCGAGTCGTCGACGGCTATGTCGAACGTTTCCGTTCCGTCGAGCCCCAGCGCGTCGGCGTCGGTACCTTCGGGGAATTCGAGCGGAAGCACACCCATGCCGATCAGGTTGGATCGATGTATACGCTCGAACGACCTGGCGATCACGGCCTTCACGCCGAGAAGGAACGTCCCCTTGGCGGCCCAGTCGCGCGAAGATCCCATGCCGTAGTCGATGCCGCCGAGGACCACCAGCGGAGTGCCGGCTGCCTTGTAGCTGAGGCTGGCGTCGTAGATGCTCTTGACCTCACCGTCGGTGAAATCGGTTGTCCACCCACCTTCCGTTCCCGGCGCCAACTGGTTGCGGACTCGGATGTTGGCGAACGTGCCCCTGGTCATCACCTGATCGTTGCCGCGTCGCGAGCCATACGAGTTGAACATCGCCGAAGCAACGCCGTTCGCCGTCAGATAGCGGCCGGCCGGTGAATCAGGGGCGATGGATCCGGCCGGGCTGATGTGGTCGGTGGTGACCGAGTCGCCGAGTTTTGCCAACACCCTCGCTCCGGAAATGGGCACGATCGTGCCCGTGTCGGTCGTCAGGCCGTCGAAGAACGGTGGTTCCTGCACATAGGTCGACTCGGCATCCCATGCGTAAAGGGCGCCACCCGAGGTTTTGATAGCCCGCCAGGCTTCCGGCCCGCGGAACACGTCTGCGTACTGGGTCCGGAATTGCTTCTCGGTGACGTTGGCCGCCACGATCTCGTCGACTTCGGCTTGCGACGGCCAGAGGTCGCGGAGGTACACGTCGTTGCCGGCATGATCCTGCCCGATGGGTTCCATGGTCAGATCGATGTCGACGGTTCCGGCCAGTGCGTAGGCGACGACCAGAGGTGGTGAGGCGAGATAGTTCGCCCGCACGTCCGGATTTATCCGCCCTTCGAAGTTGCGGTTGCCCGACAACACCGAGGCTGCCACCAGGTCGCCCTCGTTGATGCCGGCCGTGATCTCCTCGGGGAGAGGTCCGGAGTTCCCAATACAGGTTGTGCACCCATACCCAACCGTGTAGAAACCGGTTGCTTCGAGATCCTCCAGCAGGCCCGACTGCGTCAGGTACTCCGTCACGACCGTCGATCCGGGCGCCAGTGAGGTCTTGACCCACGGCTTGCGCGTCAAGCCCTTCGCTCGGGCCTTCCTGGCGACTAGTCCTGCGCCGACCATCACATCCGGGTTCGATGTGTTAGTGCATGACGTGATCGCCGCCACGACCACATCGCCGTGGTGCATCTCGAAACTCTGCTGCTCGGACTCGACCTTCACCGCTGCTGCATCACCAGCTTTGCCGAAGGTGGCATCCAAATCGGTGTGCCACTGAGTCTTCATGTCTGATAGAACGATGCGATCCTGCGGACGCTTCGGGCCGGCCAGCGCCGGTTCTATCGTCCCCATGTCGAGCTCGAGGTGGGACGAGTAGACGATCTCCCGGTCGTCCTCACGCCATAGCCCCTGCTCGCGGTAGTACTGCTCCACCGTGGCAACGAGAGCCTCGTCCCGGCCGGTCAATCGCAGGTAGCGGGTGGTCTGCTCGTCGACGGGGAAGAATCCCATGGTTGCGCCGTACTCAGGAGCCATGTTGGCGATAGTCGCCCGGTTGGCAAGTGGCATCCCGGCGAGACCCGGTCCGTAGAACTCGACGAACTTGCCGACGACGCCGTGGCCGCGCAGCATTTGGGTGACCTTGAGCACGAGATCGGTGGCGGTGGCTCCCTCAGCGAGTTTGCCGGTGAGTTTGAATCCGACCACTTCGGGCAACAGCATGTAGATCGGTTGTCCGACCATGACCGCTTCTGCCTCGATGCCGCCCACTCCCCAGCCGACAACGCCGAGACCGTTGATCATCGTTGTGTGGCTGTCGGTTCCGACGAGGCTGTCCGGATAGAGGTCGGCGCCGTTGTCCCAGACAACTTTGGCGAGGTACTCGAGGTTGACCTGATGGACGATGCCGGTGGCCGGTGGAACGACCCGGAAGTTGTCGAAGGCCGACTGGCCCCATTTGAGAAACTCGTAGCGCTCGCGGTTCCGTCCGAACTCTTTGTCGGCGTTGATCTGGAGTGCCATACCGGAGTTGAAGGCATCGACCTGCACGGAGTGGTCGATCACCAGGTCGCACGGCACGAGTGGATTGACCTTCTGGGCGGCAGATTCGTCACCCGTCATCTTGACGACCGCCGAACGCATGGCAGCGAGGTCGACGACGGCCGGCACACCGGTGAAGTCCTGGAGGACGACGCGGCCCGGCGAGAACGCGATTTCGGTCTCGCCGACTTTGGTGGCGTCGAACGACGCGATGGCGCGGATGTCCTCATCCGTCACGGTGTGGCCGTCGAAATTCCGCAGCGCGGCCTCGAGGAGGACTTTGATGGAATAGGGCAGGGCGTCGACGTCGCCGATCGACTTCAGCGCGTCGAGGCGGTAGACGGTCCGGTCGCCGAGCGGCGTCGATAGCGTCGAGCGGGCGTTGAACGGATCTGACATGGTCACCTCGTTCGTTATCGTGAGGTGCCAGTCTACGGGACGCATTCGCCGCCGCTGTCGGGCGTCCTGAATACCTCCGGTCAGTTCCGCGGACCGGAGGCCGAGAGCCGATCAGACTTCGGCGATGCAGTCTTCTGCGATGCCCGGGTGCGATACGACCTGTACCGGACGCCAGTCATCGGACAGGGTCTCCATCAGTCCGGAGACGATACCGCGGTCGAGTGAGCAGACGACCTCGGGGTGCTTGGCCGCTGTCTCGGCGAAGGGACAATGGCTGGTGAGAAGGCGCCGGGTGTCGGAGTCCGGATCAGTGGCGAATCCCATTCCGGTCATGGCTCTGGCCACGGCGCTCACTGCCAGGTCGAAACCGGATTCGTTCGGAGCTCCAATTTCAGCGGCGATCTCCCGTCCATACTCGTGACCCACCGCAGCTGCGATCTCCCCGAGGTTGCCGGGATCGATGCGTTCGATGACGCGGACGAGAAGTTCCGATAGGAGGTCGTAGCGGCGGGCAGGGAAATGGAGTTCGATCTCCTTGGCGGTGGCGGTATAGCACTTGGCCGGCCGACCGGCCCCGGGGCCACTCTTACCATCGGGCCGACGCCTCGTCACTTCGAGATACCCGTCCTCGGCCAATCGGTCGAGATGATGGCGAGCGACGTTCGGATGAATAGAGAACAGGGCCGCTATTTGTGACGCCGTCGCCGGATCCGGGGCCTCACGGACGGCGATATAGATGCCGCGCCTGGTTGGATCACCCAGGGCGGAGGTGAGATCGCCGATCGACTGTGAGAGTGCTTGAGTGTCCATCCGACCCGGATTCCTTTTCCTGGGCGCTCACTATAGTTTCGTCGTCTTTCTAAACACTACGTCGTTAGGGAATTCAGATGGCCGATCACGATACCCTCCGCACCGCCATCGGCGCGCTCGAGGATCCACTGCTGCACCGTTCGCTCGAATCGCTGGGCATGGTGCGCGCCGTGGCGGTGGGCGCGCTCGGCAAGGCGCGCATCGAGGTGGTGCTGACCGTTCCGAATCACCCGTTCCAGGAGCAACTCGTCGAACGGATCACCGCCGTTGCCCTTGACGCCGGCGCCAAGTCGGTCACCGTGGACTTCGCCCTGATGACCGACGATGAACGGGCAACCCTCATGCAAGACCTGCGTCCGAGCCGCGATATGGTCGGAGGGCCCGGTTCGAAGACCCGCATCATCGGCATCTCGTCCGGGAAAGGTGGCGTCGGGAAGTCCTCCGTCACCAGCAACCTGGCAGTGGCGTTGACCAGGATGGGTCACTCGGTAGGAGTGATCGACGCCGACGTCTGGGGCTTCTCGGTTCCGAAGATGATGGGTGCCGACTATTCACCAATCGTGATCGATGAATCGATGATTGCGCCTGAGACTCATGGTGTGAAGGTCATGTCGATGGACTATTTCGTCGCCGATGATCAGGCGGTCATCTGGCGCGGACCGATGCTGCACAAGGCGATGGAACAGTTCCTCGTCGATGTCTTCTGGGACGATCCCGACTTCCTGTTGATCGATATGCCTCCCGGCACCGGGGACATCGCCATTTCGCTCAGCCAGTTCCTCCCCCGCGCCCAGGTGCTGGTTGTGACCACTCCGCAACCGGCCGCCCAACGTGTAGCGAAGCGAGCGGCGTTGATGGCCGAGAAGGTCAACCAGGAGGTGCTCGGCGTCATCGAAAACATGTCCTGGTTCACGGGAGACGACGGAAAGCGCTACTACCTCTTTGGCGAGGGTGGTGGCGGCGCTCTGGCCGAAGAGATCGGCTCGGAGCTTCTGGGGCAGATTCCGCTGGTTCCGGCGATGCGGGAGGGTGCGGATGTTGGGCGGCCCGTCGTCGTTGCCGATCCGGGTGGTGAAGCCGACCTAGCCTTTCAGGAACTCGCCGAGGCTGTTGTTGCCCGCAGGCCGCGGGTCAGGACCCATCCGGAACTGGTGATCAAGTAGCAAGAGGTTCTGAGTTCTAGGTCATGGGTCAATGGCGTTCCAGTCACGTCGCCATATGATGATCTTGCGAAGGCTCTCGCAACGATGTCTTCTCTCCGGCGTGCATCCCTTTTCGCGTTGGAACCTACGACCCATAACTTGGAACCGTCTGCAGAATTATTCAGCTGCCGCCGGCGGTCTGAGTCGGTAGCCTCCAGCCGATGGATATCCGATCGATCAAACCCGACGAGTTCCGTGCCTTTGCCAGCGTATGGGAACGCACCTTCAACTTCGACGGGAAGGATGAGGAACTCGAACTCGAGGCGAAGGTGCACGAGTTCGACCGCAGCATCGTCGTTGTGGACGACGGGGACTTCGTCGGCACCGGCGGAGCGTTCAGCTTCGACCTGACGGTGCCCGGCGGTTCCGTGCCGGCGGCCGGTCTCACCGCGATTGCAGTCCTGCCTACCCACCGGCGGAGGGGTGTGCTCACCTCGATGATGCGCCGGCACTTCGCCGACGTACAAGCACGGAAGGAGCCTCTTGCGCTGCTGCGCGCCTCGGAAAGCGTCATATACGGTCGGTTTGGCTACGGCATTGCCACCCATGAAGCCAGCTGGGAGATCGCGAAACGAGATGCCACCTTCGAGCTAGACCCGGGGACTCCGGGCAGAGTTTCGTTGGTCGGTGCCGACCGGGCTCGGCGGGTGCTCCCGGACGTGTACGCCGAAGCTGCCCGAACTTCGCCCGGATTTCTCTCGCGTGGGGAGGCCATATGGAATCACATGTTCTCCGACCTCGAGTCGTGGCGCGGCGGTTTCACGGCCAATCGGTTTGCCCTCTACGAAGAGAACGGGACCGCGTTGGGCTACCTGCGCTACCGGGCCAAGGAGACGTGGGAGCACAACATACCCAAGAACGAGATCCTCGCCTCTGAGCTCATCGCCCTCACTCCGGTGGCGGAGTCGGCCCTGTGGCACTTCGTCTTCTCGATGGACCTCGTCGAGACGATACGGACTCAGAATCGTCCCACTCAAGAGCTTCTCTCGGTGCTCCTCTCAGACAGCCGGCGACTGTCCGGCCGTCGGGTCGATGGTCTGTGGGCACGGCTGATGGATGTCCCGGCCGCGCTGTCCGCCAGACGCTATCGGACAGAGGGCCGTATTGTGATCGAAGTCGACGATCGATTCCTCCCCGAGCAGGGTGGCCGGTTCGTACTCGAAGGTGGTCCGGACGGAGCCGAATGCAAGCGAACCACCGACGACGCCGACCTCGTCGTCGACGCGGCTGTCCTCGGAAGCCGGTATCTCGGCGGCGGCAGCTTCTCGTTGTACCAGCAAGCCGGGCGTGTGCTCGGATCGCCGGAAGCGGTGCGGCTTGCCGACACGATGTTCTCTTGGCACGTCGAGCCCTGGTGCCCGCACTACTTCTGAGCGACCAAAACCCGTTTTCGCGCGTGAATCCCACCCTATAGAGAGGGAATCCCGCGCGAAAACGCAAGGTTGTTTGACGGTGCCCTACGCCGGGGCGTCTGACCCCTGGCCTGCCGGCAGGCGCACACTGAAGGTACTCAGCCCATCTGAGTAGTCGTAGGTCAAATCGCCGTTCATGAGTACTGCGAGCTGTCGCGAGACGCTGAGGCCGAGTCCGACCGACGCTGGTTGCGAGGGAGTGTCGTGTGCCCGGTAGTACGGATCGAAGATCCTCTGGCGATCCTCCAAAGCGATGCCGGCTCCGTCATCGGTGACGTTGATCACCGCCCGCCCGCCGCCGTTGTGGGCGTGGATTCGCACGTTCGGTCCGCCGTAGCGAAGGGCGTTGCTCACGAGGTTCCGGATGATCTGACGGAAGCGCCCGGCGTCAGCCCAGGCGTTCACCGAGGTCACGTCGAATCGCATTCGATCGGCCAGTTCCGGCGGGATGGTCTTCAACGCGGCGCCGATCTCATCGGCCACCGAGATGACCGTTGGGCTGATCGTGATCGTTCCGATGTCGGCGCGTGCGGCGACCAGGAGGTCTTGCACGATCGCGGAAACCTCGGTCGCCTGATCGGCGATGAGCCTGATCAGATCCTCGAGTTCGTCCTCATCGAACATCTGCCAGTTGTCCCGCAATTCCTGGGCCAGCCCGACGACGGCCGTCAGCGGGGTTCGCAACTCATGACTGACGGAGGCGACGAACTCGTCCTTTGTTTGGACGAGGTCTTGCAGCTGCCGGGTTGCTTCGACCTGTTCCGACACGTCGCGCAGCACCGCCGAGAACCGGGCGAAGCTGCCATCGTCGGCGAAGTGGGCAAGGCCGACTGCCGATACCGGGAGCCCCGAGCCGTCTGGTGCAACGAGATCGAACTCACCCGTCCAGGCCTCGCCTTCTTTGAGGGTAGGGATGATGTCCTCGATGAGGAGGCGCATGGTCGCACGATCGAGGGCCTGCGAGACGTGGAGGTATGGCGGTTCCATTGACTCCTCAATCGAGAAGTGGCGACGGGCGGCAGAGTTGGCATACGTGACCCAGCCGCTCGGGTCGAGGACTACCACAATGTCGGGGGTCGCCTCGATGATTCGCGTGAGACGATTGCGAGCCTGCTCGGCCGCCTTCTGGGCAGAGACATCGATGATTGCGCCCTCGTAGTAAAGGGTGTCGCCATCAGAGTCGCGGACGATCCTGGCGGTGTCCTGCCCCCAGAAAACCGTGGCGTCTTTGCGCCGGAGTTGGGCCTCGAACCCGACAACGGTTCCGTCCCGATTGATCGCCGTTTTCCATCCGAGGCGGTCGCTCGGGTCGACATACATTTCATACGATGCCAGATTCAGGAGAGATTCGCGTGCTTCGAATCCCATCAACTCAACGAGTGCAGGATTCGCATCGAGCACCTCGCCGTCCGGCGTGCTCCGGTACATGGCGACCGGTATTCGCTCAAAGAGATTCCGGTACCTTTGCTCGCTAGTCCGCAACGCCTCCTCAGCGGCCGTCGCTTCGGTCATGTCAACCACGTGGGAATACACATAATCGGGCACCCCCTCCTGGTCCCGCACGAGCGTCACCGACACGATGGCGTTGAGTTGTCTTCCCCCGGCACCGACATACCGTTTGAGCAATACGAACGAGTCATCACCGACCCCGCGGAGCATGTCTGCTTCGGCTTGCTCGCTGTCGGGAAGATCATCCGGATGGGTGATGTCTCTCCAGTTCATCGTGAGGAAGTCGTCCTCGGAGTAACCGAAGAGTTCGCATTGCGCTCGGTTGACTCTGAGGTAGTTGCCGTCGACGTCGACCACCGCCATTCCGGTGACCGAACTGTCGAACGCAGTGTTGAACAGTTGCTCGGTGTCCCGGAGGGCATCTCTTGCAGAGACGTCTCGCATCACGACCTGTACCGCCGGTCGCCCGTCGAGGTCGGTGGGGATGCCGGCTGCTTCTGTGGTTTGGACGGAACCATCGGTCCTGAGAAGGTGGATTCGGGCTAGGTCGGTCGTCCGTCCCTCCGCCACCCGATGCATCCGGTCGATTTCGGCCGGCCGGTCACTCGGTGAGATGTGGTCGAGGTACGGCATTCCAATCCCGGCCGACGGATTCCCGTACCCGAGCATCGCGGCGGCGGCCTCGTTGATGAACTGGATGACACCGCGCTGATGGATGAGGATCCCGTCTGGTGATGCCTCGACCAGGGTGCGGTAGCGCCGCTCAGAGTCCGCAAGCTGCATCTTCGACCTCTCGAGCAACCGGCCGACTCGCATGAAAACAGTGGAGGCGACCATCGCCAGCGCCAGCAACTCGAGCGTCGAGAGGGCGACTTCCGACAAGGGAACGGGTCTGCTCGTCCAGTACATCGGGAAGATCGAGTCGTAGCCGGCGATGTGGAGCGGAATCCGCATCGCAACCAGAAGTATGCCCGTCAGGGTTGTGAACATCGCCATGCGGAACGGGAGGATGAAGGCGGACAAAGAGACGATTACGATCGGGATCAGGTCGACGACGGTGCCCGGTCCGAATATCCACCACAGGGCAAGGGCAACCACGTGGTCGACCAACAACCCGGCGATGAGCCGGCGTTGAGGGTCTTTGAAACCGCTTCCGGCCGCGAAACCGGAGACCGCTAGGAGTGTGGCAAACGCCCAGATCGCCTCGCGGGTGCCGATGGCGCCGATCGTGGTGAAGGCTGCCGCGGCGCCATAGCCGTGCCGTCGCAGTCTCGCCATGCCGACTGCGAGACGCTCGAAGTCGGGTGGGCTCTCTGCCACGGTCCGTATGCGCATCACCCTTGAGGATCGGCAGTCGCGGGTCCCGGCTTTATAGTTCTATTCAGTTCGAATCGGTGGCAGGGTGCCGGATTTCAGTCAGCTTCATTGGTGATACTGTCCCGTCATGGTCAAGCTTCACGGTGGGCACATCATCGCCCGCGCACTCAAGAACGAGGGCGTCGACACGCTCTTCACTCTCACCGGTGGGCACATCGTCCCAATACTCGATGGGTGCCTGCAGGAGGGCATCCGAATCGTCGATCTGCGGCACGAGCAGGCGGTTGCCCATGCCGCCGAGGCGTACGGCAGGTTGACGGGAAAACTCGGCGTTGCCGCCGTCACAGCCGGCCCGGGTGTGACCGACGCGATGACCGGAATCGCCAACGCCCACTTCGCCGATACTCCGATGCTCTTGTTGGGTGGGCGGCATCTGGTCCGTCAGGAACTCATGGGGGGCCTCCAGGAGATGGATCACCCCCGGATGTTTCACTCGATCACAAAGTGGGCCGGAACTGCTTGGCAAACCGAACGGCTGGGCGACTACATCGCCACGGCCGCCCGGGCGGCCTTCTCCGGTCGTGGAGGCCCGGTGTTTCTGGACGTGCCGATGGACGTGCAGTTCGATGTTGTTGATGAAGATTCCATCATCTGGCCTCATCAATATCGGGCGAATCAGGTGCATGGGGCAGCTGCCCCGGTGGTCGATGACCTCGTTGGCGCCTTGACCGGAGCGGACCGTCCGATGATCTTTGCCGGATCCGGTTTTCGCGGGGCTGCGGATGAGCTCGCCATCGTCGCAGAAGCGTTGGATGCCCCCACCTACCTGAATTCGCGCGCACGGGGGTCGCTTGCCAACGGTCACCGGCTGCTCGGCAACTACGCCCGGTCGGCAGCCTTTGCAGGCGCTGATACCGTCCTGGCGCTGGGTGTCGATTGGGACTTCCGGACGGGCTACGGCCGAAAAATCGCCCCGGATGCCACGGTGATCCAGATCGACGCCGACTCGACCAAGATCGGATGGAACCGGCCTGCTCACCTTGGCGTCGTGGCCGATCCGGCTGAAGTCGTTCGTCAGCTTGCGGCTCGTTCAGCTCATTTCACGGTCTCCGACGGGCGAACCTGGACGGGGGAGATTCTGGCCATGGAGGCGGCCGGGAGGACTTCTGCAGAGAGCGAAGCGGCGGTGGATAGCTCACCCGTGCAACCGCAGCGATTTGCCAGAGATGTTGCGGCCTTCTTCGGTCCGGACGCCATCGTTGCCGTGGATGGGGGCGACATCGTATCGACTACCGCCCGCTGGCTTCAGATTTCGCAGCAAGGTCATGTGCTCGATCCCGGGCCCTTCGGGACGCTCGGCACCGGCGCTCCGTTCGCCATCGCCGCCAAGGTGGCGTTTCCGGACAAGCTGGTCGGCATCGTCTACGGCGACGGGGCGTTCGCTTTCAACGGGATGGAGTACGACTCGATGGTGCGCCTCGGACTGCCCGTCGTCGGCGTGGTCGGAAACGACGGTGTCTGGAACAACATCAAGACGTTCCATCGCTCTTTCTATCCAGATCGACTGGTGGCCACCGACCTGGGGATTCGTCCATACCACGCGATGGTCGAGGGGTTGGGCGGCTACGGCGAGTTCGTCGATGATCCAGCCCAGATCGTGCCGGCCCTCGAGCGAGCGGTTGCGAGCGGCAAACCGGCGCTCGTCAACGTCCACATTGCCGAGACGATGCGGATGAGCTCAAACTACTCGCAGTAGTGCGGTTGTTTGGGCCTTCCCGCCGTCGTACATCGTGGGACGCGGTTCGAGGTGCTGGGTTTTGGGTCTAGGTGGCCCGGTCATGTAGCTCGACGTCCGTTTTGTCCACCTCTTCAGACGTGACGACTGCGCCTGCCACTCTTCCGTCTCCGTTGAAGAAGGGCGCGCAATAGGTGCGGGTGAACGCGATCCGTCCGTCGAGGCGGCTGATACGCAGGAAGAACGGGCCGGTGCCTCGTCCGGAGCGGATGGCGGCGACGACCGGAGCGTTCTCAAGAGTCAGCGGGGTGCCGTCGGCGAACGAAACCTCGAAGAGATCCTGTGTTTCCTGGAGGCCCGTCGGTCGGTTGCCGTCCTCAGCGATTGCCAGCAGGTCGCGTTCGCGCTGGTTCCAGTAGACGAGGTTCGGGGGATCACCTACGAACACCGAGATCGCGATGGGGAGGGCCTCCATCACCGACTCCCTGACCGACCTTTCGAACGCGACTTCATGGGCGAGATTCGAACGATCGACGGCAATTGCTGCGATCGTTCCCAGGGCTGCGGCAACTTCACTCCCGGTGTTGGGCATGAGGTGCCCGTCGGCCCACCCGAGCGCAAGGACTGCCGCTACGACCCCGTCGAGCACGACCGGGACGACCAGTGCAGATTCGGCACCGAGGACACCAGCCCACAGGCCGAAACCGCTTGCGGCAAGAGATTCGATCTGCAGCGGCTGCTGCCCGGATATGACACGGTCGAGCAACTCATCCGCAGAGGGGATCAGTACCCCTTCCAGGGAAGCGAAATCACCCAGACCCCGGAATCGTCCATGTCCGTCGGGCACCATCAGAACTGTGCTCGTGGCGCCGAGGATTTTTGCGTAGATGCCTTGCAGACCGGCAACGGACTGGTCGAGGGACGATTCGGCGAGGGCGGCTGCTATGTCGACGAGGAGTCTGGCGCGCGGCGTGGTGGCGACCGACAGTTCGGGTCGACGTTCTGCCGAAGTAGCGCTCCCAACCCGGACGGTCGGGAGGGTCAGGGTGAAAGTAGCGCCGCCACGGCGGGCATCGTTCAGAACCAGATCACCCTGCATAGACCTCGCTAGATCCCGGCTCAAGGAGAGACCAAGGCCGAGTCCTTTGCTCGAATGAATGCGGGCGTCGAAGATGTCGGCGGCCATCGCAACCGGAACCCCGGGCCCCTCATCGCTCACCGAGATCGACGTCACTGCCTCGTCGGATGCCACCACTATCTCGACCGCTCCGTGTGGTGCGTAACGGTGCACGTTCTGGATGAGGTTGGTGATGATCTGGAGCACGAGCGCCGGGTCTGCAACGGCCCCGACACCAACCGCGACTGCGATGTGCGTTCGCCGATGCACGTCTTCCTGCCGTTCCAGGGCTCGCGTGATGATGGGTCGAAGATCGATGGCATCCGTGGACGGTACGAGCGTCGCCCGCTGCAGCCGTGCATACGAAAGGAGGTTGTCGATCAGATGCTGCATCTGATCAGCCTCGCGACGGGCAAGCGTCAGTAGCTCTGCTCCTTCGCGGTCGTCTAGCGGCAAAGCTGGATCGAGAACGACGTCGAGCATGCCGATGACCGAGGTGAGAGGTGTGCGCAACTCGTGGGAGACGCGCGAGATCAACTCGACGTCGCGGGCGGTCGTTTCGGATTCGGTTGTTGCAGGTTCGGTCATGGGGATCCCTGACCTATGTCGGCACTCGTTGGGCTGTACTTGAGGTTCACAGCGCGATCAGCGCGACGATCCCGACGGCGAAACAGTAGATCGCGAAGGGACGGAGACCGAAACGGGTCAGCAAGCGCAGAAGCAGGGCAATCGCCAAATAGCCGGACACGGCTGCCACGATCATCCCGACCCACACTTCGGCCCCGATCCCGCCGTTGCCCGCCAGTTCGAGACCTTGCTGAGTCCCTGCGCCGGCGATGGCAGGTACCGCCAGCAGGAATGAGAACCGAGCAGCCTCGGTGCGGGCGAGACCGCGAGTGAGGCCGGCGGCGATCGTCATCCCCGACCGGGAAATGCCCGGGATCAGCGCTATGGCTTGCGCAACCCCGATCAGGAAGCCGTCGCGCAATGGGAGTCGTTCGAGCGAAAGCCGGCCGCTCATGAACAAACCAGCGAAAAGTAGGACTGCGCCGGTGACGAGCAGGGCCAGCGCCACGGCGGTGGGACTCTCCTGCAAGGAGCCGATTTGGTCCTGGACGAACACGCCGATCACCGCAGGAATGGTTCCGAGCGCGAGCAACCCCAGCACTCGTCGGGCATTCGGATCGCGTTTGAATCGCGTGAGCTTGAGGAGGTCTCGACGGTAGTAGGCGATGACGGCGGCCAGCGTTCCCAGGTGCAACACTGCTGAGGTTGCCAGATCCGGCGGATCGATACCGGCGAACGCAGGCACGAGTACCAGGTGGCCGCTCGATGAGATGGGGAGGAACTCGGTCAGGCCCTGAACGAGGCCCCATATGACTGCTTGGAACACGGGCACGGAGCCTAGCCTCCGTCGTGGGGTTGCCGATCACCACTCGACCACGAGGACGCTCACCGCCGCGCGGGCCAGCGCGGTCGCCACTGTGGCGGCCCGATCCGAGGGAACTGCGACCAGCGCCGTGTTCTCAGACCATCCACCAGGAACCTCCGATGATACGACGCCGAGAACCACCGCTGGGACGGGTGTGCCGGCATCGGCCTCGATTGCCAGACGCAGTTCCGTACCGGGGATCACACCCGAAGGAGCCTCCATTTCGAGGGCCCACCACCCGTCTGGGACCGCGCTTCGGTCGGTTATTAGGGCCTGCGTGACGGGATCTCCGGCAGGGATGGAATTCAGAGTGAACCCAACAAGATTCACTTCCGGAAGAAGCCCGGTTGGTACCGCCCTGTACTCGACCATTTCCGGCCTTATCGCCGCCCCAGCCGCGATGTCCGTAGCGGCGAACGGGCGGAGCTCGGTGGGATCACCACGGAGGTCCATGCACAGGGCGCCCGTCACGACCAGCACGGCCGCTGTCCAGCGGGAATAGGGAGGGCGGCGGAACCAGTACACGAACGACCGTACCGCGACGGCCCGGCGATTGGAAGGGGGATGAGTTTTCCGGGTTCTGGGTTCCGGGGCGGGTTCTGGGTTATAGGTTTTGGGTTCTGCCCCCCTCGCCCCTTCAGGGCACTCGCCCCACTGCGTGGGGAGAACGCGTTGTCCCTTTCGGATGGTTGTCGCCACCGTACGGGGGATAACCCGTCTGTTGGTGCTGACGTGGCCTCAGGCCGGGATTGCGGACACAGTCAGCTGCCCGTCGGACTCCAGTTGCGGACGTGATCGGGAAGTGGGGTCTGGTCGACCGGTTCGAATGGACCGCGCTCGAGTCCCACCGGGATCAGGCCGGCCCAGTGCGGGAGGTTCATATCTTCATCGTCATCGATCGGCGGTCCGGTGCGCTGTTTGGCCGACCCTTCCTCGATATCGATCGCCACGACCGCGGTTGCTCTGGACTCCTTCTCGTTCGGCCGCCGGGCTCCGTCCCATCTTCCGGCCACGAGGTGCTCGACGATCGCACGGAAAGCGGCGGCCTTTTCGTCGGCGTCGGTCACTGCTCGCGCCGTTCCGAATACGACGGCAGACCGATAGTTCATCGAGTGGTGGAAATGGGACTTCGCCAGCACGATCGCGTCGACGAGAGTTGCGGTCACAGACACCTGGCTACCGGCGGCGAGAGTGCGGAGCATCCGGCTGGCTGGGGAACCGTGGAGGTAGAGGGTCTCGCCGATCCTTGCATGGATGGTCGGGATGACTACGGGGCGGCCCTCTTCGTCAAGGAAGCCGACGTGGCAGATGAGTGCCTCGTCGAGGATTGAATTGATTACGGCCGGATCGTAGGAACCCCGATCAGGCAGCCGGCGAATCTCGCTGCGGGCGGATGACGCCGTCATGGTCTGGGCCTCCAAACGACGTGAACTGCCGAAGAACAAACGTGCATCAGTCGTCGCTGCTGTTGCTTTGGCTGCTGCTGCTGGAGCTGCTGCTCTTGTCTTTCGCGGAGGAACTACTGCTGCCCCCGCCGGAACTCGGGCTGGCGCTCGTCGCGCTCCTTTTGCTGCTGCTGCTCTTCGAGGATCGGGAGTCGGTGACGTAGAAACCTGATCCTTTGAAGATCAGGCCGGCCGGATGAAACACCTTCTGCAGGTCGCCCCCACACGTCTTGTGCTTCTTGAGCGGTTTGTCAGAGAACGACTGCATGACTTCCAGTCGCTCACCGCAATTCTTGCACGCATATTCGTAGGTTGGCATGTCGGTCCTCGAGGGGAGAGTGGGCACGGCATGATATCAACTGGTCGAGCGCATGAGTCACGCGAGTCGGTCGGCTGCCCGCCCTCCTAGACTTCCCTCGATGAATATTCCCGTCGTCCTGGCCCTGCTGGCCGCCTATGCCATCGGAAGCCTCGACTTTGCCGTTGTGGTTGCGCGGGCGCGTGGAGTCGACATCTACGAAGTGGGGAGCGGCAATCCGGGTACGTCGAACGTACTTCGAACCATGGGCAAGGGTGCGGCAGCCATGACGATGCTGGGTGATGTCCTCAAGGGAGTCATCGCCGCCGCCCTCGGGTTCACGGCGGCCGGTGCTTGGGGTGCGGCGGCGGCCGGCTTCTTCGCGGTCGTCGGACACTGTTTCCCGTTGTTCCATCGGTTCAAGGGAGGCAAGGGAGTTGCTACCGCAGCCGGGATGCTGTTGTGGATCGTCCCTCGTTCTGCTCTCGCGCTTATTGCCGTGTGGGCCGTCCTCGTTGCGGTGACCAGGGTGGCTTCGATCGGGTCACTCGCCGCATTGGTTCTGGCGGTCCCCTTCGCCTGGTACGACGGAGCCGAGCTGCCTTCGCTCCTCTGGATGCTGGCGGCGGTCGCGCTGGTTGCCTATCGGCACAAAGGAAACATCGGCCGCCTGTTCGGGTCCGGTGAGCGAAAGGTGATGTCATGAAGCACGTCGACGTTGCGGTTGTGCCGGCCGCCGGACTGGGCACGCGGATGCGCCCCGCTACCAGGGCGATACCCAAGGCCCTGTTGCCGGTTGTCGACCGTCCGGCCGTCCAGCACGTGGCTGAAGAGGCGGTCCGGGCCGGCGTAAGTGAGGTGGTGTTCGTGGTCGATCTCGGTGTGGGATCGCTGATCCGGCAACACTTCACGAACGGGGAGCCTCTGGAGGGTCTCGAGGATCTAGAGATTCGCATCGCCGTGCAAGAGGAACCCCACGGACTCGGCCATGCGGTCCTGACCGCCCGCGAAGTAATCGGTGATCGCCCGTTCTTCTGTCTGCTGGCCGACAACATCGTCCGGCCGGGTGCCGACGTTCTGCCCGCCCTGGTGGCAGCCTCCGATGGTGGTTCCGTGGTGTCGTTGCGCGAGGTGGGCCCCCACATGTTGGATCGATACGGTGTTGCCGTGCCGGGCGACCGGCGTGGAGCAGAACTCGAGGTGATCGGTGCCGTCGAGAAACCCGGCATAGAGCACGCTCCGTCAAACCTGGGCCTAGTCGGCCGGTATCTGTTCACGTCCGACATCCTCGACGCGCTTGCCGGGCTCGAACCGGGACACGGTGGCGAGATCCAACTGACCGACGCGATCGACTCGGTTGCCAGGCAAGGGAAATGCCGGGGTGTGGTGGGAGAGCACGACCTGTTGGACATCGGAATACCCCTCGGCCTTCTCGAGGCTGCGGTTGTCCTCGGCTTGGCGCGACCCGAGTTCCGGGATGACTTCATCACCTTCCTGCGGTCGCTCGAGGGGTTGCGTTGAAGCTGCTGGCCGATGCGCAACGCCACGTGCTGAGCACCGTCAGGCTCCTCGAAACGATACGGGTCCCGATCGCTGAAGCGAACGGCCTGGTGCTCGCCGACGACGTGCCGGCTCCTCACGATGTCCCACCCTTTGCCAACTCGGCAATGGACGGATATGCGGTACTGGCAGAGGAGACTGAGCAGGCCCCGGTCACCCTGAACGTGATTGAGGACGTCGCCGCCGGACATGTCGCCCAGCGGACGGTCGTACCAGGGACGGCCATCAAAATCATGACGGGTGCGCCGATGCCACTAGGGGCGGATGCGGTAGTGCGGGTTGAGGACACCCATCAGGATGGTGCGGCGGTTCACATCAATCACGGTGTGGGGCAGAGCGAGAATGTACGAGTCGCCGGCGGCGACCTTCTCGCCGGGTCGATCGTCTTCGAGGCGGGAACCAGGTTGACGCCGCACCATCTCGGCGTGTTGACGTCGATCGGTGTTGGGAACCCGTTGGTTCGCCGAAGGCCCTTGGTCGGGGTGCTCTCAACTGGTGATGAAGTCCTGTCGCCCGAGGCAACGCTGGAGCCCGGCAAGATCCACGATTCCAACCGTCCTCAGCTATTGGCGCTTCTCGATGAACTCGGGGTCGACTCAGTCGACCTCGGTATCGTCGGTGACGATGCCGCGGTCCTCCGTTCCGCCCTCCAACGCGGCGCGGCCGGAGCGGACGTGCTCTTCACATCGGGCGGCGTGTCGATGGGGGAGTACGACGTGGTCAAAGCGGTCCTGTCCGAGACCGGTGACGTCGCGTTGTGGCGGGTGGCGATCCAGCCTGCCAAACCGTTCGCCTTTGGTCATGTCGCCGGAACGCCGCTCTTCGGTTTGCCGGGCAATCCGGTTTCGGTGGTCGTCGGCTTTGAGCAGTTCGCGCGTCCCGCTCTCCTCAAGATGATGGGAGCTCGGAAGTTGTTTCGTCCTCGTATCCCGGCGACCCTCGCCGTCGATGTCGACACCGATCCGGCCAAGACGGTTTTCTTGCGGATGGTGGCAGAACTCGAAGGAGACACGTGGATGGCGAGGCCGGCCGGCGGGCAATCATCGAATCAGCTCACCGCGCTGGCGCGGGCGAACGCCTTCGGAGTGGTTCCGGTGGGCACGGCCGGCCTGACTGCCGGGAGTCGGGTCGTTTTGGAGATGTTCCGCTGGCCCGAATCCCGTACCGAACAGGAGGTGCTGAATGGCGGATGATCTGACCCATCTCGACGGAGAGGGCCGAGCGCGGATGGTCGACGTTGGCGGTAAGGACCCCAGTCGGCGCCTTGCCGTTGCCGAGTCGGTGGTTGAGATGACACCGGCAACCAGAGATGTGATGTTCGGGAGTGGGCTTCCGAAAGGAGACGCGGTGTCCGTCGCCCGGGTCGCCGGACTCATGGCCGCCAAGCGCACAGCCGAATTGATTCCGCTCTGTCATCCGCTGCGGATCTCACATGCGCTTGTTGATATCGAGCCGGCGGAGATCGGCGCGCGCGTGGTGGCTCGAGTAGAAACCGTCGATCGAACCGGAGTGGAGATGGAGGCCATGGTGGCCGCTTCGGTCGCCGCCTTGACCATCTACGACATGGTCAAAGGTGTGGAACGGGGGGCGACGATCACGGCAACGCGCCTGTTGCACAAATCCGGCGGAAAGAGCGGCGAATGGAACCGATGAAGGCGGTCGTCCTGACCGTCAGCGACCGGGTGAGCGCCGGATCGGCCGCCGACGAATCCGGGCCGGCCGCCGCCGCGCGACTGGAACGACTCGGGTTCACTACGACGGTCGAGGTGGTTCCCGATGGTATCGACCCGGTGGAGCGTTTCCTCAAGACCGCGGTCGACAATGGAGTCTCTCTGGTAGTGACCACCGGCGGCACCGGCTTTGCTCCCAGAGACCTGACCCCGGAGGCGACCCGGCGGGTGATCGAGCGCCCGGCGCCGGGAATCGTTGAGGCGATGCGAAGCGCCACCTTCGGATCGAATCCCTACGGAATGCTTTCAAGAGGAGAAGCAGGAATCAGTGGGGCAACCCTGATCCTCAATCTCCCCGGTTCGGTTCGCGGCGTCGAAGAGTCCCTCGATGTGATCGGGCCGGCGTTACGCCACGGTGTGGAACTCCTCCGCTCTGAAGAGACGAGTCACTAGAAGAATTGAGGTACCGGGTACCCGGTACTCAGGAGCTTCTGTCCTGTTTGTAGTCGCCTTTCGATCTCGCTACTCTCCGCGACGACTGAGCGGAGAAAACCTTAATGGCATGGGCCGTCGTTCTCGTCGTCATAGCCGCTTGGGGAGCATTCCTCCTTCCGGAGGTCATCGGCTCCCGGAAGAGCGCGCCTCTGACGACGACGCAAGAATTCAATCGCTGGACCACACGGATTGCCAATGTTCAGCGCCCCAATGGTCCCGCCCAAATCGCGCGCAACCGCGTTCTGGCGCGCCGCCGCCGGACCCTGGTCGCGTTGTTCTCGGCTGCCGTGGCCAGCCTGTTGGTGGCCGTCTGGCTCTCTGCTCCTGCCATGCTCATCACCCACATCGTCATCGACGGCGGTGTGGCCTGGTATCTGGCCATGCTCGTCCAACTCAGGCACCGTCGGGAGGCGTTGGCCCAAGTAACTCCTGTTCGTCCCGTGAGTGATGGGGTGCAAGAGATGCCGGCCGCCCAGGAAATCCACATCCTGGCCTCCAGCTAGCACGCAGCCGATGTCTGTTCCCGGACTCGATGAGGTCGAATCCGCCGCTCGCACTGAACTCGACGGGAAGTTTGCTGCCCGCGAGGTGGCGCTGACGACCAGTCGAACCCTGATCAGAACCTCTGCGAATGCGATCCGTGCTCTGCATCGAGGTGAAATCGAACGAGCGGAGGATCTGATGGAACAGGGCTCGGCGCTGCTCGATGAAGCCCGCCTGGCCTGCCGGGATCATCCGGACGTTCTCCACGCCGGGTTCGTATCGGATGCGGCCAAAGAATACGCAGAAGCCCGCCTCACCGCCGCTTTGTCCTCGGGTCGGCGGATTCCCCTGCCCGCCGAGATCGGTGTTGAAGCCGCCCCCTACCTCAATGGACTCGGTGAGGCAGTCGGGGAATTGCGACGAAGGCTCCTCGACCTGCTCCGGAAGGGCGAGCTCGAACAAGCTGAAGAAACGCTGGTGGCAATGGTCGAAGTGCTCGACCTCCTGGCCTCGCTCGATTATCCCGATGGGATGACCGGCGGGCTTCGCCGGACCACGGACGTGGCGCGAGCTTTGATTGAGCGCAGTCGGGCCGACCTGACGACCACCGTCGTGCAAGAGCGGCTTCGGGCGGATCTTCAGCGTCACCTCGGGTCGTGACCGGATTGGCTCACGATCGGTGTGGAGTATCATGCGCCACCCATTTGGGGGTGTAGCTCAGCCCGGCAGAGCGCTTCCCTCGCACGGAAGAAGTCAGGGGTTCAAATCCCCTCACCTCCACCCCAAGAAAACCCCTGGTCAACGGGGGTTTTCTTGCGTCCTGGGGTGGATTTCTGAGACGCCAAAAGAGGGCTCTGTCAACATCCTGTCAACAGGAAGTAAAAGGAAGCCTGCATCGAGGCGCTCGGCGGCTGCCTCATCGAGGCCCTCGAAGAGGTGTCCGTAAGTGTCGAGGGTGGTCCTGATCGAGGCATGTCCGAGGCGCTGCTGGATCACTTTAGGGTGTTCTCCTTGAGCGATCAGGAGGGCGACATGCGTGTGCCGGAGATCGTGGAAGCGACACGGCTCACCCACCGAGGCACGCACCGCGGGCAGCCAGAAGCGTTCACGAAACGTGGTTCTGCGAAGGGGGCCTCCGTCGGGCGCCTGGAACACGAGATCCGATTGGTGTGCAGGTCGGCCGGCCAGGTGTTCGGCGAGGGACCCGACGAGGAAGCGGGGGAGAGTGATCGTGCGACGGCTGGCAGGGGTCTTTGGTTCGCCAAACACGATTCGTCCGGCGACCTCGCTGCAGGTCTCGGCGACGGTGACCGTTCGAGCCAATAGATTGAGACGTTCGACTCGCAAGCCGGCCAGTTCACCGAATCGCAGACCGGTGTAGGCGGCGGCCAGCACGAGGTTCTCGAACCGCACATCTATTGCGCCGATGAGGTCTGCTACCTCCGCCTGGGACAGGAAGCGCATCTCGCTCTGCGTCTGCGGTGGCAGCTTCACTCCGCGACAAGGGGTACGGCCGATCAGGTCTGAGTCGGCAGCCGATGAGAACACCGCCGCGGTGAGCTGGTAGGCCTTCCTGATCGTTGCGGGTGATTTGCCGTCGCTGCGGAGTGCGGCGACGAACGCTTGGACGTCGGCGGAGAGGACTTGGCCCAACCGTCGGTCACCGAAGTAGGGGAGCACCAGGTGGCGCATGACTGACTCGTCACGGACCCGGGTGGACTCCCGCAGGTGGACTCTGCCGGCCGACCACACCTCTGCCCACTGCGCGAACGTGGTGGCGGCCAGCTTGGGGTCGAGCCAGTCTCCCCGGGCCAGGTCGGTGTCGGTGCCGGCTGCGTAGCGGCGGGCGTCACCGAGCCTGTCGAACGTCTTGGATCGCTGGCGACCGGATGGGTCCCGATAGAGGACCTGCCATCGATCACCCCGACGACGGATGCTGGCCATCGTCCACCTCCATTCCTGGCTTCGAGCCTGCCTGGCTTCGACTGTAGCGGCCGCTCAGTGAGCGACACCCGATGTCTGACGGCCACGATGGATGAGATGGCCCGGTCGAGCTGTGCCGATCCAGTCCTCGACGTCTGCCCAACGAAACCGGAGGTGCTTGCCGACTCGAAAGCCCGGCGGGCCCTGGTGCCGGTAGCGCCAGGCGTAGATGGTTGCGATGGGTACTTGGAGGTAGTCGGCGAGTTGTTGGGCTGAGAGCAACGGTTCGAGGTTGTTCATCCCTCGACTTTGGGTCGGGACCCTGTCATCTCGATGACATTTGAGTGTCAGCAGGCCTGTCATTCTGATGCTATTTCGGTTGTTTCCCCTGCTCAGCGGCCCGTCTTGGAGAGGTTCGAGATCGGTGCATACCGGGTCGCTCGGTGGTTGTCTCCGAGGGATTGGAGTGGCGAGTTGGAGGGTCACTGACACTCTGCTGACAGGGTTGTCGTGTCTAGTAGCCGACATGGAGCCTGTTGGCAGCATCGACCACCGCGAAGATCGGAACCTCACCTCAGGTTTGGCCGGCGTTGGGACGGGCCCTCGGTACATCCGCTCCGAAGGCCAGCCGACAGGGATTGCGGACTCGGATCACGAACCGTTCGAACCAAACACGGGCCACCATCTCGAATGTTCAACAGCCTCTCAGGATGAGACCACCCGATCCGAAACAACCACGATCCATCGAGACCACCATCGCATCAACCATTCCACCCGCACCCAAGGATGTGCCCTTTCGACCGATCGTTCTCTTCGACACACGCATCTGCAACGAGTTGCTTTAGGGGCACGGGTCGACCGCACGGGGGGTGGCTGGTGTTGAGTTTGGCGAAGGCTGCCAAGGACTATTACCTGCGCAAGCTGGGGGCGATCTCCCCCGGGGAGGATTACTACTTGCGGGGCGGTACCGCCACCGGCAGATGGCGCGGCAGCGGCGCCGCCGAGCTGGGCCTGGAGGGGGTGGTGTCGGCGGAGGGGTTGGTGCGGTTGTTCGACGGTCAACATCCCGCCACCGGCGAACAGCTGGGTCGTAGCCTGCGGAAGGATGGGGTGGCGGCGTGGGATGTGACCTTCTCAGCGGACAAGTCGGTGTCCCTGCTCTGGGCGTTAGGAGATCCCGACACCCGTCGCCAGGTGTTGGAGGCGTTCGAGGAAGCGACCTCCTCGGCGTTGGGGTATTTGGAGTCGGTCGCCTCATCAACCCGGGGCGCTTCCAAGACCCCGCTCCTCGACGACCACGGCAATCCGGTTCGCAACGAGGATGGGACACCCAAGTTTCGGGTGGTGACCTGGCCGATCCCCACTTCTGGGTATGTGGCAGCGTCGTTCACCGAGTTCACCTCCCGCGCCGACGACCCCCAGCTGCATACTCATGTGGTGGTCGCCAACAAGGTCAAAGGCACCGATGGGATATGGCGCACTTTGGACGGCCGGTTGTTGTATCGGTATCAGTTGGCTGCCGGCTATCTCCACGAAGCCGTCCTCAGACACGAGCTGACGGAGCGGCTGGGAGTTGGTTGGCAGCCGGTCCGTAACGGGATGGCCGACATTGTGGGGTTCACCCGCCCCCAGATCGAAGCGTTCTCTCGTCGCCGCCACCAGCTCGAAGCATGGCGGCAGCAACGGAGCTTTCCGGATACGCCGGCGGCCCGGCAGGTGGCGGTGTTGGCTACCCGGACACCGAAACGGGACCATCCCCTCGCCGAACTGGAGGTCGAGTGGTGGGAGCGGGCGGCCGAGGTGGGTCTCACCCCCGACCGGATCACCCGGGTAATGGGTGGTAGCCGGGAGATCACACCGGTCGACCCAACCGGGCTGTTCGAACAGCTGGCGTCGCCCGACGGGCTTACCGAACGGGCTTCGACTTTCGGGCAGGCTGAGGTGGTCAAAGAAATAGCGGCGGCCTTGCCGGAAGGTGGCAGCCGCCACCACATCGAACATTTGGCCGAAACGTTCCTCGACACACCCGACGTTGTGCCCGTCCTACCCGGCAGCACCGTCGAGCATTCCACCCCGATCGAGTCCGAAGCGGTCGACGAACTGGTCGCAGAGGTGGTGTCCCGTCCGATGCGACGCCGCGACGGGGCCCTGTTCCCCGGCACCGTGCACCGCCAGTTCACCACGGTTGAGCTGTTGGTTGCCGAGCAGCGGGTCATCGAACAGGCCATTGGGGGGATAGGTGCCGGCCGATGGGCTGCACCCGGTCGTCTGGTCGAAGCCCGGTTGCGACGGCACCAACATCTGACCGAAGGGCAAAGACAGATGGTCCGCCGGTTCGCCACCTCCAGCAACACCATCGATATTGGGATCGGCCCAGCAGGAACCGGCAAAACCGCCGTGATGGAAGTGATCAGCGAACTCGCTTCCATGACCGGCACCGAGATCCTGGGTGGGGCGTTGGCAGGCAGGACCGCCGCCGGCCTGCAAGAGGCCACCGGGATCCCCTCGACCACCCTCACCCGACTGATCGGCGAGAGCCGAGATAGAGGTGGCCTTCCTGACGGTGCGATCGTGGTAGTCGACGAGGCGGGGATGGTCGGCACCCGTCAACTCGCCGCCGTCTCCGATCTCGTCGAGGCCGCGGGAGGGAAGTTGATCCTGATCGGTGATGACCGTCAGCTACCCGAGATCGACGCCGGTGGCCTCTTCAAGGCTCTAGCCACAAGGCTCCCAGCCGTGGAACTGACCGACAACATCCGCCAGCAACACCAATGGGAACGCAACGCTCTCACCCAACTCCGCCACGGACCGGTCGACCAAGCGATCGAGGCCTACCGACAGCAGGGCAGATTGAACGTCGGACAGAACCGAGACGACACTATCGGACGGGCAGTCCGGGATTGGTATCGCCATGTCACATCCACCGGTGACCTCACCTCGGGGTTGCTCATCGCCCACAACAACGACACCGTCACCGAACTCAACCAGCAAGCCCGCCTTCACCTGACGGCATCCAACCGGCTCCACGGACCCACACTCGAAGTAGGGGAGCAGCGCTTCCAAGCTGGTGACCGGATCCTATGCCGCAAAAACCAGACTCGGCTCGGGGCACTCAACGGCGACCTCGGCACTGTTGTCTCCGTCGACCCCGACCACGACACGCTCACCGTGCAGCTCGACCGTGACCCCGAAACCCGCAACCTGCCCGTCTGGTATCTCGACCAAGGCCACGTCGATTACGGCTATGCCCTCACCGGGCACAAGGCCCAAGGGGTCACCACCGACCGTACCTTCGTGATCGTCGACGGGACCACCGACCGGGAATGGGCCTACGTGGCGATGAGCCGCGGCCGGCAAGCCAACACCCTCTACCTCACCAACCCCGAACCGGCTGATGAGCAGTGCACCCACCTCACCCACCAAGGTCAACAAGATGCCCTCGATCGCCTTACTGCCGCCCTCAACCACAGCAGAGCCCGGACCGCTGCTATCGACCATCCCGGACCGGCCATCACCGACGACGTCGACCCGTTGGGTCCGCCCCCACCCAGCAGTGATGTCGCCGCTCGGGTCGCCTGGCTGATCGCCAAACGCCAAACCGAACGAGATGCAACCGAACGGCAAACGCCGGGCTTCGACCTCGCCGCCGGCCGCTGACCACTACCACGGAACGTGACAACCCAATATCTGGGATCAGCGGCATATTGCCGGATCGAGGGCGCGGAAGGGCGCTCGATAACGTGCGGCCGGGTGGGTGATCTGGGCGGCGAGTCGACGAATTCCCCTCAGTCGAGGTCGTGCCTGATCTCTCTAGGCGGGGCCGTGCCAGATTGAGTCAGCGTTGTTGCGGTTGGCAGGTTTCGGACACGACGACGAGATCGTTGCCTTGGCACGATGTGAGTGCCTCAACAATGGCAAATGCCGTTTCGTATAGACCAGCGAGTTCGTTGGGCGGTCGATTGAGGTCCATCCAGTACCGAGTCGGCGGGCCGTCTTGCTCCAGAGCCAGGTAGGCGGCGCCACCGTCGGCACAGTCGGGGCAGCCATAGACCGGCTCGAGCACAACCCCGTCGAGCGTGTCGAGCTTCGAGTTGATCTGGGTGACAGCCTGCTCCGTCAGTAGACCCTCGTTGACGAATAACGGTTCGTCACCCTCCCGGCTCCATCCCGCAAGGCTCGCTTGTGTCTTGTCAATCTCCAGGTTGGCCAAGCAGAAACCAGCGCACATCCCGAAAGACCATCCGGCACCGACAAGGTGGGCTTCTGTGATCGGTGAATCGGCGCTCGGATGCAGGGTGCGGGTTGCGCGGTAATCTGGGCCAGCGTCCCTTGGCCACTCCCAGCTCATTTCGTACTGCTCCGTCGCCGAAAGGAGAAGTAGAGTCGCCTGGAATGGAGCTGCGCCCAAGGCCCTAATGCCCTCGACGACTGTGCTCTCACCCTCGACCCATTGCACGCACTCAGATTCCGCCGGTTGCGCATACAGTTGCATGTGCAACACAGTCGAGATTCCATCTGCGGAGACGATTTCGACGCGCGCCTCGCTATCAGGATCGATTTCGTGGAGTTCAGCCCCGACCACGAACGAGTCGTTGGTGTCGGGTAACCAGACGCTTGCTATCGGCAGCAGCGGCGGCCCGGCAACCGATGCCGAGACGAGAAGAGCAAACCTCGTGGACCCTTCTCCGAATTGGCCGTGGAAGTCGATCCGATGGGTTCCTGACTCGGGGGGCATCGCAAGACTCCACGTTCCCGGACCCACAGGTTCCAGCGAAAGGTGGGCACTGCAATCGTGATCATTGGCCCGATACCACGCCGATAGGACACCGCCATCGATCCACGAGATCAACACCGACGGAGCGTCGACATCGATTGGTGTCGGGATCTCCGCCCCGAACGAGTCTGCGCAGCCGCCAGGGTCCCAGCAGTAGTCGAATCCGTGGGTTGCAACCGTGGAACCCCCAGTGTCGACTTGGAGAGGAGGAGGACCGTCTGAACCAACAAGATCCGGCGCAGCGACGTCGACACTGGGAACGGTCAAGGCCGTGGTAGGTTCGACCTGCACGGAATCGCCAGCTTCATCCGAGCACGCAGCCGCAAGGACCACCGATGCAATAACCACGACCAGCCATTTCGTCCCCATAGTGATCAGACGCTAGACGAACCCGTCTAGGTTCCCCACTTCCAACGCCGCAGGAACATCCGCCCGAAGGCAACATCGTCGCCGCCCGCCCCAGATCACTAGATATGCCTGTAATCCACTTGGGCTTTCGCGATGATGCGGAAGTCGTGTTTTTGAGGTTTGGGGAGGCGGTCCCGAACGGCACCTCCAGCGCTACCCGCCCGGTCCTCAGCGAACACGGTCGGTGACAGAGACGCTCGGGCGGTTACCCACACGGTCCTCCCTGCGAGCGGTCGAGGGGCTGAAGTAACGCCAACCCCTTTTCGATGCCTTGCAGCTCTTGAGCTTTGGCAACTAGGTGCCGATAACCCTCTGTGTGCGGCTCTTCTCAATTCCACTAGTCGACTTTCAAGAAGGTCGATTGCCGCGCGTTTGCGTATTCGACGGAACTCAGGTCGACGAACTCCGCCCAGTCCGCGCCTTTGGGAGCACCGGACTGAGAAAATCGACCGCAGGTTTCCTCCCCATCAGCGAACAAGGACTTCAGGAGCGCAAACGGCGCCAGCGACGTTTCGATATCGCACTCGGCTTCACGTTCCTCGCGGCGGTGGTGATCTTCCAGGCATGGACCGCGCTTCTCTATGGCTTGGGGGCCGCGCTCATTGTCGGACCGAGCGATGCTATGCGCGGGTTGAGGGTCAACTCTCGCCAACAGGTCACTATCTATCGCCCCCATCCGGGCTTTGTTGTGGCCTGGAACGCCAGCCGGGAAAGAGGGCCCAGGATATGAGCACGTAGCTCGAAGATCAGACCGGCCTCAGTGTGCACCTCCAGCCAGAGGTCAGCGAACAGCCAACAGTACAGCTACCGGCAACTGGCGACTGCTGTCAGGCGTCGCGACGTTCAACACGCCGTCTTCTGCAACAGTGAAGGCTGCCCCGATCACTAGATATGCCGCCATATCGCCCTTTCCTGAGAGTGCGCTGAATCGGCACTTCCAGGGGCGCCCTCCTGGTTGCTCAGCGTGGCGGCGAGCCAGCTGGGTCTTGTTTGGTGGGGTGGTTGGGTGGGGACGTGCCGGGTCAATCGAAGGCTGCGGCACAGTCAACAAGCGCGGTGATGGCTATGAGTTCGTCTCGGGCGTCTTCGGGCGACACGAAGGATTCCACCCGGAGTTGGACTCGGTCTTGGCAGACCAGGACCGTTGCTTGACCGGCAAGCACTGATTTGCTGTCGGGTTTGGCTCCGTACATGGTGATGGCACCAACCTCGCTTGGTGCTATTTCGATTAGGTCGAGGGAGTCTGTTTCGAATTGGAAGACGAGGGATCGCCGGTCAGGTGGATTGAAGAGAATCCACACCTCGTAGCTGCGCCCATCGACGTTGTCGTAGAGGAAGGTCGCTTCCTCAACATCGAGGCTGGTTTCGCCCCATCCAAGGACGTGTCGACGGTCGACACCATGGAGAGCATTACCCAGCTGGTATCCCAACTGATCGAGCCGTGATGGGCCTGCACCTTGCAGCACCGTCTGCTCTGAATCGGGGATGGTTGTCGAGCCTGTTGACGCTCCGGAACTCGACTGGCCGGCACACAGATCGATAGTTTCGATGATGGGCTCATTCTGGGCGCCCGCCAGGTCAAGAGCCTGAGCTACCAGATCCGAATCTGGGCCGACAACCACCCACACCCACGCGGGGTCCAACCCTTCGGGCAGGTATCTCCATAGCTCGTCGTAGCATGCAACTTCCACGACTGCACTTACGACCGGCGGGACCGGCACTGGTGCCGCTTCCTGAATACGGCGGAGGTCACCGAGTGGATCTGCGATCCCACCCTCCGGTCCTCGCACGATTCCCAGGTAGACCGTCTCACCGGCCGCCGTAGTAGACGTGGAGGTTGAACTGGCGACGGTGAGGGGTGTCTCACCTGTCTCGGAAGACGTCTGGTTGCAGGCGGTCAGCAATACTGCCATTAGGGCTACAGCCAGGGTCCGAAAACGGATTACCCCTACATCAGCCATACCGTCCTCCTCCTATGCGACCACTCCACCGTCCCCATCGTCGCATCCCCACATCTCAGCCACATCACCTTCATGTAACGATTCCGCCACAAACGGCGCGAGACAACAACGCATTGTCTCACCACACCGGCCGCCACCGTGGGCCATATCAGTAGATATGGCGCCATATCGCACCTCACGCCTACCTATCCGCTATCGGCACCACTGCGCTCCGGTCTCCGAGCAATGGTTCAACACCGGGTGTGAGGGTGTTGTTGGGGCGGCGTGGCCATGACGGGTTGTCCGCCTGGACCCACAGCTAAAGTCCCTTCGGTGCGTGCCGAACCCGACTGCATCTTCTGCGGGGTCGTCGCCGGCGAGATCTCATCGACCACGATGGCTCAGAGCGAAAGGGCGATCGCGTTCATGGACATCAACCCGGTGACCCCTGGCCACGCCCTCGTGGTCCCGCGCTCGCACGCAACCGACCTGTTCGACATCACCGCCGACGACCTGGCAGCGTGCGTCCATCTTGCCCAACAGATCGCCGAACGAGCCAAGGAGCGGCTCGGGGCGGATGGCATCAACCTTCTGAACTGCAACGGCGAGGCCGCCTGGCAAACCGTGCTCCACTTCCACATTCACGTCATCCCGCGGTTCAAGGACCAACCCGGCAAGGACTGCATAGGACTGCCCTGGGACTCAGTGCCCAGCAACCTCGACGAGATCGAGCGGATCGGCAACCTCCTGTCGTGAGCTGAGGAAGGGTCGCACAGCCACCCGCACCGATCACCAGATCAAGCGCCATAACGCCTGTTTCGCCTACCCGTCCGGGACCGGCACGTCGTGCGCTCCGCTGATAGTCCCCAACATTTGGGCTGGCTCATCAAGCGATCGATCGCTTCGAGTTTGTTGAGTGCTCGGGAACTGGGCCCTAGTAACCTCCGGGGCCGCCTCCGATCGTCCAGCCGTGGGCGGGGGGGTCCTTGTCTCGCTCTCGTAGTAGTCGTCGACGTTGCGCTCCCTTTTGCGAGCCCAAACCCCGATGATGATCCACGCCACTGCGAACCCTACGATTGCGAGTAAGCCGTTCATAGTGAGGCAAATGGTACTCCGATCGACGCCTGGCAACGATGCGTGGGGGCGTCATCCGGACCCGTTCGGGGGTGCTCCGTCACGTTGACCATCGCCGCAGCTGGCCGAGGAGAGTCACACAACCAGCACATATCGCCAGATCAGGCGCCATAACGCACCGTTCGCCTACCCGTCCCCGAGCGGCACGAATGCGTGCGTATCAAGGTCCTAGCCGCGGGATGGCCCAGATCGTGTTCACGGGCTCTCGTTCATGATCGGCTAGGAATCTGCGACCGCCCACCTTGCGCACGGCGAAGAGGTCGGGGTCGAAATGCTGAC
>JAHEDK010000025.1 GCA_024641245.1 Actinomycetes bacterium
TGGACACATTGCTCGACCGGGGCATCGACATCGTCCTGTGGTTCCAGCAGTTCAGCCCTGGACTCGACACCCTCTTCAAGATCTTCACTTTCCTCGGAGACGAGGAGTTCTACCTGATCTTGCTGCCCCTGGTCTACTGGAGCATCGACCGTGCCGCCGGGGTCCGACTGATGATTGTCACCCTGTCGTCGAGTCTCGTGAACACCGTCGCCAAGACGCTCGGTGGCCAGCCACGTCCTTTCACGTACGACAACCGGGTGGTTCGCCTCGTCGACGCGAGCGGATACGGACTCCCCAGCGGGCACACCCAGAGCGCAGTGGTGGTATGGGGCTTCATCGCCACCGAGACGAGACGCCGGTGGGTGTGGCTCCTCGCCGGCTTGTTTGCGATCGGCGTCGGGCTCTCACGGATCTACCTGGGCGTGCACTTCCCCACCGACGTGCTTGGTGGTGCGATTCTGGGCGCGCTCGTTCTGTTCATCTGGCTGCGGTATGGTCGCCCAGCCGAGATTTGGTTCTGCCGCTTGCCGCTCAAGCGACAACTCGCTCTGACGACTGCCATTCCCTTGATAGCGATGCTCGCCGCTCCAACCGAAGACGTCGTCACCGCCGGGGGAACTCTTGTGGGGATGGGTGCCGGCGTCATCCTCGAGCGGAGCTTTCTCCGTTTCGCCACCGACGGGCCGCTCATCTCTCGGGTGAGTCGGTTCGTAATCGGCGGGTCCGTCCTCGTCGCGCTTTGGTTGGGCTTGCGTACCGTGCTGGACGGCCTGGAGCCTGCCCTGGTGTTCCGGATGCTCCGCTACGGCGTCGTTGGCTTCTGGGGTGCCTACGGGGCGCCCTGGCTGTTCATCAAAACCGGCCTTGCGCACCGCGACGTCGCTCGAGTGACTCCCGAGTCCGGAAACTGACCGCGCATACAATCGAACGAGGAAAATCGACTCATCCGATAACCCTGCGCAGTCCGTACCATTGTTATCCGAGGGGAGAAACATGCATCCAGTACTCGAGGTCGTCGAACTAGGTTTCCCGTGGGACGGACTCGACCCGTTCATATTCACCGTGCACCACGTCGACAACTATCCGGCCGGCAACGCTGCCCTCGGACCTGATGCCTCGCTGGACGGTCGGACCATCGGCTCGGACTTCTCCTATCTAGATGGATGGAGCATGTACCACGGAAGCAACGTGCCCGGGTTCCCGCAGCACCCCCATCGCGGATTCGAAACGGTCACGGTGGTCCGGCGCGGATACGTCGACCACTCCGATTCGCTCGGTGCGACGGCCCGGTATGGAGAGGGAGATGTCCAGTGGCTGACCACCGGAAACGGGATCATGCATGCCGAGATGTTCCCACTCATCAACCCGGCCGGCCCCAATCCGCTCGAGCTCTTCCAGATCTGGCTCAATCTGCCACCTCGGTCGAAGCTCGTGCCTGCTCACTTCTCCATGCTGTGGAAGGAAGACATCCCGACCGTGGCGCCCGTTCCCGGGGTCGAGATCGACGTGATCGCCGGCAGACTCTCAGGATCCAGTTCCCCTCCGGCTCCGCCGGACTCGTGGGCTTCGCAACCAGGATCAGATCTGGCCATCTGGCTGATCCGGCTTGAATCGGGCGCCCGCTGGGATCTCCCCACTGCCCCCGCCGGAACCAACCGGATGCTGCACTTCTTCGAAGGTTCTGAAGCAACGGTTGCGTCAACGCCCTTCACGAAGGGAACCGGCGTTAGCCTCCGGCCCGAGGCGTCGGCTCCTATTACCAACAACGGCAAGCCTGCCGAGTTTCTCCTCCTCCAGGGGAGGCCAATCGGGGCTCCGGTATTCCAGATGGGGCCCTTCGTGATGAACTCCACCGAGGAGCTGCGCACCGCCATCGACGACTACCGGCGAACCGGATTCGGAGCCTGGGCATGGTCCCGGCCGGACCCGGTCCATGCTCGAACCGAAGGACGCTTCGCGCTTCACGCCGATGGCACCATAGAACACCGCGACATGCAGAAGATCAGGTGACCCGCCCCCCGAGCACCGGTCCGAGACGCAATGAATCCCCCCGATTTCGGGGGGATTCATTCAGCTCCCCACCTCCGCCTCATCGTTCCCCAAGCGCAGCGGCAGCCACGAGCGCCCGGATTGCCGGACGCTCGTGTTCGATTCCGGGCACCGCCGGCACGTCGGGAGAATCTTGAAGAAGACGTGCCCTTCTCGCGCCCGGATGGTCCCCGGTGGCCCAATCGAACCCGGAGAACCAACTCGCCATTCAATAATACGTAGAGTGGCCGCGGAAAGACATGGGTCGCCAGCCCCATTGTGATCATCCACAACGATTGGCGGCAACGTATTAGCTATATGGAACTTCCCGCCGACGGCTCATGGCGCGCACGAGCATTGTGCAGATCACACGATCCTTCCTTGTTCTTCGGAGGGGAATCGAACTCGGCGACCACCTCACTCGAGAAAGCGCGAGCGATCTGTGCCGGTTGTCCGGTTAATGCCGACTGCCTCGACTATGCCCTCCGGACCGGGCCGCGCTACGGCATCTGGGGTGGCTTGACGCAGGACGAACTCCGCCCCCTGCGCAGACGCCGACGCCTCAGGTCTGCTTCCTGAGGGCCCAGTCACCTACAATCCCCCACGTGAGGACCCGCACACTTCTTCCATCCCTCGGGCTGATCGCATTCCTCGTCGCGGTTCTGCTGCGTAGAGCGCGCCACGGACATCCGCCGTCGGCCGAAGCGGGAACGTGGGTCCCCCGCGACGTCGCAGGATGAGAGTCGCGCTCGCCCCCTCCTACGACATCGGTTTGAGGGCCGGGCGGGTACTGCTGGCAGATGAGCGCGTCGAGGCGCTGGGTACGCTGGGAACCGGCGTCCGCTCGCCAGATGCCAGAGTCACCAAGATCGATGACCTCTTCGGATGGGACGTGCTGGTCTCGGACGCCGCCATCGACGATCCGCGCATCCTGGCCGCAATCGACCAGCACGTGCCGATCATCACCCCGCACCCTCTCCGCGAGATCCGAAAGGCAAGCCGTATGGCGCCCGTGGTTGCCGCCGCTTCGATCGGATCCGGTTTGCCGGCGGCCCTGGCCGTGCTCCTAATGGAGCGCTTCGATGTGGTCGAGTCGGTTGTTGCGGCCATCACCGTTCCGGCGAAACGAACCAGGCAAGACCGCTCGGTGATGTTCCCCGATCCTGTCGGCGTTCGATGGTGTGAGATGGTTCCCACACCGGTTTCCTCGCCGGCGGGGTTGATATTCGCGCACGCTCCATACGATGGGGAGCTCACCGCAATCAGTGTCAGGGCAGAGGGATTCGTTGGAACGCATCACGAATCCGCGCTCGACGCCGTCGTCGACGACCCGCTTTTCTGCGGGGCGATCGCTCTGGCGGGTGCGGCGATCATGCTCATCGATGGCCCGGTGGTGGACCGTCAGATCGAGGTCCAGGCGCGGGCAACCGACTATCTCAACGCGTGCGTGGCTGCCGGTTTGGGCGTCGCTTCGTTCAGCGCCGCGTAGCGGCGACTTCCTGCGTCGGTTCGTCGACCCCTGACGTAGCTTTGTTTGGCGGTGGCGTCGGGTTCGTTTGCCAACCTGCCGGGGGCCGTACTGGGGCAACAGGAACGTTCATCGTCTCTTCGAGGACGACCACCTCGATGCCCCCCACAACATCACTGACGAGGTTGTACATAACGGCTGCCAGCGTGGTCATGCCGGTCATGAACACGGTCCAGGCGATCGACAGGAACACGGCGGTCCGCAGCAGTTGCTCGCTATCCGGAATGATGTTCGTTGAGTCGAACAGCGCCAGTTCGGTGAAGAAGCTCTCGATTTTCTGAGGAATCTCAACGGCGTTGATGACAGACCAAACGATGACGAGACCCAGCACCAGCGCCAGACCCAGGACGGCGTACAACACCGCCGAGACCTTGAGCACGGTCCAGGGGTCGAACTTTCTGATGATTCTGCGTACCCGTCGTACCGACGTCATGGCACTCCTTGCTGAACGTCGAGATTGTACCGGCAACTCCCGACTGCGCGGGGGATACCGAGTCCTTCAACGCTGTAGAGGCCCGTCGAGTTCCCCGACCGGCCCTTTGCAGCCTACTCCTCGTCTATTTCGACGGGCGTGAAAGCACTGACCGTCACACCCTCTGGAAGCCGGATCACTTTCACGCCGCTCGCCTCCCGCTTCTGGCGGCTCACCGAATCGACTTTCGTTCGGATGGCCACTCCGTTAGATGCGATCACGAACACTTCCATGCCCTTTGCGACCGCCCGGGCGCCGCTGAGTTTCCCACGGACCTTGGTCAGTCTGATCGCCTTCACGCCCAATCCCCCGCGCTTCTGGTCGCGGAACTGATCCATGACCGTCCGCTTGCCGTATCCGCCCGACGTCAGGATCAGCACCTCGGGACCGTCGGCGCTCGAAGCGGCAGCCACCACCCGATCGCCCTCGCGCAGTTTGATGCCGCGTACGCCCTGCGTTGCTCGGCCCATGGGGCGCAGTTCGGATTCTTTGAATCGAATACCCATGCCCTGTTCAGTGAAAATCAGCAGGTCGTTGTCACCGGTTGTCGTCCGGACTGCCACAACCTCGTCGCCTTCCTGGAGTTTGATGGCGATGAGGCTCGCTTGACGCGAGTCGTACTCACGGAACAACGTCTTCTTGACGACTCCCTTTCGGGTCACCATCACGAGGAATCGGGAGGTCTCATAATCGCGGGTGTCGACGATGGCCTCGATCCGCTCGTCTGGCTCGATCGGCAACACTGATTGCGCTAACACGCCCTTCGAGGTGCGAGCCTGCCTGGGTATGGTGTGCGCCTTGACCCGGTGCACCTTGCCCTTGTTCGTGAAGAACAGCAGGTAGGCGTGCGCGGTCGTGTGAACCATGTACTCGACGACATCGTCCTCGCGCAGTTCGGCAGCCTTCACGCCTCGCCCACCACGACCCTGGATCCGGTAGGTGGCCGCCAGCACCGACTTGAGGTAGCCGTTGCTGCTCACCGTGAGAATCAGTTCGTCGTCGGCAATCAAGTCCTCGAGCGAGAGGTCGCCTTCGTCGGGAACGATTCGCGATCGGCGGGGTTCCGCGTGCTTCTCGCGAATCGCGATCAGTTCCTCTTTGATGATGGCCCGCCGGCGGGCCGGGTCGGCCAGGATCGCTTCGAGTTCCGTGATGAGGGCGTGGATCTCAGACAGTTCGGCCCGCAGCTTCTCGGTTTCCAGCGCGGTGAGCCGTCGAAGTGGCATATCGAGAATGGCGTTGGCTTGAATTTCGCTGAGGCTGAACCTCTCAATCAACGCTGCGCGCGCTTCGGGTGTGTCGGATGATCCCCTGATGATCCTCACGACTTCGTCGATGTTGTCGACTGCGATGATCAGACCCTCGAGAATGTGCGCCCTGGCTTTCGCCTTGTCGAGACGGAACCGAGTACGCCGTTCGATGACCTCCATCTGGTGATCGAGGTAGTGCCCGATGATCTCGCCAACATTCAGCGTCCGCGGCACTCCATCAACCAAAGCCACCGTGTTGACGCTGAAGTTCTCCTGCAATTGGGTCAGTTTGAAGAGTTGGTTGAGGACAACTTGAGGAACGGCGTCCTTCTTCAGTTCGATGACCAGGCGGGTACCGACCCGCGCCGACGAATCATTCCGGAGATCAGAAATGCCCGTGATCTTCTTCTCGTGAACGAGCGCAGCGATCTTCTCGAGGACCCGATCCTTGGAGACCTGGTACGGCAGTTCGGTTACCACGATGGCGTTGCGACCCTTGCGGACCTCCTGAACATCGGCAACCGCTCGCATCCTGACCGAGCCACGGCCGGTGGTCAGGGCATCCCGGATTCCCGCCGTCCCGACGATATATGCACCGGTTGGGAAGTCCGGACCTTTGACGAACTGCAATAGCTCCTCGACGGCGGCATCCGGGTTCTCTATCACGTAAACACAGGCGTCGATGACCTCCCCGAGGTTGTGCGGGGCGATGTTCGTTGCCATCCCGACTGCGATGCCCTGTGAGCCGTTGACGAGGAGGTTGGGGAAGCGGGCGGGCAACACGGAAGGCTCCTGATGCTCGCCGTCGTAGTTCTCCACGAAGTCGACGGTGTTCTCGTCGATCCCTTCGAGCAGCTTCGTTGAAATGGGCGCAAGACGGCACTCGGTGTACCTCATGGCGGCCGGGGGATCGTCAATGGTTCCGAAGTTCCCCTGCGGATCCACGAGGGGGTGGCGAAGTGAGAACGACTGCCCGAGGCGAACGAGCGCGTCGTAGATGGCATCGTTCGAATGGGGATGATATTTCGCCATTGTGTCGCCGACTACCGTCGCGCTCTTCTTGTGGCGCGAGCCCGCCCCCATGTTCGCCACGTTCATCGCGTGGATGATTCGCCGCTGCACCGGCTTGAGGCCATCGCGCACGTCTGGCAGGGCACGCGACACGATGACGGACATGGCGTAGTCGACAAACGACTGTGCCATCTCGTCGTTGATGTCGATCTCGCGGATATTCCCGTGTGGGTCTTGATCGGTCATGAGGTCCTCTGCTCAGATGTCCAGGAAACGGACGTCTTTGGCGTTCTGCTGAATGAAGGCCTTGCGTTCGGCCACGTCGTCGCCCATCAGAATGGAGAAGATCTCCTCGGCTCTGGCGGCGTCTTCGAGTTCGACCCGGATGAGCGTGCGGGTAGCCGGATTCATCGTGGTATCCCACAATTCGTTGGCGTTCATCTCGCCCAAGCCCTTGAACCGGGTGGGGTTGACCTTCGGGTGGTCCCGGTGGAACTCCGCCAGGGCCGTTTCGTCCTTCAAATAGTGCACGCTGGAGCCGACCTTCACACGGTACAGCGGAGGCTGGGCAACGTAGACATACCCGGCTTCGATCAAACCTCGCATATGGCGAAACAAGAGGGTCAGGAGCAGCGTACGGATGTGAGCGCCGTCCACGTCGGCGTCTGTCAGCATCACGATCTTGTGATACCTGGCCTTCGTTACGTCGAACTCCTCGCCGATGCTGGTGCCGGCGGCGGTGATGATCGCCTGGACTTCGTTGTTCTGGAGAGCCTTTGCCAGCCGGGCCTTCTCGACGTTGAGGATCTTGCCCCGAATGGGCAGGATGGCCTGGGTCACGGAGTCGCGGCCCTCCTTGGCAGGTCCGGCGGCCGAGTCTCCCTCGACGATGAAGAGTTCGCTCAGGCTCGGATCCCGAGAAGAGCAGTCGACCAGCTTGCCTGGCAAGCTGGTCGACTCGAGTAGCGACTTGCGTCTGGTCAGCTCACGGGCCTTCCTGGCCGCCTCCCGAGCCTTCGAGGCCGTGATGCATTTGTCGACGATCCGGCGCGCTTCGCCTGCATTGCGCTCGAGCCACTCCGGCAGCATCTGATTGAGGGTCTTCTCCACGTAGGAGCGGATCTCCGTGTTCCCGAGCTTGGTCTTCGTCTGACCCTCGAACTGTGGCTGCCGGACCTTGACCGAGATGACCGAGGTGAGCCCTTCCCGGATGTCCTCGCCGCTCAGGTTCTCGTCCTTGTCCTTCAGTAGGTTCTTAGATCGGGCGAAATCGTTGATCGCTTTCGTGAGTGATTTGCGGAACCCCTCTTCGTGGGTGCCGCCTTCATGGGTGTTTATGTTGTTGGCGAAGCTGAGAACCGTCTCGTTGTACGAGCCCGTCCACTGCATGGCGATCTCGAGTTCAGAGTCGTCGGACTCGTGATCGAAGTAGATGATGTGGGCATGCAGCGGTTCACGTGTGGCATTCAGGTGTTTGACGAAGTCGATCAAGCCGCCCTTGTACATGAAGGACTTCTCTTGCGGTTCCTCGCCCCGCTCATCGGTTAGGCGGATCTCGAGGCCCTTGTTGAGGAAGGCCATCTCTCTGAGGCGGGAGACGATCGTGTCGAAGTGGAACTCGGTTGTCTCGGTGAATGTCTTGGGTGAAGGCCAGAACGAGATCGTGGTACCCGTGCGGCGTGCCGGACGAATCTTCGCAACCTTCCCGGTCGGCCGGCCATCCACAAAGCTCTGTCCCCACAGGAACCCGTCTCTCACGATTTCGGCCTCGAGCCTGGCCGAGAGCGCGTTGACAACAGAAACGCCGACACCGTGCAAACCACCAGACACCGTGTAGGCACCCTGCTCGAACTTGCCGCCGGCGTGCAGGGTCGTGAGGACCGTCGTCAACGCCGAAGTCTTTGTCTTCTTGTGATGGTCGACCGGAATGCCGCGACCGTTGTCCCTCACCCGCACTCCCCCATCGGCAAGCAACGTGACGTCGATCCGTGTGCAAAAACCGGCCATGGCTTCGTCTACCGCGTTGTCCACGACCTCCCAGACGAGGTGGTGCAAGCCGCGAGGCCCGGTCGAACCGATATACATGCCTGGCCGGCGACGAACCGCCTCGAGGCCTTCGAGGACGGTGATGTCGCCAGCGTCGTAGGACGATGGATTGGGGGCAGTCACTGGACTCCTTCAGCGTTCGACGTTCTCAACAAACGGGGGCCGACGGGCGGCCCTCGGGAACGCGATTTACAACGATGTGATTATAGCCGTTCGGAGGCCCTTTCCCAAGCTCTGCGATAGGCGGAATCGCCATATTTCATATGGAATTATCGGGTGGGTGGAGGTCGAACCGTCACAGCATTCACAACGCCCTCGCCAAAGCGATCGTCAAGGCGCCTCATGAGGTCGCTAATGGAGTAACGGAGGAAGCGGACCGCCGTGGATGAGGCCGCCTCGACGGTCAATTCGCCGTCCTTCACCACCAGAGGAGTCGATGCGCCCGCCCAGGGGGACCCGGCGATTTCATCCCAGTCTTTCATGAGCGACAGCGTCAGGTCTACCCTCTCGAGACCCATCGAACCAAGCGCCGACCTCAGTAGGTCACCGATCGAGTGAAGATCGTTCACCGGATTCCCCGGTTCGCGACAGTCCACCGGTGGCCTTCCACAGGAACCTCCTCGGAGCGAGCGGTCGTTATGAAGGTCTGCGCAGCCGGAAGTGCTCCTGCGAGAGCTCCGGCCCTGTCCCGATCGAGTTCAGAGAACACATCATCGAGCAGCAGGGTCGGCGGCTCCCCCACCGCCTCCGTAATGGCCTCGTGTGAGGCGAGTCGCATCGCCAGCATGAGTGTTCGTTGCTCTCCCTGGCTGGCTTTTGTCCGTGTATCGCGGCCGTTCAACAACACGATCGGCTCATCCCTGTGCGGCCCAACGGTGGTCACCCTCCGCTCCCTGTCGACATGGTCGTGCTCGACGAGTGCGGCGATGAGCCGATCGGCGCACTCGTCGGCAGTGATATCAGTGGCCAACTCGCCGCCCCAGTTCGAGGCATAGCGGAAGGACACATCGGCTTCTTCTCCTGCCAACCGCTCGTAGGTGGACCGCACCCATGGCTGAAGGGCTTCCACGGTCCTTGCTCTTCGCTCCATCACTTTCGCGCCTGCCTGTGACATTCTTTCGTTCCACACCGCCAGCGTGATCGGATCGGCGTCACGGCCTTCCTGACGAAGGAGCGTGTTTCGCTGCCGGACTGAACGCTCGTACTCCTGCTGATCGAGATACGATCCCGGCCACAGCTGCACGGCCGTATTGTCCAAGAAGTCCCGACGATATGCGGGGCCGCGTTTGACGATATCGAGATCGTCCGGCAGGAATACCACGACACGCAGGTGCCCGAGCAGATCGCTCGATCGGGCCGGTCGCTGCCGGTTTACTTGCACGCGACGCCTGCCCTGCCGGGGAATCTCGACTTCGATCAAGGAAGCCGACTCCCTCCGCTCTACGTTGCCTCGGAGAATCGCCGCTTCTGCCTCGTCGTTCACCAGGTCCACATCCGTCACATTGCGAAACGAGCGAAGGGCCGCCAGGTAGGCGATTGCTTCCAGGACGTTGGTCTTGCCCGATGCATTGTCTCCAACCAGGACGTTGATGCCGCTTTCCGGTTCGAGTCGGACGTGCAGGTACGAGCGAAACCCGGTCAGCTCGACCCAATCGATGCGCATTCAGATCCGAACGGGCATCAACAGATAAAGGAAGTCCTTGGCATCCACGCCCCGGATGACGCTCGGCTTGAGACCGTCGATGACCTGGATTTCGATGCGGTCATCCTCGATGGCGGAAACCCCGTCGGCCAGATACCTCGGGTTGAAGGCAATCAGAATCTCTTCGTCCTCACCGGAGAACTCCCCCGGCAGGTGTTCGGCCTCTCCCCCGACGTCCTGGCGGGTGACCGTCATTTCAACGCCGCCCTCCATCAGCTTGAGTCTGACCGGAATGTGATCTTCGGCCACCAAAGCTGCCCTGGAGAGAGCTTCGAGCAGGGCCGACTTGTGGACGATCACCCGATTGGGATACGACTCCGGGAGGAGTTGCTGATAGTTGGGAAAGGTACCTTCAATCAGCCTCAAGGAGAGGGTTCCCCGCTCGGACCCGAAGGCGGCTTCCCTAGTGCCGAGCGCCATCTTCACCTTTGCTGACCCCACCGTCTTACTCAGTTCGCGGAGACCCCTTGCCGGGATGAGGGCGGTGCTGGCCGGGGAAACGCCCGGCAGGTCGCGGACTGCCAACCGGTACGAATCGGTGGCTACCAGCCGCGTGCCGGTCTCGGTGGCTTCGACCAGTATCCCGGTCAGAATGGGTCGTGCCGAGTCGCCGCTGGCTGCCGTTGATACCTGTGCCACTGAGGCGGCGAGGAGGTCACCATCGAGGTTGACCGCCTCCGAAAAATCGGGATCGCCCAACTGCGGGTACTCGTCGACCGGGAGTTCACGAAACTTGAACGCCGGGCCCGCTCCCAGGATCTCGACCTCTCCATCCCCGGACCCGAGAGTAACGGCGCCTTGCGGCATCTTCGAGATAGCGCCGTCCGCCAGTTTCGCCGGAATCACGACCGACCCCTCTTCGAGAACCTCCACTTCTGTCATCGTGCGCACCGTGATCTCGAGATCGGTGCCGGTTACTCGCAGCGTCTTTCCCGTGACTTCACACAGCACGCCCTGGAGAATTGGCAATGCGGCTCGCGGTCCAACTGCTCGGGCAGCCCGAGAGAATACGTCGGCGAGATCGTCTCGTTCGGCTCGGATGCGCACGTAGGTCTATCCCTTCTAAGTTCTAAATTAACGGTAGTAGTAGTAATAGGCGCTGTGGATTGTTGAGAACCACGGGAAAGCGCCAGATCAAAGGACCTTTTTCGTCTCCACAGTGCTTGGGGACAACGAGAGTGATTCCCACAGGGCCTGGTACGGGGTGTTTACAGTTGCCGTTCGTCGTCATGTTGTCCGCAGCTCCTGGGACAACGCGGTGACCCTTTCGAAAACCGCATGATCGGTCTGCAGCAACCCTTTCACCTTATCGACCGCGTGGAGCACCGTCGAGTGATCGCGGTCGAAGAGATTGCCGATTTGTGGAAGAGAGAGATCGGTGAGTTCGCGGCACAGGTACATCGCCACCTGACGGGATAGTACGAGCGGCTGACGGCGGCTCTTCGCCCGGAGATCGACTGCTGAGAAGCCGAATGCGGCAGCCGCACGGTCCATGATCTGGTCTGCCGTCAGCGGTCTGGGGGTCGACGAAGGGACGAGGTCCTGGAGCACGTCCTGCGCCATCTCGAGGTTCACTAACTGGCCGGTGAGGCCGGCGAACGCCGTGACCCGAGTCATTGCTCCTTCGAGTTCCCGGATGTTGTTCTCGACGCTCTCTGCGATGAACAACAGAACCTCTTCTGGGACGGGTTGGTGAAGGGATTCGAGGTTCATGCGAAGAATGGCCAGACGGGTTTCGACGTCCGGCGGTTGGATGTCGGTAAGTAGTCCCCACTCGAAGCGGCTGCGGAGGCGATCCTCGAGAGTGTCGAGGTGACGCGGATGTCGATCCGAGCTGAACATCATCTGTTTCCCGGATTCGTACAAGGTGTTGAAAGTGTGGAAGAACTCCTCGAGGATTTGCTCTTTTCCTTCGAAGAACTGCACGTCGTCTAGCAAGAGAACATCGGTGCTTCGAAATCGAGCCTTGAACTCATCCATCCGTTTGCTGCGGATGCCGTCGATGAATTCGTTGAAGAAGTTCTCTGAGGAAACGTAGCGGACAACCTTCAGCGGGTTGAGTTCCAGGGCGTGATGACCGACGGCCTGGAGAAGGTGGGTCTTGCCGAGGCCCGCTCCACCGTAGATGAAGAGGGGGTTGTAATGGGTCCCGGGTTGTTCGGCGATAGCCATTGCCGCCGCGTGGGCAAACCGGTTGGACTGACCGACCACGAAGTGTTCGAACGTGTACCGAGGGAGCAAACGGCTACCCGGCCGGTTCGGTCTGCGATCTGCGGGCCGTGGGCGGGGCGGAGGGTCCGGTTCAGCAACTTCGGGCTCCGGTTCCTCGTCGAACGGAAGGGTCATCGTTCCCGTTTCCAACTGCACCTCGATTTCGGGTCCGAAGACTGCGAGGGCCGCTCCTTCGATTGCCGCGAGGTGTTTCTCGGCTATCCATCTACGGTGAAAATCACTTGGCGCGACGAGGGTGAGTTCACGGCCTACGGGTTCTCTGAGATCCAGAGGTGCCAGCCAGGTTTGCCAGGTCACGGGAGACACTCGGTCCTGCAAACTCTTGCGGAACGAAGTCCAATCGTCGGTTGTCGCCTGCACTTGCGTCAACGTCTTCCTCCAACCTTCCGTGCTAGATGTCCACAGGTCTTTCCACACCATGTGGAGAGTGTGCCCGACCTCCGGGTACCGATCTATTCCGGTGTCGGGCCGCGCACGACCTCGTTTGTACAGCACATGGGGAAGTGCCCGGTAGTCCAAAGCCCTGCCGGCGGGAGCGGAGTATATGGGAGACCCGTCCGGTGTCTCAAGACGGCGAAAATCGACCTTGTGGACTAGTTGTGGGTTCCCTTGCCGCCCGAGTTTCACCTGTTCAGTGCACCTTTTTCGGGTATTGCACTGGTGCACCCGGGGCTCGCATGTGGACAATTCGGCCGGAAACGGGTTTTCGCGTGTTAGCCAAATTTCTCGCGGATCGAACATGGGTACGGTTCGATTTGTCGCACGGCCTTTGACAAAGGGGAGTCACCCTCCGTAACCTCGTGCCACCTCAGATTCGGAGACTTCCCCCATGAAACGCACCTATCAACCGAACGTGCGCCGACGCAACAAGAAGCATGGTTTTCGCGGCAAGATGCGAACCCGGGCGGGCCGCGCCATTATCAAGCGACGCCGGCAAAAAGGGCGGAAGCGTATCGCCGTCTGAGACGGTGTACCTCTCGCTACGGAGCGCTTCCGGTTTTCAAGAGGTCTTTCGTCTTGGTACCAGATGCCGTCGCGGCGGTATTCTGGTCGTTCGGGCGCCCGGACCGGCCGGCCCCCCGCGGGTGGGGCTCGTGGTCGGGCGTAAGGTAGGGGGCGCGGTGCAGCGGAACCGAGCGAAGCGGAGGCTCCGTGAAGCGGTTCGGACGGTACCGCTCCAGGATGCGACAGACTATGTGATAGTCGCATCCGCGGCGGTCGTAGGAGTTCCCTTCGACCGTTTGATCAGATGGCTAGCAGATGCCATCGCCAGTGAGGAGACAGAGGCGTGACAGAAATGAGGGCCGGATTCGGTCCCGCGGGTGTGGCCCAAGCTTTCATCCGGGTCTACCAGAAGGCGTTGTCCCCCGTCTTGGGGAAGAACTGCCGCTATCAGCCAACTTGTTCTCATTACACCTACGACGCGATCGGCCGATTCGGCCTATTGCGCGGTGGTTGGATGGGGATTCGCCGTATCGGGCGCTGTCATCCCTTCCGCGATGGGGGCTTCGACCCAGTTCCTGAACGAGAGGAGACCAGCTGATGGGTGCCTTTTTCGACGGCATCAAACAGGTGCTCGGATGGTTCCTCGCACTGTTTTTCGACGTCGTCCCAAACTACGGGGTTGCCATCATCATGTTGACGATCTTGATCAACGTGGTGTTGTTCCCGTTGACGCTGAAACAAACGCGATCTACCAGAGCATTCCAGACTATCCAACCCGAGATCAAACGTCTTCAGGCCAAGCACAAGGACGATCCGCAGGCGCTCCAATCGGAGATGATGAGGATCCAGAAAGAAGCGGGTGCAACCCCGGGTGGATGCCTGATCCCGCTCCTGGTCCAGATGCCGATTTGGTTCGCTCTGTTTCGCGTGTTGAGGTCGGCGGCTTCTGCCGAAACGATCGCAACATCGGGAATTCCAGTATCTTCCTCCTTGTCACAACACCTTCTGGAAGGTGGTGGAAGGTTCCTGGGCATGGACCTCGGATTCCACCCGGCAGACGTCTATGCGTCGAACGGTCTCGTTGCCACCATTCCGTATCTCATACTGATGGCAATCATGGTCGCCGTACAGTTCGTCCAACAATGGCACGCGCAACCCCGGGATGGTCGTCCACAGGACAAGCAGGCCCAGCAGATGCAGACGATCACGAAGTTCATGCCGCTATTCATCGGCTTCATCTCGTGGAGCTTCCCGGCCGGCCTGACACTGTACTGGGCGACATCGAACATCTTCCGCCTGGGCCAACAAGCCATGATTTTCCAGATCGATGGCCGCCCCGCTCCCCCTCCAAAGGACGAGCCAAAGCAGTCAGATTCGGGTGATCCCAGTCCGGGTCCGGAGAAACCGCAGGGATCGGCCAAAAAGAAGCAGCGCAGGAGGAGGAACTAGTGGAGTGGGTAGAGGTCAAAGGAAGAACCGTTGAGGTAGCGGTCGAAGCTGCACTCTCCGAATTGGGATTGGAGTCGGCCGAGTTCGCAGACGTGGAAATCATCCAGCAAGCCGAGAAGGGTTTCCTGGGTATGGGACGGTCCGATGCCATAGTCCGGGTCAAGGCGAAGCCGAAGAAGCGTGCTAAGAGACGGCGCAAGCCACAAGGACGCGAGGGCCGTCAAGGATCGTCCGGCCGAGACAAACCACGGCAGCCACGACCCACGCCGGCGAACGAAACCGGTCGTTCGGCGCAGAACTCATCGAGACAGCAGCGAAGCGACAACAAGCCGAAGGCAGACGGTAGGCCACGGCGCCCTCAACGGCAGGAGGAAACCATGGATCGAAAGACCGCACCTTCGAATGGATCTGAGTCGGATCTGCCTGAGGTCACGATGGACGAACGCGTGGAGGTTGTGCAGTCTTTTCTCGAAGGCCTGGTTGGAGCATTTGGTCTCGAGGGAGAAGTGAAGGCATATGGAGAAGACGGGATCGTTTTTGCCTCCGTAGACGGTCCACAGACCGAGGCTTTGATAGGACAACGGGGATCCATCATGCAGTCTGTTCATGAGATCACACGCACCGTGGCCCAACGCAAGATCCGCGAAGGCACCCGGCTACGTCTCGACGTAGCCGGCTACGCCGAGCGGCGCCGTGAGGCGCTGCAAATCTACGCCAAGCGCCTTGCCCAGCAAGTTCTGGCGGAGGGCGGAGAAGTCATGCTCGAGTCCATGAACCCGAGCGACCGGAAGGTGATTCACGACGCTATCGGTGAGATCGATGGCGTACGATCGTATTCGGAGGGCGAAGAACCACACCGCAGCGTGGTGGTTTCAGCGGAGTAGCCGATAATACAAGCGGCCGCCATCGGCTTTTTCCAAAGGTTACCCAAGACGACCCACCGGCTTCGGTGGGTCGTCTTGCATGTTTCACGTGAAACGTCGCTCGACGATGGACGAGGGGTTCCACGTGAAACTAAACTGACGGCTATGGGGCAGCAATATGGTCAACTGGAGCGCGTGAGTAGGTGGGTAGGAGAACCACTCAGCAGTGATCAGACCCGCAACCTCCACAGGTATGCCGATTGGTTGATAGCCGAAGCACTCCCATCCGGAGGAATCGGACCAGAGGAGGCGCCTCGGGTCTGGGACCGACACATCTGCGATTCATTGGCCTTCGCCAGGGCATGGTCCGACGAGCCATGGCCACGAACCGGCGTCGATGTGGGCAGTGGCGTCGGCCTCCCAGGCATTCCACTGGCGATTCTCTGGCCGATGAGCCGGTGGACCCTACTTGACCGATCCGACCGGCGAGCGGGCCTTCTACGAAGGGCCGTCCGGGTCCTGGACCTCGCCAACGTGACGGTGGTGCAGGGAACTTACGAGGAACACAGTGGCGCATATGAAGCCGTGGTGGCAAGGGGGGTACAGTCGCCGGCGATCCTGGCGGGATCAGTAGCACACCTCCTGACGCCCGGGGGACGGGTCGTGGTTGGCTTGACCAGGCAACTCGTCAACGTTTCCAAGGTGATCCCAAAAGGACGGGTCGTCTCCATTCCGCCAAAGGTCCTTGACGGCGGGGGAAAGATCCTTATCATTGGTCCTCGTGACCGCTGACCACCCCCCACTCATCGTTGCAATTGCCAATCAGAAGGGCGGGGTGGGCAAGTCGACGACCGCTGTGAATCTGGCGGCTGCCCTTGCATACCAGGGTCAGCGAGTTCTTCTGGCCGATCTCGACCCCCAAGGCAACGCAACCTCAGGCCTCGGTATCGACCGATCGATGATCGATGCTTCCATGTACGACCTACTCATAGGAGAGTCAACGCTAGTTGACGTTATTGAGCCGACGAGTGTGCGTGATCTTCACGTCATTCCGGCCACCATTGACCTTGCGGGCGCCGAGATCGAACTCGTTTCTATGTTCTCCCGCGAGTTGAAACTCAAGATGGCACTCAAAGACGTGGCCGGTATGTACGACTTCGTGCTGATCGATTGCCCGCCTTCCCTTGGGCTCTTGACAATCAACGGCCTAGCCGCCGCAGACGAAGTATTCATTCCGATCCAGAGCGAATACTACGCGCTGGAAGGGTTGAGCCAACTCGTTCGTAACGTGGATTTGGTGAAGGGGAGCCTCAACCCGGAGCTCGAGATCGGTGGTGTCGTTCTCACCATGTACGACGCCCGCACGAAGCTGTCTGCCGACGTGGCTGCACAGGTGAGAGATCACTTCGGCGACAAGGCGTACAGAACGATCATTCCGCGCTCCGTACGCCTCTCTGAAGCGCCGTCGTACGGAGAACCAATCGAGTCGTTCGATCCGATGAGCAGAGGAGCGATTGCCTACCGGGAATTGGGCCGTGAGTTCATTCAACGACACAAGAACGAGTAGGGGAGGAACGATGCCGGCACGCCGCAGTGGTCTCGGGAGGGGGCTTGAAGCACTCATCCCCCAGCACGACTCCATTGATCAGGGATATGCTGTGCTTCCGATCGACCACATCGAACCCAATCCCCAACAACCGCGGGTGTCGTTCGACGAAGCTACTTTAGAGGAGTTGACTGCCTCCATCGTTGAGGTTGGAGTGCTCCAACCGATCGTCGTCCGATCGATCGAAGAGAACCGGTATGAGCTCATCGCAGGAGAACGGCGCTGGCGCGCGGCTAGACGGGCAGGCTTCAACGAGATTCCTGCAGTGGTCAGGACGACGGACAATCAGGGCACGCTCACCGAAGCACTCATCGAGAACGTCCAACGCGAAGACCTCGGCCCACTCGAAGAAGCTGCCGCCTATCGCCAACTCCACGAGGACTTCGAGCTCACTCACGAGGAAATTGGCAAACGCGTGGGGAAGAGTCGCGCCACCGTGACCAATGCTTTGCGCCTGCTCCAGCTACCTGCCGTAATCCAGGGCATGCTCGAGCGAAGAGAACTCAGTGCCGGCGCAGCGCGAGCGCTTCTGAACGTAGAAGACGTTGCCTTCGCAGAACACATTGCGAAGCGTGCCGTCGACGAGGGGTGGTCGGTCCGACAGGTTGAGGACGCGGTTCGCGTCCGCGCAAATCAGAGAGAGCAACCTTTCAAGCAGAAGGTCACCCATATTCGTCCCGTTGCAATCATCGAGTTGGAACACAGGCTTTCAGAACACCTCGGCACGCCGGTTAAGATTCAGTATCGAGGCGACAAGGGGAAAGTCACGATCAACTTTTCGTCACTTGACGAATTGGAACGGATCTATCGTGACTTCTACTCCTGATCAGCGGCGTCGACGAAGAAGCCATTGATCCCGGCGACCAATCCCTTCGCGTGTTCCGGCCCCAGTGTCGGGTGGGCAACGATAACCGCGGGCGATCTGGTGTGCTTGAGGATGGGAGTCGCCCGCCCGCCGATCGGTAGGTCCAGACGGGAAGCGATTGAGGCGGCGAGCAGCGCCCCCGCGTCGGAGCGGCTCATCGCAGAAGCGAAGAAGTAGACGCCGGGTTCGTCAGCCTGGGGTAGTCGCAACGAGACGATCAGGTCCGCTCCCATGCGATTCGCCCGGCGAGCACGAATCGACTCGGTTGAGAAGATGTCGACACCACGTGAGAAGAGCGGCCTCCCTCCCAAGACCTGGAAGATCCTGGCGGAGGCTGAAGCCATTGCCCAGGCGGCTGCCGCCTCTTGGTCGTCCCGACAGGAGGGGTCGAAGCAAGCCCTGCTCCCGACCAGTGAGTGAGGAAGATTGCGCATCCATTCGCGCTCTCGGACGGCCTCGCGTCCGGTCTTGCGACTGGCTTTGCCAACCGACTGCAACTCCGCGATCACCTCGGGTCCCGCAGTTCCGTCGACGGGCATCCCGCGATTGGTCTGGAAATCGATCATGGCACGCGCAGTATCGGGTCCGAAGATGCCATCGACCTTGCCTGCGTCGAAGCCCAGCGCATTCAGGCGCCGCTGCAGTTCTTCAACGTCATCTCCGCGCAGCATCGGACGGCGGTGATAGAGGATCCGGTCGCCGAGACGGAACCCCGCTTCGTAGAGGGAACGCCAGGTATCTGACCCCACGATGCCGTCCGGGTCCAACCCACGCACCTGTTGGAAGGAAATGACAGCTATCGCTGTGCCGTCACGAAACTCGCCGCGTGGGTCGGGTGAGCAATCGAAGCCCAACGACGAGAGCCGACCCTGAATGTCTCGGATCGGCTCTCCGGAATCTCCGACTCGGTACAGTCGCATGTCCCATAACGTACTACGTACTGCGCTGCTCGCACCACGTGGCCCGCGCACGACTTCCGTCGTTGGGTGTACCGGATGTGGTGGGGGCGGGGGGTGTTATCCGATGAACTCAGAGAGTTCCTTCAGCATCTGATGCTTGGGGCGCGCTCCTACGATCGTTTTGGCCTTCTGACCGTTCCTGAACACGATCATGGTTGGAATGCTCATGACCCCGTAGTCGGCGGCGCTTTGCGGATTGTCGTCGATGTTCAGCTTGGCCAGGACGAGTTTGTCGGGGTACTCACCCGCGATTTCGTCCAGGATCGGCTCGACCATCTTGCATGGTCCGCACCACTCTGCCCAGAAATCGACGATCACCGCCTTGTCTCCAGATATCGCATCCTGAAATGTGGCGTCGTTGATAGTGATTTTGTTACTCATGGGTCCTCCTCAAGGATCTTCAGCGCCCCGCCAATCGGGGAATCAGGTTTGGTCGGCGAGCCAGCGTTCGGCGTCGATGGCTGCCTGGCAGCCGGTACCGGCTGCGGTTATTGCTTGCCGGTAGATGTGATCGGCCACGTCGCCGGCAGCGTAAACCCCTTCGACCGAAGTAGCAGTTGAACCATCGCCCTGCAGCTTGATGTAGCCCGCGTCGTCCAACGCGAGATGGCCTTCGAAGATCCCGGTATTGGGCTTGTGACCGATGGCTACGAAGTACCCATCGGTATGCATGTCGGTCACCTCACCCGATACGACGTTCCTGATCCGGACGCCAGTAACTCCGTCTTCACCCAATACCTCGTCGACCGTCGTGTTCCAAAGCACGTCGATTTTCTCGTGCTCTAGCACACGTCTGGCCATGATGGCCGAAGCCCGGAACTCGTCCCTGCGGTGGATTACCGTCACCTTGGAAGCGAACTTGGTCAGGAACAGAGCTTCCTCCATGGCCGAGTCGCCACCACCAATGACCACCAGTTCCTTGTCACGGAAGAAGAAACCGTCGCAGGTGGCGCAGGCGGATACACCGCGCCCCCGGAGTTTCGTTTCCCCGGGAATTCCGAGCCAACTGGCGGACGCGCCCGTAGCAATAATGACGGATTCGGTTTCGTATTCATCGGCGTCCACCCAGACCCTGAAAGGCCGATCTGAGAAGTCGACCTTTGTGACGTCGACCGTGTGGATGCGGGGAGCAAACCGTTCGGCTTGCTTGCGCAAGCGGTCCATCAACTCGGGGCCCATGATTCCATCCGGAAAACCGGGGAAGTTCTCGACATCGGTGGTGATCATCAGTTGGCCGCCCGCCTGGCTGCCCTCAAACACGAGCGGATCGAGGTCGCCGCGACCCGCGTAGAGCGCTGCTGTGAGTCCGGCGGGGCCGGACCCGATGATTATGACCTTTTCGGGCATTTCTAGGTTTCCTCGGGTTCCTTCGTTCTCTTCCACCACGTCAACGCACCACCGGCCAGGAATAATCCCCCGACCACGGCGAACGCACCGGCGGCGGAGAGTGGGACGGCGAGGGCGCGGATGATCGAGATGAAGAGATAAACGACTGCCACGAGGCCCAGAGTGGCGGCTACCAGACCAAGCGCGGCAATCTTGAGCACACGGCTGATGCGGTCGACCGTCATCTCGCGCACCTTCGTTGTGGTGTTCTCGAGAAAATCAGCGAACTTGATGGCGAATTCGTCCATGGACCAGAGGTTAGCGGCCGATCACGTAGCAGGCATCGGGCTACGGCGTTGAAGTGAATTCGCCCAGAATCGAGCAGTCCTCGAGCGACAATGCCAGTGCCACTCTCTCAGTGGGGCTTGTGTACACAACCGCGAAGGCAGATTCGCCCTCGAACACGACTTCGGCGGCCAGGTCAAGCTGAGGGTGGTCCGGAAGCTGCTCCGGACAGGATGTCTTGACCAGCTCGGACACGACGGCAAACTGATCCAGGATCTCTTTGGTGACGGCCAGGTCTGCCAGATCCTCGAGATCGGCCCTGGTCAGTTCAACGACTACGGGCGGAGCCAGCGCCGCGGTCGTGGTGGCGGTATTACCGCCGGCGTCGCCGGTCGCATATTGGAGAGTATCGTCGGAGGTTGCCTCGGCTGCCTCCTGGGTGAGCATTTCCTCAGAAACCGGCGAAGGAGCCTCGGCATCCCCGAGTTGGCTTCGGGACGAAGAGAGTTCGGCTGAGGTCGCATAGCCGTCGGCGGCGGTGTCGTCTCCGGTGAGCTGGCCGAGCAAAGCAACTGAGGCCAGGCCGACGACTGCGAATCCGGCGGCGACGGCCGCGACACGAGGGGCATATCTAGAGAACCATCCGACCGGTCGGGCCGGGAGGGTCTCGGCGAGTGAGCGGTGCAAAGCGCCGCGTTCCAAGTCGGTCATTGAAACGGCTGGAGCAGATCGAAGGACCTCGAGCGCGACGAGTTGGGCTCCATGCTCCGAAGCACACTCAGAGCAACTCGCGACTGCGCTTTGCGCCGCAACAGCCTCCTCCCGGGAAGCCGTACCGTCTGCAAAGGCAGCGATGACGTCGAAGTTGTGCTCATGCATCTTGATCGTTCCTTGGACGTCGCGGACCATCGTCTTGGTTCCGCAAGATGTCTGCGAGGAGCCTCCGACCCCGAAAGATCCTGGACTTCGCCGTTCCCGGCGGGATGTTGAGAATCTCGGCGATCTCGGCAATCGGTCGATCCTCCAGGTCGGAGAGGATGACCGCGACCCTAAAATCGTCGGGGATGTGTGCCAGGGCTTTCGTGAGGTCGGGGCCAAGCTCCGCCGATGTGAAGCCGTCTCCCCCTCTCGCGTCAACCGGCTCGAGATGCTCCGGCAGCGGATCTGCCCTGCGTCGCTTCTCCTTGCGCAGCAGGTCGTAGCAGGTGTTGACGGCGACCCGATAGAGCCAGGTGGAGAACGCGGCCTGCCCGGTGAACCGGTCGGCTTTCCGGTACAGGGTCAGAAAGGTCTCTTGCGTAGCATCGAGGGCCGCCTCGCGGTTGGTCATGACCCGTAGACAGACGGAGAAGACGCGGTCCTCATGTGCACGGACGAGAGCATCGAAGGCCGACCTGTCGCCACCGACAAACCGGTGTACCAGGGCGAGGTCTTCACCGGAGCGTGCCGTCATGGCAGGAAGCGTACTTCGGAGATGCCCCCGACATACCCGCCTTCCGGATCGGCGGGCAGGTCGGTGATCCACACGAGCCAGAATCCACCCGCCTTGCCTGGAAGCTGGATTGAACCGCGTCCGGCTCGAATCGAACCGCTGGCAACGGGCTCCCAGTCATCGATCGTCTCTCCGAACGTTCGAGCCCAGAGAAGGCGGTACGACATCCCGTCTGTCGAGCCGAGAAGCTCGACACCCGTCGGTGTTCCGTCGACCTCCAGGGCGAAGCCGACCCCACGTTTGATCAGGGGGAGCGGATTGTTGTAGCGCTCGGTGGTCCACGAGGTCGAGGTGGTTCCGTCGGTGAGGTTCGGTATCTCCAGGTCGTGCTCCGCGCCGTCCCCCTCGGGGTCGAAGATCCGTACATCGGTTACAGACACGCTCGATGAGGGAGTCCCGACTTGCTCGGTCGTTGTCGTTGTGGTTGCCGTCGCTGCGATGCTGCTTCCGGGCGTGACGGGGAACATGAGTGGATCCTGTGAGCCCGTATTGAGTGAACGTCCAACCAGGAAGAGGACGATCGCGGTGCCGAGCATGACAACAGCCGGGATGACCCACCTCCAAGAGATGGTTCGTTCCGGCATTGCTCCCGGCAGGGTTGAACTTGGAGCGGCACGAAGAAGTTCAGCCAGACCCGCCGCGTCGAGGTCTCCGGCCCGGGCTCTGCTGAGGATCCGGTCGACACCGGACGAGAGGCCGTCGACCATTTGTGACGGGGCGACGTCATAGGAAGCACTGCCGGTGACGGCCGTCGTGAGGGTGGCAGCGAGGTCCCGAACGTCCTTGCTGGCGCTTGCCCCCTCCGCGTGCCGGCCGAAGCCGGCGAGCTTGGCGGGATGGGCCAGTGAGAAGAAGATCGACTTGTCGTCTATTGATCCGTGGAGAATCCCGCGCTCATGGAGTGCTGCCAATGCCTCCGCCAGTCCGGCCGCGTTGGGAAGGAACTCCTGCACCGGCATTGTGTCGCCTGCTTCTTTGCGGTGCTCCAGCGTTATCCCACCTGCCCACTCGGAAACCGAATAGGCACCGTCGGGGAGACGATCCGCCGCGAAGATCGAGGCGAGGTGCGTATGCGTTGCACTCGATGCACCGCGGACTGCCTCGAAGAACTCCGCCTGGCGTTCCTTGCTCGTTTCCGGGCCGAGAATTCGGATCAGCACGGGCCTATCGAGCGCGGTATCAGTTGCCAGCCACTCCTCAACGTCCCCATCGCGACCGAGGCGGACTTCAAACTGATATCGCTCTGGTAGGCGTGGGGGCACTGGTACCTCTGTGTCGACGCTAACTGCTGGGAGAGGTGTCGGTGCGCATCAATCGGTCAGGTAGGCGATTCCGACCGTGCCGGGTCCCGTGTGAGTTCCAACAACAGCACCGAGCAGGGTGACGACGGGACGGGATTCGAGATGTCGTTCCATCCGGGCGGTGATCGACTCGATATCGGGTGCAGCACCGTGAAAGACGGCGGCGGCCCGGATCCGCGGACCAAGTGCTGCCATTCGCTCCTCGAGAGCTGCAATCGCTTTGGTCCGTGTCCTCACACGTCCTAACGGGGCGACGACCCCATCATCCAACGTTATCAACGGCTTGATATTGAGGAGGCTCCCGAAGAAGGCTTGCGTGTTTCCGATCCGTCCGCCCCGTTTCAGGTATTCAAGAGTGTCGAGTGCGGCGATGACTTTGGAGGATCGGATGGCCCCCGCAGCACGAGTAGCGACGTCGTCGAAGCCGCCTCCTTCGACGGCGTACCCGGCCGCCTCGAGCACGGGCAGGCCGAGTCCCATACCGACGCTCCGAGAGTCCATCACCTTGATCCGGACGTCCCCCGACAGGCGCTCGGCGGCGATTACGGCCGATTGGTAGGTGGCGCTCAAATTCGAGGAGATCGTGATCACGACGATACCCGACGCCCCTTCGTCTGCCATGGTCCGATACCTCTCTTCAAACAAGCCGGCACTCGGAGCAGCCGTTTCCGGTAGTTGGTCGGCAGTCACCAGTCGGTCCCAGAACCCGGCGGTAGTGAGAGTGCTTCGATCGACGAACTCCTCATCTCCAAAGCGGATCGTGAGCGGAACGACGTCGACACCGTATTGCTCTGCGACCTCCGACGGAATATCCGACGAAGAATCGGTGATGATCCGGATCATGGTTCCTGCCGTCCGTCGCGACTCCAGATAACGAGTCCTGCTGCTACGCGGGTGAAGCCCTCTGACTCGTAGAGCCGGCCGGCCGGTTCGTTTTCGGGTTGGGTGTTGAGCAACATCGTGCGACAACCATGCTGTCGTGCCCAACCGAGCGAGGCGCGGACGAGTGCCCTTCCGTACCCCTGTCTGGCAAAGGCCGGATCGACGGCGACGCGCTGGAGATATCCGGTGGCCGCCCCGGCCCCGACGATCGCAAACCCCACGGTGCTCCCCGTGTCGCCGCGGACGGTCAAGAACACCGAAGTCGGCGTAGCGTTCAATGCTTCCTTCAATCCCGTTGCTCCCAATCGCCATAGCGGATCGAACGCGGCGCGATCGATCTCGATGGCGTGATCCCACTCCGCCTCTTCACCCGACATCACCGGGACGGTTGGCGGCGTTGCCCTGGCGAGAAGATCACGCTGGAACATGTCGAGGACCAAATGCGGTCGAAACCCTGCTTCCTTCCATATCGTGGTACTCCCGGCCGCCAGGGGAGGGGAGAGTACGGCGCCGTTTCCAACCGGGATGGCGGCGGCAGCGGCCTCCAGGAACTCGGCACTTCCCCGGATCAATCGGAGGTGCGCGTCGGGACTCTCGTCGTTCCAGGGTCGCGCGGTAGCAAGCGCCCATCCCCGCCGCAGCGCGATCGGCCCCGGCCAGGTGCCGCGGAGTTTCAAGCGACCCGTCACCAAATCGCTGGTCCATGCAGATAGGTGTTTTGCACAGAACCAGAGTAGATGCTGGGGCGACGGTTGCCGCATGTGGCAAAGTAGGCACCATGCGAGTCTTGGCCGTCGGACATCCTTCCTTCATGTTGCACGAGCAACGCAGCTGGCACCCCGAGCGACCCGACCGGCTGATTGCTGCCAGAGCCGGGCTCGAACTCGCTCCGGTCGACACAATCGACGAGGAAGCACATCCGGTGGATGTCGACTTGCTTCAACGGCTGCATACGGCTGAATACGTGAGTGCGATCGAAGGGTTCTGCTCCTCCGGTGGGGGTGACCTCGATTCCGATACATACGCGGTAGCGGCGTCCTGGGAGGCGGCCCTCCGGGCGGCTGGATCCGGACCGCTGGCGGTTGACCGTCTAGACGAGGGAGTGGCAGACCTCGCGTTCTGCCTGGTTCGACCCCCCGGTCACCACGCACTCGCCAACCGGGCGATGGGCTTCTGTATCTTCAACAACATCGCACTGGCGGCTCGCTATCTCACGGACAGAGGGCAAAGGGTTGCCATCGTCGATTGGGATGTGCACCACGGAAACGGAACGCAGGATCTGTTCATCTCCGATGGACGGGTCCTGTATCTTTCGATCCACCAGTTTCCGTATTACCCGGGAGGAGGCTGGCTGGACGAACTCGGCTACGGACCCGGCGCCGGGAGAACCATCAACATTCCGGTTCCCGGCGGAACGATGGGCGACGTCTACCGCGAAGCCTTTCGCCGTGTCGTGCTGCCGGTTGCACGGCAGTTCAAGCCTGATTGGGTGCTCGTCAGTTCCGGGTATGACGCACACCTGAACGATCCGCTGGCCGACGTGAAGCTGATCGAGGCCGATTACGCGTACATGGCCAACTCCCTCGTCGACCTCGTTCCTTCCGGTAGGACCATCGTGTTCCTCGAGGGCGGCTACGACCTGGATGCGATCCGCGATTCGGTGGCTGCTACGTTCGCGGGCTTCGCCGGGGTCATCGATCCGAACGCTCCTTCCCACGGCGAGTCTGAACCCGCCGCCTGGCGATCCCTCGAGTTGACCGAAAGAGCGGTCGCGGAGTTCTGGGAAGTTCGTTAAGTCTGCCCGCTCTGGTGCCGATACCCACCTTCGGACCATAACGGGAGACATTGATGGCCGTTGCGCTGGATGACTTGCTGAAGAAAGTGATCGAGGTAGAAGCCTCCGACCTGCATTTGAAGGTCGGTTCACCTCCCGTCATGCGAATCGACGGCGAATTGCATCCGACCAGCCTCGATTCACTGACACCGACTGACACTGAAGCGTACGCCCAGACGATTTTCACTCAACGAGCTGCCAAAGAGTTCCGTGAGACGAGCGAAGCGGACTTCGCGTACGGGAAACAGGAACTCGGCCGGTTCCGGGTGAATGTCTACCGGCAGCGTGGCTCTGTCAGCCTGGTGCTGCGCAGGGTGCTTCCGACCACACAGAACTTCGAGGAACTTGGCCTTCCGAAGATACTCGAGAAGTTATCGATGGAACAGCGAGGCCTAGTGCTGGTGACCGGGCCGACCGGATCAGGAAAGACAACGACGCTGTCTTCGATGGTCGACTACATCAACGAGGTACGCAGGGTCAACATCGTCACGATCGAGGACCCGATCGAGGTCTTGCATCGTGACCGGAACTCGATTATTTCCCAGCGCGAAATTGGGATGGACACTGAGGATTTCACCCAGGCTCTCCGCCGGGTTCTCCGCCAGGATCCCGACGTGATCCTGATCGGCGAGATCCGCGATGCGGAGACGGTCCGGGCGGCGCTCCAGGCGGCGGAGACCGGCCACCTGGTCCTCTCGTCGCTCCACACGATCGACGCCACCGAGACGGTCAATCGGATCGTGGACTTCTTCCCTCCCTACCAGCAGAAGCAAATCCGCATTCTTCTGGCGTCGACTCTCAAGGGTGTCGTGAGCCAGCGGTTGCTGGAGAAGTTGGATGGCCAGGGTCGAGTCCCGTCTGTCGAGGTGCTCACGATGAACGGTCGGGTCTACGATCGGATCGTGGACGAGTCCACAACGAGTGAGATCGTCGAGGTGATCGCGGAGAGCGAGTTCTACGGAATGCAGACCTTCGACCAGTCGATCCTCAATCTCTATCAGAAGGGTCTGATCTCGTTCCAGATCGCAGTTGCGAATGCCTCGAACCCACACGATTTCCGGGTCAAGGCCGAACAGATGGGACTCGTAACCGTCTGATAGCTCGAAAGCTCAAGGCCACGGGTGGAGAGGGCCGAAAGGTGGGGCCGTTCAATGAACGGCCCCACCTTTGTTCTGAAACGGGTTGCAGGTTCTGGGTCCCGCGTGGCAGGTCTCAATTGGCAATTCGTCGCGTTCTTGTCGCCCTATCCTTCTCCCATGATTCCTGAGCGGCTCCAATGGATGGTGCGCGCCGACGCCCCGGCCGTCGAACTCGCCAAACGGTTCGAACTGGCCGACCACCAGTTATACCTGGTGGGAGGTTCATTGCGCGATGCTCTGCTCGGCCGGACGCCTGCGGATCTCGACTTCGCAACAGACGCCCGGCCCGACGAGATCCGGGCTACCGTTGACGGGTGGGCAGACACCGTGTTCGGAGTGGGGGAGCAGTTCGGGACTATCGGCGTTCGGAAGGGCGAGGAGATCCATGAGATCACGACGTTCCGAGCTGAGGTCTACCGCGACGAGTCACGCAAACCCGTCGTCACGTATTCGAACGACATCGAAACGGACCTCTCCAGGAGGGACTTCACCGTTAACGCCATGGCGCTGCGGTTGCCGCAGGCGGAACTGGTGGACCCACACGACGGTCTCTCTGATCTCGCTCAGAAACGGCTCAGGACGCCACTCTCGCCGGAAATCTCATTCTCTGATGATCCCTTGCGTATGCTCCGACTGTTTCGGTTCATCGCAACCATCGGTTTCGTCCCCGACGAGGCTGCCCTGTCGGCCGTTGCCGGGATGTCCGAGCGGCTAGAAATCGTATCGGCCGAGCGGGTCCGCGATGAGTTCTCAAAGCTCATGGTCGGCGACCACGTGGCGGATGCCCTGTGGGGCCTCGTGCAGAGTGGCCTGGCAGACCACTTCCTGCCAGAACTCTCTTGTCTGCGGATGGAGCAGGACCCGATTCAACGTCACAAGGATGTGCTGAGCCACACGATCGCGGTGGTGGACAAGACGGAGGGGCGTCTTGTGATCAGGCTGGCGGCTCTCCTTCACGATATCGGGAAGCCGGCTACTCGTGATTTCGGCCCGCAGGGAGTCACTTTCCATCACCACGAAGTGGTCGGCGCGAGGATGGCGCGGGAACGGTTGCGAGCCCTCCGCTACGACAACCGGATCGTGGACGACGTCTCGAAACTGGTGTTTCTGCACCTTCGGCCGCATACCTTCAAGATGGGCTGGACGGATTCCGCGGTGCGTCGCTACGTTCGCGATGCCGGCCCGCTGCTCGACGATCTGAACCAACTGGTGCGCTGTGACGTCACAACGGCCAACGCGGGCCTGGCATTGAAGATCCAGCGCCGGATCGATGAACTGGAGGGGGTGATTGCCGATCTCGCACAGCGCGAGGAACTGGCCGCCATCCGTCCTCCCGTCAACGGGCATACCGTGATGCAGCACCTCGGGATACCTCCCGGGCCGATCGTCGGCGAGATAATGGACCTCCTGCTCGAGCACCGACTCGACCACGGCCCGTATTCCGAGGCGGAGGCCGTCGCCCTCGTCGATAGGTGGGCGCAGGAGAAGGGGATCGCGGGTTCGTGAAGCGACCGGCAGCACTGCTTTCGCTGCTCCTGGTTGCCTGCACCGGCTCGACGGGCAACACCACGAGCATGCCGACCGTTGCGACCACATCCTCGACGTCTGCAGCTGCGCCGACGACTTCGTCCTCAACTTCCACATCCACCATTCCCACGACGCCCGGTCCGGGCGATCCAGGCTTAGGGGACACGATGTATGCCGGGCTGGGGAACAGCGGGTACGACGTCGATCACTATGCATTGGACCTCGATTTCGACGGCGAGCGATTGGCGGGAACCGCCACCCTGATCCTCCACCCGACCGAGCCGTTGTCGTCCTTCTATCTGGATTTCACCGGTCTCTCGGTGATGTCGGTCGTGGTCGACGGCGAAACGGCTGGTTTCGAGACGGCCGACGAGTTGCTGGTTCGGCCGCTCCTGCCGCTGACGGAAGATCGGGCGGTTGCAGTCGTTGTGGAGTATCAAGGCGCACCTTCGTCGATCCCGAACGTAGCCGGCAGGTTTCGGGTTGGATGGCACAAGAGCGTGGATGGTTGGTTTGCCTTGAGTGAACCGGCCGGAGCCGAGACATGGTTCCCGTCGAACAACCATCCGCTCGACAAAGCGACCTTCTCGCTGCGGATCACAGTCCCTGCCGGCCTCGTGGCCGTGTCTTCGGGGGTCCTGCGCGAGCAGAAGGAAACGGTCGGCGGCTCTACTTTCGTCTGGGAATCCGATGATCCGATCGCTCCCTATCTAGTGGCCCTGGCCATCGGTGACCTCGAACGCCAGACCAGCATTTCCGGCGAGGGAGTTTCCATCGTCAACTACTTCGACGACGACGTCGGGCCGGCGGATCGGTTGATCTTCGATCGGCAAGGGGAGATGGTCGACTTCTTTGCGGGTCTGTTCGGTCCCTATCCGTTCGATGAGTACGGAGCCCTCGTGCTGGAGACCGAAAACGTGCCGGCGGCGCTCGAAACCCAGACACGAGCAACCTTCGGCACTCAGATTCTGGCCCTGGGCGAGCCGGTAGTCGCCCACGAACTTGCGCACCAGTGGTTCGGTGACTCGGTGAGCGTCGCCGATTGGAGCGACGTCTGGCTCAACGAGAGCTTCGCGACCTATGCGGAATGGATGTGGACGGGGTACTCGAGAGGAGAGGCAGCACTCGCCGGGGAAGTGGAGAGCGCATATCTCACGTTGTCCGGCGCGGCACTTGTCGACTCGACCGGAAGTGCGGCCGACGCCTACCAACAGGCGTTGGTGGCGTACCCACCACCCGGCACGCCACAGGCGACCGACCTCTTCAACGCATCCGTCTACATCAGGGGTGGGTTGGCGCTGCACGTGCTGCGAATGGAGTTAGGCGACCAACGGTTCTTCGCCGTTCTGCAGGAGTGGGCGACGACCCATCGTTACGGCAATGCGAGCACAAACCAGTTCCTCGACCTGGTCGAGTCGTTCGGCGGCCCGGGGGCCCGGCAGCTCATGGAGCAGTGGCTGTTCTCGCCGGCCCTACCGCCGATCGATGAGTTGGATTTGCACCCACCCTCATGAGACGGCGGTTCTCAGGGGCCCGTCTCGACCGGCGCAGAACCTAGAAGCAGAAACCTAGAACCTGCCTCATTGACATTTGTATGCACTCAAGTGTATGTTCATGCGTTCTATGGGATATCAGACAGCAGTCGTCGGAGCGTCGGGATACGCCGGTGGGGAGGTCGTCCGGTTGCTGGATGAGCATCCGGACTTCGAGGTCGCCTACCTCGGGGCACACTCCCAGGCCGGCGCGGCTCTCTCGTCCGTTCACCCCCATTTACATCGTGGCGCTCGAGTGCTCGATTCGAATGATGCTGATGCGGTCCCCAACGTGGACGTGGCCTTTCTGGCTCTGCCGCATGGATCATCGGCCCTCGTTGGCCTTCAACTTGCCGAGCGCGGTATGAAGGTGATCGACCTTGGGAGCGACTTCCGGATGGACACCCCGGAGCGATATGAGGAGGCATATGGATCGCCTCACGCACGGCCGGAGGCTCTGCAGGACTGGGCGTACGGGCTTCCTGAGCTCTTCCGCGACGAGATCGCAGGCTCAGAACTCGTGGCAGCACCCGGTTGTTATCCGACAGCTTCGTTGCTGGCGCTGGTGCCGCTCGTGGCGGGTGGCGTCATCGAGCCGACCGAAATCACGATCAACGCCATGTCCGGAGTTTCTGGGGCCGGCCGGTCACTGCGGGAGGACCTCCTGTTCGGCGCGGTCGACGAAGGTGTCAGAGCGTACGGAGTCACCAATCATCGCCATCGTCCGGAGATCGAGATGGGCATCGAACGAAGCGCGGGACGCGCCGGTCGAGTCACGTTCACGCCGCATCTCGTCCCTATGCAACGCGGCATCCTGGCAACGGTGACCGCCCCGGTCGCCGACGGAGTCACCAGGCGGAATCTGCAGGATGTCTTCCGCACCGCCTACGGCGACGAACCGTTTGTTGAGGTGGTCGATGACCCACCGCAAACAAGGTGGGTCGTTGGATCAAACCGGGCGCTAATCGCAGCCTTCCTCGACGAAAGAACGCGGACCGCTGTGGTGTTGTCCGCAATCGACAATCTCCTCAAAGGGGCCGCCGGACAGGCGGTGCAGGCCGCCAATCTTATGTTTGGACTCGACGAGACGGCCGGACTCCCGATGGCGGGTTGGATGCCGTGAGTGTCACCGCAGCCTCAGGGTTCTCCGCCAACGGCGTCGCCTGCGGGATCAAGCCCGGCGGCGCTCTGGACCTGGCGGTCGTGTCGGCCGCGACCACCGTTCCGGCCGCCGGGGTCTTCACGACCTCCACCACCGCCGCCCCGCCGGTACTGGTGTCCCGCCAGAATCTGGCCTCAGGGTCGGCGAAGGTGGTCGTGATCAATTCCGGCTGTGCCAATGCAGGGACCGGCCGGCGCGGCTACGAGGCCGCCACCAAGACGGTTGAGGCAGCCGCGGAAGCCTACGGCTGCGCTGCGTCGGAGGTTCTGGTGTGTTCGACCGGCACGATCGGTCCGCAGCTGCCGGTTGGGCGCTTGATCGAAGGCCTCCCGACGGAGCTCGGTGTCGACAGCGAGGCGGGCGGGGCGGCTGCCATCGCGATCATGACCACCGACTCGGTGCGGAAAGAAGCGGTGGTGAAGAGCGGCGGCTACACCATTGGCGGAATGGCAAAGGGTGCCGGGATGATCCGCCCTGATATGGCAACAATGCTGGCGGTCATCACGACCGATGCGATCGTTCCGGCAGATCGGCTGCACCGGTCCCTTCAATCGGCAGTGAACGAGAGCTTCAACTCGCTCAACATCGATGGGTGCCAATCAACCAATGACTCTGTGGTGATCCTGGCATCCGGCGCTTCGGGCATCGAGCCTGACCCCGGGCGCTTTGGTGCCTCCCTGAGGGAGCTTTGCCGAGATCTCGCCCATCAGATCGCGGCGGATGCCGAGGGAGCGACCCGGGTGGTCGCCGTGCGGGTGACCGGAGCCGCCCACGATGCGGAAGCCAGGGCGATAGGCAAACACGTGGCAGACTCCGATCTCGTACGTTCCTCGTTCTACGGAGGCGACCCGAACTGGGGGAGGATCTTCGGGGCTCTTGGAGTCGGTCCGGGCCGCGTCGATCCAGAGGCCATTTCGGTTTCGTACGAGGGGGTGACGGTGGCCCAGCGGGGATCCGGCGTTACGTTCGACGAACAGGCATTGGTTTCGACCCTGATGCACGGTGACTTTGTAGTAGAGGTGACGGTTGGGGCCGGTTCGGGGCGAGCGACGGTACTCACCACCGACTTGACCCCCGAATACGTCCGATTCAACGGGGAACGCTCATGAGTAGAACACCGCCGGACCTGACCAAGAGCCGCATCGCCCGTTCGATGGGCAAGGCAACGATCCTCATGGAGGCCATGCCGTACATCCAGGAGTTCAAAGGCAAGACGATCGTCATCAAGTACGGCGGTTCGGCAATGGCCGACGAAACACTTCGACACACTTTCGCCGGGGATGTGGCCCTGCTGGCATTGGTCGGACTTCGCCCGGTAGTCGTGCATGGGGGCGGGCCGCATATCACCAGGGCGATGGGCCAGGCCGGAGTCGAACCCCAGTGGATGGATGGACTGCGGGTCACAGACGCGGAAACGATCCGGGTGGTGCAGACGACCCTTGCCGGCGAGATCAACCCGGACATCGTGCGGCTGATGGGTTCGCACGGCGCCCTGGCGGCCGGCGTGACCGGCATCGACGGCAGTCTCTTCGTGGCCACACCGAGAGACCCCATGCTCGGTTTCGTAGGCGATATCACCCAGGTGAACCCCGATCTGATCAGCCGGATGCTCGTTGAGGGGGTTGTCCCTGTGATCGCTCCGTTGGCGCTCGGAGAAGATGGTCACGTCTACAACCTCAACGCCGATACCGCGGCCGGTGCCTTGGCCGAGGCGCTGGAGGCGGAGAAGTTGGTGTTCCTGACAGACGTCGAGGGTCTGTACAGCGACCTGGGAGACCGCGATTCACTTATACAGCGGGTGACCGTTCGAGGACTGCGCGAACTGGTGGATTCTGGATCCGTTTCGAAGGGGATGCTGCCGAAGCTCGACTCGTGCATTTCGGCGATGGAGGCCGGAGTTCATAGTGTCCACATACTCGACGGCCGGGTTCAGCATGCCCTATTGCTGGAGATCTTCACGCCGGAAGGCATCGGGACGATGGTCGAATCGTGACCGAACTCGCCGCTCGCGAAGCAGTTGCGCTCATGCACACCTATCAACGGCTTCCGGTCGAGTTTGTGCGCGGAGAGGGAAGCCGGCTGTTCGATGTCGCAGGCAAGCCATACCTGGATTGTCTCAGCGGTATAGCGGTGACCGCCGTCGGCCATGCCAACCCGCGGGTGGCGGCGGCGGTTGACCTACAGATGAGTGCTCTGGTGCACGTCTCCAACCTGTTCTATACAGCACCACAGGTTGACCTTGCCGAACGGCTGTCTCGATTGTCGGGGCTCGATCGCGTGTTCTTCTCGAACGACGGGGCGACGGCCAACGAGGCAGCTATCAAGCTCGCTCGGCGATGGGGGCAGGCTCAGCGCGGCCCCGCCTGCTTCGAGGTCATCACACTCGACGGGTCGTTTCACGGAAGGACGCTGGCGACGCTCGCGGCCACCGGGCAGCCAGCGAAGCAGGCCATCTTCCTTCCCCTGCCAACCGGATTCCTGCAGGTTCCTCCGAATGATCTTCCGGCCGTTTCGGCGGCCATTCATCGAGGTACCGCCGCGGTCATGATCGAGACCACCCAGGGAGAGGGGGGAGTTCTTCCACTGGCTGAGAAGTATCTCACCGACCTCCGTTCGCTGTGCGACGACCGCCAGGTTCTGTTGATCGTCGATGACGTGCAGGCTGGTGTCGGTCGGACGGGCACCTGGTTTTCCTGGCAGGGCCTCGGCTTCGATCCGGATATCGCCACGGTTGCGAAAGCGCTCGCCAATGGGCTCCCGATCGGCGCCTGCCTGGCGACCGCGACGGTGGCGGCCGCCTTCCAACCAGGAGATCACGCCACCACGTTCGGCGGCGGCCCGGTGATCTGTGCGGCGGCGCTGGCCACGCTGGCCGAGATCGAGGAGGCAAAGGCGCTGGACAATGTGGTGGCGAGGGGCGAGCAACTGCGGCTTCTCCTCGAACAGGTACCCGGAGTAGGGCAGGTACGCGGGCGCGGCCTCCTCCTTGCCGCAGTCCTGCAGCAACCGATCGCCGGGGAGGTTGTGGCGGCCGCCTTGGGGGAAGGACTGGTAATCAACAACGTTCGTCCGGACGTCGTTCGTTTCACGCCCCCGCTCACGATCAGCGCGGAGGAGGTCGCCGAGGCGGTCCGGAGGTTCGAGACTGCAATCGCCCGCTCAACAACTGAGAGCACATCCGCCTGACCGGCTACGGCTGGGCCGATTGCCGGTGGCGAATATCGTGTCGGAGTCACACGGAGGAGTAGATCGTGGAGTTCACCGGGAAAGCCGTTCTTGTTACGGGTGCTTCGAGCGGGATCGGTGAGCGGGTCGCCGAACGATTCGCGGAGCTCGGTGCGCTGGTTGCCGTCAACTCGTCGACCAGCAGCAAGGCGGGCGAGGCGGTGGCGGCGCGGGTCGGAGGAATCTACTGCCGGGCAGACATCGCCGACGACCAGGCAGTGCGGTCGATGATCGAGGAGGTCGTCGCCGCGTTCGGAGGTCTCGACGTGGTTGTGAACAACGCCGGCACTACCCGGGTCATTCCCCACGACGATCTCGATGCCGTCACAGACGCGGTTTGGAACGACATCCTCGGCGTGAACGTCCTCGGCACCTGGCATGTCTCGAGGGCCGCGATTCCGCACTTGAGGCGAGCCGAGAACGCCTCGATCATCAACGTGTCGTCACTGGCCGGCCTCAAGACACTTGGTTCTTCGATTCCGTATGCGGTTTCGAAAGCGGGGCTCAATCACATGACGCGTTTGCTCGCCAGGACGCTCGGCCCAGACATCCGGGTCAATGCGGTGGCACCCGGTCTAGTCGACACGCCGTGGACCGCCGACTGGCACGACTTTCGCACGCATGTCGGCGAGATCACCCCCATGCGTCGCTCCGCTACGCCGGACGACATCGCCGAAGCGTGTCTCTATCTGGCTCGTTCGACCTTCGCCACCGGTGACGTCCTGGTGGTCGACGGTGGCCACCACCTGGTGTGAGGCACCGGCACCGAGCCATAGCCCGACCGCGCCTATTCGCATGAATATGCAACGACTCGTATAATCACGCCATGAACAACACAGCGGCGCGGCGAAGGGCGATTCGTCGCATCATCGCCCACCAGTCGGTGGCAAGTCAGTCGGCGCTCGTGGAGCAACTGGATAAAGCGGGATTCGACGTTACGCAGGCAACGGTGTCGCGTGATCTGAAGGAACTCGGTGCGATCAAGGCTCGGGATGACCATGGGAACGCCGTCTATGCGCTTCCCGCGCCCGGAGGTGCCGTTGACGAGACGGCCGTTGCCCAAGCCTTGCGCCGGGTCCTCGCGGAGTTCGCTGAAACGATCGTGCCTACCGGAAACCTCGTGATCATCACCACGCCGCCGGGAGCCGCTCAGGTCGTGGCTGGCGCCGTTGATCGGGGAGGAATCGAGGGAGTGCTGGGGACGGTGGCGGGCGACGACACGCTGCTGGTGGTCGTCGCCGAAAGCATCGGCGGTTGGCGGATCGCAAAGCAACTCGAACAAATCGGAGAAGTTCTATGAAAGTAGTCCTTGCCTACAGCGGAGGTCTCGATACCTCGATCATCCTGAAATGGCTGGTGGAGGAGTACGACGCAGAGGTCATCGCGTACACCGCTGATGTCGGTCAAGGTGAAGAGGTCGAGGAGGCGAAGGTCAAGGCGCTTCAGACCGGCGCCGTGGAGGCGATCACCGAAGATCTCACCGCGGAGTTCGTAGAGGATTATGTGTTCCCTGCCCTGCGGGCCAATGCCGTCTACGAGTGGTACTACCTGCTGGGAACCTCACTCGCCCGGCCGGTGATCAGCAAGGGAATGATCGAAGTGGCCCGTAGATACGGAGCAGATGCGATCTCGCACGGCGCCACCGGAAAGGGGAATGACCAGGTTCGCTTTGAGATTTCTGCCTATGCTCTCGAGCCGGACATCAAGGTGATCGCCCCCTGGCGCGAGTGGGATCTGAAGGGTAGGGCGGATCTCGTTGCTTACGCGGAGCGTCATGGGATCCCCATCCCGGTTACCGTCGAGAAGCCGTATTCGATGGATGCCAATCTTCTGCACGTCTCGTATGAGGGTGGAGTGCTCGAGGACCCGTGGACGGCGCCCCCCAAGGACATGTTCAGAACGACGGTCGACCCGCAAGATGCTCCCGACGAAGCACAGTCGATCACTGTGGCGTTCGAGAAGGGGGACCCGATCGCGGTAGATGGCATCGAGATGAACCCCGTCGAATTGTTGAGGCACCTCAACTCCGTTGCAGGAGCGCACGGCGTCGGACGGGTCGACCTCGTCGAGAATCGGTTCGTCGGGATGAAGAGCCGCGGTGTGTATGAGACCCCGGGCGGGACCGTGCTCCATCACGCCCACAAGGCCGTCGAGTCCATCACACTCGATCGAGAGGTCGCCCACCTCCGAGACGAACTCGTCCCCCGGTATGCCGAAATGGTTTACAACGGGTTCTGGTTCGCGCCCGAGCGCGAAGCACTCCAAGCATTCATGGACTCGGTGCAGGTGCGGGTATCGGGAGAGGCTCGGTTGAAACTGTATAAGGGCGGCGTGTACGTCGAGGGTCGTCGATCGGATCACTACGGACTGTACGACCACGCCACGGTCACGTTCGAAGAGGATTCGGTATACGACCAGGCGGACGCCTCGGGTTTCATCAAGTTGAACGCGCTCCGGTTGCGCAAGTTGGCTGAGGAGCGGTTGGGAGCAGGGGAGTGAGGGTACCGGGCACCGTTGGACGAATTGCGTACTTCTCCCACGGCATCGGGCCTGGTGTCGCGCTCGGGGGCGATCCGGTGGGCGGCGCACCTGCAGGGGGAGGGCGTAAGAGGGTGTGTTGGGACGCGGAAGCCGTCCGGTCAGTCGAACCTCCTACGCATATGTCACCCAAACCCGCGTTCCTCCCCCACGGCATCGTGGGGGAGGTGCCGAGCCTTCGAGGCGAAGGGGGCAGGGTATCGCCGCAACGCACCCGCAGGGGTCGGGACCCGGCCGGTGCCGACGGTCGGGCACCAGCCATCCGGCACGCATCATGACGCTCTGGGGTAGCAGATTCGCTGAAGGCCCGGATGAAGTCTTGTGGAACTACACCGCGTCACACACGGACCGGCGCCTGCTGGAGGTGGATATCGACGGTTCGATCGCCCATGCGGGGATGCTCGGAAAGGTCGGGATCCTTACCGACGAGGAGGCCGCAACCGTCGGCGATGGCCTGCGCGCGGTCTTGACCGAGGCGCGGGCGGGCGCCTTCGAGTTCCTCGACTCAGACGAGGACGTTCACTCGGCCGTGGAACGCCGGCTCATCGAACTGATCGGCGACTCCGGCCGGAAACTCCATACCGGCCGATCGCGCAATGATCAGGTGGCGCTCGACCTGCGCCTCTATCTGATCGGGGCGGCGGACCGGAGGGTCGCCCAGTTGGAGACGTTCGTTTCAAAGCTGGTCGGACTGGCCGAGGAGCACGCCGGGACGATCGTGCCCTCATACACGCACCTCCAACAAGCACAGGCGGTACCACTGGGTCATCACCTGCTCGCCTTTGCGTGGATGACGATGCGGGATCGCGATCGATTCAAGGATGTGAGGAAGCGCCTCGGTGTCTCGCCGCTCGGCGCGGGTGCCGCCGGCGGGTCGAGCCTTCCTCTCGATCCCGGAGAAACGGCCCGGTTGCTGGGGCTGGCCGGCGTGTTCGAAAACTCGATGGACGCGGTCGCATCGCGTGATCTCGTTGCCGAATATGCCTGGGTGTGCGCTCAATCGATGGTGCACGCCTCCCGCCTGGCCGAGGAGATGATCCTGTGGTCGACGTCGGAGTTCGGTTGGGTGACGTTTTCGGACCGGCTGACGACCGGTTCGTCGGCGTTGCCGCAGAAGAAGAATCCCGATATCGCCGAACTCGCTCGAGGGCGAGCGGCAGGCACGATTGGAGACATCACCGCTCTCCTGGCCATGCAGAAGGGCTTACCGCTCACGTACAACCGGGACCTTCAGGAGGACAAGGAGCACGTCTTCCGGGCCGACGACACGCTGGCGGAGACCCTTGGTGCGCTCACCGCGCTCCTCGGGGGAGCGG
>JAHEDK010000063.1 GCA_024641245.1 Actinomycetes bacterium
GCAACCAAGAACCCGAAACCGATCGCCCCGAACCGGCAGGGAGGACGGATTGGTAATTCTGCCCCCTATCCAAAGCATCTCCGGACGCACCCGCTGTCGAGTGACGCTTTTACTCCATGCCCGTCTCTCCCGGATAGACGCTTTCGCCTGGAAACCGTCTCCTCCGGGTAGACGCTTTTCTTGGAAACTGTCTGACACGGGTAGACGCTTTTCGTGGATGGCGGCCGTCATATCGAGCGCAGATGTGCCGATAGCGGTCTCTCGAGAGAATGGGCGATATGGCGCGAGATCAGGGTGATCTGGGTGGCCGGCTACTCTCGGTGGGGGAATCGCCGAACAGGTCGCACTCGTCGCCATCAACATCGAATCCGGAGACCTCAACCGAGTAGCAACACCCACTCGCGTCTTCCTCCCCTCCTAAGCTCACCGACACGAATCGACCTGACGCCCGGGGCGAATCAACTCTCAATTGAGCACCGCACCTCGATGTGCCGTTCTGCGGGACTAATGCTCCAGTGCGATATCGCCCAAAGCGGGTGATCTGTTGCCGTGCCTGAGATCCGAGCTCATCTCCGGCAGCAACTATGCCGGCTCACCTCGCGCCACCAGTTCAAGGAGTAGGGCTTCTTACGTGCTGCTCCCCGTCGATAGCCTCACCAAACGAGCTGAGTCTGAGCCGAGTTGACGCCGGTGCAGGTGGGTGGTGGGTGTGTACTGTTGGGTTGTAGCGACCTCGACGGAGATTCTAAGCGGCAAATCGAGGAGCAGGCTGATGGGAACATTCGCCGTGCGAAGACGTGTTGTGACCATCGGCGGAGCGCTTACCGTCGGCGCGATCGGCGTCGTGGCGTCCTGTTGGTGGCGTAGAGGGAAGCCTGAGGTGGTAGCGGACACATTCCCGAACGGGATGGGCTATCTGCGGTTCGGTTCGGGAGGAAAGCCGCTGTTGTGGATTCCTGACCCGAGCCACACCGGTCACGTCGGGCCCAGCGGCCCTGCTGGTAACGTGCCGAAGAGCGGCTATCTGGTGTTGATGACGCGAATGCTCCGTTCGTTCGTTGAGGCCGGGTACACCATCTATCTGGTTGGCCAGAAGCCGAACCTTTCTCACGGCTGCACTCTCGCGGACATGGCTGAGGACTACGCCGGGTTGATCGTCGAGGAGTTCGGTGGCAAGGTCGACCTTGTCGTTGGGGATTCCGGCGGCGGCATGGTCGGCTTCTGCCTGGCCGCTCGACACCCTGACCTCTTCGCTCACATCGCGATGGTTGTCGCCGGCTATACGCTGGACGAGGCGTACAAGGCGGCCGACCTGGAGTCGGCGCAGCTGCTCAGCGCCGGACGTAGGACCGACGCGGCTGCGGTAATGATGAACTCGATGTTTCCCGGCCTCCGCCCACCCTTTGTCGCCCGTCTACTGGCATGGGTGATGGGGCGGGTGGTCCTGTCGGCCGGCTCCGATGACCTCGTGGTCGCCGCCGAGGCCCTCAGTACGTTCGACGGTCGGGAGATCCTGCCGACTATCTCGGTGCCGGTGCTCCTGGTGTGCGGGGACCGGGACAAGTTTGTCCCCAAAGAGGTCTACGAGCAGACCGCCGAGCTCATCCCCGACTGCACGTTCAGGCTCTACGAGGGCAAGGACCATCTCGGCGCGTTGTTCGACAAGCGGACGCCCGGCGAGATACTCGAATTCGCGCGTCCTTAGCCTGACCACACGTTGCGCTGTTCCGGGACGGTGGTAACAGCGCAGAACACCGACCACCTGGAGCGATCTCGCGCGCCCCACTTCGAGCAGATCCGGCAGCTCTAGCGTATCGGTCGGCGCGACAGCACCACGGTCCGTGTTCGCCTCGGAGCTGGGCAGGTAGCGCACGACGTGTCTATATGCGCCTCAGTATTGTCGACTTCGCTGGTCGGCGCGCGGACGGCTAGAGCTGGCCGGCCACCGTAAACATCGCGTCGGTCCAGGTCGCCAGCTCGACTCCATATTCGGAACCGTTACGGACGATCACGACACCATTGGCCGGTGAGACGAAGATAATCTGGCCGTGGTCGCCTTCGGCGAGGATGTCCGCCGGCTGCCCGGCCCGGAGCTTCCCGTACCACATGTACTTGTAGTAGCCGTCGCCGTCGTCATAGACATAAGGCCCGAAGCTGTGGGAGTAGTAGCCGGGATTCTGGGTCGACGGATCAAGCAAAGTCGACTCCTCGACCCAGGCCTCCGAAACTATCTGCTCTCCCCCCCAAACGCCGCCCTGGAGGAAGAGCTGACCAAACTTGGCGAAGTCGATCGCTCGGGCGTTGAGACCGGCCTCCATCTTCTCGAACCCGCTCTCGACGCTGTCGAGAGCCCAGGCGCCGTTGAACTCCATCCCCAACGGGTCCCACAGCCGGGTCTGGGTGTACTCCGACACCGACACACCCGTTGCCCGTTCCAGAATCATTCCCAACATCTGCGGGTGGTACTTGTTGTAGTTGAAGTACAAACCCGGTGGGTCAACGATGGTGGTGTTCTCCAGGGTGATCTTCCGCTGATCGGGGTAATAGGTGGTCAACGGGTCATCCCCATTGAAAAGGAACCACCGCAGCTCCTGATAGTCGAGCCCGGCAGCCATCCGGAGCAGATCGCGGATGGTGATCGCATCGAAACCCGGATCCCGCTCGGCAAGCTCCGGTAGGTACACGGTGATCGGGTCTTCGACGCTGGAGATGAAGCCTTCGTCGATGGCGATACCGATCAGTGCCGAGTCGAACGACTTTGCCACCGAGAACGAGGTGACCATCGAATCGCGCTGCGTACCGTTGAAGTAACCCTCGTAGAGGACGGTCCCGTCCTGGATGACAATCAGCGCCTGAGTATCAGTCTCCTCGAGGAATCGGTCGAAGTCGTCCACCTCGAGTGCCCCCTCGAACGCGGAGCGGACTATCTCCTCGTCAAGTGCCTCGGGGAACGTGAACGGTTCCACCGCGGCGGTGAGAGTGCGCAGAGGGAAGTTGACCAGATAGTCCTGAACCGAGGATTCCCTCGACCTGAGCACCCGGGACACGTACTCCGGGGAGTAGGCCATGGCGCCGGCTACCGCCCAGATGACGATCAGTAGAACCAGTGCGCCGACTACCCAGCCGAGCC
>JAHEDK010000064.1 GCA_024641245.1 Actinomycetes bacterium
GGGTCTGTCTTGGTCCGACATGACCTGGAACGGCCTGTCGTGGAGCGGTCTGTCGTGGTCGGGACTGTCCTGGTCCGGCCTGTCGTGGAGTGACAACGCCTGGTCGGGCGTCAGCTGGGACGGGCCGGTTGCCCGGTACAACTGAGCGAAATATACCAAGCAGCGAAACCCCCGGGCACCTTCCCCCGGGGGTTTCCCCGCGACGCGATTCGCAATTCGCAATTCGTAACCGATGGCGGGAAGCCAATTGCCGACTGCCAATTGCTCTGGCCCCGTGCCGCGGCTTCTTCAATCTGGCCCCTCTACGACCCTTGCCGTAAGATCGTGCCGGACCATTCGAACGGGAGTCGTACATGCAACGACAACTCATCAAGCACGTCCTGGAGCGGACAGACGTCGGCGCCAAAGTGACGGTCGCAGGCTGGGTACGCACACGCCGAGACTCGAAGGGCGGGTTCTCGTTCATCGAACTGCATGACGGGTCGAGTTTCAGTGGCCTTCAGATCATTGCCGATGGCGAGTTGCCCAACTATGAGACGGATGTTCTGAGCCTGACGATCGGGTCGGCGGCACGGATCACGGGAACTCTGACGGAGTCGCCCGGCCAGGGTCAGGCCGTCGAAATCAAAGCCGAGGTAGTCGAAGTGTTCGGATTCGCCGATCCCGACGACTATCCGCTGCAGAAGAAGCGCGTGTCCTTCGAGCACCTTCGAGAGATCGCACATCTGCGGCCGCGAACCAACACGATCGGGGCCGTTGCCCGGGTGCGCAGCGCACTGTCCTATGCGACCCACCGGTTCTTCCAGGAACGCGATTTCCTCTACGTGCATACGCCGTTGATCACTGCCAGCGATGCAGAGGGCGCAGGAGAGATGTTCCGGGTCACGAACTTCAACCCGGCCGACCCGCCTCGGGCCGAGGGGGGAGCGGTCGACTACGCCCAGGACTTCTTTGGTCGCCCGGCCTTCCTGGCGGTTAGCGGTCAACTGAACGCCGAGGCCTACGCGCTGGCGCTCGATCGTGTCTATACCTTTGGGCCGACGTTTCGGGCGGAGAACTCGAATACTCGCCGGCACCTGGCCGAGTTCTGGATGATTGAACCAGAGATGGCCTTCGCCGACATCAACGACAACTCCGACCTCGCAGAGGATTACGTCAAGTATCTCGTGCGGTACGTGCTCGACAACTGCAGCGACGACCTCGAGTTCTTCAACAAGTGGGTTCAAGAGGGATTGCTCGACACGCTGGCCGGAGTGGTGGACGGCAGTTTCGAACGCATCACCTATACCGAGGCCGTGGACATTCTTGCTGCATCGGGCGAGACCTTTGAGTTCCCCGCCGAGTGGGGATCGGACCTCCAGTCCGAGCATGAGCGCTACCTCACCGAGGTCGCCATCAAGAAACCGGTGATCGTCACCGACTTCCCATTCGACTTCAAAGCGTTCTACATGCGCCGCAACGACGACGGGAAAACGGTGGCTGCCATGGACGTCCTCGTGCCGCAGATCGGTGAGATCGTCGGCGGCAGCCAGCGTGAGGAACGCCTCGATGTGCTCGCCGAGAGTATGGACATCAAAGGCATGGATCGGGACCACTACTGGTGGTATCTAGATCTGCGCCGCTTTGGGAGCGCGCCCCACGCCGGTTTTGGTCTCGGGCTGGAACGCGTCGTTCAGTTCACCACCGGAATGCAGAACATACGCGACGTGATTCCGTTCCCGCGGACACCGAGGAATGTTGGGTTCTAGGGAGCGCGATTCGCGATTCGCAATTCGCGTACCGACCCTGTCGGCGAGACCGCGGGCGCGGGCGAATCGCGAACTGCGAATCGCGACAAGGGAACGAGGGGCTCTATTTCCGGCTTGCCCGTCTTCTACACCGTGAAGCTCTCGCCCCAGCCCAACGGTACGAACTCGATACCGGATTCGGCGAGCACTTTCTTCGCCATACCGTTTATCCAGTTGCGTCCCAACTCTCCCAGATAGAAGTCATGGACCGGGATCGCCTGCTGAGGTGCCAGGCGGCGAGCGAAATCCATCGACGCAGTGGTGGAGCCCCATGGAGTGAGCAGTGGTAGCGCCAGGACGGGCGCCGACGCGATCGGCTGATAGCTGTCCCCAGGGTGGGTGAGCACGCCTTCGACGGTGAAAGCCCGATTCGGCGGTGCGGTACCCATCGGAGTTGTATCGTGGAGGACATCCTCAGAGGTCACTCCGGCCGGATTCTCTGTGAAAACCGTAATGTCGTGGGGTGCGAGCAGGTCGGCGACCGACTGATTCGAGTGAACGGTGACGTCCGAGCCTCGGTCGATGAGCCAGGCAACGAACTCCGGTTTCACGTGGTCGCCGTGTTCGTGGGTGATCAGCACCCGTTGAACATCGCCGAGCGAGGTGAGATCGAACTCCCCGGTGTCGAACGTATGAAAACCGGGATCGAATAGAGTGGTACCTGCCTCCGTTGTGACGGTGAGACAAGAGTCGGTGAGGCGTCGAATGGTTGTCATGGCTTTGACCCTACCGGCTAGTGGAGGATGACGGCCGTGAAACGCTCGATGGTTGTCTTGCTTCCCGGACTCAATCCGGCTTTGCGGGTGGCGAGCTCGAGTTGATGTTCCGGGCTGTCGATACCCGGAATGGCGGGCAGCAGCAGTCCGCTCCGACCACCGCGGCCGGTGACTATGACGCCGTACTTATCCGGGTCGAGGTCGGCCGGTCCATCGACGATCTCGGGCTCGTCCAATAGATAGACCGCTACATCGAGCCCGTCCACTTCGCTCAGGCGCATAGGACGGAATCGAGGATCGGTCGTCGCCGATGACACTGCAACTCGACGAACCTCCTGCAGCAGAGAGGTCCCCGTCAGGTTGAGGCTCCCGATGCATCCTCTCAGCGGCCCCTCCCGGTCACCGGTACCGGGCTCATATAACGAGACGAAGATCCCCCACGGCAGGGCGTCGGTCCCTTCATCTTCATCCGGCTGAACCTTCTCGCCTTCGAGGTGGTTCCTGATCGCCTCGAGAGCTACTTCCACGAGCGGATGGGCCATCCCTGAATCATGCCATAGGCGTAGTCTGAACACATGACCACCAGCGCGCGGCCGCCGGCGGTTGCCGGAACCTTCTACCG
>JAHEDK010000065.1 GCA_024641245.1 Actinomycetes bacterium
GACGACCAGATGGTCGCCCCCGTCCCAACGGCCGGCCATCGCACTCCGATAGCTACGAGCTGATCACCGATCGCGGCCATGTCGTTGATCCTGTCGTAGGCGTAGCCGTCGTTATCTGTGGATCCACCTCTCTTTGTCCAATTGTGACCGTCCGGCGAGAACCAGACCATCTCATGGGAGTCGATACCGGCTGCGAGGAAACCGTCCTCGGTTTCAAGGATCGCGGAAAACCCCGACTCGTCGCGGTCCGAAGCTTCGATCTCGGCCGACGTCCAAATCAGGCCATCTGCGGAGTACCAGGCTGCGGCCTTCTCAGCCATGTCGCTCTTCTGCATCCCCACGAGAATCAGACCCTCGTCGGTTTGGATGATGTCGTTGTGCCAGAATCCCGGAGCCTCGTGCCTGGTCCATGTCACGCCATCGGGTGACGTCCAGATGGCCTCACCGACCGCGATGAATCCGTTGTTGGTCGCGATGACGCGTGACCCTCGCAGCCAACCAGGTTGGAGCCCGAAGGATCCACCATCGTGTGGGACCCGCGTCCAGTTCTTCCCGTCGTCCGAATACCAGAACGCCATCGACATCTCTTGCGAGCCCGCACCCACGTCACTTCGATTCCACAGATCGAGTCCGACTGCTACCAGACGGGAATCGCTCTCGGCTACATCGTTGATCCAAACGCGTGATTCTTCGCCGTACGGGCTGCTGGAGGCCGTAAATGCACGACCTCGATCGTCTAGTGATGTCCAATCGTTCCCATCAGTGGATATCCAGATAGCAGGCTTGTTGGCGTCTTGACCGACGGCGATCAGTCCCGTTGAGATTGCCTGGATTGACTGGATAGATTTGATGCCTTCCCCGCCCAGATCTGGAGCTTCGATTCTCAGCCAGTCGAGACCGCTGGGAATAGCTACCTCCACTGGGCCCGGGTTAGGCAAAGGCGCCGGAGCAGGGATGGTTGAGGCGACCGGCTGGTCTGCCTCATCGGAACCGGATCCACCAAACGGAGCCATGATGGCCAACACCAAAATGCAGGTTGCGAAAACAGCGGCGGTCGCGGCTGCCAGCCCTAGACGGCGCAGCCTCTGGTGTGAGACGGGTGAATGAAACGGCTTGTGCACGAAGGAGGTCTTGACATGCTCGTTGAGTTCGCGGGCCGCCGATTGAAGGCGTTGTTCAAGCATCGTCATGAGCTCTCCTCGATCATTCCCAGCCGGCGACCCAGGTTCTGTTTTGCTCTCTTCAGGTGAGTCTTGGCTGTGGTGGTCCGACACTCGAGGATGGCCGCCACTTCAGCCGGGGCGTATCCCTCGAGATAGGTGAGCGCGATTGCCTGCGCTTGCCGCTTGGGGAGTTGCCGCACTGCATCCCAGAGTTCAGCCGTTTCGGCCGTGAGCTCGTTTGAGACAACGACGTGCTGATCGTGAGCTACTCGACCGAGAGCTTTCGACTCCGACCCGGATCGCCGGCGACGGGAGATAGCGCCGTTCGTGGCAACTCGGCGAACCCAGGCGCCGGGTGCGTCGAAGCGGCCGATGCGGTCCCAGTGGCGATGAGCTGCGATGAAGGCGTCCTGGGCTATGTCCTCGGCAGAGGATCGATCCCCTGAAATCGCATATGCCAGAGCCACGACCCGGAGATACTCGCGCTGGTAGAACCCCTCGAATGATTCGGTTTCGGTCCGTGCCTTCGTGGAGAGCCCCACCTGCACGCCTTCTGTGGTTGCCATCATCAGTTAACACGCCTGAACCTCGCCTTGAGGAGGACAAGGGGGTTCGTCCTCCCGCTGAGCGTTCACGCACGACACCTAAACTGGCGGCGACCACATAAAACCGCTCTCGAGGGACATCACGCAGCGAGGAATCGGATGACTTCTTCACCCACCACTACGGCACCGCACCGTTTCTGCATCGTCAACTGTTAGCCGGCTGCGAGTCGCGAGAACTTCGATCGATCCGATGTCGGTCATCCCCACGACATGTTCAAGGACTTCCTGGCGAGAGAGGCCCCGAACGCGACCACCGAGCTCGTTCACGTTGCCGACCCGGACTTTTCTCTGCCGTCGGGCACATCCATCGCAGACTTCGACGGATTCATCTGGACCGGATCAGATCTCACCGTCTACGACGAGGAGGATCCGCGGGTTCTCTCTCAGGTCGCCTTTGCTCAGGAACTGATGCAGGAGGGACGGCCAGTTGGGGGAGCTGCTGGGGTATCCAGCTGGCGTCATTGGTGAGTGGCGGGCAAGTGGCCGTGAACCCCAAGGGGCGCGAGTGGGGCATCGCCCGTGACATCCGGCTCACCGAGGCCGCAAATACATCTCCGATGCACGACGGGAAGCCGGAGGTCTTCGACGGCTTCATCATGCAATTGGACGAGGTGACGCAACTTCCGGATGGCACGCCGTCGCTGGCGGCCAACGTTCACACGACGATTCAGGCCGCCATAATTGGGAACGGAACCGCCTCGTTCTGGAGCACCCAATACCACCCCGAATACAACCTGTATGAGATGGGCCGCCTGATCGCGGCGAGGGGCAAAGCATTGGTGAGAGAAGGCCTGTTCCCCGACGAAGCTGCAGTCGCCGAATACGCCGCCAAGATGATGGAGCTCCACGCCAACCCGGATTCGATAGAACTGCGGGCAGAATTCGGCGTCGGTGACGACATCATTGATCCGCAGATCCGGGAAGTGGAGCTGCGCAACTGGCTGCGCTTCATCGATTCAAGGACCGGGTAGCGCGAGGAGGAATCTCTTCGAGAACGGCGACCAGAGATACCCCCTCCACCTCCCGATCCTTCGGATCGGCAACCACCTCCCCCACTTCGTGGGAGAGGACACGTTGAATGGAAGTGTGTCGCAAAAAGCCGCGGCCGGACACCTGTTCCGGGGACTATCCGCGCCTGTACCGGGCTAGCGGGCCGCTTGTTCGCTGATGCTCGCCAGGAGTTCTTTGTACGAGACAACGAACTTGTCGACGCCCTCGTCTTCGAGTACCTGGACAACGTCGCCGTAGTCGACACCCGCCGCGCTGAGATCTCCCAGTACGGTCGACGCCGCAGCTATCTCTTCGGCTCCGAATGGCC
>JAHEDK010000066.1 GCA_024641245.1 Actinomycetes bacterium
CGCGATTCGCGATTCGCAAGTCGCAGACCGTGCCAAGGCCACCGAAAACGAGCCACCGGAAGAACCCGACCGGACCCGAAACGACATCGCGAATCGCGAATCGCGAATCGCGGTCGAAGACACTCGCGCCGAGGAACTCACGACCCGCGACCCTGCCATCCCCGAAGGCACCATGCTCGTTCCGCTCGATGCATGGAACAAGATGCTGAACCAGCTGGGCAATCTCCATGAGGCCGGCCAACAACTGGCAGACGCCCGGGAGCGGGCGGCAAAGGCGGAGACGGAGGTCCAGTTCCTCCGCGAGAGGCTGGCGGAGTTGAGAGAGTTGCCCAGGACTCAGGCGAGCACAGACCCGTCAACGTTTGATCCACCGCCGCCCGACGGGGAAATCGACCCGCTGTGGGTGGATCTGTACCGCCGCTGGAAACGCCGCCGCCGCTGATACGGGAGTTCTCACCAACGCTGGTCGGGCTTCCTACACATCAGAATCCCGTAGCCTCCGATTGGGCAGAACGACCCATTGCAAATTCTCACTCTAGGTGAGTACAGTTCAGAGAGGGTACAGCCGCGCGAGATGCGGCATTAATCAAACAGGGTTGACGCCACGCGTGGCGGAGATGGAGGCGGCTGAGTGACTACGCATACTCTTGAAAACACCACGGCGCGTATCTTGCCGCGACGACTACTTGAGGTTGCTCTCGTCTTCGTCGTCGTGACGGGACTTCTCGCCGGAGTTCCCCGAACCAGTAACGCGGCCGGATCCACCGTGGCCAACGAGATCGCCACGCTGGTCGACTCAACGGACTGGCAAGAAGTGGACGGTATGCAGCATGTCTCCAACAACGCCACATCGGGGACCTTCACCCTGAGCTTCGCCGGTCAAGGACCGACCAATCCGATCCCGTTCGACGCTGATCCTGCCGTCTTGAAGCAGGAATTGGAGATGCTGGCAAACATATTCGAGGTCAACGTAGTCCCACTCGTTCCGCTACCTCCCCTCGCAACCAACGGCTGGAAGGTCACGTTCGTCGATCGGGCCGCGTCCATTGCCATGTCCGCCAACGACACTCTTCTGGGCGGTATCACAGCCATAACAGTGGCGGAGCCCGGCCTCTCGGTCCCAATCGACCCATCCGGCATCGCGTATATTGGCAACATCGATCGTCTCCTCGTCACCGACTCGGAAATCAACGAAGAGCCAGCGTTCTTCGATGGAGTCAACACTTGGGAGATGCTGCGGACCGGTGCCATCCCCAACCCGCCGCATGTTGGCGAAGCGCCATATCCGTCTTGGAAGATGGAACCTACAGGCCTCGCCTACGATCCGGTCCGTAAGAACGTCTTCTTCAGCAATGACTGGAGCACCCAAGAGGTCGCCATCGTCAATGTCGGCCCAAACGGTCATTTCGACTGGGGATCGGCCGGTAGTGATGATGTGTTTGTCGGTTCTTTCCTCACCAGCGGATTCGGGCTGGTAGATCTGGAAGACGTGGCGTTTGACCCCATTTCCGGCCACTTGTTCCTCACTGACGGCGTTGGCAACCAGATTATCGGTGGCCCGAGGTTCATCTACGAGATCAGTATCGCGTATGGACCGCCCCTGACCGCCAGCCTTGTTCGGCGCCTTGATGTATCAAAGTTCAACGCCGCCGGCGTCCCGGTTGCCGATATCGCGAATGCCCAATACATCATCGACGATATCGAGGGGATCGGGTATCGAGCCGCCTCTGATACGCTTCTGTTCACGGACGGACATGCCGAGGTCATCTACGAACTCAGCAAGGACGGCTACCTCATCCGGTCGATCGACGTCTTCGACGCAATCGGCGGGCTCCACGTGCTTGCCGACATCGCGACTGCGCCTGCCTCCGATGGCTCGAGCGCCGTCAATATGTACGTTGTCGATCGAGGAGCAGACCCGGGCCTGGATTACACCGACAAACCCCCACTCGATGGAAGGCTCTATGAGCTAAGCGCTCCCTTCTCCAATCTTGCGCCGTTCGTGAACGCGGGTGCGGACAAGACGGTCTCATCCCTGGTGACATCTCTAGACGGAACGGCCTTCGATGACGGCCAACCTCTGGATGGCCTGACCACCACATGGAGCAAGGTGAGTGGGCCCGGGGCCGTCACGTTCGGAAACGCAAACTCGGTCGACACAAGCATCACCTTCAAGGGCGGCGGAGTCTTCGTTCTGCAGCTACGCGCCACCGACGGCGTCAATCCGCCGTCTGTGGACACCGTTACTGTCACGGTCGACCAGCCGCCGGTAGCGAACACATTCATAGACGATGATGGCAACCCGCATGAGGCCAACATAGAAGCGATCGCGGCCCTGGGAATCACCAACGGCTGCAATCCACCAGCGAATGACAAATACTGCCCTGAGCGAAGTGTGACGAGGGCAGAGATGGCAGTGTTCCTGGTGCAGTCGATGGGCGAGGCAGGAAATCTGTCCACCTATCAGGGTTACTTCTCTGACGTGACGACCGGTTCATGGTTCACGCCGTGGGTTGAACGCCTGTACCAGTTGGGTGTGACGGTCGGATTCCCCGACGGGACCTACCGCCCGGATAAGACGGTGACTCGCGGCGAGATGGCGGTGTTCCTCGTGAAGGCGTTCGATCACACCGCCGAGCTGGTTCCACCGACGGGAGTCTTCGGCGACGTTGACCTGGCCGCGTTCTATGCAGACGACGCCGAGTTGATCAAACGGCTGGGAATCACCGCCGGGTGTTCGACAAGCCCGCTGAAGTACTGCCCGGACAATCCGGTTCGGCGAGACCATATGGCCACCTTCCTGGCCAAAGCTCTCGGGCTGTAGGTTCGGAGGATTATTTGGGTTCCCGGCTCTCAGGAGCCGGGAACCCAAAGGTCTGCCAGTTTCTCAGCAATACTGTTGCGCGTGGGGGACGACAGTATTGCTGAGAAGATTTCAGGGTTTGGTGGCGGTGACCCTGGCGCTCCAGACCTTGCCGGATACTGCTTCCGCAACATCTCGTGGTTCTGTAGACGCCGGGCTGCAGCAACTCGAAGACGAGGCTTCGGCGATGTCC
>JAHEDK010000067.1 GCA_024641245.1 Actinomycetes bacterium
CGGCCTGGGACTCGTGCTTGGCCTGGAATCCCTTGAGTTGCGGGTAGTCGATTAGCCCGTCCAGAAATGGCCACACGGCACCGCCGGCCACTCCGAAGTAGTGTTTCATCCCGGCCGTCTCGAACCATTGGGCGATGGCGTCAACAACTCGCATTTGTGCCTTCCTAGGGTCGAAGGTGAATCGTCCTCAAATCGTGGCAGCAATATTTGTTGCTGTCAAGAGTAGCTGACTACAAGCTGTATGTGCTCGGTAATTGAGCGACGCGAGGGCGCATTGTGTTGCTGTATGAGGAGTCGCGAGAGGTGGCAACAAATATTGCTGTTGGGCCGAGTCGATATCAACCCAACGTCTCTCCTGCACCCCGGCACGACGGTGGCATCGACTCGACGCTGGCATCCGAGACCTTCCTAGCTTCATTCAAACCCCCATCGACGGGGCCGGAACCTGTTCTGTAGAGTGGCGCTTGGTCGGAAGGAGATCACAACGAAGCGGATCATCGTCGGCATTTCCGGAGCAAGCGGTGCTATCTATGGAGCCCGACTCGTTGAGGTGCTGGGGTCCATCGACGGCATCGAGACTCATCTGATCATCTCGAAAGGCGCGCTTGCGACGCTCGAGTACGAGACCGATCGGCGTCCGGAAGCCCTCGCCGAGCTGGCCGATGTGGTTCACGACGAGCGTTCCCTGGGGGCAACAATCGCCTCCGGTTCCTTCATCACCGACGGGATGGTCGTTGCGCCGTGTTCGATGAAGACCCTGAGTGCGGTCGCCAACTCGTATAACGACAACCTGATAACCCGGGCGGCTGATGTGTGTTTGAAGGAGCGCAGGCGGCTCGTGTTGGTTGTGCGCGAAACCCCGCTCCATCTGGGACACCTGCGTCTGCTCACAGCAGCAACAGAGGCGGGCGCGGTGATCATGCCGCCCGTGCCGGGTTTCTACACACTGCCGACGACCATCGAAGAGATCGTGGATCACACAGTCTCAAAGGTGCTCGACCAGTTCGGCATAGACGCCGGCCTCATCACCCGTTGGGCCGGCTTGCCCTAGATGCTCGTCCCTGCGGCTCGGGGAACGACGGAGGTTTGGAGATCAGCCGAGAAGATTCCTCGACCGAAAGGCGCACACACGCAGCCGTGGCTGCCCAGATCACACCGTGGGAACGGACAGACATTCAGCCTGAACTGGAAGCGAGACGATCTCTTTGTGGCCGAAGCCCTTAGTGTTGTCGATCAGGGTCAGCTGGTCCGGCTCAAACCGGTACACCGCCGCCAGATCCAAGCTGCGGACGAGTTTGGCCGGGCCGGACAGGAAGCTCTGTAGGAACTCATATCGGTCCGCCATGAGTTGCAATCCATGCTTGCCGACCGATTTGTCACCCACTTTGCGAGCGGCCCCCAGGAATTGCAGGCCCTCGATTTCCCTGAAGTCGGCGAAATGTCCGGCGACCGTGATTGAGGCTCGTGGAGTGTCGGCCAGTGCCTGCGAGTGTCGCGATCGAGGATCCGACAACCAGTACAGGGTGAACCCCTCGTTGGCGTACATGAGCGATACGGCGTGTGGCTCGCCGCGATACACAGTGGCCAGCGTGAGGACTGAATGCGCTCGAAGGATCCTGAGAGCAGCCGCCGAGGAATCCTCACCATTTCGGCTGGCGCTCCTGTCGACCATTGGATTGCTTCCTCTCTGCATCCTGCTTGTCCGGAACATATCAAGGTAAGCCCGCGAACGCAGTCGTTGCCGTCACCCGCCACATTACCGACGACGTGAAAGTGCGACGTCCGCTGCCACTGCCGCGAGACGGACCTCACACCACGTGGTGGCTGCCGCTCAATGGTTCAACGAATACGTGATCCTTCCCGCTCTGAACGCCGACGAGCGGGGATGATCCGCCGGATCTCCGAACGGGAGCCCTGAAACGCCGCCGTCGGCGGTGGGACAACGAACCACTAGGAATCCAGAATGAAACCGTGCTCTCTCCAGAACCGTTCGGCGGCAGGGTGAAAAGGAATCGGGATCGGCGCGTCGGCCGTGTCCGACACCATTCGCTCGATGGGAAGCGAGGGACCTCCTTGCCAGGGAATTCGATCGCGTCGCAATACGAGCGCTCGGCAGACGGACTCAATCAAGAAGTCGTCGGCATGAGCGTGCGTGTAGATCATGAAGCCGGAGAAATCAACGGTGGCAACGTCCTCGTGGAGTCCCGGGTATCGCTCCCGCTCGATGAGTGCCCGCCGGTACCCGAGGCTCTCGAGGTGTTGCAGCACGTCTTCCGGCAACGAGAGAAAGCGGAACCCATCTGCCACTGCTTGCTCCGCCCAGTTGTAGACACCTTCATCAATGAGGGCGTCTATCTCGCCGTTCGCCATCGCGGCTGCTCTGGTCGACCCATGGGGCAGCCCGCTGTCGTAACTGATCACGTCGCCGGCCCTCGCCAGCTCCTCGCGCGACGTTCCCGCTGCTGCGAGCACATGATCCAGAACCATGTGTACGGAATGGTCGGGCCGGTCGCCCCGCAGCGAAATCCTCAGGGGCGCTCGTGGGCGTCGGAAGTCGTCAAATGACTCGATGCCGGATCGGCGGCTGACGACGAGTCCCAACTGATCGTACGACGGGATCGTTGCGATTGCCCGAAGCGGGATTGGCATGGAGAAGGGATCGGCTCCCAGCACTGCGGGGCCCGCGGCGGTTGCCGGGTTGAGGATGGCAATGTCGGTGTTTCGGGCCTCCACCTCCCGAATAACTGATGGAGCATCGCTACCGAAGACGGTGACGGCCCATTCGGTTGCTCCCTGCGATCGGAACTGGATTCGAGCCTGCTTCGGCATCCAGTCGTCGGTGTCGACAAGTTCAGAGGCGACTTCCAACATCAGTCGAGAACGGATCGTCGCAGCTCGAGGTCGATCGATCGGATAGGGTTCGATGGGATATTCACGGTTTGGCACGTCTCACCTCGGGCACTCTGGAAAGGGAATCAACTCCGTTTGGCTCGTCGGGTCCGGTTCCCGATCGATCGGGACAATGCCGGGCCGATACCGACCCGTCAAACACA
>JAHEDK010000037.1 GCA_024641245.1 Actinomycetes bacterium
ACGACCTTCGCTGGTACTTCGAAGAGGTTGCCTTGTCGGATGCGGCGATCGCCGAGATGGTGTCACTCGACGCTGTTGGATCAGGGCATGGCCGCCCGCTGCGAGCCACCCTCGTGAAGATGGTCGACGAATATGCCATCCACGCAGGCCAAGCCCACATGCTCAGGTTCGCAGCACTGGGCGAGATGATCCGGTAGCTCTGGTCTTGCCGTCCTGTGGTTTGATGCGGAGGTCCCTGGGAAGGGCCTTCACCAGCGCCGATCACTAGATATGGAGCCATATCACGCATTCCAACGAGTGTCCGGGATCGGCACGTCTAGGGGCGGGGTCTCGAACGCTCACCGTAACGATGGTCGTTCCCGATGTGCACCTATCTGCCGGTTCGGCTTGGATTCAATCGCACGCCCGCGAGTGGGTGTCGCGAGATTCTGCGCTATCGGCCCTTTGCCAGTGGTTGTAGTTCTCCGGAGAACCGTCTGGTCGACTACGACGGAGTAACGAAACTACTAGTCACCGGCCAGTCGCCTAGAACTGACGTAGACCTGCCGCGTTGCCTCAAGATGTTCAATCTGGCAACGATAAACCAAACGCTGCAGGCTGTCGTCACCGACCTCCTGAATGGAAATGGTCAGAGACCCGTCTTTCTCGAGTGTCGAGAAGAACCCGGCTAGGGCTCCCTGATCACCGACGCACTCGACAAAGCGGCTGTATGCCTGCTCTGTTTCTCGTAGCGTGATCTCGCCGTCAGAGAACGCCGGCATTTGCACTTCGGGGATGGCAACACCGATTTCTCGGGCAGTATCTATTGCGGGCGATGCGCCGGTAGTGGGTACCGACAGTCGGCCAGTCAGAAAGCCGATACTGATACCGAGGAGCAGGAGGGCTACCAAGCTCCATCGAGACCTTCGCTGCTCCGGCAACAGATCCTCCATCTCCATCTAGGCCTCCAACTCCCCCGACCGACATCGAGGCGTCCACCCCCACGATTCCCGGTGCACTCTCCGGCATAGCGGCCAAGGCCTTGGCCGCTATGCCCTGTTCTGTACATATCCGCTATCGATTGAAGACCGAGGCCTCGGCCTCGTTCGAGCATCGTCTGACCGCAGCCCTGTCTGAAACATCATCAGCTTCTTCGATCGAGCCGCCGTCGAATCCGCGGCCGTTCAGGCATGACACGATCTTCTCGTGGTAGTTGTCCAGTTGGACAGTCGTTGGCATTCTCTCAATTCCGAAGCGCTTCGGTCAGACCGATCTCCGCCATGACCGAATCTCGTTGCTATGGGAGGTCTCCCGAGTGGAGCGGGGACTCCTTTCCTCCAAATGGGGCTCCTCCCTGGAGGCCTGCCTCTCCGATGAGAGTGATGCTGTCACTCTCTTGTACGCCCGTCAGGATGAATCTCGCCTCACCTTTGGCGTCTGCCGTGTAGCCGTTGCCCATGACCTGGCGGGCTCGTGCCGGAGCGTCTTCAATCTGGATGTCGAGAGTCTCACCTGGATTGAAACCACGGGCGATGACAAGGTACTGCCCTTCTCCCATCTGACAGGTCGTAACGAAGGTTTCGCCGGGGAGCGGAGGTGCTGCCTGATCGGCGATCTCCAGGCACCCTTGGGGTTCCGGGGCACGTTCGGCTGCCGCTGTCCCAACACCCACAATCAGAAGGACCGAGGCCGCTGCAGCCAAGATCAAGGGCCTCGGATGCGTCATCGTGTTCCTCCAATCATCCATAGCGCGCCATGTCCGGGGAACTCGTAACGTTCTTCCCCGGCGTACTGGCAGCCAGACAGAGATGTGTCGCATCGGTAGATCGCATATCGAGAACCGGATTCACCTCCAAGAGAGGCCGGCGCCGTGACCAGGACCGACGTTTCCGACTCCCAGATGACCTGCTCGGCACCGTCGAAGGGTACCGAGGTCAGTGCCACGCCGTCTTGCACCGAGCCAACAAAGAGTCGGGTTGCCATGTCCGGCCCATCGGAAAAGCCCACCAGGGCAAAGCGAGAGCCGTCCGGCGAGAAAACCACATCGGCGGTGCCCACGCATATCCCGTCTGTCAGTGGGCTTGTTGAAGCCGTAGCAGGATCGATGGCGACAATCCTCCAGCAGATTCCATCACCGACGAGAGCGGCCGCTAGCCCTGCCGAGGGGTGCACTCCAAGCAGCCTGCTATACGCATACTCCGGCTGGAGCGGCATCAGCTCGTCTGTGCCGGGATTCCACAAGGCGACTCGCGTGGACGCACCATCGCCAAGTTGCACGGCGACGTGTTCGCCAACGAAACCGACTGTGCGACCGTATCCATCTAGAGGGGCGGATTCACTGACTACATCTCCTGATGCTACGTCCACGACCGTCAGCACCGTCTCTCCGTAGTGAGCTTGACCCTTCATTGCATGCTGGGCGTAAGCGACCAGAGTTCCGTCAGCAGAGACGGCGGTTCCGCTGGTATGTTGGGCTACTCGTCGGCTCACCCCTCCTGGGCCGACCATCCACAGCTCGAGGGGATCTCCAAGCACGCCGACTTCGACCAAGACGCTGCCTGCTGCGAGCACGGGTGGGCCGCCTGGCGATTGGCCGAAAGGAACCTTTCCTCTGGAGGCCGCCGCAGAACCCAACTCAAGAAGTTCGCCGTCGACGAATAGGATGGTGGTCGGCGGCTCCCCGGCCCGCATTCCTTCCTCGGGCTCGACCGATGGTGTGGGTAGGGTCGATGTGGCAGCCGCCCGTGTTGATGCCAAGCTTCCTGCTCCAGCACCTCGCACTGCGATACCATTCGAAGGCTCGCCACAGGCCGCAAGTGAGAGCAACAGGCCAACTGTTAGCGCGATCCGCCTAGGGAACCACATACAAATCCTCCCCGTTCGTGCCACCTCGGTTGTGCCAATACCAGTCCAGCGAGTACAAGGCGCCATACGTTTGCCCTGAGTTGTTGTGGATCTGACCCCACGACACTTTGATGCACCCGAGGGAGTAGTAGTCGCTGGTCCCGTCCCAACACCATTTCTCATCATATGGACTGCCGCATGTCTGAGTGTGACTGTCAGTCATTTCGGAGTGAATGAGCAGATCGGTCCGTTCGTGGGCCGAGTCAAGATCGCAGTTTGCACGGGACGGGGCGGTCGTCTTCGATCCCCCATATAGCCGGTTCCTAATCAGCCACGCGGTTCCTTTGACGTCGTTGCCGCCGTTGGCTTCCGTGTGGGTGACCGAATACAGGTTGTCCGGTGACGGAGCGTACGTGTCTGGAATCCACCCGACGCTCACGGCACAAGGGTTCTTGTTATCGCCTGAACTGTTGCCAGAACCAGCCGTCTTTGTTGTCGTGTAGCAGCACACCCAGTTACCCCAGTCGTTGATGTACCCGTACTTGTAAATCAACTTGGGAGTGGTCCCGCAATTCGCGACGCAACCGTTCTTGTCATAGGTGATGCTCACGCTGTAGTAGGTGTTCGCCGCGGTCGCTGGTGCAGGAGCTAGCAGTGGAAGTAGCACAGCGAACGCCAGCAGCCAGCCGGCTAGTCGATAGGACACCGAAAGACTCCCTTCTTCTTCAAAGGATCTGACGTGTACACGTCCAACGAGCCGAATCACCGAGCCCGGTTTCTCGTTGACGCTGGACAAGTCCTTTTCATACTCTTTGTCAATGAGCCAGAATCGGTTCACGGAACCGTCGCGACGGCGAACCGATCGATGAGGCTCGGACGGGGATGCGCACTCCATCTTGTGCGCCTAGGCAGTCGGTGCCCGTTTCTACCGGATAGTGGTGAGCACGTGTACTGGTTGCTTGTCTGGCCAGAAGGGTGGCGGCCAGAACCCGATGCTGTGGTCGGTGAGTTCGACGATGGTGAACGGTACGAGCCTCTCAGTCTCGGGGGTGACCTGTCGTTCCCAGGTTGGGGCGTCGGTGCTTGCCCATAGGGCGGGGAGTTCGTCGACGGAGCGGCCGGCGTCGAAATCGAGGCCAGCGGCGTAGAGTCGGGTGTCGATCGCTGTGATGGCGTATGCCTCCATGTAGCCGTGTTCGGCAGCAGCATCCCCGATCGGGGACGGGAGCCGGTTCCAGCTGGTGCCGTCGGTTGAGGTCCAGGCAGCCATCAGGCTGGTGCCGAATGGGCTACCACCGAGCGCCACATAGCCTGCGTCGGTTTCGGTGACGGTGTGCATGTATGCGTCGAGGAACCCGGCTCCTTGTGGGGTCACCAGCCGCCAGTCGAGCCCATCCGGTGAAGTCCATACCGCGGCAGTCGGTACGAACTGGCCCCATGGGGAGGCACCCACCGCGATCAGCCCATCTTTGGCGGCGATGACGTCGCCGACCTCTGCGCTGTCGAACAGATCGGCAGCACCTGCCGGGCCCTCCTGCCAGGTGACACCGTCGATGGTTGTGTACAGGGTGGCGATCGTGGTCTCGCCTTCAGAGCCGCGTTGAAGCAACACGGTCAACCGCTCCGCCGTTGGGAAGAGCGCATCGACGTATCCCTTCGAATAGCCCTCGTCGGTGAGGAACTCCACCGGTTCCCACACACGCCCGTCGCTCGAGCGCAACAAGCCGAAGCCGTGGACGAAGATCCCGAAGGGAGTTGCGACCACGTCGCTGAGGCAACCAATGGGAAGGTGGCCAACTTCGCTGGGTCCGGTTGCCCGCGCCCACGATACGGCGTCATTGCTCACCCAAATCGGGAACCCCGGCTCCCCCTCTCTCGGGCACCCCACAGCAATGACCTTGCCGTCCACCAGCTCGGCGTCCGTGATCGTGACGGCTCCAAACATCGCAGGGTCGGTGCCGGTCGGTTGCCAGCCCTCGATCGCCACTGCCAGCGGAACCGTCACCGTTGGAGGTGTCACTGTTGTCGAGGTAGACGATGGACCGACCGTCGAAGTCGTTACGGACTCCGAGCCACTCGTCGAGACCGTCGCTTGCGGTTGCTGAGCTGAGGTCGAGGGAAGCAACGACTGATCAACAGTCCCCGAGCTCGTCGTGCACGCCGCAAGCACCACCGACACACCGACCAATACCCGAAGCGAGCGCATGTACCACCTAACGTTCTCGCTCACGCTGACGGTTCCACACCCTTGCGGCAAGATGGCACGCACATTCATCCCGCCTCGATCAAAAGGTCCCGTATGAGAACACCCGGGGCTACTTGAGTGTCGGGCGGCCCGTGCCTTCCCGGTACGTTGGTCACGCAAGGATGGCGTTGGCTGTGATCTCTAGTAGTACCCGTGCACATCGATGCAGCCGAGGAGTTGGGCCGGTGGGTCTGGGAGCGCAGACAGCATGTGCTCTCGGATCTCGTACTGGGTGTCTGCGGTACCTGAATAGGCGATGCTGATGTTGCCGTCAGGGTGCCATAGAAAGATGGCGCTTTCGAGATGGCTAGAGAACCCGCCGTGGGCGATCCACCAGCCGTCGGTGCCGATCGTTCCGCCAATGGATACGTCGAGATCGTTGGGTAGATCATCGAAGCGCTCATGCACCCAGGCCGTCAGCTGGTCTGTCAGGTGCTCTTCCTGATTCTCGCTTGCCGCAGTGGATTCGGCGCAGGCATCGGCAGCAGCCTGGGTAAACATATTGGCTGTGTAGATCGCATCCATGGTGCGGAACGTCACCCACGGACCAACGCAACCGATCTGGTAGGCGCGGTCATCGCCAGCCTCGTAGATGACCTCAACCGTGTCGCCACCGTCCCACATGCGCACGTCGTTGTCGCCGGACAGCCAGTAGGCCCGGTTCCAGCACACCTCCAGCGTCCCGTTGTCTCCTCTCCCCAAGTCGACCATCGTGCCATCGGATTGCTCTCCGATCATGGTGTCGATGCCCCCCGTCTCTGGTGGATTCTCGAACCAGACGGAGAACCCGCCGCTGGTTGCAGGACTGTTGCCCCAACATTCCCGATTGGCGTGTGAGGTCAGGTCGTGATCGAATCCGTAGAGAGTGCCGGTCCACACGGTTCTGCAATCGGTCGTGAACGTATCGAAAGCGAAACCGTTGGCATCCAGCTCCACGTTGAGGACTCCCGAGTCTCCGCAGACTCTGTCGATGACATAGCCCGCGGCGAGGTCGTATATCTCGAAGCAGTTCGCATCCTCCAGCCGGGCGGAGACGGCCATGTACCGTCCGCTGATCGAGATAGCCGGGAGAGAGAGGCGCTGCTCGGTCTGCTCATTCATCTTCTCGATGATGATGTCTCCACTCTGCAGGTCATAGACCACCAGCCGGCTCCGGTCCGGGCCTTGCCCCTCGGTGTTCTCAACGACACCCAGCCACTGATCGCCCAGCTCGACGTCCTGGATGATCCACTCGGTGTCGTCAATGGACTTGTGCTCTAGTACGACCACATCATCACGCACAACTACCAGTGGGTTCCCCGATCCGTCGCCATAGGCGAGGTAGATGCCGTTGTACCTGACCTCGCTAGGGATCTCGGCTTCGATCAGTTGCGTCCAGTCCCATTCCTCGACCACGATGGGCACAGCGTCGGGAACCGAAGCGGTTGGTGTGGCCGTGGCAGACGGGACACTGCGAACCGAAGTAGTAGAGGATGATGCCGACGCTGTGCTCGTAGTGCGCTCTCCCCCCAGAGCCGACCTCACTGGCTCATCGACCGTCACCGTCGTTTCCGGCAACGTGCATGCCGCCACCGCCAACGCGGACGCCACCAGGATCGCAACTCTCCTCACATAACCTCCAACCCATTCTCAACCAACGCCGTATGGCAGTAACCAGTTCCAACCAGACTCGATCTCAGACCTCTATGACTGCCATGGCATTCACGTTGACCTTTGCGGTGAGGACGATTCCGGTTCGCTTCTCGCGATGAGGAGCCACCTGGCGCCTGACGGTTTCTGACTCGGAGGTCGCTCGGCGTGGTCTTTCGTCCATTCCTGCCTCCATCGAGACTCTGAAAGATGGGGTGAGGCGGGGGGCTGGTGTTCAGCAGTTTGGGCAGTTGGGGAAGGTGTCGACGATGAGGGTGGGTTGGTAGGTGGTGTGGCTGATGATGGTGCCGGCTGGGATGTGGAGCTCTGGTTGGTTTTGTGTGAGTGTTTCAGTTTCGGTGAGAAGGGCGCCTTCTGGATCGAGGGTGAAGGTGTAGCTTGTTGGTGTTTCGCCGAGGGCGAGTTCGAGTTCGAAGGTGTAGCCGTTGTCGGATTGGTCGACCAGGGTGATGTTGTCGAGGCGGCTCATGGTTTGGAGTGCTGCGGCTCTCAGTTGTGGAGTTGCCCGGGTTTCGCGTATTAGGGCGAGGGCGAGTTGGGCCCGTCGGTCGGGTTCTGGGGCTAGCGTGCGGAGCAATGCATCGAGTTGGTCGGGGTCGGTTGGCCAGTCTCGTTCGTCGAGAATGCCGGCAACACCGACGGCTGTTTCGATGCGGGTCTCACCGACACCGTCGAGTTCGTCAAGGTTGTTGGCGTAGTAGCGGTCCTCTACGTCAGGATCGAAAAACCGGGGTTGGCTGGCTGTTCTCTGGATGTGTACGACACCTTCCTCACCGACCCACACCTCATCCACGATCTGTAGCAGGTAGGCGACATCACCGCCGGGTGTACCCACCATCTCACCTGGGATGATCGCTAGGACAATGGCATCGGATTTCGAGTAGGCGTATGACTGGTCTGGGATCGTTGCGGGTTCGACCAGTCTGGATGCTTCGGCAAGCTCGGACAGGGCAACAGCCGCAGACAGTGGACGGGACAGCAGCACCCCCAGAAGCGCCATAATGACAACCGCCACTGCCGACGCGAGGGTGAGCCGCGACCTCCAGAGCCGCAACGCCCAGGTGGACCTGGTCCATTGTCCGGGGTCCTCAACCCGAGCAAGGAAGGCCTGTTCGGCTGAGGCCAGGTCGGCGTCGGTCGGATCATCGACTCGATAGGCTTCCCGGAGGAGCCGATCGACCGGTTCGCGGTCATGTGACTTCACGAGGTTCCCTCATCTGCATGTAACACTGTTTGGATCTCGGGGGGAAGCAGTTCACGCATCCGTTGTCGGGCTCGTGAAAGACGAGAACGGACCGTCCCTGTCGGGATGTCGAGGGCTTCGGCCACCTCGGCATAGGTGAGCCCTTCGACCGCATACAAGATCAACGTGTTGCGGTCCCGTCGCCGTAGCCGGCTTAGCGCCTCGTCGAACTGTGGGCGGAACCGGCGGGCATCGATATCTCCATCGGCTTGGTCGTACGGGTTGGGATGTCGTTCGAGCATCCCAACGCCGACCGCCCGACTGCGTCGGTTGCGCACGTCGCGACGTCGCAGGTAGTCGCCGACCACGTTGGTGGCGATCCCATACAGCCACGGTCGAGCAGACTGTCGAGACGTGTCGAAACGTTCCCGCTTCTCGAAGGCCCGGGCGAAGACCTCTCCAGTGAACTCGGCGGCCAGGTCTCTGCCTACCCGCCTCGCCAGGAACCGCCAAATGTCGGAACTGTGACGTTCGAAGATCACACCAAACTGGTCGGCCTCCTCGATCGAAGCCGCCACGATTTCGCCGTCGGTCCTCACCTCTTCCACAACCGAACCGAGGCTACCGTGATTGGCTCCGAACTCGAGGTGTGGTCATCAATGGTATGACACAGACTCGGCCCGATTGTTCATATACGACAGGTCATCCGTCGAGCCGGAACCATACGTGCTCTGTGAGGAGCCTCGTTTGTTGGGGGAATCCCAATGCGTCAAACGGCTACAACCGTTGTACGACGATGAGATCCGATTGTCCCACGAACTGGTCGTGTTCCACCATCCTCCCGTACACGACGAACCCACCACCGTGATCGAACTCCCCGACCCCCCGAAACCGTCATAGTGGATACCAAGCGCAAACGTCGAAACCATCCCCCCGACCATCTCATCGGTGAACACCACATCACTCGCCACATCCACAGACAGCTGCATGAGACCGTCCGACGCGTCCAACATGGCATCCGCAAACGACGAATGACAACGAGGCGTAGAAAGCCTCAGCTCACCGTTCGGCTTCTCACCGACCACCTCAACCACACAATGCTCCTCACCACCCGCCTGCGCCGGCGGACCCCACACCACCACCAACGCCACGGCCATCACCGCGGCCAAAACACTGAAAGAAACACGTCGCATCGCCATCCTCCATAGACGCCTACACCCTGGCCTTTGCGATGCCATCACATCCAGTTCACACCACGAACCCAACCCCACACCAGACCAAACACGCCGAAGTCAGGAGACGGGCAACACCGACCTGACCGTCCGGGCGGGGGAGGGGCACCACGTGCCATCCTCCATGCGCACACCCCTCCCCGCCCGGACCCAACGGCGGCCGAGCCGGTGCATTGAAACGAGGATTCGCGAACCGATCACCCACCCGAACCAAATCAGTGATCGAAGCGGCAACGGACACGCCTCGACAAAGGAGCTGCCATGTCCACGACACCCATAGAGCGAGAACTACCCCTAGCACGTGCTGCCATGCTGCTAGCTGTACTGCTCGTGTTGCAGGTGGTCTCGATCCCCACATCGGCCGCAGCGGACTCGCGAGACCCCTGGGTCTCCGGAGCAGGCACCCTAGAACTCCTCGATGAGACCGGCTCTGTGACGCTGGTGCGAAGCGTCGAAATGTGGAGAGACCCGAAAGGGGCGTATCGAGTCGTGGTGGCATCGCTCGACGGGTACTCCGCCCGCGAGGAAGTATCGTCCGATGGATGCAACCGCAGCCAAAGAGTCCTTGTAACGAGACCGTCAGGAGAGATGACTGCCACCATTGTGGACGGCTCGGCACACTTCGCAATCTTCACGCCATCGGACGCACGCGAGGCCGGGTGGACGGTGCACGCCGAAGCATACGGCCTGATGACAGCCGGTCAGTTGACCATGGGCGACCGGCCACTAGCCCGCTATGAGATGGCGTTGACTCCAATCGAGGCAGACCGCGGCCTTCTCCGCATCGATCTCCCTAGCGGCGTCAAGTACGAGAACGGGAAACTCAAAGGCGAGCCTCAACCCGATCCCGGATTGATCACACCCCAAGCCAGCGGTTCAAGCTCACAAACCTTCTCCGTGTTAGGCCTGGGACCATGCGTTTACGGTTACAACAACCGCAACAACGTATCGAACTTCTTCACAGCCAACACGCAATTGCGAAGCGTGTGTACCTACGTCGATGTCTCGGCGTGGGAAGGCGGACTGGACGGCAGCGGCGCATGCTGGGGTGACTGGGTTGCCGGTGGCCCGACCAGTTCATCGTACTCGTCGGTGACCGGGTACTGGGATCCACCTGCCGGCGAATACATGTGTTCAAACCATGCTGGCTGGCGGCACGACTGGGTGCTGCTAGTAGCCTGGCGGGGTCTCCAAGCCGCCGTCTCAGGGTAGGTGCAGACAATGCGAAACCGACTAATAGTCACCGGCCTCCTGGCCGGAATCGTCGCCACATTCATCTGGAGCATGACAGCCGACGCCGACCCAGATCCAGAACTCATCCAATCAATCGCTGCGACCGGTGTGAACCAAACCGGATGGCAGCAAATCGACCCAGAGGCATGGTTCTCGCTCGCCAACGACGCCTGCTCAAACGAGGCGTGGGACCCGGACGTATCAGAAACCCTGGCGTCAGAGTTCATACGCACCCACGGAGTAGAAGGCCAAGGCTCCATCCCGGAGCTTCAAATGACCATATGGCAGATCATGCATCAAGCCTGCAATGACAAAGTCCCAGCCGGAGCGACACCACCCCACCCAGTCAACCCCTGAAGAGCCGGACGAACCTCCAAAGACGCCCAAACAGCAACAGGTCTGCCTGGCATCCCAAGCCGATCACCAAATCCCGGACGATAAGACGCATTTCGCCGACCGCTCGGGATCGGCACTGCTGTGCTCGGGGCGGCCATTACTCACCGTGACACTCGGAGCCGCCTCCGGTCTCAGGTCACAACCGATAGGGTGGTTCCCTGTGCATTTGTGTCCACAGGAATTGCGCTTGTCCGCTCGGGTTG
>JAHEDK010000026.1 GCA_024641245.1 Actinomycetes bacterium
CGTCGTGATAGTTATCTTCTCAGCCAAAGTTATCCTCTCTCTGAGCGCTGTGCATGTGCATCAGCATAGAGAAAACCCGGAAAAGAGTCAATAACTACAAGGGATAATCAAGGACGCTTAGCTCAGTTGGGAGAGCGCCTGCCTTACAAGCAGGAGGTCGGCGGTTCGAGCCCGTCAGCGTCCACGCGGACCGGCCCTACGGGCCGGTCCGTTCGAGATTTCGCCCTTTGGGCGAAATCTCGGCTCTGTGACCGCCTTTGGGCCGGTTGGTTTGAGCTTCGGCCTGTTGGTGAGACTCGGCTCTGGGTTCGGTTTGCGCCGGTTGGTTTGGGGTTTTGCCGTGTGGGCGAAACCCGGCTCGGTGCACCCGTTAGCCTTCACACCATGCCTGCCGTGCTGTTGCTTCATTGGGACTGGTCCGAAGTCATCGACCTGGCTGCCGAACTCCAGCACGAAGGCTGGGACGTCATGACAGAGTCCGACGACGGTGTCAGGGCTGTGCAGACGGCGCTCGACCACCCGCCTATTGCGGTTGCCGTTTCGTTGCGGGTGGCCCCCAAACACGGGAGGGATGTCGCCCTTGCACTCGCCGGGCAAACGAGCGGACGTGGAATCCCCGTTGTGTTCTTCGACGGTGACGAGCGAGATCGGAAGATGGTCAAGAGGGCAGTTCCGGACGCAACGATCGTGGCCTGGGCCGACCTCCCGGCCAGCCTCGACCGGATCGCAGGCCGACGGTCGGAGTAGGTTCGAAGAGTGAACAGCACGGGCGCGATGATCACGGCCTTCGTCATTGCCGCGGGCCTCGGTGCCGTGGTCGGACTCGAGCGACAGACCTCGCACCGGAGTGACCCCGACGACTATGCCGGTGCTCGTACCTTCGCCCTCTACGCCGCGCTCGGAGCGCTGGGCGGATTCGCGGCCGACGAGTACGGCTCGGTGGCCTGGCTGTTCTGGGCCTCGGCGGCGCTTGCCCTGGTGATCGCCTCGTATGTGTTCGCCTTTCGTGAAACGGGCGACTGGGGGACGACCACCGAGGCCGCGGCGATCGTCACGTTTGGTGTCGGTGCGCTGGTGTGGGCCGATCGAGTGGTGGTCGCCGTTGCCCTGGTAGTTGGGACTATCGCTTTGCTTCGAGCGAAGGACCCCATCCACGCGCTCGGTCGGAAGTTCTCCGACGAAGATGTGAGAGCGGCGGTTCAGTTCGGAGTGATCTCGGCAATCATCCTTCCGCTCTTACCGGATGAGTCATACGGTCCGTTGGCCGCCTTCAACCCGCGTGAGATCTGGCTGATGGTCGTGCTCGTGTCGGCGGTTGGGTTGGCCGGGTACATAGGGCTTCGGGTCAAAGGGAGTGAGGGACTCGTGTTCACCGGCCTGGTCGGCGGACTCATCTCGTCCACCGCGGTGACCCTCGGGTTTTCCCGCATGTCTCGCCGGCATCCCGAACTCCGTCACTCGCTGGAGGCGGGCATCCTCGGTGCGTCGGGTCTCATGTACTTACGCGTCCTGGCGCTCGCCGTCGTGGTTGCTCCGGCACTGGCGCAGGTGTTGGCTGTGCCGCTGATCGGTCTCGGCGTCTTTGTCCTGGCCGCCGGGGCAGTGGCATGGATCAGGGCCAACCGGGGAACGCCGCCCGGCGATGCCTTCGAGTTGCGGAACCCGCTCTCGCTCCCCGTAGCCCTTCAGTTCGGCGCGCTCTATGCCGCGGTCGTATTCGTCGCCAAATTGCTTCTCGACCAGTTCTCGGCCGCCGCGCTCAACGTGGTGGGAGCGCTTTCGGGGATCAACGACGTCGACGCCATCAACCTGTCCATGGCCAATTTCGTGAATGATGGACTGAGCGCCGAAGACGGCGCCCGCGCCGTTCTCATCGCAGTCGCCGTGAACACGGCAGTCAAGGCAATGATGGTGGCCGGTATCGGGGATCGTAGGCAGCTGAGAGCCGTCATCGCCGTGCTCGGCCTGGCTGCCGCCGTCGGTGTTCTTGCCTGGTCGATGCTCTAGACGGGCCCGTTGATGCCGGGGGTACTATTCCGCCGATGCGAGTGCAAGACGTCCTTTCGTCCCTGGTGCCGGCCGGCAAGGCCGCCGCCTGGGATCCGGTCGGGGTCCAGATCGGAGATCCGGCTGCGGACGTCCAAAGCGTGGCCGTTTGCCACGAGGTCACTGAAGCTGTCGTTGCCGCGGTTGTTGAGCGCCCTCCCGATCTGCTAATCACTTATCACCCGTTGCTCTTTCATCCGACGACGGCGCTGACCGCCGGTCGATCGCCCACCGGCCGGGCACTCCGACTGGCGCGGGCCGGCGTCAACCTGGCCGTCGTACACACCGCATTCGATGTTGCGGCCAAAGGGACTGCCGATGCCCTCGCCGGGGCGGCCGGAATTGAGTCACCCGCCGGGTTCGGTCGTCTCGACGGACCGGACGGAGTCAAGGTCGTAACGTTCGTCCCGTCCGATCACGTCGAGAAGGTGTACGCGGCAATGTCGGACGCCGGAGGTGGCTACATCGGACGCTACGCAGGATGCTCGTTCCGGAGCGAAGGAGTGGGCACCTTCATGCCAGATGGAGCGGCCCGTCCCGCGGTCGGTTCGCACGGAGTGCTCAATCGGGAGTCCGAGATCCGGCTCGAGATGATCGCCCCGGAATCCCGTGTTGAGGCAGTGGTAGCAGCGCTGGCTGCCGCTCATCCCTACGAGGAACCCGCGTATGACCTCTTCAACACTCGCTCGAATAGGGGATTCGTTGGTCGCTTCGGGCGGCGGGCCGGGCCCATTCGGCTGGGAGCGTTGGCGCGGGAGCTAGAAGAGAGCCTACCGGTGACGGCCGTCCGGGTGGCCGGCGATATGGACTCCGACGTTGCGGTGGTAGCGGTCGTCCCGGGATCGGGAAGTGACCTCATCGCCGCCGCAGCATCCATCGGCGCGGCAGTGATCGTGACCGGCGATGTAAGCCACCACGAGACCGTCCAGGCACTCGATCGGGGTCTCTTCGTTATCGATGCCGGGCATGCGCCGAGCGAACGTCCAGGCATGCGACGCCTGTACGCTGCAGTGGCCGGACTCGGAGTCACGGCGCGCGATCTCACGAATCTGAATACCGACCCATGGGGACGTTGATGAAAGAAATGCAGAGTTTCGGTGATTTGCTCGACCTCCAGGACGTCGACCTCGATATCGATCGGCTGCTGCACAACCGGGGAGCCCTACCGGTCCTCGAGGAATACCGGGCTGCTCATAAGGCGAGCGGGGTGGCACGCAGCCATCTCACCACGGTCGAAGCGGAACTCAAGAACGCGTCGCGCGATCTGGACAAGGCCGAGGGCGAGCTGGAGATTCTCGAGGAGAAGCTGCAGCGCGAGGAGCAGCGCCTGTTCGCAGGAGGCATGAGTGCCAGAGAGACGGAGAACATGCGAAACGAGGTCATCTCTCTTCGCTCGAAACAGAGTCAAATGGAAGATCTCGTGCTCGCACTCATCGACACTCGAGAGGGCCTGGACGAGCGAGTCGCGGCGGCTCGCTCCGATCTGGAGGAGCGGGCGGTCGCGGAGGCGCGGCTGGAGGCTCAGGTTGCCGCCGAGTGGAAGAAGATCGATGCCGAACTGGCCAGGCGCGAAGGGCGCAAGGCGGAGATCGTGCCGTTGATCCCGCCCGACCTCCTGGCGACGTACGAGCGCCTCCGCAATGCCAAGGAGGGGGTCGCGATCGGCCGCTTGATCGATGGGGTGTGTGGGGGATGCCATCTCACCCTCTCAACGGCAGAGCAAATCGAAGTCGCGGCAGATGATCCCCCTCGCTGTCTGCATTGCCGTCGCCTCCTCGTCTTATGAGCAGGCGATTCGTTCTCTATACCGATGGCGCCTCGCGCGGGAACCCCGGACCGTCCTCGATCGGGGCAGCCATCTACTTTGACGGTCCCGATGGTCTCGAAGAAGTGGCCAGTATCAGCGAACCGATCGGTCACACGACCAACAACGTCGCTGAGTACAAGGCCGTTGTGGCGGGACTCGAGCTCGTTGGCAGTTTCGAGCCGACCGAGGTACTGGTTCGTGCCGACTCCCAACTCCTGGTCCGGCAACTCGGCGGCCAGTACCGGGTCAAAGCGCCGAACTTGAAACCGCTCTACGGCGAAGTCTGCAGGCTGGTGGACGAGCTACCGGTGGTTCACTTCGAGCATGTGCGAAGAGAGGCGAACACGCGCGCAGACGCGCTGGCGAATGAGGCGCTCGATCGATTGTGATCTTCTGGCACGTTGGTGGGACGATCCTCGCTTTTCGCTACGTCTTTCGTGATCCGAACGTAGATCTGCGTTTCCTGGCGCTCGGCGCGCTCCTCCCCGATCTCATCGACAAACCGATTGGAACACTTCTGTTTGCAGATACGTTCGAGTCAGGTCAGATCTTCGGACACTCTCTGCTGTTCTCATCGATGCTGATGATCTTGGTGCTCCTGTTCACCAGTCGGGGAGCCTGGCGTCGGAGGCTGATGGCGCTGGCCATCGGCTCGTTGTTCCATCTGGTGCTCGACGGGATGTGGACGGTGAAAGAGACCTTGCTGTGGCCTGCTTTCGGGTGGGGATTTCCGCCGGGGCCCGAAGCATATTGGGGATCTCTGTTGGAGCGTCTCGGTGCAAATCCATGGATCATCACACAGGAGGCGCTCGGCATCATCTACCTGATGTACCTGTGGCGAAAGGCCGATCTCGGAAAGGTCGAGCGTCGATCAGAGCTCTGGACGGCCGGGACCATTCATGCCTGAGCGCTGCGGGTCTTGCGAACCATCCGGATCGAGACGACAACCAGCAATCCGACGAAGAGCCGCCGCAGGAGCTCCGGGGCCATATCCAGAGCCAGCCCGGCTCCCAACAGACCGCCGCCGATGCCGCCGGCTGCGACCGGAACTGCGAGGCGCCAATCCACTCTTCCGTGCCGGGCGTGCCTGATCGAGGCGATGAGCGTGGTGGGGACGATGGCGGCGAGCGAGGTCCCCTGGGCCAGGTGTTGCTCGAAGCCGAACAACACGACCAGGGCAGGCACAAACACGACACCACCACCGACGCCGAGGAGGGCCGCCACTGTGCCGGCCAAGAGTCCCGTGAGGATGAGGAGCAGTGAGCTCATCAGGCCGCCTCGTTCGAATACCGCCTGTGCGGTGACGTCGGACAGCATCAAGAGCCTCACGCCGGTGAAGACCGTGATGGCAACGAAGGCCCTGGCCAGCGTGACCTCGTTCACCCGTCCCATCAGGCCGGCACCGAGCACAGCGCCTACGCTGGCTCCGATGAGGAGGAGACCTGCCGTCGTCCACATGAGTTCGTCCTGAATCGCAAACGGAACCATCGAAGCGGACGCCGTTGCCACGATGGCTGCCAGCGAAGTGGCGTGGGCTCGGTGCTGGGCGAGTTTGAAAGCGAATACGAGGCCGGGTACTGCCACGAGGCCGCCGCCCACGCCAAACAGGCCGCCGGTGAGCCCGGCCACGATACCGATTAGTGCGGCGATGAGCGTTGTGCGCAACGTGAACCTTTGAGGCGAGAGCTGCAGTGTAGAGCCACCCGTGGTGCCGCTAGGGTGTCGCTCCGTGAAACATTATGTCGCCGTTGTTCTCGCTCTGACAGTAGGTATTGCTGCCTGTGGGTCGGGCGGTGACGTCTCGACGACGTCCGTCGTCGACCGGACTCTTCCCGGGCGACCGGACCTGGCGGTGGATCAGATGGTGGCGGCTCTGATGCTGGGGGATGTCGAGGTGATACGGCAGCTGACTTCCGACCGGCAACTGGCCATCATCGTTGCTCTCGAGGGTGGCGGTACGGAGGAACTGGCGGCCATGCTCCAGAGCGGGGTGCCGGACGATGTCGCCGTCAACTTCTGGACATCGTTCGTGGGAGGCTTTCCGGATCTGGTGGGTGAGTCCATCGAGGATATGGACTTCGGAACCTCGGTGCCGCAACGGGTGCAAGGCGTTGAGTTTGTGTCGTTTCCCGTGGCATTCGGCACGGCGACGGCAGGTACGGAGTGGTTTACCCGCTCGACTGCGACCGGCTGGGAGATCGATCTCCTCGCCACATTCGGCGGGCCGTTTGCGTCGGCTCTCGAGTCGCTCGTGCGCCGAACGACGGACCCGGTTGTGCTCGAAACCATCCGCGGTGAGCGCGCCAGCTTCGAGGCGGCTTACCAGCGTCACGCAGATCTCGGATCGAACGTCCGGGTGCAGGCGGCGCTGATGAGCTTGCTCGACCTGCTCTCGAGCTAGTCCTGTTCTGCCTCTGCCGCGAAGTCGGCGGCTTCGACCTCTGCCGCAAACCCGTCGAGGTCGGCGACCGTTGGCTCACGTCCCCAGACCTGGAACCCTTCGAGGAGGTCCGCGTACTTCTCCCGTTGCTCGTCGGTCACGACAACGCGAATCGGGATCTCGAGCGGTACCAATTCCTTGTACTTCTGTAGGACCTCCCTTATCACCGGGTCATCGAGATTGAACTGGAAGACGACGCCGTGGGCGTCCTCTAGGTGCTCGCAATGTGCGCCCTCGAGGACCGGACAGGGGTGCTGTTCGCCGGGACCGTGGCAGACGGAGGTCGCGTGGCCGGTCGTGCCGATGAATCCTTCCGCGAATGCTCCATAACCCGCATCGCGAACATCGATCAGGATCTCGCCCTTGTCCTTCATCGTTTCTCTCCTCGGTCGTGCGATCAGATTACCAAGTACCGGTTACTGGGCACGCTCCGGCGGCGGGGCGGCGTCATCAGGCCTTTCGCAACTCGGGCAGGACCTCATCGCCGAGCAGCGTGATGAGCCCCTCCTGGTCGCGCGATGTCATCTGGAAGGTCACGACGTCTGCGGTGATGTCATCGACAAGTGGCCGGTAGACGTCGATGATCGTTTCTGGTTCATACGCCAACGCATAGCGCCCTATCACTTCGGTGCGGGGGAGTAGATCGGCCCGCCGGCGGAGGTCGGCCGGATCGACGGCTTCCAATCGTCCTGGTGCCCGCAAGCCGCGCCAGGGACGGAGAACATCCCACGCTTCATCGGTATCGCGAGCATGGAGCGCCCAGCGGGTGGCGATTACGGTTTTTCCTTCGCCGGCGGCGTTGAGAGGGTCGATCACCTTCCGTCGGGTCTCGTCCGGGTCCTTGACCGATGTGATGACCCCGTCGGAGAGCTCGGCGGCAAGCGCGGCAGACTTCGGGCCTCCTGCCGCCAGATAGATGGGAACTCGATGCAGTGGAGGGCTGTAGAGCTTCGCCCTGTCGGTCCTATAGAAGTCGCCGTCGAATGTGAGTTTCTCGCCGTCGAGCAGCCTGCGCATGATCTCCAGGGCTTCGCGCATGCGGGCGGCGCGCTCGGCGTACGCCGGGAATGCGTAGCCCAGTGGTCCTTCGTTGAGGTTCTCGCCGGTGCCGACACCGAGATTGAAGCGGCCTCCGGAGAGGCGGTCGAGTGTCGCAGCCGCTTGTGCAACGATCGCCGGGTGGAAGCGAAAGAGGGGAGTTGTGACCGCGGTGGTGAACTCGATTCGTTCGGTTACTGCGGCCATGGCGCCGATTGTCGAGAATGCGAAACCGGCTGCGGCTTCGTCATCGACCCAGGGGTGAAAGTGTTCGGAGACCATAACCATGTCGAAGCCGGCTTCTTCGGCGAGGCGCGCGTGCCTGACGAGTACCTCCGGTTGCCACTGTTCATGGCCACAGAAGTAGGCGAAGCGGGTCATAGTGTCTCCTTCGGCGGCCGGGTCGGTCGGTGCGCTGCCGTACACGGTAGCGGAGCAGGTCGAGCGCCGATTCGGCCGAGTTCAACGTTCGTCGCACGAGAGCCGCAAGAGTCGATGGAGTTCGTATTAGGGTGCCGAATCCGATCGTTTGCGAAAATTTAGTTGACTTGACGATCATGTTCGAATATGATCGAACAATATCAAGGATGGCGAACATGACAACAACTCAACAGCCGAAAGTCAGAGATCTCACCCGCCCCACCCAGGGCCTGGTCGTGGAGGTCGCTTCGCATCCGGCAACCGATCTCCTCCTCACGCTGATGGCATTCGGATGGGACGACCTTACGGACTATGACCTCGGCCAGGAATGGTTCGACGATGCTCGGGCGAAGATCGGCGACGAAACGCGGAAGGCGATTGAAGCGACGACGCTCAATCACTCCAAGATCTGGGCGGGCTTCTTCCAACTCGTCAATGCGGGACCATACGGCGAATCGGTCGATGAGTTCCTCGATCGGCTCGAAGCGACTGAGGCCGCGGAGATCCGCAAGTCGCTCGTCGAGCATATGGTCGATCGCGATCGGGTGGATCCTGCGACCATTGAGTCGGCCGCACTCGGCGATGAAGATGCGATTGCCGCCATTGTCGAATGCTGCAAGGAACTCGAGGAACTGAGCGATGATCTGAAGATCCTGTTCCGGAAGGATATCGAAGAGGCCAAACGGGAGTTGGTGGGAGCGCTCAGAGGCTTCCATGCCGAAGCATTTGCTCCGGTTGAAGCGCGATTCGCCGGGTCGCTCGAACGTGATGCCAGGGCCAAGCGAGCAATGGTGGCCACGATGTCACCGGAGCGGGTCATCGAGGAGGCGACCAACGGCATCACAGTGGATCCCGGGTCCGGTGTGCGTTTTGTGCTTCTCGTCCCCACCGTCGTATTGCGGCCGTGGGTCCTCATACTCGAGCACCGTGAGACCAGGATCTTCGTGTATCCGGTCGCTGATGAACACATGACAACCGATCCCGACGCTCCGTCGCCGTGGATCATCAAGACCTACAAGGCTCTGTCAGACGAGAAACGGATCCGGGTGCTGCGGCGACTGGCGACCGGTCCGGCCAGTTTTCAGGAATTGGTCGAGCACCTCGATGTGGCCAAGTCGACCGCGCATCACCACCTTCGGGTGTTGCGGTCCGCCCGCCTTGTGCGAGTGACCATTGGAGCCGAGCAGGAGTACAGCCTGCGTCGCGGCGTCATCGGCGAAGCAGCAAAGGCACTAGAAGAATTCGTTGAGGCAGGAGCCTCAAGGCGAGGAGGAGAGGACAGCTGATGTATCCCATGAACGATGACTTTGGACGGGCCCGGATCCAGCAATATGAGCGTATGATCGCCAACTCCCCGCCACGGGGCCGTGGACGACCACACAACATCCGTGCGGCGGTGGGCAGGGCCCTGGTCGCAACAGGTTCGAGAATGATCTATGGAGAAGGCCGCGTGCGGGTGAATTGAGTGATCACCGCGGGGTCACGATCCTCCACGACAACACCACCCGCATGAGAGGGGCGAGCGCCGAGAGTCTGCTTGCCCCTCTTCTTTGCCTTGCCCTACCAATTGGCAGATTTCAAATAGGCTTCACGCACTCCGGGGTGTTGTTCTGCACCCGGTTCACCAGCTTCGAGACAGGATGCAACTCCAGTTCAGATATCGGTTGGAGCAGGCGCGCGATCTCTTCAGGGTCGCGGAGATCCCGATCGAGCCACGCATTCCACAGCGACGGGGCAAGTATCACCGGCATGCGGTCGTGCAAGGATGAGACGGCTCCCGCGGATTTGGTCGTCACGATGGCGGCCGTCGAGATCTCTTGTCCGGTCTCCGGATCGGTCCAGCGCGACCAGATCCCTGCCAGCGCCAGCATTTTCCCATCGACGGCGTGGATGAAGAACGGTTGTTTGCCGTCTGGGCGGTTCTGCCACTCATAGAAGCCGTCTGCAGGAATCAGGCAGCGACGGCGGCTGAAAGCATCACGGAAGGCGGGTTTGGCGGCGACAGACTCCGCCCGTGCGTTGATGTGGAGTGGCCCCTTTTCCTTCGACCACCACGGGATCAACCCCCACCGGAATTCGCCGAGAAGACGCCGGCCCCGGTGCTCGGCCACCCCATAGATGAGGTCGGTCGGGGCAATGTTGTAGCTGGCCCCGAGATCTCCGGCAATCACCTCATCAACGTCGAAGAACCGTGCAATCGTGTCAGGGTCGGGAGTGACGACGTAGCGTCCACACATGATCGAACGATAGCCCTGCGGGCGGTGACACGTTACAGTATCGATATCGCAGGGGGACCATCCGGCAGCTACGCGGCTTGCCAGGTTTCCCTGTTGCGCAAACGTGATGAGGAGTGCGAAGTGGCAGTGACCGCAACGATCTCAACGAGAGAACGAATACTGGAGACCGCAGCAGAACTGTTCGCCCTACGCGGCTATTCGAGTGCGTCGCTGCAGGATGTCGCCGACCGGCTCGGAATCACCAAAGCCGCCCTGTATTACCACTTCGACTCGAAGGATGACATTCTTCTCACCGTTTTGCGCCCATATTTCGAGGCCGCCGCCGCGTTTCTCTCCGCAGAGACCGGTCGGGATCCTCATGTCATTTTGACGTCATACATGGATCTGCTGTTGGAGCATCGCACTGCCCTCGACGTGATTGCCTTCGATCGCAGTGTGCTGAATCATCCAGAAATCGGTGAAACCGCTCATCGTCAGACCGTGCGCTTGCGCGAACTCCTCGTCGGCACCGGCCACACTATGGAACGCGAGGTGGCTGCAACTGCTGCTCTCGGCGCAGTACGGTCGGCCACCGCCCTGATGAAGAACTCGAGTGAACCGATCGTGCGGGCAGCAGTTCTGCGGGCGGCGCTTGCTGCCCTCGACACGGGCGTCTGACCATGACGTGATCGGCTCTGGCAACGATTTCGGCAGGCGGCTAGTTTCGGCTCCATGAGCAACATACCTTCAGACATCGAGATCGCTCGTTCTGCCCGATACCGGCCCATCGACGAGGTCGCGGCAGACATGGGCATACCTCCGGAGTCGGTCGAACACTGGGGCCGCAACGTTGCCAAGATCTCCTTGGACGCGGCCGCCAAGATGGGCCCGGAGTCTGGCAGGTACGTTCTAGTCACTGCCACGACGCCGACGCCGCTCGGTGAAGGGAAGACCACCGTTTCCGTTGGTCTTGCCGAAGGCTTCAAACACATCGATCGTTCGAGTGTTGTGACGCTGCGGCAGCCGTCACAGGGACCGACTTTCGGTATCAAGGGTGGCGCCGCCGGTGGGGGATATTCACAGATCATCCCAATGGAGTCGCTCAACCTCCATTTAACCGGCGACTTCCATGCTGTTACCGCTGCCAACAACTTGCTGGCGGCGATGGCCGACAACCATCTCTTCCAGGGAAACGAACTCGGCATCGAGGTTCGGAATCTGACCTGGCGCCGCGTACTCGACGTCAACGACCGGGCCCTCAGGAATGTGATCATCGGTCTAGGGACCAGCGCAGACGGAATACCCCGCCAAGCGGGTTTTGATATCACTTCGGCCAGCGAGGTGATGGCGGTCCTCGGTCTCGCTTCTGATCTCAAGGACCTCCGAGCCCGGCTCGGGCGACTCGTTGTGGGTTTCGATCGCCATCGCCGGGCCATCACAGCCGAGGACATCCAGGCGGCCGGCGCAATGGCCGTGCTTCTCAAGGATGCATTGAACCCGAACCTGCTCCAGACGCTGGAGGGAACTCCGGCGTTGATCCATACCGGGCCGTTCGCGAATATCGCCCACGGCAATTCGTCGATCGTGGCCGACCGAATCGCCATGCGTGGCGGTGATTACGTCATAACTGAAGCGGGTTTCGGCGCCGATATCGGAGCTGAGAAATTCTTCAATATCAAATGCCGGGTCTCGGGCATGGAACCCGATGCAGCAGTCCTGGTCACCACAGTGAAGGCACTGAAGGTGCAGTCCGGTAACCACACCATCCGGCTCAGCCACACGCTTCCATCCGAGTTGTTCGAGGAGAACCCCGCTGAGGTGACCGCCGGAGCGGTCAACCTGCGTCATCACATCGAGATCATTCGCAGGCATGGGGTGGTCCCGGTCGTCGCCATCAACGTTTTCCCAACCGACCACCCGTCGGAACACGATGCGGTGGCCCGAGTGTGCGACGAGGAAGGGGTGCGCTGGGCACTTGCTCGGCCGTACTCAGAGGGTGGCGAGGGTATGGTCGAGCTTGCTCGCCAGGTGGAGGATGCCTGCCTGGAAGACTCGCAGTTCCAGTTGCTTTACCCGGATGACGCATCGCTGGAAGAGAAGATCGAGGCGATAGCAACGGAGGTGTACGGCGCCGACGGGGTCATCCTCGACCTTTCTGCCCGGCGGCAAATCAATCGAGCGGAGGACCAGGGGTGGGGTTCGATGCCCATCTGTATGGCCAAGACCCACCTCTCGCTGAGCCACAACTCCAAGCTCATGGGGGCACCCACGGGATGGAGTCTCCCGATTCGTGAGGTGCGTGCCTCTGTCGGTGCAGGCTTCATCCTTCCGCTGGCCGGCGATATCCGAACGATGCCGGGTCTCGGAGTCCGACCGGCCGCGCAGGGAATCGATATCGATCATGAGGGGAACATCATCGGGCTCAGCTGACAATCGGGACGCAATGCATTGCATAGTGGAAAGAAGTCCTATGCAACGCCCGGCGTTACGCAGAGGCGTGGGTTCAGGCGGGGATCTTGACCGCGCCGGATGGTCGGAGCCGCCCGTTGGCGGCGAGGTCCAGCATCGCGTCGACCACGTTGGGGTCGAATTGCGATCCTGCGTTTTGCTCGAGTTCTGAAAGTGCGTGGGCGATTGGCATTGGCGGCTGGTATGGGCGGTCACTGGTCATTGCGTCGAACGCGTCGGCGACCAGGAGGATGCGGGCACCACGGGGGATATCGGTGCCGGCCCGATTGAACGGGTAGCCGACGCCGTCGTAGCGTTCATGGTGGGCAAGCAGGACGCCACCGATGTCGGGATGAACGTATCCCTTGACCATCTCGAACCCGTGCTCCGGGTGTTTGCGCATTTCGTGCCATTCGGCTTCGTTGAGTGGTCCCGGTTTGGCGATGATCAGCGGATCCAACCGGAGTTTGCCGATATCGTGGATCATGGCTGCGATGCGGAGACGATCGATCATCTCCGGCGGGGCATCGAGGTGCTGGGCGAGGGCCGTCGCGAAGGTGGCAACCCGGAATCCGTGACGAGCGAGCGCCTCGTCTCGTTCCCACATCCGCTCCAGCATGCCTTCCAACACTTTCGCCCTCCTTGTGCGTCCCAGGCTAAGTCGCAGCAATCGCCCGCGCGTTACACACGGTGGCACGCAAACCACCCCATGTCGATGAGTCGTCGGCCCCAATTTGGTGTCTTGTGAGGGCCAGGTGCAGATTCGATGGTTGGCGGCGCAGCATTGGAGTGCTGGCCTTCGATCCCGGTACCTACCGCATGGTGCAGAATGGCTCCATGGATGTTGCAGTCAACCTGGTGGAGTCGTACCTCCGGCTGAACGGGTATCTCACGCTCAGCGAGTTTGAGATACAGGGGAGGGCGAAGGACGGGACCTACCGGACCCTCACCGATGTTGACATCGTTGCATTACGGTTTCCCGGTGACGTCTATGCGGCCGATACCCACGACATCGCCGAAGGACGCATGCTGTTGATCCGGGATCCTGCGTTGCATCTGGAAGACAATCAGATCGACGTGATCATCGGCGAGGTCAAACAGGGTGAGGCTGAGTTCAATCCCGGACTGTCGGCTCACCAGGTCCTTCACATGGTCATCCGGCGAGTTGGTTGGATTTACGGCAGCGAGCTGGAATCGGTGGTGCATGAGGTGGCCGCGCATGGTCTGGCCGTTACGCCGAGTTGCAGCGGCGCCACGGTACGGACCCGCCTGGTCGCGTTCGGGCGGACCTCCGATGTCAACCTGCACACCATCTCGTTGTCGCATATCGTTGAACAGATGACGGCGTTCATGAGCGACTTCGACGATGTGCTCAGGTCGGCCAACTTCAAAGATCCGGCCCCGGCCTTTCTGAGGTTGCTCACCAAGATCGGGTTCACCGTAAGCAAAGAGAAGTAGGCAGCGATGGCGAACGGCTTTCAGGTCACGATCGACGCAAACGATGTGGATCTCCTCGTGGAGTTCTGGGCGCTCGCCCTCGGGTACATTCAACAGCCTCCGCCGCCCGGTTTCGCGTCGTGGCAAGCGTGGGCCGCCGCCGAAGGAATTCCCCGGGATCAATGGGACTCGCGTGGGGCACTGGTCGATCCGACGGACCGGGGCCCACGCCTGTTCTTCCAGAAGGTACCAGAGGAAAAGTCGGCGAAGAACCGGCTGCATCTCGATATCAGCATCGGGGGCGGTGGCGATGTAGACCCGGGAGACCGCAGGAGCCTTGTGGACGCCCACGTCGAGCTCCTCGTTGGCGCAGGTGGTGCCGTCGTGCGCGAGTTCGCCGAGGGCGGGGAGCGATGGGTGGTTATGCAAGACCCAGAGGGCAACGAGTTCTGCATCCAGTGAGGGCGGATCCCTCATCCGTCCCGCTGAGTAGCCCATAGCCGAAGCCCGGGAGATGACTCCCGGGCTTCGTGGATATAGTCCGTGTCGGTCAGAGTCAGGGAATGAGTACCTGCGTGATGACGTGGACAACTCCGTTGCTGGCATTGATATTGGCCGAGGCAATGCTTGCATCGGGGCTTTCGATGCCGAGCGAGTCGCTATCGCTGAGGCTGGCATTCGGGTTCGCCCACACGTAGCCTCCGTTGAGCATCTCGATCGACTTCGAGTTGTTCACGTTGATGACGCTGTTCGACCAGCGGCGGCCGTCCGTCACGTGGTAGAGGAGAACATCGGTCAAGACATCCGGGTTGGCGACCAGGTATGCGGTGATGCCCGGGTTGGCCTCTTCTAGTGCCGTGAAAGCCGCGTCCGTAGGTGCGAAAACCGTGTACTGACCTTTACCATCCAGCACGTCGATTAGGCCGGTTGCGTTCAGCGCGAAGTTCAATGTGCTGAAACCGGGCATCTGCGTGATCTGGGCAATGGTGGTGCCGGCGGGCGCCTTGTCTCCTTTGGCGGATACCGGGATGGCCATCAAGCTCACCGCCATCAAAGCGGCTACGGCCAGGGTCAATGTGCGTCTCATCAGGACCTCCTTCGTCTTATCCTGTTACGCCATCCATACGGAACGGGCGTAGCAGTCGGATTAACCGAGATCTCGGGAGGCGTTGCGGCCAAAGGCGGAGAGGCCGGCGGCCGATGGGGTCATCGATCCTCGCCCTGCCGCCTAGCGTCCTTTGAAATCCCCCGGGCGCTTCTCGAAAAACGCCTCTACTGCTTCGCGGTGGTCTGCGGTGTGATGGCTGACCGACTGGAGAGCGGCCGAGATGTCGAGGAATCCATCGAGTTCCATCGAGCGAGCATGGCGAAGCAGGCGCTTGGTCAGACGGACCGAATGAGGTGGCTTGGCGGCGATTTGAAGAGCAATCACCATCGCCCTGGGGAGAACGTCGTCGGGTTCGACCATCTCGAGCAAGATTCCCATCTCGACGGCCTCTTGCGCGGTGACGATGCGGGATGTGAAGGCGAGTTCGGCCGCCCGTTGCCAACCGACAACGCGAGGGAGGAACCAGGCCCCACCGTCACCGGGGATAATGCCAAGATCAATGAAGGTGTGCGCGAATCGCGCCTCGGTCGATCCGATTCTCAGGTCACACATCAGGGCGATATCGAAGCCTGCCCCAACCGCCGGGCCGTTCACTGCCGCAATCGTCACCAGGTCCGTTCCCAGCATCAAGCGCGGGATCTGCTGGATCGAAGCCCGGTACTTCTCCGCGATCTCATCAGGGGTACCTTCGAACAGGCCGACGCCGGCCCGCATGTCCTTGATGTTTCCTCCGGCGCTGAAGGCAGGCCCCTGGCCCGTGATTATCAGGATGCCGATGTCAGGGTCGGCATCCGCATGACGGAGGGCGGACATGACCTCCTCGAGCATCTCCGGGTTCGTGATGGCGTTGCGGATCTCGGGACGGGCGAGCGTCAGCGTGGCGATGCGCCCATCCGTCTCATAGATGATGTTTTCCACGATCAAGAGGCTGCTGCAACGAACTCGCGCGCCTGCTGCAGGTCGACCGGTCCAGAGGTCACATGCTCACGCTTCAAGGCCGTTCCTGCGATTATGCCGTTGGCCGTCTCGAGCAACCGGGCCACGTTGTCGGTACGGGCGCCGGAGCCGATCAGCAGGTGGGCGTCGGGGACCGCCACGTGAACCCGGCGGAGATCACCGACATCCGGTTCCTCGCCGGTGCCTGCTCCAGAGACGATCAGGGCGTCGGCGAGACCGCGCTCCCAGGTGTCGGCGGCAGCCTGTGCGATCGACAGCCCACCGGGCGGGACGGCGTGTTTGACGAAGATATCGGCGAAGATGCCTACCTCGACGCCCAGCGAACGGCGCAGTCGGGCGAGTTCAGCGGCCCGGCCGATGATGAGGCCCTGATCCGTTTGCATCGAACCAGACAACACATTGATCCGGACATACGACGCACCGGTGACTGCCGCAATCGAGAGGGCTGCATCGCCATCGTTCCTGAGGACGTTGATGCCGAACGGCAGGTCAACAGCGGCGGAAATGGCCTGGGTGGCCGCGGTCATGGCGGCCACGGTGATGTTCGGCACGCGTTCGGCGAAGAACGGGACGTCCCCGAAGTTCTCGATCATCAGGCCATCGAACCCGGCCGCCTTGAGAGTCTCGGCGTCCTTGATGGCTGCGCTGACGACGGCATCGAAGTCGTCGCGGAACCCCGGAGCACCCGGAAGGGGATCGAGGTGAACCATGCCGATCAGACGAGGAAACATGCGGATCACATGTAGGCGCGGGCGACCCGCAGCGCGGTTTCAGCGATCTCGCCCTGGGCTTTGAGAGAACCGGCCTGGGCGGCATTCATGCGTTGAACGGCGACCCGGCACCATTCGCCGGCTTGGCCCTTGATCACCTGGTCGGTGTCCTCCGGTCCGAAGATCCATTTCGACCATTGCGGGCCCAGAACTTCGATTCGGACCGGTTTGGAGTACTCCTCGCCTGCCAACTCGAACGCGTATGGCAGCGATTTCCAACCAAGCCAGGCGATATGGCGCAGTCTGACCGTGTCTTCGCACTCTTCGCCCAGGGAGGTATAGACATCGAGGCCGTGGGCCCAGGTCTCCATCAAGCGGGCCGTCGCGAACGTTCGTGCGCTCATGTCGGCCTTGAACCAAGGCACGCGAACGGTGGGAGCGATCCTCGACAGTTCTTCGATGACTTTGGCTCTCGCCCCGCGCCACCATTCGATGACATCTTGAGCCCGCATGGCTCGGCCGGGAAGCACGCCCGCCAGAGTGAACGCTTCGTCGGTCGGGTAAGCGTGGGCTTCCGATTGCCGTGATCCACTTTCTGCCAGTGCGTTGTAGGCATACTCCTCGAAAGTCGCAAGGTGGCTGACCGTGTCGCGAATCGACCAACCTGCCGCTGAACTGGGGCGATCCCAGTCCCGGATGGCTACGCGCTGGAGAAACTGATCCAGCGATTGCTGCTCTGCCACGAGGTCGGAAAGAATCTCACGCACCGGCGTAATGGTAGCCGCTCATCGTCCTCTCAGAGACGGGGGAGCTACCAGGGTCGCTCTGGAAGCTCGTCCCGATACGGCGGTGGGAGACGAATCCCGTCGGGCGTTGTCTCGACCAGATCGTTGAGTGCGTCGATGAGCTTTCGAAGTCGCCCGAAGCTCCGGCGATCGAAATGAAGCGCAACCCGTTCAGCATCAACGGAGTCCGCGTCGGCAATTTCCGCTTCGGTGGCAGGAATGACGTGGATCTCCCCGTCCACGACGATGTCGGAGAAGTCCTCGTTGAGGCGTTGGAGTTGGGGTTCGTCGGGTGCCTGGTTCATTCGAAGCACCAGGATGCCTTTCACATAGCGCTGTGATTGGTAGTTGGCGTAGAACCGGCAGATCTCGTCCGCCGCTTCTACGGGATTGCTGGTGATTCTGTACAGGTTGAGGTCATCGACCCCGATCATGCCGTTGGCGACGAGGTCATCCTGGACGAAGCGCTGCCATTCCTCCCAGTACGAGTTCCCTTCCGATTCGAGCAGGACGATCGGGTGGAGATCGCTCTTGCCGGTTTGGATCAGTGTCAGGAGTTCGAATGTCTCATCCATGGTTCCAAATCCGCCTGGGAACAAGGCGAAGGCATGAGACTCCTTCACAAATCCGAGCTTGCGGGTGAAGAAGTACTTGAAGTTGATGACCCGGTCGTTCTCGATGTGCGGATTGGCGTCCGACTCGAACGGCAACCGGATATTGACCCCGAAGGAAGCATCGAGTCCGGCCCCCTTGTTGCCGGCCTCCATGATGCCGGGGCCGGCACCGGTGATGACCCCCCATGCTCGATCATTCGCCATGATCCCGGCGAATTCCACGGCCAGCTGGTAGTTGGGATCATGCGCTTCGGTGCGCGCCGATCCGAAGATCGTCACCTTCGGTATTTCGCGATGGCGGGAGAAGACGAGCATCGAATAGCGCATCTCCTTGAGGGCTGTATTGAGCAGTTTGAGGTCACCGCGGTCGGCAGCATCGCGATGCAGTTTGAGGGCGGTCGTGACGATCTCGCCGATGAGGTCGGCGTTGGTGCTGTCCGCGCCGGCAGCCTCCACGAGTTCGTTGACTTTTTCTTCGAGGACGGGGTCCCCGATCGCGTACGGTCGCATACGTTCCTTCGTTGCGGTTGAGTAACGGTAGTCAACTCGCAGAACTGTCCTACCCATCTCGTATGTTCGACAGTAGAAACGACATGGAGGTTGATATGCCGGCTGACCTCACAGCCCGCAACATCCGTACGATCAACCAATTCCTCGAGTTGGTCGCAAGAGCGATATTCGGTTCAGGGCTGTCATGGGCGGTCGTCGATCGCAACTGGGCGGCGATACGACTGGCCTTCGGTGGGTTCTCGGCCGCCGAGGTTGCCGCGCTGACCGACGTTGACATCGAGCGCCTCTGCGCGGTGCCGGGCGTGATCGGCAACCAGCGCAAGATCAAGGCCGTCAGAGGGGCGGCGCAACTACTGATCCAACGAAAAGCCGAGTTCGGTTCGGTCGGGCGCTGGATCCACTCGCTGGGGGACTTCCCTGAACAACAAGATGGGCTCCGGTCCATGACGTTCATCGGACCCTTCGGCGCCTACTACGTGCTCTCCGTGGCGGGGTTTGCCGTACCGGACTACCAGACCTGGTTCAACGAATACGGGCCGGCCGCGACCCGACGGGCAGGTTGACGTGAGAGTCACGATCGAGAATCCGGGTGTCGCCGGCGGCTACCGGAAAGCCGGTCCCTTCGGTCCCTTGCGCACAACCGCGCTCCACACGGTCTCGTAGTGGTCCCGATCGAAGGCATCGATCTGCGGTAGAACGAATTCTTCCCACGCCCTGCGGAGTGGATCTTCGGAATCCGCATACACGCGCAACCCGGTCGGAACGCGGTCGAGCACGGTTCGCAGGCTCATCGGCGACTCGACCCTGGTGGCGACGTCGGGGGCCGTGAAGGAAGCGTTCACCTCGGCTGCCAACCGGCTGATGGCTTCACTGAACGGCTGGGACATCGACGGGTAGCGGCGTTCGATCATTGCGTGGATTTGATCGACGACGGGGAAGGCCTTCTCCCAGATCACCCAGCGGTCGGCGAATGCCTTGTTGAGTGTTTGCGTTCCGGCGTAATCGCGCAAATCGGTGGGGTTCATGGTTCCGAACAAGCGGACGTCGTCACGCAAGCGCACCGTTTCGCCGGTTGGGAGATCGAGAGCAGCATATCGGTCGAGCAGGCCGTGCAACGCGAACAGGGTTTCGGCCCCGGCTGCGTTCAGCTCGGACAGGTTGACCAAAGCCGGACCGCGCAGTGCCCGGGTAATCTCGCCGTCTTCCCATCGGCTCTCCGTTCCCCCTTTGCCGTCTCCGTGCAGCAGGGTCGAACCAATTAACGTGACGTCCCGAACCTCGCCCGTCAGAGGGACCCGGTAGTACGGGAGGCGAAGCATCGCCGCGAACTGTTCGATGTCGTGGTCTTTGCCGGTGCCCATATGGCCCCGGACCGCCAGGTGGAGCGGCTGGTAGCCCTCCGGGAAGCGATTACGGACGTCCTCCATGGCTGCGAAGCGGTAGAGCATCCCGAGATCGACATAGTGGGGATCGGGTTCGGGTATCTTGCCGACCCGGTGTGCATCGTCGGGCAGGTCCTTCGGCACCACGAACTGTTCGAGTTCGATCGGCGGTCCATCCCCACTCGGATCTGTGAATACAACGGTCTTAGGCACCGGGTTTCTCCTTCCATGCGCTCATTTGTTCTCTTGTTCCGGCCCGGGTCCACCACTCATCGAGGCCGGACAGTGCCAGGCTCCTTCTCAACGCGGTGCGAACGCCGTCCACCATGGCGGTGGCCAGCGTGTCCGGGCGCTCAACGATCTGATGGCGTCCGTAGGCCACCTGAACCGTGTCGTCTCCAATTCCGATTCCGAGGACGGTCGTGCCGGTGTGCTCGACCGCCTCGACCGAGCGGGCCAGCGAATTGAGCGAACCCCGGGTCATGCCGTCGGCCAGCACGACGAGAACACGAACGGTCGCTCCCAGACGCGAAAGGCGCTGTGCGGCGTAGCTGAGGTTGAACTCGTCGACGTTGGCGGCCTTCTCGAACATGCCGACCGGCGGGGAATCGTGGGGAGCTTTGCGCGCCTCTGCGGCCGCCCTCGTCGGATGGGATGCGGCGTAGAACAATCCGGCGAGGAGATCCTCGGACGTACGCCAGCGAGCGTTGAAAGGTTTGACCAGGTAGTGGTTGATGGTGTTCGTCAGACGATCGGCCGCCTGACCTTGGGATCGACGCAATCCTCCCGTTGCCCCGCTCTTGCGGCGCGAGAACGACCACTCGGAGTCGTCCGATCGGGCGCTGAATGACCGATTGAAGAGCGCCACCTCGAAATCGATCTGAAGCTCATCGCACAATCGGGCGAGCGTCCAGGCGCCGAGCGTGGCAGCTGCCAGTCCCCACGGCGCGGTGCGGCCGCCGGTGCTGGTGAGCGGGCGAGGCTGCAGCATTGAGGCCGATCCGTCGATGAGCAGCGAAACGGCATAGCTACGCCGGGTCCGGAGAGCCCGTCGCTCGTACATGCGCTGGTAGAGGCCTGCACCGAGGAAGAGGGGTGCGTGTGGCGAGATATCGCCGGCGTCGTATCCGGAGCGGAGACCCCTCCGCTGATTGGCGGCGAAGAGGGGAAACAGCTCGCCGGACACGTGTCGCTGAGCGACGCCCCAGGCTGAGGCTGCCTCGAGGAGAGTCTCGCGCCCGGCCGGCCCGAATTGCCGGAATCGTTGGGGAAACCCCGACACCATCAGGCGACCCCCTTGACCGGTCGGAAGGAACACGGTTGGGGCCTGGCTGACCCGAAGCAGTTGATCGGTGGCAGCATCGTCGGCCACGTCAGACGGACCTTGCTCACCATCGGCTCCTGCTCGTTGCTCGAGCTGACGGGTGCGTTCATATCCGTCGAGGTTCTGGACGATGGGGCTGATCAATCGCACCCGGTCGACGCCCTCTTCTATCGCTTGGCCGTCGAGCTCCTCGCGGAGTTTCTTCTGAGCAGCCGACTCGTTGGCAGGTGACTCGGAGGCAAGCCCGTGCAGTTTGGCAATCTCGAGAACCTGCAGAGCCAGCGTTCCTACTTCCCAGGCATTCTCCGCCTCCTTCACTGCCTCGAAAAAGGGCGTGGCGTCGGCGAGAGCTACCGCTACTTTGGGCTTGGCGGCCTTCTCGAGTACATCACGTTCGACGTGTTCTCCAACGAGTGCGAAGCCTGAGATGGCGAGCTGCCCCAGCGGCTTGGCGGCCTCCATCGCCGACCTGATCGATGACTGGTACATGTCGGTGAGAACCGATCGTGCCCCCGGGTAGGCGGCCATTCCCGTCAACTCCTGCCGTCCGTCCTCGAGCGCGAAGAACATCGAGACGGCCGCGTCACCCCCCGCCTCGGTGAGCGCGGTCAAGAGATCGACGGGTTCTTCCGGCAACGGGGTCTCCCGCTTCGGGAACCATGAAGGAGGAAGCGGTCGGGCTTCTTCGAGGTGGGTCGAAACGAGATGAACAACCTCATGGAGAGCAGAGGCCAGAGCGACCTCGCTCGGCGTCACCGGCGCTCGGCGTGCGTAGGCTGCCTGGAAGATGCCGGGATCGAGCACGATCTCGCGAGTGCGGGCCGAGGCAGTCGAACCAAGCCTTACCTGGAGTTCGTCGTCGCCGGCGAGGCTCCGTGCCACCCGTGTGACGGCGGGGGCGACTCGCTGATATCGGGCGACGACGTACTCGATCGCCCGCTCTTCCGGCGAAAGGATCTCATGGAGGGTGGAATGGGCGCGCACAAAGTTGATTGTCTCACACCTCTGCAAGCTGCGCCGGGGACGGCGCCGCGGTAGTTTGGCCATGTGCAAGAGCATGATCTCGCCATCAACGGCATCACCATCCACGTTCGCACCGCCGGCGATCTCGAAGCTCCGCCACTGCTTCTCCTGCACGGCTGGCCTGATTCAGGCCGGTGCTGGATGAAGGTGGCGCCGCTGCTCTCGGACCGCTACCGGGTGATTGTTCCCGACCTGCGCGGGTTCGGTTTGTCGGACGCCCCGGCGGATCTGGAGGCCTACCGAATGCCGGTGCTACTCGGTGACATTGCCGGACTCATCGAATGGGCGGGTGGGGGACCTGCTTTCATCGCCGGTCACGATTTCGGCGGGGCGCTCACCTGGCAGGCCGCAACCTGGCTCGGGCATGTGGTCAGGCGTGTCGTGGTCCTGGCCGCCCCTCATCCCCTCCGGATGCGCGAAGTAGGAGCCGGCAATATCGAGCAGTTGAGCCGCTCGTTCTATGTATGGCTCATGCAATCAGGAGATCCGGGGATTCGTCTGCTGTCGTCGGACGACTTCGCCATGCTGGGGCGTTTCGCCTTCGGTACTTCGCCCGGGTTCACTGCCGAGGATCTCGAAGCGTATCGGGCCGAGTGGCGCCGCCCGGGTCGATTCGATGCCATGGCTAACTGGTACCGGGCCCACTTCCGACCGGATCTCTTCAATCCGGATGTTCCGCTCGAACTGCCAAAGGTCCAGATTCCGGTCCGCTACGTCCATGGTGAACTCGATTGGGCATTTGCCCGCGGGATGGAGACCGGTTCGGGCCCATTCGTCGAGTCGGACTTCGATGAGAAGGTCGTCGGCGGTGCGTCGCACTGGATGCCGCAGGAAAGGCCGGCGGAAGTGGCGGAACTGATCCACGACTGGTTGTCGCGGTAACTCGTCGCGAGTCGCGGTCGCGCACCGATCTGATCCGTACGGCACGTACAATGCCCCCAATGCACTACGACCTCACGACCTTGCCCAACGGGCTAAGGGTCATCACTGAAACCATGCCGAGCCTTCGTTCGGTCGCCGTCGGTTGCTGGGTGGACACCGGAACCAGGGATGAGACACCCGAAGAGGCAGGCGCTTCGCATTTCCTCGAGCATCTCTTGTTCAAGGGATCCGAGACACTCAGCTCTCGCCAGATCTCTGAGACCTTCGACGCGATGGGCGCCCAATCCAATGCCTTCACGAGCCAGGAGTACACGTGCTTCTGGGCCCGTATGCTCGACAGTGACCTCGACGAAGGTCTGCGCCTCCTCGGCGAGATGTTGCAGCGACCGGCGTTTCGGCAGAACGAGATCGATTCGGAACTCCAGGTCGTGATCGAAGAGATCAACATGAACGAGGACGATCCGAACGACGTTGCATTTGAACGGTTCCACGAGACGGTCTTTGCGGGGCATCCTCTCGAACGGCCGATTCTGGGCACACGCGACTCGATCCGGGCCATGAAGCGAGACGATCTTCTGGGGTACTGGCAGCGACGGTACGGTGCCGGTTCGACGGTGATCGCGATATCCGGGTCGATCGAGCACGATCGGGCTGTTGAACTCGTCGGGCGCCACTTCGGCGATTGGACGGGAGGAGCCGTACACCATGAGTATCGCCGGGCCTCGGTTGCTCGTCGGGTGTCGGTCGTGCACCGCGATACCGAGCAGAGCCATCTGGTGTTGGGCGGTGAAGGGATGAGCCGCGAGGACGAACGCCGCTACGCCTTTGAGGTCTTGCATCTGGCGCTGGGTGGCGGCATGTCATCCCGATTGTTTCACACGATTCGCGAAGAGCGTGGCCTGGCGTACGCCGTCTATTCCTTCAAGATGCCGTTTGCGGACGTCGGGGCCTGGGCGGTGTACGCCGGTACGACGCCGGCGCAAACCCCCACCGTGCTCGGATTAATCCGCGAAGAGCTCGCCAGGATGGCCGCAGACGGTATCACGTCTGATGAGTTGAAGAGGGCCCAGGGAAACCTGCGCGGAAGCCTGGCTCTTTCGCTCGAAGATCCCAATAGCCGGATGGTCCGCCTCGGTAGGCAGGAACTCACAGGGGGAGAGCACACGTCCGTAGACGAGCGCATCGCCAGGGTGAACTCAGTCACCGAGTCCGACGTTCAATTGGTCGCCGAACAGATGCTGTCGGGCCCGTTCGTCATGGGTGCAGTTGGGCCGTTTGAGGCCTCCGATCTCGAGGAGTTCGTTACATGAAGGTTGCCGTCTCCGGAGCCGCCGGCCGGATGGGGTCGCTGGTGGCGGCTGCGGTCCGGGAGGCCGATGATCTTGAACTCGGTTGGCTCCTCGACCCGTCCGCGGATCGAGGCCACGGGGTATCTGCAGATCCTGAGGGTGTCCGGGGTGCTGATGTTGTGGTCGAATTCACTGTGCCGGGGGTGGTGATGGCCAACCTGGAACGATGGCGACAGATGGGGATTCACGCAGTGGTCGGTACGTCGGGATTCACCGAAGCGCGGATCGACGAAGTGCGCCGGGGGTGGGGGAGTGGGCCACCCAATTGCCTGATCGCCCCGAACTTCTCGGTGGGCGCGGTGCTCATGATGCGATTCGCGGAACTGGCCGCTCCCCATTTCGCGGCGGCCGAGGTGATCGAACTCCACCATGATCGCAAGGCGGACGCTCCGTCGGGGACGGCAGTGAACACGGCAGCAAGGATTGCGGCGGCGAACCCGAATCAGCGACGCAGGGTTGAGGCCGAGGAGTTGATCGCGGGCGCCAGGGGCGCAACGGTTGAGGGCGTTCCGGTGCACGGCATTCGCCTGCCCGGTCTACTCGCTCATCAAGAAGTGCTGTTCGGGAACGACGGTGAGTTACTCACTATCCGTCACGATACGATCGATCGTGCGTCGTTTCTGACCGGCGTGATGCTGGCCGTGCGCAATGTGGCGAGCCTGCCCGGCGTCACGGTGGGAATTGAAGGTCTTCTGGGCATCTAGCAACCCGACTCTTGCGTTGGAAAGCACGCAATTCTGACGGCTTTTCTGACGCCAGAACGCGGAGTTCAGGTTGGTTCGATCATGAGCCCGGCCGCCGTGCCGAGGACGAGGGCAGCCATGATCACCGCTCCGATGGCGAACCGGTACCTTGGGGGCTGTTCTGCGTAGCGGGCGACGAAGAACCCGAGGACGGTCCAAACGGTCAGATCGAGCGGCCATGAAAAGGCCAGATCACCACCGATGCTGGTGATGAGTCCCGTTACCGGCCCTCCGGCGAAGAGGAACGGGTAGGCCAGTTGCTGGTCGAGTCCTATGAGCAGCGCAAGGACCAGCATGGCCAGAGCGAATGCGATGAAGACGACGGTTGCCATGACTGCCTGTCGACAACCGACGCCTGCTTCTTCGTCGGGCCTTGCTGCTTCCTCTGGTCTGGAATCCATCGAGTGCGACGATACCCGGTCACGGAGCCCACATGTCAACCGACATCCCCGCGACTACGGGAACTCCGTCGACGACGTCGAAGTAGACATACCAGGTGATCCAGTCCAAGCCGTCGTAGGCCGGATCGTCTCCCGGGTCGTGGACGGCGACATAGTGGAAGTTCCGGAAGAGCGCCGGGACGAGGGCCTCCGGGAGCGTTCCGTTGCCTCCCGCGATCGGTGTATCGATTGCGATGGTCCGGTCCTCGTCGTCCCAGGCAGACAGGAAGCTGTCGGCGATCTGGTGGGCGAAGGTCGCCTGGAAGGCGCAGTCGGGGTCGGGGCCGCAGCCCGGACTGCCCCACGAGTAGATCGTCTGGTCGGACATCGGGTCGTCGTCGAGAGTGAACTGCTTTGGTGGGTCGAAGTGAGTAATGGTGAGGCCTTTGGCGCCGACGCACGAACCGAGCGGTTCTCCCTGGCGGAGCACTCCGTCGGTGAACCGCTCGATGATGGCGGTTGGCTCGAGGGCCGCGAAGTCGTCAACTTCCTCGGTCAGGTAGAGCGAGTTGACCCACCCGAGAATCCCGTTGTGGAGGATCTCCAGCCAGAGGGTTCCCGCCGTTCCGTCGCTGGCGCCGGTCAGCCGGACATTGGTCGCGGTTGGTTCGAGTTCATCGATCACGGTGGCCATGACGCCATGCCGAACATTCAGCGTGTCATCGGCCGGAACCAGGACGACACCGGCCGTCGGCGCATCGATCCAGACGTCGACGTAGGCAGAGGCGTAGTCCTCGGGGGTCGTGAACCGGGTGAGTGTGAGAGAATCGTCCCAATAGTCGAGGCCCAGCGACTCGACAATAATGTCCTGGTTGCCGGTATCCGCCGTTAGCGCGGCGACGCCTTCCCAGGCCAGACCATCGGGTGACGTTTCGACGATCGTTGTGTGTTCGAGACGACGCACTCTCGCCATTGTCGATCCGTCTGAAGCGAGGGAAACTGCCGACTCCTCCGGCCACGGCGGCTCGGCAGTCGGGGCCCAGATCATGCCGTCATCGGACCTCCACATCGACGTTGTGACCGTGTTCAAGTCGAGCGCGGCTACTGCCAGCCCATTGGAACCGGAGGCCAGCTCATGGAATGACCACCATGCGCCCTCACCGAAGCGGTCGCCGATGTAGGTCCAGTCGTCCCCGTCCGCAGAGAACCACAAGAGTGTGGTGCCGTAGATCGGACCGGACCCGCCCAGCAGCCACCCTGAGTCGCCGACCGAGATCGCATTGGCCCATTCATTCGGCCATACGGCATTGGGGACTGTCGTGAGGGTCCAGTCCCGGCCGTCGGGGGAGTGCCAGAGCGCCGCGGTCGACCCTTCAGAGGTGGTGACCCATCCGACTGCCAGGATCTCGTCGGCGGTCGTTGAGACGCCGGCGATGCCTGCCGCTCCGGGCCAGGGTGGGGATTCAGGAGTGGTGAAGATTCCGCCTGGGGACCCGCCGGCGGTGCGCTGAGGAAGCAGGTGTTCGAGTTGCCACGTCCGACCGTCAATCGAGGCGAGCACCGAGGCGGCGGACTCCGGGGCGGTGGGGTCGCCCATTAGGAAGGCGAGGTAGCGCCCACCCCAGAAGACCAGCTCCGAGACAAAGGGAGGTTCTCCGTACTCGTCGGTCGTTGTGAAATCTGAGATGAGAGTGCGGGTCCAGGCCGTGCCGTCGAAGTGCCACAGCGCACCCTCATTGGGATGATCCCTTGGTGTGATGCTCACGTCGCCCGCCAAAACCAGTCCGGCATCACCTATCGCCACGTGCCCAATCGTGTAGGCGAGGTTCTCATCGGGTGAGGGAAGCCGCTGGTACGAGGCGGTCGGCACGACCGTGGCCGGGATGGTCGTGGTTGACGTCGTCGAGGTGGATCCTGCGGCAGAGGTCGTGATAGTGGTGGAGGAGAAGGTGTCGGCAGAAGTTGTGGTAGTGCTCAATGGATCGGTGGTCTCCACCGGCGATCCGGTACAGGCCGACAGGATCAAGACCAGGGTGAACGCCGTCGTGCGCATGAAGCGATAACGCACGCATCCGTCAGGAAGTTCCAATTCACGGACGCGGCCCAGCGAGGAGCATCGGGTCGATGCTGGTTTCTTCTATGGTGCTCAGGAGGCTGAGCAGAGACTCGGCCCGGCCGGCGTCCACCCCCGCTATGTCGTGAGCGGCCTGTTCCAACTGCACGCTCAGCACGGGCGCGTATTCTGCGAAGGTGCGGCCCAGGGCGACCTTCCACTCGCCGCCCTCACGGGCAAACCACATCGCAGGCGAGCCCTTCACCTCGCCGGTTGCCTCGTCGTCGGTGATGTTGAACGCGTCGAAGCTGATTCGCTCTCCGGGTGTTGATATGAGGAGGCCCTCGTCGATGGCCGTGACGAAAACGTCTTCGGCTGTGAGCGCCGCCAGTTCTTGCTCTGAGAAGCGAAGACGAAGGCGGACAACGAGTATTGCGTCGATGAAGTCCATCTCGTCGACATGAACCGGCGCGGCGGCCAGTTGCAGCAGCTCTCCATATAGGTCGAGGGTCCCGGAATCGACGTAGGTGAGGGCGCGTCGCCCGTCGGCCGCCGCCAGCGCGGCCACGTACCCGTCGAGGGCGGCCCGTATCTCGATGGCCGCCTGGGGGAGCGTGGTAGTCGTCGACTCCGTAGTGGTGGTCGTTGCCACGATGGTGGTCGTCGTGGCCGGAACGTCGGCGATAGTCGTGGTGGCCGGCGTTGAGCTGCACCCGCCGGCGATAGCCGCGCAAGAGAGGATGAGCAGGAAGCGTCGAGTCATCGAGTTCATGGTATAGGTCGGCGCTTGGGGAGCCGGGGGGCTCTCGTGATTCCTACCCCTCGGTGATTGTTATCCGGTTGATCGTGCAATCGCTGTTCGGTCGATCTGATCGGTCGGTCGGCGTTGCCGCGATGGCGTCGACGATATCGAGGCCATCCGTCACCTTGCCGAAGATGGTGTAGGCGTGAGGGAGTCCGTAGTCGCTGTGCATGATGAAGAACTGGCTGCCGTTGGTGTTGGGGCCGGAGTTGGCCATCGCGACCGTACCGCGCGAGTAGGTCCCGGGCCCTTGGAGTTCGTCACGGAACTTATAGCCGGGCCCGCCGCGTCCGGTCCCGGTGGGATCGCCGCCCTGGATCATGAAGCCGGAGATGACCCGGTGAAAGATCACACCGTCGTAGAAGCCGTCTTTGGCCAGGAATACCCAGTTGTTCACCGCCATCGGTGAGTTCACCGCGTCGAACTCGATCTCGATGTCGCCGTGATTCGTGTGGAGAGTCGCCGCATACGTTTTGGCGAGATCAATTTCGAAGGCGGGTGGAGCGGAGTACTGCTCGGCCATGGGGAACCTTTCGTCGGAACGGTCCCGCAGTGTACGGGATCGGTCAGGTTTTCTCCGCAATGCAATGGCGCGTTAAGCGTGCATAGCATTGCGGAGAAAACTCAGAACAATGCGTTGGCGAGTCGCCGGCGGTACTCAATGGTCAGTGGACTGTCAGCGCCGAGGACTTCGAACACGTCGAGCACGGCGGTGCGAGCGTCATCCATGAGGTCGCCCTTCCGGGTGATCACTTCGAGGAGAAGATCGAGTCCCTGCTCATACTGGTGGCCTGCGATCCTTGCCTTGGCCAGGTCCACCTTCACCGATTCGTTCTCTGGATCCCCGGCCACTTTGGCTTCGAGGTCTTCAACCGACATTTCGCCGGGGTTGCCGAGTCGCGCCGCCGCGCGAAGCCGGTCGACCTCGACGCTCGCAGGGAGCGGTTCGAGGATTTCAAGCGCAGCCTGTGTGTCGCCGTCTCCGAGTATCAGCGAGGCGAGCGCCACGGCAGCACCCGCGTGCTGGCCGTCGGCCTCGAGCACCTTTCGGTACATGGCCGCGGCTTCTTCCTCCCTGCCCTGGTTGACCAGGCCATTTGCGACGGCCACGAACTCATCCAGCGGGTTGGGCACGAAACCGGCCAGCCACTTCTCGACCTGCGGTTCCGGTAGGGCGCCGGTAAAACGGTCGACGAGTTGACCGTCTTTGAAAGCGACCACCGTCGGGATCCCTTGCACTCCCATCTGCCCGGCCAAAGCCTGGTTTTGGTCCACGTCGACCTTGGCCAGCTCGAACGCCCCGTCCGCTTCCTCGGTGAGACGTTCAAGGGTGGGCCCGAGTGTTCGGCACGGTTGGCACCATTCCGCCCAGAAGTCCACCACGACGGGAACCTCGTATGAACGCTCGATGACGTACTGGTTGAACTCCGCGGTGTCGACGTCGCGTACGTGAGACACGGCTACCTCTTCTGGCTGGACATTCGGAGGTTCCAGGTTAGTGAGGCCGGCCCGGTTATCAGGAAGGCTCGACCGGTATCTCCGAGGCTCTAGGCTTGGTCGTAACCCGCATAGGAGGCAGGTCGTTGATAGCGCCATTCGGTGAAGTTCTCACTGCCATGATCACCCCGTTCGGCGAGTCGGGGGGAATCGACTACGACAAGGTGTGGCGGCTGGCCCGCTACCTCGTCGACAATGGCTCCGATGGACTCGTAGTGACCGGCACCACCGGAGAGTCGCCGTCGCTGTCTGCCGACGAGAAGGTGGCTCTGTATCGAGCCGTTGTCGAGGCCGTCGGAGACCGGGCCAAAGTGGTGGCGGGTACCGGTACGTATAACACGGCCGAGTCTGTCGAACTCTCCCGGCGGGCCGCCGAGGCAGGTGTCCACGGCCTGATGGCCGTCACGCCGTATTACTCGAAGCCTGATCAGGCAGGTCTCGTTCGTCACTTCTCGACCATTGCGGACTCGACAGATCTCCCGGTTCTGCTCTACAACATCCCTTCGAGGACGGGTCGGCTGATCGAGGTCGATACCCTCGGCCGGCTGGCTGCGCACCCCAACATCGTGGCGGTCAAGGATGCAGTCCAGGACATCGACCACACTGCCCAGTCTCGACTTGCTCTCCCCCCCGAGTTCGCCATCTACTCAGGTCAGGACAGCTTCACGCTGGCGATGATGACGGTTGGTGCGGTCGGTGTGGTGTCGGTCGCGTCGCATCTCGTCGGCAAGTCCATCAAACGGATGGTCAGATCTGCGCACGAAGGCGATTGGACTGAGGCGCAGCGCCTCAACTACGGCTTGCTGCCGGTCTTCTACTCGTGTTTCACGGAGCCCAATCCGATCCCCGTCAAGGGAGCGATGAACCGACTGTGGGAGCCTGTCGGGGAGCCGCGCTTGCCGCTTGTGGCGGCTCGCACCGAGACGGTTGATGCCATTGAGATGGCGCTCGGCAAGGCTCAATCTCTGTGAGCGTTTCCGTCACTTTCTTGGGGGGCCTGGGCGAAATCGGGCGCAACTGCGCGGTGATCGAAATCGATGGCAAGATCGCCATGATCGACTGCGGGCTGATGTTTCCCGAGGAGGACATGTTGGGCGTTGACCTGGTCTTCCCGGATTGGTCGTGGATTTTGGACCGCCGCAAGGATGTTGAGTGCCTGATCCTCACCCACGGGCACGAAGACCACGTGGGCGCTCTGGCCTATCTGCTCAACGACCTGAACATCCCCGTCTACGGCACAGAGCTGTCGGTTGAACTGGCCCGTGGTCGAATCGAAGAGCTGGGCGTCAAACCGGACCTTCGGGCAACGCCCACGAATGAGTGGACCGACCACGGTCCTTTCCGATTCATGCTGGTGCCCGTCTCCCACTCGATCCCGCAGGGGGCCGGTGTTGCCTTCGACACGATGGAGGGCATGGTGGTGCACTCCGGCGACTTCAAGCTCGATCCCACCCCGATCGATTCAACGCCGACCGACCTCCCGACATTCGCTCACCTGGGCAGGCGCGGAGTCCGGCTGCTCATGGCCGATTCGACGAATGCCGAGGTTTCCGGTTTCGTTCCATCTGAACGGTCGCTGGCACAACCGATCGAGCGGATCGTGCACACCGCACCCGGACGAGTGATCGCAGCATGTTTCGCATCGCACGTACACCGGGTCCAGCAGATCGCCGATGCCGCGCTCGACGATGGTCGGACCATCGCTTTTCTGGGACGCTCGATGCATCGCGTGACCGCCGTCGGAGCGCGGCTGGGCGTGCTGGATATCCCGGCCGACCGGATCGTCGACGTTGAAGACCTGGTCGGCCTGCCGCCCGATCGACAGATGCTGATCACGACGGGCGCGCAGGGCGAACCTTTTGCGGCGCTCTCACTGATGGCGTCGGGCTCCAGCAAGTTCGTGGAACTCGGCGAGAACGACACGGTGCTGATCAGCGCCACTCCGATCCCCGGCAATGAGCGGGCGGTCTCGCGGGTGATTTCCAAGCTCCATCGCTCGGGAGCGCGCGTTTTCCACGGTCGCAACGCGCATGTCCACGTCTCCGGTCATGCCGCCCAGGAGGAACTGAAGACGTTCATCAATGTCATCCGTCCGGACGTCTATGTGCCGGTCCACGGTGAGTACCGGCACCTGTCTGCCAATGCCGACCTGGCTGAAGAGATGAATGTTCCCCATATCTTTGTTCTCGAGGATGGGGATCGGATCGTGCTCGACGGCACCGATACGTACGTGGATCGGAGGGCTGTTCCGGCCGGGTATGTCTATCTGGACGGGTCCGGAGTCGGCGACGTCAAGCGGGCCGTTCTCCGCCGACGCCGGCATCTTGCTGATGAGGGCGTTGTTGTTGTCACCGTCGGCGTCAACATGGAGCAGTGCGTCGTTGAGTATGGACCGATCATGGATAGCCATGGGTTCATGGACGAACCGGACCCGGTCCTGGAAAAGGCGGCAGAGGCGGTGCGGGTTGCCGTCGCCAAGATGGCCGAGAAGGGTCGAAAGACGGATCACACCGCTCTTCAGCAGACCGTGCGGCAGGCAGCGTCGACGATCATCCGGTCAGAGACTTCGCGGCGGCCCGTGGTGCTGCCGCTCATCCTGGAAACCTGACCGTTTTCGCGCGGGGATCGAACCCCATTGGGTGGGAACCCCGCGCGAAAACACTCGCCGAGATCGATCGCGTCACGATGCCGGTGCTGTTCTTGCATGGATCGGCCGATCCCTACGTTCCATACCGGGATTCTCTGCATGCGATCGAGCGGATGGCGTCAGAGGACAAGACCATGCGCGTGTACCCCGGCGCCCGCCACGAACTGGTCAATGAGCTCAACCGAGACGAAGTCATTCGTGACCTGATGCAATGGTGCGAACGCGTTTTCGACTTGGCGCTCTAGGCATTCGCGCGCTGCGCGCGCAGTTGCGCGCGCAATGATTGGTCGAGTTCTGGTTCGGGTGTAGAGTGAACCTGAATGGCAACCCGGACACCCACCCGCCGGGGGACAAACGGTCGGAAGCGGGTGTCCACTAAGACAACCAGAAAGAAGCCGTCCCGGAAAGATCGGGTCTCCATGCTGGCGAGACTCCGGGCTTTCATCCGGGAGACGCTCGGCCGTCAGGCCGACGACGTTTGGGGAGTCGTCCTCCTCGTTGTGTCTGCCCTCATGGGCCTCGGGTTCTTCGGCGAGTCCGGCCCCGTGGGCGGCGGTATGGTCTCGGTCCTTCGACTGTTGTTCGGTCTCTGGTCGATCGTGTTCCCTCTGGCACTGGCCGGGCTGGGGCTCGTCCTCATCATCGGCAAACATCGGGATGACTACGGGCGGCTGACCATCGGTCTAGTGACCGCTTTCGTCGGATCTCTTTCACTCTTCCACCTGCTCACCGGGACCGTTCCGCTGTGGCCGGACGTGGATCCGGTCATGGAACGAGGCGGAGCCGTTGGATCGCTTCTGTCGTTTCCCCTCCGTCGAGTGATCGGATACTGGGGAGCCTTCGTGGTGCTGACCTCGGTCACTTCGGTCGGTGTGCTGATCCTTTCGAAGGCAACGGTCCGGCAGGTCTTTGTCGCGATCGGGGAGATCGCCACAGCGCTGCGCGCCTGGGCAAGTTCGATTCGCATGCCGGTCCGACCGGCCCGCCATGCTCGTCTGGCGGCCGCCGGTGCCCACCGGCCTGCCCCGCCCCCTCAGCAACCGCTGCCTCGCACCGCTACCGGACCCAAGAGCAAGGCCCCTGCTGCGAAACCAAAGGGCAAAGCCCGCCCGGGACCCGGCCAGACCAGGATCGCGCTTCCCGACCCCAAACCCGGAGAGGGTTATCGCAAGCCGCCATTGGCCCTCCTGAAGAGCGGCGGAGGGGAGTCCCAGTCGAAGCGGCTTCTCGAACAAACAGCCCTCGATCTGGAAGACACCCTGCGCCAGCACGGAGTCGATGCCCGTCTCACCAAAATCGTTCCCGGCCCGACCGTGACTCGCTACGAGATAGAACTCCAACCGGGCGTCAAGGTCTCGCGGGTGACGAGCCTGGCCAACGACATCGCCTACGCGCTGGCGACTCCTGATGTGCGCCTGCTGGCGCCCATTCCCGGCAAGAGCGCAATCGGTATTGAGGTTCCCAATCGAAAGCGGCGTCTGATCACCCTCGGAGATGTCCTCCAAGCGGCCGACGACGACTTCGGTGGGCACCCGCTCGAGGTCGGCCTCGGCATGGACATCGCGGGCCGCCCGAAGCTCATCAACCTCTCCGAGCTACCTCACGTGTTGATCGCCGGGGCCACAGGCGCCGGAAAGTCTTCGTGCATCAACTCGATCGTGACCTCGCTTTTGATGCGAACGACTCCGGACGACGTTCGCCTGATCATGATCGATCCCAAGCGGGTTGAGCTCGGCCAGTACAACGGAGTGCCGCATCTGTTCACCAAGGTCATCACCAACCCGAAGAAGGCCACCGATGCCCTCAAGTGGGCAGTCGCCGAGATGGACCGCCGATACGACCTGCTGGCCGACGCACACGTTCGGGATATCGACGGCTATCGGGAGAAGTGGGAGGCAGGCGAGCTCGATCCGGATGGATTCGACCGGTTCCCGTTCGTGGTGGTGATCGTCGATGAGTTGAACGACCTCATGATCGTGGCCGGTCGCGAAGTCGAAGAAGCGATCGTTCGTATTGCGCAAATGGCCCGTGCGGTCGGAATCCACCTCGTGATCGCCACGCAGCGGCCATCCGTCGATGTCATCACCGGTGTCATCAAGGCCAACATCCCCAGCCGGATGGCGTTCTCCGTCGCATCCCAGGCCGACAGCCGAGTCATTCTCGATGGATCCGGTGCCGAGAAACTCATCGGGATGGGCGACATGCTCGTCGTGACGGCCAAGGAACCGAAGTCTGAGCGCATTCAGGGGGCCTGGGTTTCCGAAGAAGAGGTGCACGCCGTGGTCGGCTGGGTCAAGAAGCAGCGAGAGGCTCAATACCACGATCACGTGATCGAGACGCTGGCCCAAGAGGCCAAGGCCATCGCCGACGAAGAAGATGACGACGACGCAGAATTGGTGCGTCAGGCGATCGATCTCGTCGTGCGATCACAGCTCGGGTCCACGTCGATGCTGCAGCGCAAGTTGCGAGTCGGGTTCGCCAGAGCAGGCCGAATCATGGACGCCCTCGAACGCAAAGGCGTAGTTGGCCCATCCGAAGGTTCGAAGGCTCGGGCCGTCTTGATGACCATCGATGATCTCGAGTCGATGTACGCCTCCACCGACAGCTAGTTGACAATCCCCTTCATTTTCGGTTCGTTTAAGACGATAATTGGTGTCCGCGAGAGAAGTGAAGTGAGATGCCCGACGCGACGGAGCCTGGCGGTCCGCCCGAACAACCTCAC
>JAHEDK010000038.1 GCA_024641245.1 Actinomycetes bacterium
CGTTGGCCGACGCAATCCGGCGTATCGCCGGGCTCGACATTCCCATCATCACGCGGACCGCCTCCGAGTGGGCGCGCCTAGTTGCGAACAATCCATTCCCGGGCGCAAACATCGACGGCACCAAGCTCCACGTCGTCTTCTTGAAGCAGCCCGCCACCAAGCTGATCCGTTGCTTCGATGCCGAGCCGTACAAGCCCGAAGAGTTAGCCGTCACCGAGTCCGAGGTGTACCTTCTTCTACCGAACGGCCTCGGGCGCAGCAAGCTCGCCACCGCACTCGCCCGAATCGACAACGCGAATGCTGGAACGACGCGCAACTGGAACACGGTGACGGCACTGTCCGAGCGAATCGCCGCCGAACGCACATAGAATCGAGCAGGGATCCCAACATCCTTGTTCGTTGCAGAAGTGGGGCTCGAGCACAAAAGCGCTAGGCGAGGTGATGGTCGAGATGTGACCGGATCCGACCCGGCTCAGTCGGCAGTAGACCGCGCGCGCACCTTGGCGACGATGGCTCCGAGGTTGATAGTCCACCCAACGCCGAAGGCGCGGTTGACGACGATCGCACCTTCAGGGTTCCAGAACGTTCTCTTGAGCTTTTCGACAGTGGGCATGCGGAAGTCGTACGGCACGAGCCCGCCGAGGGCACCGTGCCACGCTCGCTCCTCTTTCGGCAGGCGCAATTCCTTGATCACGGCCGCGATCGCCAGGATGGCGGCCAGGAGTTTCAAGGGCTTCATGCCGTCGGAACGTCGGCGCTTCGTGTCGGGAGCGGTTGCCTGCTTTGCCACAAGCCGATGCTAGCAAAGGGTCGACCGCTGAAGAATCCGACACCTTCGGCCGGCAGAGGGACCTGCTCCTCGAAGTGCCGGTGGGCGGCGTGTTGAGCAAGTGGTCAGCCGACTTGGCTCTGCAAGAAGGTTCTAATCGTCTCGGACCAGTCACGCATCATCTCATCGAAGTGCGCCGGCGCGTAGGCGTCGAAACCACTCAATTCGCGGTCGCCCAGCAGGCTCATGTCATAGGACACCGTGACCGTGCTGTGACCTGGCCGAGCGTCCTCGCATTGGACGCGAACGATCCCGGCGTGGTGGCCCGGTGTGAGGCGGGCATAGGTGGCAAATCCGCCCGATCGATTGATCTCGACGATCACCCAGACAGTTTCCGAGTTGTGGGCTGTCGTCGTGAAGACTGTTCCGGGCGCCTCGCTTGGCTCACCAGCCACATACCTCGGGTTCCACCCTGGTGCCCACCCTCGCTCCCCTTCAGGGGTGAAGAGCCATATCGCATCCACCGCCGGCCGCGGTAGCTCGAACCGGCCCGACGAGGCATGCTTCACGCCTGTCATACTTCCACCTCGGTGTGCGAGACGATCATGCTCTCCACCCATCTTGCCAGCGGACCAACCTGAAGTCGATGCGATACGACGGCCTCACGATCCGCTCCAGTACTTCGGGTCACGTATCGGATCACACCGTAGACCGGCGGCCTATATTTGCCGCCAATGCGGGCCGTGAACGTCTCGACCGTCGCCTGACGGTTCTTAGTCAGATCCTCGGCGGTCCCTGCAGCACTCGCTCGCAGAGCTTCTCGGTGTTCCACGGTTCGGCGAAGCCCTCGTCGTACCGGTAGGGGGCGATCGGTTCGAGCCACCACGTTGCGCCGGCATTCGCGAAGGACCCGACGATCTCTGCCGCCCTAGTCGGATTGTCCCCCGGCGTCACGCCCGAATACACGACATCGAAGGGATCGCCCGTTTCACGGTGCGACGAGATGTAGTCGACACAGGCTCGCAAGGCCTCTGTCTCGCTCTCGCCCTCGGAGAGCCGGAGCAACGGCATCACACCGTCCCAGCGAGCGGCTCTCCGCATCGGCCTGGTGTACGGCCAGACGCCTCCGACCCAGATGGGGATACGCGGTGTCTGGACAGGGGTCGGTACGAACCTGGCACCTTCGACCGTGTAGTACGTGCCGCGATGGTTCACACGTTCGCCCGTCCAGAGCTGGGTGATCACGTCGAGTGCCTCGTCGAGCATCGCGCCGCGCTCCCGATGGACGGTGTTCTCGCCCATGTCGTCGAACTCTGGCGCACCCTCACCGCTTCCAACCCCGAACACGAACCGACCCCCGGAAAGCTGGTCGACGGTTGTCGTTTCGCGTGCGAGCTTCTGTGGGCGCCTCCTGGGTACTGGCGTGACGGTTGTCCCGATCGTGATAGTGGTGGTCGCCTGTGCGACAGCACCGAGCGCGACCCAAGGGTCGACCATCGTGTTCTCGAATCCCCCGATGTGGTCCCAGATGAAGAAACCGTCCCAGCCACTCGCCTCCGCCTCGGTCGCCAGGGAAACCATGGCGGTCGCATCGCCCCACGAGCCGAAGTTGGGGAGGTAGAGCCCTGTGTTCATCCCCACATTCTAAAGCTCACGGGTCGTGCATCTCGAAGCTCGGCTCGCGGCATTCGACGCTGTTCGGCCTTGGGTTCAGAGCCTCCCGTCGGATGGCATTTGGAGACACCCGGACGAGCCGGAGACGCACCAGGGGACGGCCGACAACGAGGTGGGCCCTCACAGCGAAAGCGGGCCAGGCGGACGCTTCCACCTCTTACAGTCAGGGTGTTCTTCGCGCCGTGACACCCTCTTCGCTTGACAGGCTAATGCTGTTAGCCTGTCAAGCGGGTTAACAGCATTAGCTCATCGCAGACAGAGGGAGAGGATCACAATGACTACACACGCACCCAGGTTCCTCCGGGATTGCGCAGCCGGCCACGGCCGGCACAACGGCGACGCGAGCCGATGATCGTGACTCGACGCGACGAGATCGTTGAGGCTGCTGGTGTGCTCCTCGAACAGCACGGACGCGACGGGGTCACCATGCGGGCGATCGCGGAGTCCCTGGGCATCCGCGCCCCCTCCCTCTACAAGCACATCGCCGACAAGCACGAGCTCGAGGTGGCGCTCATCGCCGACGGCTTCGTCCAACAGGCCGATGCATTCGAGAAGGCCCTGGCGGGAGGCAACGACGTCCCCGCAATGGCCATCGCTGATGCCTACCGGACATGGGCTCTCGACCACCCGCACCTCTACCGCTTGATGACCGACCAGCCGCTGCCGAGGGACGAGCTCCCCGAAGGTGTCGAAGAGCGGTCGGTCGCGTACGTGCTCGAGGCCTTGGCCGGCGACCGGGACTGCGCCCGGGCGGCCTGGGCGTTCGCTCACGGCATGGTGACCCTCGAGCTCGCCGACCGCTTCCCACCCGATGCCGACATTGCCGCCGCCTGGCGGACCGGCATCGAATCGATCGTTGCCAACGTTGCAGCAACACAGAACGACCCACAAGGAGACCAGAAGTGACCACAACTACGACCGAGTACCTCGACCGCCCGGATGGGCGCCTCTCGTACGACGACAACGGGATCGACGGCCCCCTCGTCGTCGCCGCTCCCGGCATCGGCGACCTGCGCCACGTATACCGGCACATCCGTGCAGATCTGACGCAGGCAGGCATCCGCTTCGCCACCATGGACCTGCGTGGGATGGGGGAATCTTCGACTGAGTGGCGTCAGCTCCACGATGCCGCCGTTGCATCTGACTACCTGGCGCTGATCGACCATCTCGGCGGCGGCCCGGCAGTGCTGGTCGGCAACTCGCTCTCATGCGCATCGGCCGTATTGGCCGCCACCGACTCGCCCGACTCGGTGGCGGGCATCATGCTGGTCGGCCCCTTTGTGCGGGACATACCGGTGAAGTGGTGGCAGAAGGCTGCCATCGGTGCAATGCTCCTTCCGCCGTGGGGCAGGAGTGCATGGGTCGCGTACTACCGCAAGAACATGTACCCCGGTGCGAAACCGCCCGACTTCGATGCATACGTCGACCGACTCTCGGCGAACCTCGCTGAGCCCGGGCGATTCGCCAGCTTCCGGCGGATATCGACGTCGAGCCATGCGGAGTCCGGCCGACGGCTCGATCAGGTCACGCAACCCACCGTCGTCGTCATGGGCACTGCAGACCCCGACTTCTCCGACCCCAGGAAGGAGGCCGAGCACATCGCTGGAACCCTGGGCGCCGATCTGGTCTGGTCGGAGGGTTCGGGCCACTACCCACAAGCCGAGACGCCGTCGCTGGTCGCTGAAGCCCTGATCGATCTTGTGAGCCGTACTACAGGACACGGGACTGAATGAAACATCGGTGCCAATCGGGTCGCGGCAGCGCGAACGTGGCTGAACGTCGTGCGCCCCTCGCCCACGTGTCGTGCTGGGGAGTCACCGGGCACGGCGGAGTGGGTTGAGACGCGTCGTACTTAGAGGAAGCTGGCGGTTATGAGCAGTCCGGAGCTGACCGACATCACCACCGGGCATGCCTTGAACCAGATCACGCCGGTCCTGGCGCCGGTCATCGCGGTCCAAACCCCGATGGTGATCAGGAACCCGGAACTCACGCGATAGACGAGATCCTCGGCTGCCTCGAGCGTGTTGCTCGACCAGGCTACGGCAACGATAAGTACTGCCACGAACATGAAGCTAAGGCCCTCGGCAACCCACTCCATGGTGATGATCCGGCGGTTGTCCTCGCTGATGTCCCCGAATCCGGCAACGACTTGTCGGGTTGGGATGATGTGGCTCACTCCCCAAAGGAAAACGATCCCAGCGGCGACCAGTGCCAATGTATCGACCATGACGTCTACCTCCCGAGAAGACCAACCGCTACCCCCCAATATTTGCACCTACGTCGGGCGCCCGGCGGGTCGGCTCGGGCACACCACTTGGAGTGACAGGTCGTCAGCCGCGCGGTCTACTCGGGTCCTCGTATGACCAACAGGAACCCGCGCGTGAACGCAATCCCTGAGTACCCCAAGCGGCCGAACCGGGGCCGGTGAGCCAGATACTTCGCGGGCCACCCGTGTTTCCGCAATCCGCCAGACTGTGTTGATGTCCGCTATCGCCCGGTTCACAACAGCTGACGCCTCCATCGAATGCCTGGCCCGGATCCGAACGCTCTTCTTCACCGCGTTCGATGAGACCTTCACGGAACAGGATTGGGAGCATGTCCTCGGTGGCTGGCATGTCGTGGTCAATGACCGCGACGTGGTCGTCGCTCACGCGGCAGTTGTACCGCGGGTGCTCGAAGTGGCAGATCGACCCTTTCGAGCCGGGTATGTGGAGGGAGTCGCTACTCATCCCACCAGACAGCACCAGGGGTTCGGCACGCGAATCATGGGAGAAGTTGCTCGACTGCTACGAAGCGAGTTCGAGATGGGAGCCCTGTCAACGAGCGTCGTCGGGTTCTACGAGCGCCTTGAATGGAAGCGGTGGCTCGGCCCGAGCTACGTTCGGTACGACTCGGATTTGATCCGCTCCGAAGAAGAAGACGGCGGGATCATGGTCCTGCCGTTCGGGCCAAGCAAAGACATCGATCTGACTGCGTCGCTCGCTTGTCCAAACCGATCGGGCGACGATTGGTAGCCACCTTCGCCTGTCAGAACCACCACGCTACGACTAGACCACCCGCCCGGCCGATGCGGTTCGTTCTGTTGCCGGATCAGAACCTCGCCGTTGAATCCATTCAATCCCTGGTGAGGGGCGGAGGGGCTTCCTGCTCAGGTGACGTCCCACTTGATATCGAGCAGTTCCTCGCTGAGTGACCAGAGGCGAGAGCCTGCTTCTTCATCCCTGGCCTCCTTGGCGATACGGCTTTCACCGACCGGTCCACGGCTATCGCCACGCTTCGTCGGACCGTAGTAGGCGCCGTTCCTGGCTTCGTTGCCGGCCGCGGCGAGCACCACCGGCAAGGCTCCATCGGTTGCGTGTTGCGCCATCAGCGCGTTGGAGACCTTGTAGATCATGCGAAAGAGTCCGGTCGGGCCAGTTTTCTGCAGGTTGGTCGCCGAGTAGCCCGGGTGGGCACTCGCCGAGATCACATCGGAAGCAGCTGCCTCGAGACGCCGGGCGAGCTCTAAACCGTACATCAGGTTGGCGAATTTGCTGTGGCCGTACGCCCTGGTCGGCGAGTAGTCGTCTGCATGCATCGGATCGTCGAAGTTGATGCCTCTCGCTTGATGATGAGCGATCGAACTGACGGGCACGATGCGTCCCGAACGGGCCTTGATCAGATCAAACGTCAAATAGTCGAGCATGAAGTGGCCGAGATGGTTCGTTCCGAACTGCAGCTCGAACCCGTCGGCCGTCTGGCGCTGCGGCGTCTGCATGATTCCGGCATTGTTCACGACCGCGTCGAGTCCGTCGGTATGGTCACGGATCGAGTCGTTCGCCCGACGGATCGAGTCGAGGCTGGCTAGGTCGAGCTGCACGAGCTCTATTACGCCAGAGCCGGGGATGCGGGCCAGATTGGCGGCAGCCTCTGCGCCCTTTTCGGCGGACCGAGATGCGACGATGACATCGGCGTTTGCCCGGCGCAAGTGCACTGCCGCCTCGTATCCGATTCCGGAGTTGGCACCGGTGATGAGATACCTCTTACCGGTCAGATCGTCGAGTTGCTCGATCTTCCAATTGGTGACGGGTTGCAGTGCTGGCGATGAACTCATGGGGCCTCCGTAGCTGGCTGATTCACGGCCTTCCTTCCAGCGTCGAAGCCATCGGCATCGAAACGGGTTTCCGGCATTGAGACGAAACACAGAGGCGGTGCAGTGGGCCCCAGCCATCTGGTGGGTGATGGTACCCGGCGGCTTCCGAGGCCGCCATGGTGAGCCTGATTGAGCACGCCGCCGATCCGGCCTCTCCCGCCACTCCAGCGTGGTGGGTGCTGTCTGCATCCGTGGCTGTGGCGTTGTTGGCGCTCACATACACGATGACCACGCTTGCCGACTGGGCACGGCTGCCCTCGATCTATCAGCCGTTGACGCGATCGATTGCCATCGGCACCATCGTGGCGCTGCTCATTGGCTGGTGGCGGCCGACACCGTAGCTGTTGGTGCTTGCTCTGCTGGCAGTTCTGTCAACGGTCTGGTCGGTGGCCGTGATCGGCTGGATACGGCTGCCCAACCCGAGCGACGCCCGCCCCGACGCCGGCTGACGACCCCCACCAACCCGATCAACCGACTTCCAACGGCGACGTTGCGGCCTGTGCGGCGGCAGCCCCAATGCGATCCATACATGCGCCAGCCTGGTCATCGATCCGGTATCGGATATTGCGACTGCACTCAATGATGCCAGCCATCACAGCTCCCATAGGGGGCCGATCCGACTGCTCAGAAGCAAGGCTAGCGGCGCGTGAGTTCGTTCAGGGTGACTGCGGCGCGGACCAGGTCCTTCAGCGCCTCCTCGTCGATCTCCTCGCCCTCGTGGAGGTCGACGGCGCGCCTGGTGTTGCCTTCAAGACTCGAGTTGAAGAGACCTGCTGGATCCTCGATGGAGGCTCCTCTGGCGAAAGTAAGTTTCACTTTGTCCCGGTAGGTCTCACCGGTGCAGATGATCCCGTGGTGGGACCACACCGGGACCCCCAACATCGAGTTTGATGGCTTTCTCCACTTCACTTCCTCGACTACCTCCGGGTCTGCCTGCTTGATCAGGGTGCGCATCCGAGAGAGCGTCTTGCCCCGCCAGTCGCCCAGTTCCTTGATCTGCGCGTCTATCAGCTCAGAGGGAGACTCGCCTTGTGAGGGGCTCTTCGTCATGCCATCTCCACTTCTTGTGGTTGCTTTTCTGTAGTGCGAAGCCACTCTGCCACAGCTCCCGGTTCCGAACAGGAACCGTACTCGAGGCCAACCCGCCCACCGACACGCCGAATTAGTTCGTCGCCGACCACGGAACACGACAACTAGGGTCCCGTTCAGGTACCCGACCAGCGAGGCTTGCCCTTGATTCCACCGATGCTGCCTGCCCGAGTCGACGCCGGCGAGGCCGCCGTCGACGCTCTCATTCGGGCCGTCGGACCCATCGGCTTCGTTGCCTCTGCCGCGGACGACCACTACCAGTCGGTCTGGGCTCGAGACGCGGCAATCACGACACTCGGGGCCGTAGCGTCGGGTGAACCCGAACTGATCCGCGCCGGGGTTCGGTCGCTGCTGACGCTGGCCTCGTGTGCCCGCCCCAATGGTCAGATCCCCAACACCATTTGGAGCCGGGATGCCGGTCTCTACCGGGACTGGCACGAGAGTGGCGCCGTCGATTCGAGCGCCTGGTTCGCCATCGCGACGGCCCACGTCCTCAATCAATGCACGCCCGACGAGGGCCGGACGCTCCGGGCGGCCTCAGCCGCCGCCGTCCGCTGGCTGCGCGCCCGCGATCTGAACGGTATGGGAGTCCTGTGGGTTCCGCCGGCGGGTGACTGGATGGACTCGAGCCTGCATAGGAGCGGACGAACGCTCTTGATCAACGCCCTCTACGTGTGGGCGCTGCGGCTGTTCGAGCCCATCGCCGATGATCACGGTCTCGACCTCGGCAATGGGCTCACAGCAGATGCGACGGCAGACGCGACTCGTTCGTTGTTGTGGCCCGCACCAGATCTCGACCTTGCCACATTGTTGTTCGAGGCACCCGATGCCGTCCGCAACGGCTGGCCGCATCCGGTCCTCGCTTCGGTGCTCCATCGGGCACACGACCCGGAACGACGGTGGTTTGCTGCAACTCTCGAAGCCGGACGGCTGCGTGAGACCCTCGATGTTCTCGGCAACTGCATCGCCGTCATCGCAGATGTCGGCACCGGGGAGCAAAGCGAGCGGATCCTGGACGCCCTCGAGGAGTTGTCGGTGAGCGAGCCATTCGCAACCCGGACCTTTGATGCTCCCGCCGACCCCGGGGACTGGTCCGGACTCGTTGATCCTGCGGCAGAGGCGGCGCAGGATCCCCGGTGGCGAAACACGCCACACCAGTATCACAACGGCGGAGCGTGGCCCTTCGTTGGTGGATTTCACGCCTGGGCGTTGCGCCATGTTGGGCGCAACGAAGAAGCAGACCGGGTGGTTGCCGCCATCGACAGGACCAATACCGTCGACGGCCGATGGGCATACCCGGAGTGGGTTGCCGGCGACACGGGTTTGCCCGGCCCAACACACATGCAGACATGGTCGGCGGCCGCCCATCTCTACGCCGCTTTCGGGTGACCCCCTGCTCAAGCGAAGCTGTTCCAGGTTCTTGAGTTGTAGGTTCTGAGTTCGAGAAGGCGGCCCCCTGTGGAGCCGCCTTCTCGCAATAACCCAGAACGTAGAACCCAGAACCTGTTTCTACCTCTGATCCATCTCGACGAACTTGCGCTCGTTTTCTCCGACGTAGATCTGTCGTGGACGGCCGATACGGGTGGTGGGATCGAACCGCATTTCCTTCCATTGGGCGATCCATCCCGGCAGCCTGCCGATGGCAAACAACACGGTGAAGATATTGACGGGGAAACCCATCGCCTTGTAGATGATGCCCGAGTAGAAGTCGACATTCGGGTAGAGCTTGCGCTCTGCGAAATACTCGTCCGACAGGGCAACCTCTTCGAGTTGCTTGGCAACATCGAGCATCGGGTCGTCTTTACCGAGCTTGTCGAGCACATCACCCGCATAGCTCTTGATGATCCGGGCCCGGGGGTCGAAGTTCTTGTAGACACGATGACCAAATCCCATCAACCGGAACGGATCATCCTTGTCCTTGGCCTTGGCGATGAATTGCTCGACATCGCCGCCACCTTTGATGATCTCGTCCAGCATCTCAACCACCTGCTGGTTGGCTCCACCGTGGAGCGGACCCGACAGAGCGTGGATACCAGAAGCAACCGACGAGAACAGGTTGGCCTGTGACGAACCGACCATGCGCACGGTCGACGTCGAACAGTTCTGCTCGTGGTCGGCGTGCAGGTTCAGCAGCACATCGAGTGCCTTCGAGATGACCGGGTCGACCTGGAACGGCTCGGTCGGATACGAGAACATCATGTGCAGGAAGTTCGACGTGTAGTCGAGGTCGTTTCTCGGATACTGGAACGGCTGACTCAACCCATACTTGTAGCCCCAAGCCACCAGCGTGATCATCTTGGCGATCAAACGCTTGGCACTTATGTCGATCGCAGCCTCATCGGTCGGATCCAGGGCATCCGGGTAGAAGGTCGCCAACGCCGACACCGCCGAAGCCAGCATCTGCATCGGATGCGCGTCAGACGGGAAAGCCTCATACAGATGCTTCATGTCCTCGCGCACCATCGTGTGATGGGTGATGTCGTTGGTGAACTTCTCGTATTCTCCGGCAGTCGGCATTTCGCCGTACAGGAGGAGGTAGGCAACCTCGAGGAAGGATGCGCTGTCCGCAATCTGCTCGATCGGATATCCCCTATAGCGAAGGATTCCCTCTTCGCCGTTGAGGAACGTCACTGAACTCAGAGCTTCCGCCGTGTTGGCGAAGCCCTTGTCCTGAGTCACGATCCCCGTCTGCCCACGCAGCTTGTTGATATCGATCGCCACTTCACCCTCGGTACCGGTGATGACCGGCAAAGTGA
>JAHEDK010000027.1:0-27786 GCA_024641245.1 Actinomycetes bacterium
AGCTTGGGAAGCTCGTGTTCTACCACTGAACTACACCCGCGGGCATTGGGATTGTACCAAGCTGGATCCCGGATAACTCGGTCACCTTTCCTGGCGGAGGTGGGAGCTCCAACCCGGCTCTCACCCCAAGATACTCAAGCCCCCCCAGATCCCCATCACGACCCCGACTGCCATCAGGAACCAGGCACGTCCGGGCCGGAACGCGCCTTCAACACCTGCAGGTTGTTCACCCTTGCGGTGTTTCCACATCGCAAGACCGTTCCCTACGAGCAAGGCGAGGCCGACTCCCAATATCAGCTCAGGGAAGATCTGATCGATTCCAATGACGTCACCCATGAGGAGCGTCACCGTAGCCGGGTATCGTTCAGGCAAGGAAATCAACGAGGAGCGACCGTGTCACGAACATGCCATGTTGTCCGTGTCTTCACGCGCGGCGATACAGGAGGCAACTCCCTCGGCGTGGTGATCAGGTCTGAGGGACTCAGAACACTCGACATGCAGGCTATTGCCACGGAAATGGGCTTTTCCGAGACCGTATTCCTCGTACCCGGTGATCCGCCGTTCGTACGGATCTTCACACCGGGGCGAGAGATGCCGTTTGCCGGCCATCCCCTGGTTGGAATGACCTGGATCCTTAGAGAACTAGACGTGATGGAGACGGATCGGCTCCTCTGCGGGATCGGTTTCGTGCATGTCGGCTACAACGGTCCGGATGCCTGGATCGAAGCACCGCCGGACCGACCCGTCCGTGTGGCTTCTGGTGCCGATCAGGTGGCGGCGACGCTGGGGCTGGCCGCACCGATCAGCGCGACGTGGGTTGATATGCCGATTCCCTACCTCGTACTCGAACTCGGATCACCAGAGGCGGTGGCGGATGTGAACTTCACCGAGGACGCCATGAGAGCGACGGGAATTGGTGAGCTCTACGTGTATGCATGGGTCGATCGGGATCGAGTGAAAACGAGGTTCTTCGCTCCCGAGGCGGGAGTATTTGAGGATCCGGCTACCGGGAGCGCCGCAGTGGCACTCGCCTCGAAGTTGGCAGATGAAGGACGGTTGAGTGGGAAGGTCATCGTCGATCAAGGTGACGAGATCGGGCATCCTTCGACGATCGAACTGAATTGGAATCCGCGCCGCGTCCGCATCGGAGGATCGGTGTGCATGGATGCGGCCCGGCTGATCGACGAGTGAAACCAGCAGCCCTGCTGGGGCCATTGTTCGTTCAACGCTCGTTGTTGAGATCCGGCAGATTGTTGTCGCTTCCGGTTTCAGGAGCGGCTTACAGCAACCAGTATCAGGCCGCGGGCACAAGGCCGTAGAATCCCCCCATGGCAACTGAAGGTTCACGAACGGCGGTCTTCGCCGCCCTCACCGGGAACGCACTCATCGCAGTCGCCAAATTCGTTGCTGCCGCGCTGACCGGCTCGGCCGCGATGCTCTCTGAAGCGTGGCACTCGGTAGCCGACACGGGCAACCAGACTCTGCTGTTGCGCGGCCTTGCTCAATCGCGGCGGGCTCCCGACGCCCAGCACCCGTTTGGACGCGGCAAGGAGACCTATTTCTGGAGCTTCATGGTCGCGGTCATGCTCTTCGTCGGTGGCGCCGTGCTTTCGATTCAACATGGGATCGACGCCCTTCAACATCCCCACGAACTCGAAGACATCTCGGTCAACGTCCTCGTCTTGGGCGTTGCGTTCCTGATTGAGGGCTCAGTGTTCCTGTTTGCGTATCGGGAGTTCAAACGCGAACGGGGGAGCCGCTCGAATTGGCGGACGTTCCGCGGCACCAAGGACACGTCGATCCTCGTGGTGCTCCTCGAGGACACTGCAGCCATCCTTGGACTCATCATCGCTCTGGTCGGAATGTTCCTTTCCGCGACCACTGGTGACGCAGTGTGGGACGCCATCGCGTCGTTGATGATCGGTGGACTGCTCGCCACCGTGGCCATTCTCCTGGCCACGGAAACGAAGGCGTTGCTCATCGGCGAAGCGGCAAGTCGGTCCGACCGGTCGGGAGTGATGGCGGCGGTGCTGTCACTTGCCGAGGTGAGCGGCGTTGGTCGTCTGCTTACGATGCACATGGGGCCCGAGCAGGTGTTGGTCAATATCGAGGTCGAATTCGCCGATGGTCTCGATACTGCGGGCGTTGAAGCGGCGATCGACGCCGTCGAGGAAGCCATTAGGTCGGCACTTCCGCACGCCGGCAATATCTTCGTAGAGCTGGAAACTGCCCACCGTGGCTGAGGCTACCGCTCCAGGATCGTCTGCCAACCTCGGACCCGGATTCGACACCCTGGCTCTTGCCCTGGAGATAACGTGCCGGGTCGTGGCGGTGCGCGCCCCTGCCTGGACGGTGTCCCATCATGGCTCGCACGCTCCCGCACTTGGGGACGATGATGCTGTGTTGCTCGCCGCCCGTACGGCAGTCGGTGCAGAGAACCCACTGGAACTCGATGTGTACAACGAAATCCCTCTCGGCAGGGGCCTCGGCTCATCCGCTGCCGCATTCGTGGCGGGGGCGGCCGCCGCTCTGCGAGCCATCGATCAGCAGGTGGATCCGGCATATGTCCTGCGACTGGCTTCAGATCTAGAAGGACACGCCGACAATGTGGCTGCCTCGGTGTTCGGCGGATTGGTGGCCGCGGTGGGCTCTCTGGCGCAGCCTCTCGCACTGCACTCATCGCTGCGGCTGGTTGTTGCAGTTCCAACGCGACGTCTCCCGACCAAATGGGCGCGTCAAGCGCTCCCGGAGATCGTTGAGCACGAAGTCGCCGCCCGGTCGGTTGCCAGGGTCGTCGCGCTGGTCGAAGCCTTCCGTACCGCGGATCCAAAGCTCTTCGCGGCTGCGGCCGGTGATGAACTTCATGAAGCACCGCGCGGCCCGCTGTTTCCCGAGGCCGAGGACTTGATGTTCACAGCACGATCGGCCGGCGCGATCCATGCATGCTGGAGCGGCGCGGGACCGTCGATCCTGGCCGTCGTCGGCGAGGATGGAGTTGACGCGGTCGCGTCCGCTCTTGAGGAGGCACTAGGTGCTGATGGCTCGGTTCTCCGTCCGTCCATCGCCCATGAGGGCCTCCGCTAATGATTATCTGGTTTGCGAAATCGGCCTGAAACAGTCATCCTGTAGCTCCATCCACTGATTTCTGGAGAGGATTCCTGCATGGGTTCGCTGGTCAAGAAGCGGCGCAAGAAGATGTCGAAGCACAAGTACCGCAAGCGCCTCAAGGCAAACCGCCACAAGCGCAAGAGGTAGCCGCGCGGCACCGCATTCAGGGCGGTCCCACAAGGACCCACCGACTCCCGACAACGCGCCACCGGCGCGTTGTCGCTCGTGGGTGGAGCGTGGCCTCAGAGGCCCGGTGAAACGAGGCGACGTGAAAGCAGCCCGGCACCGGCCGACGCCGCAATGAGGAACCCGACGACCATCAGCGTGCGTCGCCCGGCCGTGGCAGGCGTCGGGCCCCGATTGCAGACACTTGCAGCTGCGATGATCTCATCTATCGCGTCATCAGGGTAATAAGTCCCCCCGTAGTCCCACAGGCCCGGGAGCAGATCTCCGAAGAAGAACTGCATGCTGTGTGGTTCGGTGGTCACGATTGTCCCTTCAAGCAGGGCACCGCGCGGCAGTTCGTCGATCATCGTCACCGTTTCCACGAAGGTCGTGGGGGCCTGGCCGACTACGAAGACATAACGCTCTTGTGGCTCGATCGCTACGGCTTCCCAGAGGGTGAGCTCCGGCTCAACCGTCTTCAGTGAGACCGTCTCGACCATCTCAGTGCCGCATGGGCTGATCCGAAGGCTGATGGCCCCGTCGGTTGGTGTCATTCCGACGGCCATCCGCGGCGCGCCGGCCGGGTCGCGTCCCGCCGCCGGAGTCAGACCGATCGCCACCAGCATGACCGTCAGTCCGAGGATGAGAATGATGGCGAATATCCAGTCCGGTGAAACCTCCCACGCCCGCCGGCGATCCGGGATCAGATCCTGGTCGGGGCGACGTGGCGAAGTGCCTTCCGGAGTCATTCCGGCTCGCGAAGGTAGCGCTCGATCTCGTTGACGAGGCGCTCACCGGCTTCCGGCTCCATGATCAGGTCATCTGCGTCGTCCTCCAGCCCTCCAACGTATTCCTGGAGCTCCACCGAAGCCGCCACCGCCGCTTCAATGTGCCGGTAGAACGCAATCGCCTCGACTTCGATCGTTTCGAGGTCGATCGAGACGCCGGTGATTTCGGTGGCCCTTTCGAGCAGTGCCATCATTGCCCTCGGATTGGGGTTGCCTGCCAGATAGTGCGGGATGGCTGCCCAGAGTCCAATCGTCGAAAACCCCGCGCTGCTGCACGCCGCATTGAGTGCACCGACAATGCCCGTCGGTCCCCGATATTCAGTTGAGAGAAGTTGGTGTTCCTTGAAGAGGCCCTCGTCGCTGGCGACCGCCATGATGGGAACCGGCAACGTATGTGCGACCCGGCCAATGAACGCACCGAAGAGGACGATGGCAGTCGCATCCATCTCGTGGAAGGCGTCGACGAGGTGATCGGTGAGGGTAGGCCACCGAAACTCGGGTTCGGGGCCGTCAACCACGACCAGGTCGCCGTCCCATCCGGGCAAGCGAGCACGAGACAGCCGGATTTCCGGCCACTCGATCCCCCGGGTGATCCCGTCGGTGACGTGAATCTCAGGCCTAGTCTGGCTGTAGTCGAAGAACTCCTCAGAATCGATGGAGGCCAGTAGTTCGACGTCCGTTGCCTGTTCGAGTACGTATGCGACGGCTCCACTGGCTGCTTCGGCCGCGTCGCTCCATCCGGAGAATCCGACGAATACTGTCGGATCGTGCAACTGAGGTTGTATGTGCCAGGTGAACGCCTTCATGGCAAATCAGGCTAGTGGGCGTTCGGAGCCAGGGCAGGTGACCGCCTACCGACCGAAACGGCGCAGGCGCAGGCTGTTGGAGACAACGGTCACGCTGGATGAGGCCATGGCAGCCGCGGCGAACATCGGGTTGAGGAAACCCAGGGCGGCGAGCGGGATCATGGCCGTGTTGTAGAAGAAGGCCCAGAAGAGGTTCTGTTTGATAGTCCGAAACGTCGCTCTCGCCAAACCCATTGCGGTATTGGCCAGCGTCGGATCCCCCGACATCAGTATGACGTCACCTGCTTCGATGGCTATGTCGGTTCCCGTTCCCACCGCCATACCCAGGTCGGCTCTGGTGAGGGCAGGCGCATCATTGATTCCATCACCCACGAACGCCACCCGCCGACCGTCGGACTGCAGTCTGGCGACTTCAGCCGCCTTGTCACCCGGAAGAACCTCAGCCAGCACCCGATCGATTCCGACAGAGCGGGCAATCGAGTCCGCCGTCCGCTGGTTGTCGCCGGTGAGCATTGCCACTTCAACGTGCATCTCCCGCAGGTGCAGAACGGCCGGGGCGGCAGTCGGACGAAGAACGTCTGCTACGGCCAGGGCACCCCGCGCCTCTCCGTCCCACCCTGCCAGGAACGACGTGTGTCCCGCATCGGCCGACTGTTCGAGCGAGTGGGTGTAGCGCTGAGGTAGGTGGTGGCCCTGGTCGGCCAGGAACTTGGCCGTGCCCACCGTCACGCGGATTCCATCTACGGTTCCAACCACACCGCCGCCCGGGAAGTTTTCGAAGTCGGAGACCCGGCCGAGTTCGATGTCTCGTTCCTCCGCTCCGAGCGCGACTGCTCTGGCGATGGGGTGCTCCGAAGCTCCCTCAACCGAACCGGCCAGGTATAGGAACCGGCCGATGTCCTCGTCGGTGACCACGTCAGCGAGGCTCATTAGCCCACGGGTCAGGGTCCCAGTCTTGTCGAACACCACGGTGTCTATCGATCTGGCTCGTTCAAAGATCTCCGCCCCTTTGAAAACGACCCCGAGTTCAGCGCCCCGCCCGCTGCCGACCATGATCGCAGTCGGTGTTGCGAGTCCCAGGGCACACGGGCAGGCGATGATCAACACGGCGACCGCCGCCCGCACCGCCGGCGAGATCTCTCCGCCGAACCCCATCCACAACGCGAAGGTTGCCAGGGCGATGAGGATTACAACCGGGACGAATACTCCGGATACACGATCGGCGAGGTGCTGGATGGGGGCTTTCGATGCCTGAGCATCGGCGACGAGCTTGACGATTTGTTGCAGGGCCGTTTCCTGCCCAACCTTGGTGGCGCGTACCGTGATCCTGCCTTGCTGATTGAGTGTCGCTCCGAAGACTTCGTCGCCAGTCGCCTTGTCGATCGGCATCGACTCGCCGGTGAGCATGCTCTCGTCGAGGGAAGACGTCCCGTCGGTGATCTCGCCGTCCGTCGGGATCTTCTCCCCGGGCTTGATCACCATCAGATCGCCCAAGCGGACATCTTCGATCGGCACCATGATCTCGGCGCCGTCGCGGAGTAAGCGGGCTTCTTTTGCCCCCAACTCGAGAAGCTTGGTAACGGCGGCCGAAGCCCTGCCCTTGGCGCGTGCCTCGAAGTACCGGCCGAGGAGAATGAAGGTGATGATGGCGCCGGCCGTCTCGAAAAAGACCGCCTCGCCCGTGAAGATCGCCCAGATCGAGAAGAAGTACGCCGACAGGGTCCCGAGCGAAACGAGTGTGTCCATGCTGGCTCCGAGTGACCGGAGTTGTTTGCCGGCCACTTTGTGGAACTGCCAGCCGAAGACGAACTCCACCGGCGTCACGAGTGCCCACTGGAGCAGGTGGCTCCAACGTTCGTCGGGACCGAGCATGCCGAGCACCAGGACGGGGGCGGTGAAAACGGCTGCCAGCAGGAAGTTGCGCCACTGGAAGCGCTCTTCTTCCGAGTACCGCTCAACCTGAGTGATCCGCTCTTCGTCTTCGGCCACGAGATTGATTTCGTAGCCGATCTTGGAAACAGCCGCCCGCAATGCCTCGATGTCGACGTTCTCCGCTAGGTCGACCCTGGCTTCTCCTCCTGCGTAGTTCACGACCGCCTCAACGCCTTCCTGGCGATTGAGAACCCGTTCAACCCGTACCGCGCAGGAGGCGCACGTCATTCCCTCGACGTCGAAGGTCAGTGTGTCCGTGGCGGTTGGGTTATTCGACATGTTGGAAAACCTTCGGATAGACGAGCACCGTTGCCGGGCAGGGCCCTAGCGGGCGACTTCGTAGCCCTGACCCTCGATGGCTCCGATGATTGCATCGAGTTCAACCGCGGCGTCGTCCCAGGTGACGTCGACGGTGCGGGGCTCAATATGAACCTCGGCAACGGTGACACCGGCGAGTTCATTGAGGGCGCCCTCGATGGACATCTTGCAGTGGCCGCACGAGATATCAGGAACGGAAAGGGTTTGAGTGGTCATCTTGCCTCCAGGTTGGGAGCGGGTCCTGTGACGGCCGCCGTGTACTTCATGACTTCCATCAGTTCGTCGACGACTTCGAGTGTTCTCCCCTCATCAACCGCATGGACTACGCACGTCTCCAGATGGTTCTGTAGAAGAATCCGGTTGACCTTCTCGAGCGAACCCTGGAGGGCGGACACCTGCTTCATTATCTCGGGGCAGTATCGATCGTCGTCCACCATGCCGATCACACCATCGAGATGGCCACGCACGGTCTTGAGTCGATTGAGGGCGACCTTCTTGTGGACTTCTTGCATGAGCGCACTATAGCACCCCACCTGGGGTGGGGTAGCCCTGCCCCGGTGGTGTTGTGTGGAATTGCCAAGGCCCCGGGGAGGGTGGTGTCCGGGGCCTCGGCCGGATGGCGCCTGCGGAAGTGGGGAGTGCCGAGGGCGCCAGGCTTTGTTGTCTGTTTCGGCATGCGGCAGGACTACGAGTGGACCGGTGCTTCGGAAGACCCGGGTCTTGTTCCGCCCTAGGTGCCTTCAGGAACGATCCTGCCCCGGACTCGTGGGAATTTCACGGGTGCATGGGCATAGCAGTGATCACGCCGGTTGTACTGCGAAAGCCTTGTGTCGCAGTTCGAATCTGCGCAGACGCGACCAGTCGTGAAGGTCTTTGAGGGACGAACTCCCCCTCGTAGACGCCGTCCTTTGAGTGTGTTGTCAGCCATGTCGGGCCTCCTCAGGCCTATGTTCCCCTTACAACGCTGGCGAGGTTAGATCTATTTCCACTATCTCGCCAGTGTAAATCAACGTACGAGCTTTTCTACGTACCTGATGATGTTGCCGGATGAGTTAACCGTATGCGACGAATCTCACAGGAGCGTTAACGTCACGTGAAGATCCGGTAAGAACCTCCCGGCTCTTGAGAGGATGTACAAACGGGTCTCATGCCCCTTATACGCTCGGGGGCGTGCTGCGGTTCCCTCCCAAGCCGGGATTCTGCCCCGCTACTCGCTGATCCCCAGCTTCGCCAGAAACGCTGCGTTGGACGGTTCCCGTCCGAGGAAGTCCCGCAGGAGCTCTGCGGCGTCCTTGGATCCGTTCGGTTCCAGAACGGTCTTTCGGTACAAGCGGCCAATGTCGGGGTTGGTTACGCCTGCTTCGGAGAACTTGCTGAACATGTCATCGCCGAAAACCTCCGACCACAGGTATCCGTAGTAGCCGGCGTCATAGCCGCCCATCAAGTGGCCGAAGCTCGAAGGAAAGAACGTATCCTCATGGGGCGGGAAGAGCGTGATCTCTTGAGACTCGATCAAGATCGCATCGAGGTCGCGATCATCTCGCGGTCCGTGCATGCCCATGTCGAGCCACCCGAATGAGATCTGCCGGAGGGTGGTGAGCGCAACATTGAGATCCCGGGCGGCGACGAGTTGCTCGACCAGGTCGGTTGGAATCGGCTTTCCCGTTTGGTAGTGCCTGGCGAACCGGCCGAGCACCTCGGCGTTCCAGCACCAATTCTCCATGATTTGTGAAGGTGCCTCGACGAAGTCCCACTCGGTGTTTGCCCCTGAGAATCGTACGAACTCTGCTCTGGAAAGCGACATATGGAGGATGTGGCCGAATTCGTGGAAGAGGGTGACAACTTCGTTGTGCTGAAGCAACGATGGTTTGCCCTTGGTCGGCTTCGTGAAGTTGGCGACGATGGCGGACACGGGTGTCTCGAATCCACCGCCGGCCGATAGGTGGCCCGGCACCAACGGGAAGGCGGCCGCGTGAGTGTATTTGCCCTGGCGCGGGAACAAATCGGCGAAGAAGTGGGCGATGAGATCTCCAGATTCAGTATCCCGCACCTGATACAACGTGACGTCCTCATGCCATGCACCGGTGCGCTCTACCCGCTGGTACTCGAGGCCGAAGACCTCGCCGGTGATCGCGAACATGCCCTCGATGACTTGCTCGAGCGGGAAGTACTGTGCCACCTCGTTCGGATCGACGCCGTATCGCTCTTTGCGCAGTCTGGTGTCGTAGTAGCGATAGTCCCATCCGCGCAACGTGTCGTCGTAGCCGTCGTCGAGCAGGAGGGCGGTCATCGCCACTCGCTCCTGGTCGCCCTTTGCGGAGAGAGGCGGGATGAGGCCCTCATAGAACTCGAACACAGCCTCGGGGCGCTTCGCCATCTTGACTTCCATGCTGTGGTGCGCCCACGAGGGCTGACCGAAGATTTCGGCGATCCGCTCCCGGATTCGAACCGCCTCCTCGAGGATCGGCCGGTTGGATTCGACCGCCTGGGTGTTGAACTTGAACGTCAGTTGCTCTCGCAGATCCCGACGAGTGGCGCTCTCCATGAATGGGACGACATCCGGGTAGTCCATCGAGATCTTGAGGGTTCCATCCTCATCTCCCGGCTTGAGCCGGTCTGCGTAGCCGTCGGGTAACCCATCGAGATCATCGGGCGTCACGATCAGGTAATCCTCGTACTCGGCCAGGTTCTTGGAGAACGCTACGGAGAGCTCCACCAGGCGGTCCTGGTGCTCTCTCAGTTCCGCCCGCTCCTGCTCGCCCAGTTCGTGCCCGGCCCGGCGAAAGTCCCGCATTGTGAAGTCCAGGAAGCGACGTTGTTGTGGTGAGAGGCGACGGGCCTCTTCCGTTTCGGAGAACCCCTTGACGGCTTCGTAAAGGTCCTGCCGGAACTCGAGTTCGACCTGCCACTTCGATAGGCGCTCTTCAGCTTCCCGGGCGGTATCACGTATGTCCTCCTCGGTCGACACGTTCCCAAGGAACGGTCCTTGACCGTACGCATGACCCACGAAAACGGCGAGGGAGTCGAGCGGCTGCATGGTGTTGGCGAACGTGCGATCGCCGGTGAGGTCAACGATTTCCTGGATCAGTTGGTTGCCGCCGGACACGGTTTTGTCGACGATCGCATGAATGGAGGCCTGGTTTGCGGAGGCGTAGTCGAATGGCATGCCGAAACGATAGTGCGCCTTCGCTAGCGTGAGGCCATGGACACAGGGTTGAGCGGCAAGCGAGTACTCGTCACCGGAGGCGCCGGGGGGATCGGGGCCGCCATCGTCAGGGCATTCGCTTCCGAAGGAGCCGCCGTGGCGGTGCATTACCACTCCTCGCGTGAACAAGCCGAGGTCCTCAGCACCGAGGTTGGTGGTATTGCGCTGTTCGCCGATCTCACTGTTGAGGAGCAATCGGCCGAGTTGATTCCTGCGGCGGTGGCGAGCCTCGGTGGTCTGGATGTGTGTGTTGCCAACGCCGGAGCGTATCCGGCCGACCCGATGCCCTTGTGGGAGATCTCGCTGGAGCGCTGGCATCGGGTGCTCGACGCCAACCTGACGTCGGTGTTCCTGACCGCGCGCGGGTTCCTTGCCCACGTTCGTCAGACGCGAGCCGGCAACCTCGTTCTGGTCGGGTCGACGGCCGGTTCGTTCGGCGAAGCCGGGCACTCGGATTACGCGGCCGCCAAAGGAGCGATCGGCTCCGGGCTGCTGGCCTCGCTGAAGAACGAGGTGGTCGACCTCGGCCCGGGTGTGCGTGTGAATGCGGTCGCTCCAGGCTGGACGGCCACCCCCCGGCGGGTTTCAGCCGGGATCGATCCCCGACACTTCGAGCGGGCCACCTCGACGATGGCCCTCAAGAAACTCGCCACCCCTGAAGATGTGGCAGCTCAGGTGGTCGTCCTTGCCTCTGATCGTCTGTCCGGACACGTGACGGGTCAACTCGTAACGGTCGCCGGCGGCATGGAAGGCCGCCTCATCTGATATTTCTCAGCAATGCTGTGTATCGCCACGGTCCATAGCATTGCGGAGAAGACTCAGAAGAAGAGCATTCGGGTGGCAGCGACGACCGCCATCACGATGATCACCCATCGGATCCATCCAGCCCCCTTGGCGACGGCCAGGCGGGTGGCAAGGATGGCTCCGCTCACGTTTCCGATGCCCATGACCAGCCCGTAGGACCAGTTGACCTGGGCGGCCGAGGCGAACAACAGCAGTGCCACCGGTGTGTAGACCAGGATCAAGAAGACCTTGGCGGCGTTACCGCGCACCAGGTCCAGTCCGCCCCCGACGACCAGGGCCGCCAGCAACAAGAATCCGACACCCGCCTGCACAAACCCGCCGTAGAAGCCAACCCCGAAGAACACCAGGCTTCTGAGGGGTTCGCGGATCGACTTCTCCTGTCCACCGAGCCACTTTGACGGCTTGATCAATACGGACGCAGCCACGAGCACGAGGACGAATGCGAACACCTTCGTCATCGCGTCCGAATCGAGCCGCGTTGCGATCCACGCACCGGTCACAGCACCGATCACCGTTGCCGGAACGAGGGGGAGGACCTTCCTCCAGTCGAGTTTGCCTGCTCGACGGAAACCCGTAACGGCGGCCACTTGCGCCATCAGGATGGCGATCCGGTTTGTACCGTTGGCGATGCCTGCGTCACCGAGCGCCTCGAGGAGCACGGGGATCGTAATGACTGATCCGCCGCCGGCAACGGTATTGACGAAGCCTGCTGCGAAGCCGGCCGCAATCAGTAGCGCAGCGGTGAGGGGATCCATGACCCGGGATCCTAGAGCGCCCGGTGTGAGCAGGGCCTGTTGTGGAGGTTTGAGAATCTGGCGCTTTGCGCCGCACCAGAAAACTATGGGGGCATATGATCGAGCCATGAGCGAAGAAGTACGGGTCACGGCGATCATGCACGACACGACCGATCTCGATCAGGCGGTCGCTTTCTGGACGGCAGTCCTCGGCATCGAGATTCTGGAGCGAGCGGGAAACTTCGTGTATCTCGGGCGCCTCAGCGGCGAAGGCCCTCACCTCGCCTTTCAACTCGTCCCGGAAGCCAAGGCGGTCAAGAATCGTCTTCATCTCGACATCAAGGTCCCCGATCGAGCCGATTTCGCGGCCAGGGTCGAGGAGCTTGGAGGCCGGCGCCTGGGCGAACAACAGGAAGGCGATTTCCCTGCCTGGATTGTCATGGCCGATCCGCAGGGCAACGAGTTCTGCGTCTACGACGGGCGCTCTGCATAGGGCTACGTTGCGGCTCCGGAGCCACACTGCCGGTGGAGGTGGGCGGACCGGCGTTTGGCGACCGGCCGGCGGCACCCTGCCGTGCGAGTCCCTATGGCGCCCGGAACCTCCGCCTCTGACTCCCTGGTTCTGACCTGTCGGTTGATGTTCTTGCGCCAAACGCTTGGTTCAGAGGGGCCGGCTGGTCAGACTGTTGTCATGCCCCGATCTTTGATTGCCTTTGTTCTGCTGCTTGCAGGATGTAGTTCCGGTGTCTCGGCGGTTGAAGTGCTCGTTCCCCCGACCGCGCCGACCACCACGACCGTAGTCGCCGATTCAAGGCCGTCGACCACGATTGGGACGCCTCCTCTCGCCAGCCTCACCCTCGCATTCGGTGGGGATGTTTCCCTAACGCATGGACTGGCGAACGCCGACCCGTTCGCAGACATCACCGGTTTGATCTCGGAGGCTGATCTCTTCTGGGTCAATCTCGAGACGGCCGTCGCCGAAGAAGGCGTTGGGACCACCCTCGACAAGGAGTACGTGTTCATTTCACCACCGGTGACGGCCGAGTTACTCGCTGCGGCCGGCGTGGATGGTGTTGCACTGGCGAATAACCATGCGATGGACGCTGGGATCGACGGTCTCGAGCGGACTCTCGACTTGCTCGGCTCGGCCGGGGTCGCTCATGCGGGCGCCGGCCGGACTCGCGCAGAGGCTTATGCCCCCGCGCTGGTGAGAGTCGGATCTGTGACTGTCGCCGTCGTCTCGGTCTCCCGGGTGCTGCCCTCCGACTCCTGGACGGTGACCGAGAACCGGCCGGGGTTGGCTTCTGCCTATCAACCCTTCGTTGACGACGCCGTTGCGGCCGTTTCCGGGGCGGCGCAATTGGCAGACCTCGTCGTAGTGATGGTGCACTGGGGCATGGAGCGCTCAGAATGCCCAGAGGCGTACCAGCGAGAACTGGCCGTTCGGTGGGCGGGTGCCGGTGCCGATCTCATCATCGGGAGCCATCCTCACGTCCTGCAGGGTGTTGAACGCATCGATGACACCTGGGTGATCTACTCGACGGGCAATCTCGCCTTTCCGTCGGCCTATTCGGAAGACACGACGCAGACGGCCCTGTTTTGGTTCACGATTACGGATGACGATTCCGAGTTGCACGCCACGCCGGTGCGGATCGTCGAAGGGCGGCCAACGATGGCCTCGGACGCCGATCGAGCGACCATCCTCGGCACGCTGAATGGCCGCTCAATCGATGTGATCTTCGATTCGGCTGGGATGGCAACGGTCGCCGGCGGCGACTCAGCCTGTCGCTGAGTTCGCTTCCCAAACAACCGGAACGGCCGGCAGCGCGATCGGTTCACCTTCGATCCAGGTTGCGAGAACTTTCGTCTCCCGCAGCCGGTCGGGGTCAACTTCTACGGGATTCCGGTCGACGATGGTCAGATCACACGGCTCACCTACTTCGAGTAACGGCGCGCCGGTGGCCCTCGCGGCACCGGTGGTGAACAGAGCCAAAGCTTCGGCGGCGGTGAGGCGTTCGGCTGGAGTCAGCCCGGCTCTGTCCCGGGCAGCTGCCATTCCCCACCACGGAGACGGAGGCTCCACAGGGCAGTCGGAACTCCCGGCCAAGGGCACCCCCTCCTCCAGGAGCGACCGGAACGCATAGGTGCGGTCGAGCCGCTCTCGCCCGACCCGGCTCTCCAGCCATCCTGCTTCCGACATGAGGAAGGACGGCTGTACGACCGCCGTTGCTCCGACTTCGGCCATGCGTTCGACGTCCCGCTCTGTGATGACGGAGACGTGCTCGATGCGCAAGTCATCCGGATCGGCTCCGCTCTCCAGCAGCCTTTCGTACATGTCGAGAACGGCCGCGTTGGCCCTGTCTCCGATGGCATGCACGGCCACCCGGCCATCCAACTCGAGGGCCGCCCGCGCCATTCGCTCCGTGCCGGCGTCTATGCGGATCGTCCCGGTCGTATCCTGATCGGCGAACGGTTCGAACATCGACGCCGTGTGCCCTCCGAAGCTCCCGTCCGCGAACTGCTTCACTCCGAGAAACCGAACCCAGGGCCCGGCATTGGAGAGCCGTATGGCTGCCGATTCCAGGGCGCGCGGGTCTTCCGTGATGGCTAGTACCGACAGCCGCAACGGTAGATCCGGGCCGATTTCGGTCACGAGATCGAGTTCGTTGCCGACTCCGCACCACAAGTCCCCGCTCAGGTCGATTATCGCCCCGAGCGAAGTAAGCCCCAGCGAAGCAAGCCCGTACATGGCCGTCAAGAACTCGTCGGGGGCGAGATCGCCGGTGCGCCCTCCGACCGGACCCGCTGCCAGCGCAATAGCCGTTTCGCGCAGGACGCCTGTCGGGATGCCGTCGGCGTCCCGATCGATGATCCCCCCGATGGGGTTGGAGCGAGTGGAATTGATTCCAGCCAATTCGAGCGCGGAAGTGTTGGCAACGGCCACATGACCGCAATAGCGGTAGAGCAGCACCGGCCGGTCCCCGACTACTGCATCGAGGTCGACTCGAGTTGGGAAGCGCCCCACGGCCTGATCATCGAACCGGGTGCCGACCAGTGCGCGGCCCGGCTCGAGTTGTGACGCCGCCTCACCGACCATGGCGATGAGATCCGCAATGCTGCGGGCGTCGTCGAGGTTCAACCTCATCAAGGCCGTTGTATACCCCAAAGGGTGAAAATGGGCATCGACGAGGCCCGGGGTGATCACTCCTCGGGAGTAGCGCTCCTCGACGAGGCCGGGTGCTCGCAGGTCCTCCGCCGACCCGATTGCCTCAACCCGGCCGTCCCGTACCAGCACGGCGTCGCCCCGCACACCTTCTGCCGTGACGATTGATTCGGCGATGATCAAGCGTCTTCGCATCAAGCTGCCCGTTGGCTGGTTGTTGCGTTCAAGATGAGAGCACCCGCTTGATGGACGGTTCGAGCATTGTCTGGAGTGCCCGGTGGATGCCGCCATTAGTGGCCAGGACGAAGCGATCGTCAACCCGGGAGGCGTCACCGTTTTCATTGGTGACCCGGCCTCCCGCTTCGGATACGAGGAGGATTCCGGCTGCTACGTCCCAGGGCTTGAGGCCGAACTCCCAATATCCGTCCAGACGTCCTGCCGCCACCCAGGCGAAGTCGAGGGACGCAGTCCCGAACCGCCGCACACCTCGCGCAACGCGTAGCGCATCTGTTACCGGCGCCGTGTATAAGTCGGCGCGTTCCTGCCGGTCGTAGGGGAACCCCGTAACCAGCAGACTCGAGCCGAGATCGGTACGACTCGTAACCTTGATCGGCTTTCCATTCAGGAACGCGCCTCGTCCCCGGTCGGCCGCGAAGACGTCATCACGCATGACATCGACTACCACTCCCACCAAAGGCTCCGACCCGTCCCACAAACCGAGCGAAACACCGACGTGTGGAACTCCTGCAACGAAGTTGACCGTGCCATCGAGCGGGTCGATGATCCACCTGCGTCCGGCACCGGTCGCCATGCCCCCGCCCTCCTCCGCCAGCACCGCGTCGTTCGGACGGTGGGCGTGGATGACCGTCAAGATGGCGTGTTCGGATTGGCGATCGGTATCCGTCACCGGATCGACCGCGCCCTTCATCTCCGGAGTGGTGAAGGCACCGAAGCCATCGCGAACGACCTCTGCACCCGACAACGCCGCCTTTACCGCAACGTCGAGATCTGATGTCGATGTCATATAGCTGAGGCTAGGCCAACGGAGCTCGTCAATAGTGTCGTGTGGCCGCGGGTGCCATACAATCGACCGCCATGTCGTCGTTCGCAGTTGCACTCCTCGCGGCCCTCCTGGCCGTTCTTGCCTTTCCTCCGTTCGGCCTTGGATTCCTCGCCCTGCCGGCGGTGGCCCTGTTGCTATGGGCCCTGCGCAGGGCTCCTACTGCACTGGTGGCAGCATTGTCGGGCGCTGGCTACGGCATCGCTTTCTTCGGGTGTCTCATGTGGTGGATCAGCAGAACTGAGCCAATCGCACTCCTCGGCCTCGTCATCACCGAGTCCTTCTTTCTGACCGGAATGGGTTGGTTCGTCTACCGGCAGCGTCGACTCCCTTTGTGGTCGTGGACTGCATCCATCGCGGGTGGATGGGCGCTGATGGAGATCCTGCGGGGTTGGATGCCGGTCGGCGGCCTCCAATGGGGTGGTCTCGGCTACGCGCTGGCTCCCTACGCTCCGGCGCGCGGTGCGGCGGCATTGATCGGCGCCTCCGGATGGTCGGTGGTGATCGTAATGTCGGCGGCCGTCGTCGTTGGCCTCGTCGAGGGTCGGCGAGTCTGGATTCTTCCACCACTCGGGCTTTGGGTAGTGCTGCTGAGCGCCGGAGCGTTGTGGCCGGCGGTAGCCGATGGGCCTCCGCTGCGGGTGACCGTTGTGCAGGGGAGTACGCCGTGCGTCGAGCATTGTGCAGGCGATCGTCTGGCGATCTACGAGAACCATCTGCGACTCACGAGGACCCTGCCTTCCGGGTCGGCCGATCTCGTCGTATGGGGCGAGAGCGCAACGGGATACGCCACCGACCCACTGCTCACGCCGGCCGTTGGTGAGTCGATCTCAGACGAAGCCACGCGCATCGGAGCGTATTTCCTGGTTGGTGGTGATCGTCCGATTGGAGACGAGCACTTCGTCAACGCCAACATGTTGTTCGACGCGAACGGGTCCTACGTCGGTGAGTACAACAAACGGCAGCCCGTCCCGTTCGGTGAGTACGTTCCGTGGCGAAGCGTATTCGGATTGATACCCGCCACCGACCGGGTCCCGCGCGACATGTTGCGGGGGACCGGGCCGGTGGTCTTCGACCTCGGCTCCGGTTCCTTCGGATCGGTGATCTCATTCGAGGGTTCGTTCGCCCGGCACACGCGGGATCACGTCCGAGCCGGCGCTCAGTTGATGGTCGTGGCAACGAACGAACGCAGCTACGGGATCGGACCGGCGGCCGATCAACTGATCGACATGACGAGGATGCACGCGGCCGAGAACGGCATCGATCTCGTCCAGGCGGCCATCACCGGGAAGTCGGCCGTAATCACCGGTGGGGGGGAAGTCACCGCAGTCACCCCTCTCTATGAGGAGGCAGTCATCAGTGGAACCGTGCGATTCCGATCGTCCGGGAGAACGCTGGCCACGCGGTGGGGAGATTGGGTCTCGACCCTGGCGGTGGCAGGTCTGGTGGCTGCCCTGGCGTGGACGGGGCTAGAGCCGAATCGGAATGAGCGGAGGGCCACATAACGTGGCCCTCCGCCTGCCGGCTCTGAGAACACTGAGGTTCTCGCCAGGGACAAGCCGGCGGCAACTAAGTTCTACCGTCTCCAACTATCTCCCGTCCACTTCCGCGGGGACCTTTGACCCGGCTTCACAACTGACTAGTTACCGGCCGGTCCCCTCCGACGGATTCGTTTCCAACCTTTTCCTCGTAGGCGGTGAGGGCGCCGTCGATCACGTCGATGGCCGCGTCGAGTTCGTCCATGGTGGCAGTGAGAGGCGGAATGAACCGGATGATGTTGCCATCCGGTCCGCAGGAGATCACGATCAGCTCGTGTGCGACGCCGTAGGAGGCGATGAAGTCCATGGCCCCGGGATCAGGCGTGCGTGTTGCCCGGTCGCTCACCAACTCAACGCCGATCATCAGCCCCAACCCACGCACGTCGCCGATTGTCTCGTGGCGGGCTTTGAGGCCGTCGAACCGTTCGAAGGCTCGTTTCGAGAGGTCACGTGCATGCGGCAGGAGCGGTTCCATCACATCGATCACTTTGGCGGCCGCCGCGCAGGCTACGGGATTGCCACCGAAGGTCGTGCCGTGAGCACCGACCGGCCATTGGTCGATGACCTCGGCGGAGGCGCCGTACGAGCTCAACGGCAGTCCGTTGGCTATACCTTTGCCCATCACCAGGATGTCTGGTCGAATCCCGTAGTGCTCGGCTGCGAACCAGTTGGCAGTGCGACCGAAACCCGTCTGCACTTCATCGAAGACCAGCATGATCCCGTGATCGTCCGCCAGGTCCCTAACAGCCTGGAGGAACCTTTGCGGGGCCGGGTAGTAACCACCTTCGCCCTGGACCGGTTCAATGAGGAAGGCTGCGATGTTGTGCGGCATGACCTCGTGCTTGAACTTCTTGGCGAGTTCATCGAGTGCAAGGTCGGTCGCTTCGTCCTCCGTCATTCCCCACCGGTACGGATGGGGAAAAGCAGTTACAAAGACCGAACCGAGAATTGGGTGGTAGTTCTCGCGGTACTTCGCATTGGAAGTCGTATAGGCAACCGACCCCATCGTGCGGCCGTGGAAGGCACCCCGGAAGGCGATGACACCTTGCCGGTTCGTGGAGTAGCGAGCCAGCTTGACCCCCGCTTCGACCGCCTCGGCACCCGAGTTGGCGAAACCAAACTTCTCGATTCCCCCCGGCGTTATTCGCCGGAGGCGTTCCGCCAACTCGACTATGGAGTCGTATCGGAACACGCATCCAGCATGGGCGAGTCTGTCGAGTTGTGCCTTGGCAGCAGCAATAACCTCGGGATGGTTGTGACCGAGGTTGGCCACCGCGGTCCCGCAGGCGAAGTCGGCCCACCGGTTGCCGTCCGCGTCATACACCCAAGGTCCCTCGGCATGGTCGGCGTGGATGTCTGTGTCGAAAGCCAGCATGGGAGCGACTGAGCCCTCATGCCGGCGGAGGAGATCGCCCATTGGTGGCTCCTTTCGGTCGAGTAACCGGATGCAGCAGTACAAGGTCCGGTCACCGGGACTCGCACAACGGGCGGAACGGGCCGCCGTCCCCCCATTCTTGCACAGCTGCCTTCCGCCTGATCCACGGCGGGCGGCCACACTGTTGGGATAGAACGATTGATCGTTGTGCTCGACAGGGCAGCAACACCGCGGGCAATCTGAATCCGTGAGATTCGTTCTAGACGCAACATGAGCGCCCGGGTCGGGGTACGATCGGGGCGTGGCGAGACGGCCGGAACAACCCATGCCCGATGAACTCCTGGCGGAACTCGACAAGCGGGGATTACTCGGTTCCTATCGGGCGCGGCCCTTCTACCAGCGCAACGACTATCTCGCCTGGATAGGTCGCGCCAAGCAGTCCGAGACTCGGCGCAAGCGAATTGACCAGATGCTCGACGAGCTCGATGTGGGTGGTTTGTACATGGGTATGGAACATCCGTCCAGCCGGAAGGGCTAGGCAGAGCTCCCCGGCCGCGACAATCCATGCATCTCACACAATGAGGGAGGACTGTCCGAGGGCCTGAGAGTTACGCACATGGGTAGTCAGGACGTGAACCCCCGTAGTCCCTCAGGCATCTCGATGAGCACGGCATGGCCCTTGGCCGTAACCTTTCCACCAACCGATAACTCGGTGTCGACGATCACCTTGCGACCTTTGGTCTCCACCTCAGCTCCGACGAGGTGCATTGGACCGAGGGGGGTCGGAGCCAGGTAGTCAACACCGAGGTGCGCCGTGACAAACCGCGGCGATACCTCATCACCCAACCGCCGTCCCGCTGCCCGCATGGCAAAGATGGCGGCAGAGCCGGTTGAGTGACAGTCGATGATCGAGGCGATCAGCCCCCCATAGGCGATCCCGGGAACCGCGGTGTGATATGACTCCGGGGTGTAGTCGGTCACGGTGTGATCACCATCGAGACGGGTCTTGATCTGATGTCCGTCCCCGTTGAGTTTGCCGCAGCCGTAGCAGTGGGCAACATCGTCCGGATAGAAGTCCTGTATGGCCGGAGCCACATTGAGCCCGACCCGGCTCGGCGATTCGCTCACAGACCGCACCCACAGGAGAGGACCTTGACCGGACCAAGGTCATCGTTGACGTACTCCCAGGCCTCGAGGAATGCTCCTTCCCAGACCCGACCGTTGACCACGATCTCCATCGTTCCGTCTCCGTTGAGGTCGGCCACTGCCGCCACTTCGTAGACGATGATGTTTTGCGGGAGGTCATCGAACGAACTGATGATGCTCTCGCCGAGAATCGCCGTCTGTACGTCGCCCTCGATGACCTTGCGCAGATACAAGATCGAGTAGGCGCCGGGGGCGGTGTCCATGAACCCGTCCGGCACCGTCGAAGCCGCGACTATCACCTCCAGGATTCCGTCTCCCTCGAGATCCGTGCGGATGACCTGGGTGTTGTTGATGATCGGCACCGCCGCCACCTTGCCGGCCAGCAGGTTGGCGGTCGCCTCCACGTAGGTCGTATCGCGGTTGGACAGGAAATCGATGGGATACGGGCGGACATCGCTCGAGGTCTGAACCGCGATTGCGTCGAGTTCTTGGAAGTCTCCGGCCAGCGGTGGATCGAACTGGATGTTCAGCAGATCGAGTGGTTCGCACCAGGGTTGGGGGTCGGTGCCGAAGGCGTTCGTGATCGGCTCGTCGAGGCGAACCACCTGGTATTCCTCCCCCCCGGCCACGGGTGGTGCGCCGTCGTTGGACCAATTGCCGCTCGGTCCGTCCGACCAGCCGAGCATACAGGTCCTGCCGGCGACGAGAAAGGTGTCGGTGAGCGGCGCGATGGTCGTGGTCGTGCTCGTGGTTGTGATCGGAGCGGCGGTGGACGTTGTGGTTTGGAGAACCGTCGTCTCCGTCTGCCCGGCGGCCGCAATGGTTGATGTCACCGCCGCCCGACCGGTCGTTGTGGACGTCGTGCTCGTCGCCGCGCTGCAGGCGGCAGTGATCAGGGCGGCCAGCGTAAGCATCACAATGCCGATTCGGAACCTCACGTTGTCCTCTCGGTGTTCGACTCAGCCTATCTCGCTTGTCGATTCGGCCGTTGACCTTCGCGGGTCGAGGTCCTCGAATGGCCGGCGCCTAGTCGAGGATCCGGACCTGAGTTGGCCCCGTGCCAACGAGTCCCACCGCACGGGCGGCGTGGCCGTGGCCGTCGAAGGCGGCGATGACGCTATTCACTTCACCCGGGGCGACGACGGCCAGATATCCGATCCCCATATTGAATACCCGGTACATCTCGTCTGCGGAGATGCCTCCCCACTCCTGGACCACCCGGAACACGTTTGGTCGGTCCCACGCGTTCGTGTCGATGTCGGCGCACATGCCCTCCGGGAGGACGCGGAGGAGATTGCCGGAGATCCCTCCGCCGGTTACATGGGCGAAGGCACGCACGAACCCGGTCGTCGCCGCCTCGAGAACCGCCGGAGCGTAGATGACCGAAGGCGCAAGGAGAACCTCGCCGATCGAGCCGTTCTCCCCTGGGAACGGATCATCGAGCGATCGGGACCCCAGGATTTCGCGCACCAGTGAGAATCCGTTCGAGCGCAGGTTCGGGCTCTCCACCCCGATGATCGTGTCGCCGGCCGCGACCGACCTGCCGGTGATCTCCTGTCCGCTCTCGACGACCCCAAGAGCCGCCCCGGCCAGATCGACATGGTCAGAATCGACGACACCGGGGTGTTCGGCGGTTTCGCCGCCAACGAGTGCGCAGCCCGCCCGACTACAAGCGTCGGCCACCGAACCCACGATGAGGCGATCCCGGTCGGGATCGATACGCCCCACCGCCAGGTAGTCGGTAAAGGCAATGGGGCGGGCTCCGACGGCGGCGAGATCGTCGACGCACATGGCGACCAGATCATGGCCGACGCCCTCGTACCGGCCGGTGCGGCGGGCGAGTTCCAGCTTGGTCCCGACACCATCCGTGCTCATCATCAACACCGGATTGGTATATCCGGCCGGAATCGTCACGCCGGTCGCGAATCCGCCGAAACCTCCCACGACGTTGGGTCCCCAGGTCGCGGTGACCGACTCGGAGATCCCGGCCACGAAGTGTTCGGCTTGTTCGAGGTCGACTCCCGCCTCCCGATACGTCGCCACTAGCGTTGCTCCAGTGCGAACTTGTCGTTTCGGCCCTCGACCGGAGTGGGATAGTTGCCACTCAGGCAGGCGTTGCAGAACCCCAGACCAGCTCCACCGGCTGATTCCTCCAATCCGCCGAGTGAGAGGTAGGCAAGCGAATCGGCATCCAGGAACTCCCGGATCTCATCAACGGTGAGCTGGGCGGCCAGCAGTCGCGATCGATCGGACGTATCCATGCCGTAGAAGCACGGCCACCGATATGGTGGGGAAGAGACGCGAAGGTGGACTTCCGTCGCCCCTGCTTCGCGAACCATCTTCACAAGCTGGCGGGTCGTGCTTCCGCGGACGATAGAGTCGTCGACCAGCACGATTCGCTTGCCGGCCAAGTTCTCAGGGATCGGATTGAGCTTGAGCCTGATGCCGCGGTCCCGCAACATCTGCGTGGGTTCAATGAACGTTCGGCCGACATAACGGTTCTTCACCAGACCGTCGGCGTAGGGGATTCCGCTCTCGGCGGAGAAGCCCTGGGCGGCAGGAATGCCGGACTCGGGCACGGGGACGACGACGTCCGCCTCGACGGGTGACTCGATCGCGAGTTTCCTGCCCATCCGTTGGCGAGCGCCGTGGACGCTCTGGCCGTAGAGATTGCTGTCCGGTCGTGCGAAGTAAACGAACTCGAATATGCAGAGGCGGGGGTCGACCGAGTCGAAGGGGTGGAAGCTGCGGACGCCACCGGCGTCGATTACGACCATCTCACCGGCTTCGATATCCCGTGCGAACGTGGCGCCGACCAGGTCGAGAGCCGCAGTTTCCGAGGCGAGGACCCAACCGCCCTCCGGGAGGGAACCCAAGCAGAGCGGCCGGTATCCGTGCGGATCGCGAACGCCGACAAGATGTCCCTGGTCCATGATCACGAGCGAAAAGGCACCTTCGAGCTGGTTGAGGACGCTCATGAGTGCTCGTTCGAGCTGCCGCCCATCAGATCTTCCGTCCTGGATCGCCCCTGCGATGGCGTCCAGCATCAACAACGAGTCGGTGGCGCTGGAATCGTCACCGAGTTTGGCCGCCAACTCCACGGTGTTGGTCAGGTTGCCGTTGTGACCGAGGGCGATGCCCGTGTGTTCGACCTGGCGATAGGCCGGTTGGGCGTTCTCCCAGACCGTCGACCCGCTCGTCGAATACCGAGTGTGGCCGATTCCGAGGTGTCCGGGGAGGCCGGCGAGGTTGGTCTCGTCGAAGACCTGCGAGACGAGCCCCATATCCTTGAACACCGTCGTGGTTTGACCGTCCGAGGCTGCAATGCCTGCGCTCTCCTGCCCGCGATGCTGCAGAGCAAAGAGACCGAAGGAGATGATGTGAGCGGCGTCCTGTCCCGGCGCGTACACGCCAAATACACCGCATTCTTCGCCCGGAGTGCTTTCGAAGGTCGGTTCCACGCTACCGCCGAGTGTAGGACCCATTCGTTGCTTGGTACTCAGGACCCAGTGCCCGTTGCCGTTTGGTGCTCCATTCGACCGCGTATGGCGTTGCGCCATGCGTTCGTCGCCTCTTCGAGGCCGATCGAGGTCTCGACGTCCCCATCACCGACGAACTCAATCGTCCTCCCAACCAGAGATCCAACTCTGTGTGCGACGACGCCGAAGTCTGCTACGGCGGCGCGAATGGAAGCGGCAGCCTCGGGGTCGGCAACGCAGACGAACCGGTGAGGGTCCTCGGAAAACAAGCCCCGCCAATCCGCATATTGGATCCGCGCACCGAGGCCGGACCTTATGCATATCTCCGCAATCGCAACGGCCAATCCGCCGTTCGAAATGTCGTGGAGCACGGGTGCCGTTCCTTCGGCGGCGAGGTGGCGGGCGAGGCTGATGATCGCGTTCGCCTCCAGCGGATCGGGCCCGCCCGGACGGCCACCGACATGACCTCGCATTATCTTCTCGAAGGCGCTGCCGGCGAGGTTGATCGCCGCATTCGATCCCATCAACCAGACGTCCATGCCCTCCCGACCGGCTTCGAGTCTGGGGGGTTCAGCGGGCATCGGGTCGGCCAGGCCCAGCATCCCCACAATTGGAGTGGGGAAGATGTCGACGCTGTTGGTCTCGTTGTAGAACGAGACGTTGCCACCGACGACCGGAATACCGAGCGCTTCACAAGCTTGTGAGATACCTTCGACCGTTTCGACGAACTGCCACATGACCTCGGGCTTCTCCGGGTTTCCAAAGTTGAGATTGTCGACCACGGCCAGTGGCCGGGCGCCGACCATCGCCACGTTGAGGGCTGATTCGTATACGAGTCGGGCAGCACCGCGGCGCGGATCGAGATAGCACACGCGACCGTTTCCGTCCGTTGAGACGGCCAGGCCCTTGGACGTTCCCTTGATACGGAGCAGGGTTCCGTTGTCGCCCGGTCCCACGACGGTGTTGAGAAACAACATGTGGTCGTACTGCTCGTAAACCCATGAGGGATCGCCGATCGATGGATCATCGAGGATGGTCAGGAGGCTCTTCCTGACGTCGGGGGCCTGAACGAATTCGATGGTGTCGTCCCACAGGCCGGCTTGCCAGACGGGTTCACTAAACGGGCGGTCGTAGGTTGGGGCATCCTCGCTGAGTGAAGCGGCCGGAACCTCGGCGACGAGATCTCCATCCTTGAATACGCGCAACATGCCGCCAGACTTCACTTCTCCGACGATGGAAGCGTCGATCTCCCACTTTCCGGCAACCGCGATCACATCGTCGAGTTGGTCGGGGTGCACGAAAGCCATCATTCGCTCTTGCGACTCGGACATGAGGAGCTCGGCCGGCGTCATGTCGCGTTCGCGGACATGGACTCGATTCAGGTCGACCTCCATCCCCATGCCTGCTCTGGCGGCGGGTTCGGAGGTCGAGCACGACAGGCCGGCCGCTCCGAGGTCCTGGATTCCCACCACGAGGTTGTCTTTGTATAGCTCGAGACATGCCTCGATCAGCTTCTTCTCTTGAAAGGGATCTCCGACCTGGACCGATGGGCGCTTGCCACTGCTGTCTTCCGCAAAGCCCGCCGACGCCAGTACTGAGGCGCCGCCGATGCCGTCCCGGCCGGTTGAGGCGCCCAGCAACACGGCGATCGTCCCGGCCTCGCCGGCCGTTCCGAGTACGAGTTGTTCCCTCCGGAGAATGCCGAGGCACATGACGTTTACGAGAGGGTTACCTTCATAGCACTCCTCGAAGGCCACCTCCCCGCCTACCGTTGGAACGCCGACTGCGTTCCCGTATCCGGCGATGCCCGACACGACACCGGAGAAGAGGTACCGATTGCGTGGTTCGTCGATGGTGCCGAAGCGGATCTGGTCCCACAAAGCGATTGGTCTGGCTCCCATCGTGAAAACGTCGCGCAGGATTCCTCCGACCCCTGTGGCCGCCCCTTGGTAGGGCTCAACGAACGAGGGGTGGTTGTGGCTTTCGATGCGGAGGGCAGCCAGCCATCCATCGCCGAGGTCGACCACACCGGCATTCTCGCCGGGGCCGACTACAACCCACGGGGCTTCCGTTGGGAAACGACTCAGATGGGGCCGCGACGACTTGTAGGAACAATGCTCCGACCACATGACCGAGTACATGGCCAGTTCAGCGATCCGCGGGTCTCTTCCGAGCAGGCCGACGACGCTCGAGAATTCGGAGTCGGTCATTCCCAGTTCCTGATGAAGGGGGAGCGCGTCAGACATCTGCCGGTCTTCCTGCGGCGAACTCCGAAACCGAGGCGACAAAGGACTTGAGCAGCACCCTGCCGTCTGTAGAGCCAAGCAGCGTGTCGATGGCCCGTTCCGGGTGCGGCATCAGCCCTGCCACGTTTCCGGCGCGGCCGGCGATGCCGGCGATGTTGCCGGCCGAACCGTTGGGATTGGCCGCTTCGGATACCGTGCCGTTCTCGTCCGAATAGGACAGAACAACCCGGCCGTCGGGGTTGGCCGGATCCAACGTGTAGTTGCCCTCATATGAGTTGAGCGGGATCTCGAGAACATCTCCGACCCGGGCCGAGCGGGTCAAGATCGAAGTATTCGACTCGACTCGAACGTGTACCTTCCGGCAGATGAACCGGAGGTCGCGATTGGCGAGGAGCACGCCGGGAAGAAGGCCGGCTTCGGTCAGAATCTGGAACCCGTTGCAGATGCCCAGCACCGGTGCTCCCTCGCCGGCCATCCGGCGGACCTCGGTCATGATGGGTGAGAAACGTGCGATGGCTCCTGTGCGAAGGTAGTCACCATGGGCGAATCCGCCGGGCAGAACGACTCCGCTGAACCCGGAGAGGTCCTTCTCCCGGTGCCACACCAACTCGGCATCGACTCCGAGATCCTCGAGTGCGAATACGACGTCGTGCTCACAGTTGCTGCCCGGGAACACAGTCACGGCGACCGTCATGCCGTGTCGCCGTCCTCCTCGAGAAGTCTGATCTCGTAGTCCTCCATGACCGGATTGGCGAGGAGTTGTTCACACATATCCTCGATGTCGGCCTTGGCCCGCTCGGCGTCGATCGTTTCGACCACGAGGGTGATCACTTTGTCGATTCGCACGGAGGCAACTTCAGAGAATCCCAGATCACGAAGGCCGCGCAGAACCGCCGCCCCCTGGGGGTCTGCGATATCGGAGCGCCTTGTTACCTGGACGGTCGCTCTCATCTCCCCATCTCCAGCAGGTAGGTATCGAATGGACGGCCGGTGATTCTCTCGAATGCTTCGGTGTACTTCGCTCTTGTTTCTGTAATGACGTCCGCCCGGAGTCGCGGTGCCGGCGGCGTGTGGTCCCATCCGACCGAATCGAGCCAATCGCGAACGAACTGTTTGTCATAGGAGGGCACGACGGTGCCGGGGTTCCACCGATCCCGGGGCCAGTAGCGGGAGGAATCGGGGGTGAGGACTTCGTCGATGAGCAGCAACTCGCCGTTCGACCACCCGAATTCGAATTTAGTGTCTGCGAGGATCACGCCGCGTTCGGCCGCGTAGCGGGCGGCCGTCAGGTACACGTCGATCGAAGTGCGCTTGAGCCTCTCGTAGAGGTCGTCACCGAGCAGTTGCCGTGCGCCGGATTCCGTGAGGTTCTCGTCGTGGCCCGAGGCGGCCTTCGTGGCCGGCGTGAAGATCGGTTCGGGGAGTTCGTCGGCCATGCCCAGTCCGGCCGGAAGATGCTCGGTCGTCGGTCCGCCGCCGTCTCGGTACTCTCGCCACGACGACCCGTAGAGGTAGCCGCGAACGACACACTCGACCGGGATGACGTCCGCCCGCCTGACCACCATGGCCCGCCCGGCGAGGTCGTGGCGTTCGAGGTCGGTCAATGCCTCGACGTGTGAAAGATCCGTCGTCAGCAGGTGGTTGGGGGTCTCGAGGAGTCCGAACCAGTGCAGTGAAAGGCCGGTTAGTACGCGACCCTTGTCCGGAATCGGATCCGGGAGGATCACGTCGTAGGCGGAGATACGATCGGTCGCCACAAATAGCAACCGCTCCCGATCGATCTCGTAGATTTCACGGACCTTGCCTGAGGCAAGGTGCTTCAATGCCGGCACGGGGCGGGATGGTAGCGGCCCGAAGGACATCACAGCACTTTCTCAGCAATGCTGTGGATTGTGGCGATTCAGAGCATTGCGCAGAAA
>JAHEDK010000027.1:27886-34710 GCA_024641245.1 Actinomycetes bacterium
GCACTTTCTCAGCAATGCTGTGGATTGTGGCGATTCAGAGCATTGCGCAGAAAAGGAACAATCGCTCCCGTGGGCCGGTTCTTGAGGGCTGTGATGGCGGATCCGCAAGGTCGATCGTCGTCGCGAGTCCGAGCAACACGATCATTGCCACATGGAGTGTGGACCAGGTCAGAAGGGACTTGGCTGCCGGCTGCGGAGGGAGGAGCAGGAAGGGTGAGATCGCAAGCCCCAGCGTCAGCCAGCGGATCGAGCGCAGAAGGGCTTGTTCGAGAGCCACCAGGCGAGGGTACCGGGTTGTGGGTAATCGCCAGCACGATACGACATGCGACGAACCGCTCGCCGTCAATGCTCGCCGCGGCCTGTGCGGTCGAAGTGCTGGTGCCGCTCGTCAACCGGATTGTGGGCGGAGTCGTCCAGGAGTGGTGCTCCGCTCTCGTCTTCGACGATCTCAATTCCATAGGCTCTGGCCAGATTCTCCGAGGTTAGGACTTCTCCCGGAGCGCCTTCTGCAACGACCCCACCCGACAGAAGCAGAACGTGATCGGCTTTGGCCGCCTCGCTCAGATCATGAGTTGTAGCAACGACCGTCCGGCCCCGACGGCGCTCCTCGAAGATCGCCTCAATAATGAGATCTCTTGACACGAGGTCGAGGGCGTTCAGCGGCTCATCCAGTAACAGCAGATCGGCGAGTTGCGCCAGTCCTTGGGCCACGAACACCCGCTGTCGTTCCCCACCCGATAGCTCGCCAAGGTGCCGTTTCGCCAGCTTGGCCACATCGAGTCGCTTGAGGGCTTCATCGACGATCTCCCGATCAGGCCTGCGGATGATTCCAAACGCGCCCCGGTCGACGTACCTGCTCATCGTGACGACCTCGCGTACGGTCACGGGGAGACGGTCGTTGACCTTCGTCGCCTGCAGTACATATGAGGTACGCGTCCTGGCACTGAGCGGATCGGTGCCGAGCACTTCCAGGAGACCGTCGGCGAGAGGAGCGAGTCCGGCGATCGCATTAAGAAGCGTCGACTTGCCTGATCCGTTGGGTCCTATGACGGCCGTCACCCGCCCGGCCGGAATCGAGATATCGGAGGAGCGGAACGCCACACGATCTCCATAGATCAGCGTCACTGCGGACCCGCGCACGGCTAGCGGCACTGACTGCACAGCCCCTCCAGGTCGAGCCGGTGCCCCGTGACCCTAAAACCGGCAGATGCGCCTGCCTGGTCGGCGAACCGGCGGATGGTCGTTTCTGTCTCCTGGGAGAAGTCGATATCGCGGGTCGAACCGCACCTGGAGCAGGTGATGTGGTGGTGATGCCCGGTGAGCCATTCTGCCAACTCATACCTGGCGACTCCGGCGCCGTCGTGGAAGCGCTCCAGGACTCCATTCGAGGACAGGACGCTGAGTGTTCGGTAGAGAGACGAGAGGGGAACCGCCGAACGGAGGATTATGTTGATCTCGTCCGCGGTGTGCGGTCCCCGTGCCCGGCTGAGCTTCTCGAGGACCAGCCGGCGCGCCGGCGTCGTCCGCACACCTGAGCGTCGAAGGTGCTCCTCAGCAAGATCCACAGTCGATCGGCGTTGCGCGCTCATGGGGGAGATGGTAGCGTAGAATGATTATGAGAACAACTCTCATTCTCAGAACTGTGAGCACCGTGGTGGCGCTTGCTTTGACCTTCTCGGCGTGTGCCTCCGAAGCCTCCGATGGCCCTTCCTTCAGCGTCGTCGTCACCACATCGATACTGGGCGACATCATCACGAACGCGACCGGACTCGGAGCCAACGTAGAAGTGATCATGCCGGTCGGGGCCGATCCGCACGAGTTCGAGCCTTCCGCTCGTCAGGTGGCCTCCATTCTCTCGGCCGACCTCGTGGTCGCCAACGGACTGGGACTCGAAGAGGGACTAGAAGACGTTCTGGCTGCCGCCTCGGAAGGCGGCGGGGTAGTGCTCGAAGTCGGACCAGCAGTTGCCCCTTTGACACTTGGCCCGACCGGCGTTCTCGACCCCCACGTGTGGCTCGACCCGACCCGGATGGCCGCCGCCGTCGACCTGGTGACCGCAGCCCTTCGTGATCTGGACGCCTCCATCGAATGGGCTCAGATTGCCGCCCCCTACCGGCAGGAATTGCTCGATCTCGATGTGTGGATTACTGCCCGTCTCGCCGCAATCCCTCATGAGGGTCGCCTTCTGGTCACCGGCCACCAGGCCTTTGGGTATTTCGCCGATCGCTACGACTTCGAGATCATCGCCACGATTCTTCCCGGGGCAACGACGATGGTCGAGCCGAGTGCGGCGGGATTCGCCGAGATCGTGAAGATCCTCGATGCGTCGGACGCACCGGCCGTGTTCACGGACCTGGGCGAGAATCAGGCTCTGGCAGATCAGTTGACCGTCCAGGTTGACCGACCCGTCCTCGTCGTCCCCCTCTATACGGGTGCGCTCGGCGAGCAGGGATCGGGCGCCGGGACGTATCTCGAGATGATGCGCTGGAATGTAGAAGCCATCGCAAAGGCATTCGAATGATGGGGTGGATCACCGATCCGTTCTCCAACGAGTTCATGGTCCAGGCGCTCCTGGCCGGGATTCTGGCCGTTGCTACCACGTCGCTCGTCGGGACCTGGGTCGTCTTGCGCGGGTTGAGTTTCATGGGCGATGCCATGGCACACGGGGTCTTGCCGGGTATCGCACTGGCCTTCATTTTGAATTTCAATCTCACCATCGGGGCCGTGTTGAGCGCACTGGTCATGATCGCCGGCATCGATTACGTGCACCGTCGCGCCCGCCTCAGTGAGGACACCGCCATCGGTCTGCTCTTCGTCGGCATGCTGGCCCTCGGTGTGATCATCATGTCCCGGGCCCCCTCGTTTGCCGGAAGCCTCACAGGATTCCTGTTCGGCAACATCCTGGCGGTGGGTCGGTCGGAACTCGTTATTCAGGCAGTGGCGGCCGGGACAACCGCGCTCGCCGTTCTTTTCTTCTACCGCCCGTTCCTCGTGTTGTCGTTCAACGAGGACAAGGCCGAAGTGCTGGGGATGAGGCCGCGGGTCGCCCATTCCGTCATGCTCGCATTGCTCACCCTCGCCATCGTGACGTCATTCCGGGTGGTCGGCAACCTGCTCGTATTCGGGTTGCTGGTGGCCCCGGCGGCTACCGCTTCGCTGCTGGTGCGCAGAGTCCCGACGATGATGGTCACGGCGGTTGTGATCGGCGTTGCTTCGGTTACCGGTGGGCTCCTGCTCACCTGGTACGCCGATACCGCCGCCGGAGCGAGTATTGCCGGAGCATCTGTTGCCTTGTTCTTCGTCGTGCTGATCGTGCGCCAAGCGGTGTTCGCCATCCGGCGCGTCTAGTCGGATGTGTGGCAGACCGTGGTTGCGTCTAGGATTCGGCGTCGCCGACCATTGAAGCCGACGATGCATTCCCGAACCGTCCGAACACTTCTTTCGATTGTCCTCGGCACCGTCTTCGTCGTGGCGGTGGCAGGTATGCGCGTTGGTCTGGCCTACTGGTCGATCGAGCGAGATGAGTTCGACCCGAGCGCGGCTCGAGATCGGCTCGGAGCGATGACAGAGGCCGACACGGCCCAGGCCCAGCAGGATCTGGCAGTAATTGAATCGCAGCTGACCGAAGACGACGAACCGGTCGCATTGCCGGACGCCGCCGATGAACCGAGCAGCGGCTTCGTGCTCGAGCCGGTCGAGGAGGATCCTCGGTTCCCCTTCATGCACAGCCCGCAGTTGCCGGACGAGATGTTCACATCGTTCTTGCTGGTGGGCGCCGATCTGAGTGGTGGTCTGGCCGACGTCATCATCCTCGTGTTGCTTCCCGACGACGGGTCGGCTCCGATTCTCGCCAGCCTCCCTCGCGACCTCTACCTGCCCAGCTTGTGCACCGACAGCTACTCGCGGATCAATGCCGCGCTGGGTGGATGCCGGGGAGTGGCCACCGGGCCCGAGCTTCTTTCGCTCACGGTGGAGGATTTCACCGGCATCGCGGTGGACCACTTCGTCCAGGTGAACTTCTCCGGGTTCCGGCAAGTCATCGATGCTCTCGGCGGTGTCGAAGTATGTGTTGAAAACCCGACCCGCGACTTCAAAGCGGAGCTCTACCTCAACGCAGGTTGTACGCAGGCCGATGGCACACAAGCGCTGGCATGGGTACGGTCCCGCCGGACCCAGCAGTTGATCGATGGCTCCTGGCAATCGATCGGGGCGAGTGATTTCACCCGTCAGGATCATCAGCAAGCGGTTCTCGTACAACTGCTCGGCAAGCTGAGCGGGTATGGGTCGCTGTCCGCGGTCGGTGAGATCGCCAATCAACTCGCCGACTTCGTTCGGCTCGACAAACGGTTCTCGATCGGAGATGCCGTTTCGATTGCGTGGAAGTACAGGAACATCGATCCTGAGTCGCTCAGCCGCGTTTCCATGACGTACGACAACTATCGAACGCCGGCCGGGGCGGCAGTGCTGCTTCCCACCAGCGCATTTATCGACGCTCTGGCGGATGCTTATCCGCCCGTTGCCGGCTAGGTCTCAGAACCCCGACTTCTGCCCGGTCCACGGTTGTGGCGCAGCGCTGGCGAACTCCTCAACCGAAGGCCCGGCCAACCGGGCGAGGAGGCGACGACCGATGATGTATGTCGCCACGAGCAGGACGAGAAGCGCCGGCCATCCGGCCACCACCCGAAACACCGTTGCCCTGCCTGTGTCTTCCAGCGTGAGCCACTGCCCGACCGACCGCGTTGCGAAGAAGGCGGCCCACATCCACGAAACCGTTGCATAGGCCGGCCGGACCTGTGGATGCCAGTACCAGTCGATCGGCCAATCTCTCGCCAGCCAGCTGGTCCAGGCAACGAAGGGTCGCCGGGCGATGATGCTGATGACGATCAGAAAGGCGGTGGCTGCGCCAGAAATGATCGACGGCAGGAAGAAACCGTCGGGGCCCTTCCAAATAGACGTGATAGTCGCAATGAGGACCCCGGCGAAGCCTGCCAATGCGAACTTGACGGAGCGCCCTCGTAGCAGGCGGGCGACGACGATGAGGAACGATGTAGCGAGGGCGGCGACCGCCGCCACCCGAACACCGGTCAGCGCGTTCACGACTCCGAAGATGATCGGAGGAATGATGCCGTCGATTATGGAGGCACGTCCGAACACGACGGTACGTAACTCGTTGGTGAGCTCGGATGGCATGGCGGTGAGCATACGGGCGTCGGACGTCTACCGGTAGAGTCCAGGGGTCATGGTGCGCATCGGTGTCGACCTCGGTGGAACGAAGATCGAAGCGATCGCGTTGGCCCACACCGGTGAGGAGTTGGTGCGTCGTCGAAGGCCGTCGCCGCGGTCGGACTACGGCGCGATCATCGCAGTCATCGCCGATCTCGTTGATGAACTCGAGCATGAGGTGGGCGCTGAGGCAACAGTAGGCATTGGCCATCCAGGCACCATTTCGCCGGCTTCGGGTTTGATCAAGAACTCCAACTCCACGGTGCTTCTCGGCAAGGCTCTGGATCGGGATCTAGAACATGCGCTGGATCGACCCGTTCGTCTCGCCAACGATGCGGACTGCTTTGCTCTCTCCGAGGCAACCGACGGAGCAGGGGCAGGATGCGCCTCGGTTTTTGGCGCGATCCTCGGCACCGGGGTCGGAGGTGGGGTGGTGGTCAACGGGCACTTGCTTCGTGGCCCGAACGCCATCGCCGGCGAATGGGGTCACAATCCGCTTCCTCCCAGTGAGGCTGATCCCGCCGAGCCGATCGACTGCTACTGCGGCAGGTCCGGCTGTATCGAGAAGTACTTGTCGGGGCCGGGACTAGCGGCCGATCACGCTCGAGCAACTGGAGCCGAATTGGCTCCGGAGGCCATAGTGGAGGGCGCCGGCCTCGGTGCCCCGGGACCCGTCGCCACAATGCACCGGTATGTCGAACGCCTCGCCGCCGGTCTGGCTGTAGTCATCAATGTGCTGGACCCCGACGTAGTCGTGCTCGGCGGCGGCCTCTCCAACGTTGACATGCTCTACGACCGTGTTGCGAAGCGGTGGAGCAGCTACGTCTTCAGCGACGTCGTCGACACCCGTTTGATGCGGAACCAACACGGCGATTCCAGCGGTGTCCGAGGCGCCGCCTGGCTCTGGGACCGAGACGTTCCGGCTTCTCGGTAATGCGGTCCTCGCGGCTCTGCGTTAGAACCCAAAACCTCATAAGGCAGGCTTCCCGACCTACTTTTCTCGGCCAGCCATGATGTAGAAGATGAGCCCAAGGAGGGGAGCGAAGGCAACGACGAGGATCCAGAGGACCTTCGTTCCAGAGGACTTCTTCGTAGAACCGACGATGTCGACGATGGCCCAGATGATCACGATGAGGTGAATGAGGCCGAAGAAGCCGGTGAACGTGTTGGGGCGCAGTGCCTTGGGAACCGCGCTGCACGCCGCCAACGTCATAGAGGTGGCGGCCAGCGTGAGAGCATGCCTGTAGGTCTTCACCATGCCGAGGCTAGTCGCAAGTCCCGCCCGTTGGTCGATCGGCGACACGGGCGCTCAATTGCTACTCGTTGCCGCCGGCATCTGGCGCTTTCCCGGCCAGTTTCAGTGCCTCGAGACGCTCGAACACGATGCCCGCGTTGCGGAGGAACCGGTCGGTTGAGAAGCAAACGGCCAACGCGTCATCGGTCAGCGGAACTGCGGGATCGGCGGAGAGGAGTTCCTCGAGTTCAATTCCCTCGTCCCAGCTCCGCATGGCGCTGCGCTGGACGATTCGGTAGGCGTCGTCTCGTGTCATCCCCGCTTCGATGAGGGCGAGCAGAACTGCCTGACTGAACACGAGGCCGTG
>JAHEDK010000068.1 GCA_024641245.1 Actinomycetes bacterium
CTTCAGGAGCTTCTCCGGGTCGCCGTCCATCACCATCTTCCCGGTCTCCATGATGTAGCCGTGATGGGCGATCGAGAGGGCCATATTGGCGTTCTGTTCGATCAACAGCACCGAGGTGCCCTGCCGATTGATGTCGACGATGATCTCCTTGATCTGCTGCACGAGCTTGGGAGCCAGACCCAGCGAGGGCTCGTCCATGATGAGGAGCTTGGGGTCCTGCATGAGCGCCCGACCGATGGCGAGCATCTGCTGCTCCCCGCCGGACATGTACCCGGCGATCGACTTGCGACGCTCGGCGAGACGGGGAAACAGCGTCATGACACGCTCGTACTGGCGCTTGACGTTCTTGGAGTCGCGATTGGTGTATGCCCCGGCAGTGAGGTTCTCGTCCACGGTCAGCTCGGCAAAGATGCGCCGGCCCTCCATGACTTGGCTGATCCCCCTCTTCACACGTGCGGACGGGTCGACGTGGGTGACGTCCTCACCATTGAAGTGGACCGAACCCTTCGTCACGTCGCCCTCGTGGACGTCGAGCAGTCCGGTGACAGCGCGCATCGTGGTCGTCTTGCCGGCGCCGTTGGCACCGAGGAGCGCGACGATCTGGCCGTCGCCGACCTCGAGCGAGATCCCCCGCAGGACCAGGACGACGTCGTTGTAGACGACCTCGAGGTTTTCGACTGTCAGCATCGCCTCTCCGATTCAGTGGTCAGGGGATGGGACGGCCCGCAGACGCGATCGTCTTTGGGCCGTCCCATCTGACTCACCGCTGGATCAGCCGGCGAGGCTGTAGCAGGCTCCGGTGAACTCGAAGTTCGCCGCCAGATCTGAGGTGTACTGCGACTCGAGGTCGACGGTGCCACCACTGGTGCCGGCCGCGAGTCCCTCGGGATCGGGCTTGAAGATGTAGCCCTTCCGTTGGAGCCGGTCGTTGTCCGCACCGGCATACGCCTCGTCGGGGGCGACGCCGTCGAAGCTCACGGCCTCGAGCGACTTACCTGCGGCCAGAACTCCGGCCCGGGTCATGTCGCCGCTGTCATAGGCTGCCCGCAGGGCGGCCTCGACGATCTTGGCCTCGACGATGCCTTCGAAGTAGTAGTCGGTGACGGGTAGCCCCTCGAGGAGCGGCTTGAACGCGTCGGTGTCCGAGTTGCTCCAGGAGGCCGCATAGGTCCCACCGATGAAAGCCGCCGTGAAGGCGTCCTTGATCGGCGAATCCGGTGCAACGAACGCCGGGTTCCAGGACGGTGACGGTCCGGACCAGACGGCCGAGGTGAAGCCGGCTGCCAGTGCTTGACCGAAGATCGAGGACATGGTCGACGGGGTGGTCGCCACCCAGACGATGTCGGCTCCGGACTCGACGATGCCATTGGCAACTGCGGTCAGCGTCGTCTCGTCGGTCGGGATGATTGCACCCTCGCCGTCGTACACGACCTCGAGACCGGCTGCAGCGGCCGCCAGCTTGGCGCCCTGAGCGGAGTCCTGTCCGTAGTCACCGGGCACCGATGCGATGGCGATCGTGGTCGCCCCATCGAGTGCCTCTTCGGTGATGTAGCCGATCGTGTTGTGGGCTTCCACGCAATACGGCGTGCCGTGCGAGAGCAGAGCGGCGTTGATGGCGGAGTCCGACCAACCCGAATACCACGTGAGCGGGATTGTCAGCATGCTGTCTGCCTGTAGCTGCTCGTTGATCGCCACGGTGTGCGGCGAGCCCGTCGAGTGCCCGATCATCACGACCTGGTCCTTGATCTCGTTGTAGAACTGGATGTGGTTGTCGATCACGTACACGGTGTCTCGAACGACCAGTTCGACCTGGAGACCGTTGATGCCGCCGTTGGCATTGACGTCGTCCCAGTAGGCCTGCGAGCCGGCAAGGATCGCCGAGACCAGCGGACCGAATGGTCCGGTCAGGTCCGAGAGCATGCCGACCCGGATAACGCCTGCATCGAGGTCCACGCCGAAGTCGGTGAGAATCTCGCCTCCCGTATCGGGGGCCGCAGTGGTTTCCGTCGTGTCGGCCGCCGTCGTCTCGGTGGTATCCGCTTGTGTCGTTTCTGGTGCTGCCGTGGTCTCGGTGCCTGCATCGTCGCCGTCGCCACAGGCGACTGTGATCAGGGCGAAGACCATCAGCAATGCGAGCCATCGCATTCTGGCTAGCTTCATGAGTGTTTCCTTCCTCCGTTTAGGGGTGTCGCACCGTGAGGTGCGACGTTCTTGGCGATCCGCTGACGCGAACAACCGAGATCTGTGTTCAGTAGGTGAATGGCCATCCCCTCCAGTAGTTCCTCACCCTCAGCCAGATGCCGTACAGACCGAGCGGCTCGAAGATGAGGAATCCGATGATGAGCAGGCCGTACATCACTTGATTGAGTTGCAGGACGCTCAAGCCGGGACCCACGCCGGGCTGAGTGTTGATCAGACCGAAGTCGGTTGCCGACGTTGCGATGACCGGATCGACGATCTTCGCGAAGATACCTCCGTCGGCGATCGCAGAGCTGAGCCATTGGGTGAAATTCTGGACGATCCTGGGCAGCGTGATCACGAACGCCGCTCCCATGAGCGTTCCCGACACGGTCCCGGCACCGCCGATGAGGATGATGGCGATGAACTGCACCGACAGCAGCAGGTCCCAGCGCTCGGGGATCGTCCGACCGAAGTACCCGGCGAGCAGTGCACCGGCGACCCCGGCATAGAACGAGCTGATGCCGAATGCCAT
>JAHEDK010000039.1 GCA_024641245.1 Actinomycetes bacterium
CTTGCGGTGAGACCGTCGACGTCGACTGCGCGATCGGTACGGCACCGTGCTTGCACCCGGCCGATGACCGGGGCTACGAGATCGACGAGGCCGAGGTCATCTACTGGGGCCGCTGTCCCATCTGTCGGAAGGGAGACGGCGGCACTCGAGTACGCCGACAAGTTCCCAAGTCCACAACGCCAACACGAGGAGGAGAGCAATGAGCAACGAAGAGCAAGGCACGACCGTCACCAGCGACGACGCTTCGGCCGCCAAGTGCCCCGTGATGCACACCGATCACCAGCGTGTCGGAGGCACGGCCAACCAGCATTGGTGGCCGAACCAACTGAACCTCAGGATCCTGCGTCAGAACAACCCGCAGGCCAATCCGATGGGCGAGGACTTCGACTATGCAGAGGAGTTCAAGAACCTCGACTTCGAGGCCCTGGCGCGAGATGTCGATGCGTTGATGATCGACTCCCAGGAGTGGTGGCCTGCCGACTACGGCCACTACGGACCGTTCTTCATCCGGATGACCTGGCACTCCGCCGGCACCTACCGCACCCTCGACGGTCGGGGCGGCGGCGGCAGCGGGGCACAGCGGTTCGCTCCGCTCAACAGCTGGCCCGACAACGTCAACCTCGACAAGGCGCGTCGACTGCTGTGGCCGATCAAGCAGAAATACGGGCGGAAGATCTCCTGGGCCGACCTGCTGATCTTTGCCGGCAACCGCGCGATGGAGACTATGGGCTTGAAGACCTTCGGCTTCGGCGGCGGCCGTGAGGACATCTGGGCGCCGGAGGAGGACGTCTACTGGGGTCCGGAGACGACCTGGCTGGGCGACGAGCGGTACACCGGCGACAGGGATCTGGAGGGCCCGCTCGGGGCAGTCCAGATGGGTCTCATCTACGTGAACCCCGAAGGCCCGAACGGCAATCCGGATCCGATCGCGGCGGCCCGGGACATCCGGGAGACGTTCAGCCGGATGGCTATGAACGACCAAGAGACGGTGGCGCTCATCGCCGGCGGTCACACCTTCGGCAAGACCCACGGCGCGGCCGATCCCGACGAGTACGTAGGGCGCGAGCCTGAGGGTGCCGGTCTCACCGATCAAGGTTTCGGTTGGAAGAGCAGCTTCGGCAGCGGCAAGGGTGACGACACCATCAGCAGCGGATTGGAGGGCGCCTGGACCTCGGACCCGATCCGGTGGGACAACGGCTACTTCGAGTTGCTGTTCAAGTACGACTGGGAGCTGACGAAGAGCCCGGCCGGGGCCTACCAATGGCATCCCAAGGACATCACCGAGGCGGACATGCCGCGCGCGGCCCACGATCCGTCGCAGCGAGTGCTGCCGATGATGGCTACGACAGATCTCTCGCTCAAATTCGATCCCGTCTACAGGGAGATCTCGCAGCGGTTCTACGAGAACCCGGATGAGTTCGCCGATGTGTTTGCCCGCGCCTGGTTCAAACTGCTGCATCGCGATATGGGGCCGGTCAGCCGGTACCTCGGGCCGTGGGTGCCGGACGAGGAGCTGATCTGGCAGGATCCCGTCCCTGCCGTCGACCACAAGCTGATCGACGCCGCCGACATTGCGGCGCTCAAATCCGGCGTCCTCGATTCGGGGCTTTCGATCTCCCAGCTGGTCTCGACCGCCTGGGCGTGTGCTTCGACCTACCGGGATACCGACAAGCGCGGTGGCGCCAACGGAGCGCGTATCCGCCTCGCGCCCCAGGCAGAGTGGGACATCAACCTGACGTCAGGGGTTTCTCAGATCGTGGGCACCCTGGAGGGGATCCAGAAGCAATTCAACGATTCGCAGACCGGCGGGAAGAAGGTGTCGCTGGCCGACCTCCTCGTGCTGGGCGGCTGCGCGGCCGTTGAGGCGGCGGCCAAGCGGGCCGGGTACGACGTGCAGGTTCCGTTCGCTCCGGGACGCACCGACGCCACGCAAGAGCAGACCGACGTCGAGTCGTTCGCATTGCTCGAACCCGTCGCCGACGGGTTCCGCAACTATCTGCAGAAGGGCGCTGCCCTCGCAGCAGAGCACATGCTGGTGGACAAGGCTTTCATGCTCAATCTGTCCGCCCCCGAGATGACTGCTCTGGTCGGAGGGATGCGTGCTCTGAACGCCAACGTCGGGCAGTCGCAAAACGGGGTCTTGACCGACCGGCCGGAAACGCTGACCAACGACTTCTTCGCCAACTTGCTCGACATCGGCACGGAATGGAAGCCGGTTTCGGAGGCCGAAGACGTATTCGAGGGTCGCGATCGCGACACCGGCGAGGCCCGGTGGACCGGCACCCGAGTCGACCTCGTCTTCGGATCGAACTCCGAGCTCCGGGCTCTCGCCGAGGTCTACGGCAGCTCCGACGGTGAGGTGAAGTTGGTGCGGGACTTCGTGGCCGCCTGGGACAAGGTGATGAGCAACGATCGTTTCGACCTCGCATGATGAGACCCGCCGGCCGTTGGTCTGCCCGACTCTGGAGGGCGTGCCACTGAGAACCCGACTTGAGTGGAGGCACTAGAACAGTCAACGTGTTTGGTCCTGTGCCGCGGGCACCCATGCTGAGCGTAGGATTTCGTCGTGAAGCGATGATCAGCTTTGAGAATCTCGTCGGGGTCCTGGAGTCGAGAACATGAACCACCGGAGCGGTGAGCTATACAAGGACAAGTGGATTGCCTGCACCACGAAGGATCTGGTGATCAGTGGCTACTACCCGCCGTTTGGTGTCCGCAAGCACATACCGTATGAGAGGATCGTCGCGGTCCAAGCCGTGGACATCGGACCGCTGACCGGCAAGCTCCGTATCTGGGGAACTTCACGCCTCGACTGGTGGGCGCACCTCGATCCTCGCCGACCTTCGAAGCAGACCGCTCTCTTGATCGATGTGGGACGGTTCGTGAAACCCTTTATCAGCCCTGAGGATCCGGGCACAGTCAAACAAATCATCGAGGAGCACATGTCGCCGGGCTCGAGTGGAGGCTGAATGTGCACTGATCCGACGCCGAAGAGCAGAGCGACCGCTGCTGCTGGTCGATGCGGCGGCGTTGGCATCAAGTAATCCGATGGCCGCGGTTCCTCCTTCCTCATCGTGCCACCCTGCGACCTGGAAATTCGATTATCCGATCTACCACGCCGAGACTCGAGCCCAATGGCGGGCATGGCTCGAACACAACCACGATACGGCGCCGGGTGTCTGGCTGTGTTCCTGGCGTGCGGCCACCGGAAAGCCGACCTGTCCCTACCCGGAGGTGGTCGAGGAGGCGATCTGCTTTGGTTGGATCGATTTAACGGCGAACCGCCTCGATGACGAACGCGGATTGCAACTCCTCACGCCGCGCAAGCCGAAGAGCAGTTGGACCCGGTTGAACAGGTCGCGCGTGGCGGAAATGGAGGCTGCCGGACTCATGACCGGCGCCGGGCGCAGCGCGGTCGACGTGGCCAGGGGAAACGGGTGGTGGACGATCTACGATCAGGTGGAAGACCTCGTCGAGCCCGACAATCTCGCAAAAGCGCTGGACGCGAACGCCGACGCGCGCCGCGCCTGGGACGCGTTCCCTCCGAGCGCACGCAAGGTGATGTTGTGGTGGGTTGTCAGTGCAGCAGGAGCGGACACCCGCTTGCGGCGAATCGAGGCGATCGTCGCCAAGGCTGCGATCGGCGAGCGCGCCCAGGGGTGACGGCGCCGGCACCGAAGGCAACCGAGAGCCGACGAGGGATCCCCGCGCCTCGGGGCACCTCGCGATCTCGCCGGTACGGAGAGTGGCGGCTCCGACCCTGACGGATCGGGACCCATGCGGAGCCGGAGGTCCGGTTTTCGCGCCTTTCCCTGCAGGCAGGCGGCACCTCTGATTGAGCGGAGATCACTCACGGCTCATCTGCCCGTCACGCTCAGCGTTGATGTGCTAGAAACAAGTTCTACCGCCCTGGGCGCTTTGGGCGGAGGGCTTTAGGAGGATCCCCATGTCTGTACCCGCTGTGTATACCGCATCGGGCGGCCCACGGACCGCGAGGCGGCGTCGCCTTCTCGCGCTTACGGCCGCCTTTGTCCTTGCCGTTACCGCGCTTGCCGCGTCGGCCGAACCGGCTTCGGCCGCCAAGAAAGACGATCCGCCCGGCCAGTTGGTCCAGGTCCAGTTGCTGGCTTTCAACGATTACCACGGTCATCTCGAGGCGAACACGCCCGGCATGATCGACGGTGCCGCGGCCGGTGGTTCCGAGTACTTGTCGGCTGCCCTCGATGAACTGCGCGCCGGCAACAAGTACAGCCTCACCGTGGCAGCCGGAGACCTCATCGGCGGATCGCCCGCCTTCTCCGGGCTGTTCCACGACGAACCGTCGGTTGAGTCTTTGAACGCCATGGGACTCGACGTCTCGAGCGTCGGCAACCATGAGTTCGATGAGGGCGTCACCGAACTGCTCCGCATGCAGAACGGAGGCTGTCACCCCGTGGACGGCTGCTACTTCCCGTCTGCGCCCTACCCGGGGGCCGACTTCCAGTGGCTGGCCGCCAACGTAGTCGACGAAGTCGGCGACACACCGCTGCCTCCGTATTGGGTCAAGAAGATCGAGAGCGTCAAGGTCGGATTCATCGGGATGACACTCGAGGCAACCGACACCCTGGTCGCCGCGGCCGGCATCCAGGGCTGGGACTTCCTCGACGAAGCCGAGACGGCGAATGCCCTCGTTCCGATCCTGAAGGCGCAGGGCGTCGACGTCATCATCGTGCTCCTGCACGAAGGCGGATCGCAGACCCCGCCTCCGGGTGCGATCGACGCGTGCGTCGGGATCTCCGGACCGGTCGTGGCGATCAACGACGCGCTGGATCCCGAGATCGATGTAATGATCACCGGCCATACCCACCTGCCCTACAACTGTGTGCTTCCGGACTCGGACGGTCAGCCCCGCATCGTGACCAGCGCCTACTCGTACGGCCGGGTGGTGTCGGAGTTCAACCTGGTGCTCGACAAGCGGACCAACGACGTCCGGCGCGATCTGAGCACTGCTACCAACCACCTCGTTGATCAGGCGCTGCTCACTCCCGACCCGGCGATGACCTCCATCATTGCCAAGTGGCAACCGCTCTACGATGCGGCCGGCAGCACGCCGGTCGGGACGATCACAGCCGACATCAATCGCGGTGGAGTCGGTGGTTCGGACAGGGGTGTCGAGTCGCCGGCCGGCAACCTGGTGGCCGACGCCCAGTTGTGGTCGACGTCGGCCAGCGGAGCACAGATCGCGTTCATGAACCCAGGCGGGGTGCGGTCCGACCTGACCTACGCGCAATCGCAAACGCCTCCGGAGGGCGACGGCGTTGTCACCTTCGGCGAGGCTTTCACGTTCCAGCCGTTCGGAAACACCCTGATTACGTTCCCGATGACGGGTGCGCAGATCGTCTCCGTGCTGGAAGAGCAGTGCCAACCGGCCGGCTCGAGCCGGGCGTTCCTGCACTTGGGCGTGTCGCAAGGGTTCACCTACGACCTGAGTAAGACGATCGTGGCCGGAACCTGCACGTCCGTGACGGTGAGCAATGTCATGTTGAACGGCGTTACCCTCAACCCGGCTGCTACCTATAACGTGACGGTGAACAACTTCCTCGCCGACGGCGGGGACAACTTCACCACGTTCGCCACGATCACGGCGCCACGGCTCGATGGAGGCAACGACCTCCTGGCCCTGGTCAACTACCTGGGGACCTTCAGCCCGGTTGCTCCTCCGAGCATCGACCGGGTCAACGAACTGCCCTGAACGGAGGTTGATTGGCAACAGGACCCGACCCTGCGGGGTCGGGTCCTGCACGTCATCGTTTCGCATATCCCGGCGGTCGCGTATCAGCGGGGCAACCACATCGCCACGGTCGTGCCGTCCGGCCCGCTGGCCCGGATCTCCACATCGCCACCGTGCGCCCTCATCAGACCGCGCGCTATCGACAAACCCAAACCGGTACCGGGTGAGTCCTCCCCTTTCACAAAGCGGCCGAAGACCTCCTCGAGTTGGGCGGGGTCGATGCCCGGGCCGGTGTCGATCACCTCGGTCCTGATTCGATCGTCCTCTACCTCTACCGCGATCGTCAACCGACCTCCGCCCGGCATAGCCCGGATTGAGTTCACGACCAGATTGGTGATCGCTTGCCGGAATCGTACCGGGTCCATCACGACGCTCGGCATCACGGCGGGCGCTTCAACCAGGATCTCTATCCCCGACGTCGAGGCCGTGGGCCGGTACGAAGCGGCCACCTCGTCGACCACTTTCATCAGGTCGGCTTGCTCAGTCTGTAGCGGCAACTTCCCCGCCTCCGACAGGGTGAGTACCCGCAGATCCTCGATCAATCGCTCCAACACCTCGACCTCGTCGAGCAACGACTCCATGTGTTCGGGGCCACCGTCGTGGACCCCATCGATTACCGCCTCGATCTCACCCCGGATCACTGCCAGCGGCGTCCTCAGTTCGTGACCCAGGTCGGACATCAACCGCCGGCGCTGTTCATCTGCCTCCTCGAGTCGCGCGGCCATCGAGTTGAACGAAGATCCGACCGCCCGCATCCCGGCGGAGGAGCGTTCATCTACCCGGGCGCTGTAATCACCGTCGGCTAATCGTCCTGCCGCTCCGATGAGATCCCGCACCGGCCGCCAGGTGCGCCGAACCACCACGCGCAGAAACCAGCCTCCCACCACGAGCAACAACAGCGTGGCTGCGACGATGCCGGGCCGTCCGGCCGATGCCACCCCCGCCACCGCAGTAGCTATGAGCGCTCCGATCAGCGCCGCCACCAGTGCCAAAAAGATCACAAACCCGAGCACGCCCTTGAAGATCCGGCGCCCGAACCCCGCCCAATCCTGCTGACCCCGTCCGGCCCGCGGGGGCCAGTGCTCGCCCTCCGGCCACCACTGCGGCCCGCCGCGGAACTGCCTACCCCTCGGCATATTTGTACCCCACCCCGTACACCGTCAGCAGATACTGCGGATGTGACGGATCTGGTTCCAACTTGCGGCGCAAGTTCTTCACATGGGCGTCGATCGCCCGCTCGTATGACTCGAACGCCACACCATGTAAGGCATCGAGGAGTTGAGCTCTCGTATACACCCGGCCGGGTGAACGGGCGAAGTGCAACAGCAGGTCGAACTCTGTCGGAGTGAGTTCGACACGTCGCCCGGCGACGGTCACTGTGCGTTTCGTCGTATCGATCTCGAGACCGCCCGCCCGCACCACCTCGGGCGCCTCTACTGAGGCGTCGACCCGGCGAAGCACTGCGCGGACCCGGGCAACCAATTCTTTGGGGCTGAATGGTTTGACCAGATAGTCGTCGGCGCCGAGTTCGAGGCCGACGATGCGATCGGCTTCTTCGGCTCTGGCGGTCAACATGATGATCGGCACATCCGAGGACTTGCGCAGCATGCGAGTCACGTCGAGGCCGTCGATGCCAGGCAACCCCAGGTCGAGCACGATCATGTCGGGCCGCGCGGAGCGGGCGGCGGCCAAAGCCGCCGGGCCGTCGGCGGCGGTGATGACGCGGAAGCCCGCCTGCTGCAGATAGTCGCGCAGCAGGCGGGTGATCTTCATCTCATCGTCAACGACGAGGATCGTCTTCATGGCTCATAGTGTGGTCGCTCAGTCTTCAACAGGCGGAGTGTGGTCGTCCACTTCCTGTCGGGCATGGGCCATCCGGTGCCATTCCTCGAAGCGATCATCGTGCGCGGTCCCCTCGTCGCTCGCCGGCCATCCCATCCTGGTAGCCCGCCGCGGGCGGGCCGCGTCGAACCTCCACTCCTGTGATGGGCTGCACCAGTTCTTGCCCGGCCTACCGCGCCCGCCGTGGCCGGCGAGCAGCCTGGCCGCCAGACCGAAGAGCATGAAGAACAGAACGATCTTGAACATGACCCCCAACACAATGAACGGTGCGGCCACCAGGCCGCCGACCGCTCCCGGGCCGCCGAACAGGGCGGCTCCCAACAGCACGCCAACACCTAGCAGGATGAACACTCCGAACGGGCTCCGGCGCCTGTACATATCGATTCCTTTCTCGATTCGTTCACCACAGGATCTCGCCGGGATGTGGAGAACTTGTGAACGCGTTGCGGAGATCCATGCGACATCGTTGATCAGGCGGGCAAGGCGAGCGGAGTCGGCACTTCCCGAACTCAACTGAGCAGCCCGTTCGATAGGGTGCAGAATGGTGCCGAGACGAACGACGCGAAAGGCAGGGCCGTGGACGACATGAGCCGGTTCATCGAAGGCATGCCAAAAGCCGAACTCCACCTCCACATCGAGGGAACTCTCGAGCCGGAGTTGAAGTTCGCGCTGGCGGAACGAAATGGTGTGTCGCTGCCTGCAAAGACGGTCGAGGCGATGCGAACCGCCTACGACTTCCACGATCTGCCATCGTTCTTGAGCGTGTATTACGAGGGGATGAGCGTCCTGATCAGCGAGGATGACTTCTTCGATCTGACGTACGCCTACTTGGTGAAGGCTCAGTCGCAGAACGTGCGGTATGCCGAGATGTTCTTCGACCCGCAAGCGCACACGAGCCGTGGCGTTTCGTTCGATACCGTGATCAGGGGGATTCATCGAGCCCAGGACTTGGGCCGCGTTGAGCTGGGTATCGAGACGCAGCTCATCATGTGCTTCCTGCGGGACATGTCTGCCGGCTCGGCCTCTGAGGCGCTCGCCCAGTCGCTCCCATACAGAGAGTGGATCGTCGGCGTCGGGTTGGATTCCGACGAGAAAGGCAATCCGCCCGTCAAGTTCATCGATGTATTCGCGGAGGCCCGCCGGGAGGGCTTTCGCCTAACCATGCATTGCGACGTCGACCAGGACGACTCGGTCGACCACATCTGGCAGTGCCTGGACGACGTTGGTGTCGAGCGGATCGACCACGGAGTGAACTCGCTCGAAGACGATCGTCTCGTCGACGAACTCCGCACTCGCGGTGTCGCACTGACGGTCTGCCCGATTTCGAACAGCTATGTCACAGAAGGCACCAAGGCTTCTGCCATCAAGGAAATGCTCGACCGGGGCATGAAGGTGACCATCAACTCAGATGATCCCGCCTACTTCCCCGGTTACGTCACCGAGAACCTCATCGTCGCCCAACGCGAAGGCGGATTGACGAGAGACGACCTGATCCGGCTGAGCCGGAATGCGCTCGAGGCTGCCTGGATTTCCGACGATCAGCGACGTCCCTACCTTGATGAGTTGGCATCGTATTCGACCCGGTTCTGAGGGAGTCAGCGATCGAGCATCTCCAGCTGGAAGCCGACCACGTGGTCGTAGTCCCGTCCCATTGCCACCCCGACGTTCCCGGTACTGGTGTTGTAGACGACCGAGAACTGGGTGTCGGGTTGGGACACGTCTTCCAGCAACACCAAGGCTCCCGGGATGTCGAGCTCACAGCCGGTCCCTTCGAGTTGGCCGGCAACCG
>JAHEDK010000069.1 GCA_024641245.1 Actinomycetes bacterium
CGACCTGCACGAGACCCGATGTGTCGCGAAGATCGAAGAAGATGATCCCGCCGTGGTCACGCCGCCGGTCCACCCACCCGGCCAATCGGACGTGGTCGCCGATCCGCTCCGAAGTGAGCGTCCCGGCGTAGTCGCTTCTCAACGGTTGCTCTTCGCCCATTCGGCGGCCTCCTCGACACTGATTTCCGTTTGTGTACTAGTTGCCAGGTTTCTCACGATGACCCGACCTTGATCCCATTCGTCACCGATGATGGCGACTCCTGCCGCTTTCCTGCGGTCGGCGGCCCGAAACTGCGATTTGACCGACCGCTGTTGCGGCGCCATGTCGACCCGGACGCCCGCGCGACGCAGGTCGGAGACGAACCGCGCCGCTGTTTCGCGCCGTTCCGGGGAAGCGACCACGACAAAGAGGTCGAGTGGAACGATATCCGATCCATCCTCACCCGCGGCCAGCAGGATCCGGTCGATACCCATCGCCAGGCCCACGCCCGGAACTGCCGAACCTCCGAGAGTCTCGGCGAGACCGTCGTAGCGACCTCCACCTCCCACCGCGTTCTGGGCGGCATCGAAACCGGTGGCAATGTACTCGAACGCCGTGCGCGTGTAGTAGTCGAGGCCGCGGACCAGGCGCGGCTCGAGGCGGAATGGAATCCCGGTGTTTCCGAGCCGAACCTGCACGGCGTCGAAGTGCAGCCGGCATGCATCGCACAGGAAGTCGACTGCGTTCGGCGCATCGGTGAGATGCGGGGCACACACTTTGCAGTCGAGCACCCGGAGAGGGTTCGTCTCGAGGGTGCGCACACTGTCATCACACAGAGTGCCTCGTTTATCGTTGAGGTAGGCGCGCAACACCGCGAGGTAGGCCGGCCGGCACTCACCGTCGCCGATCGAGTTCAGCGCCACCTCCACCTCGTCGAAGCCGACTTCCTCGAGGAACCGGTACCCGATCTCGATGACTTCGGCATCCGCATCGGGGGCGGCGGTGGCGAGGTACTCGACACCCGTTTGATAGAACTGGCGACGCCGTCCTGCCTGCGGTCGCTCGTAGCGAAACATGGGGCCTGAATAGGCGAGTTTGACCTCACCCTGGACGCCGGAACCGAGGTAGGCGCGCACCACGGAGGCAGTGCCCTCAGGTCGAAGGGTGAGCGAACGTCCTCCCTTGTCTTCGAATGTGTACATCTGTTTCTGTACCACTTCGGTCGATTCCCCGACCCCACGGGCGAAGATCTCGGTCGATTCGAAGACAGGACCAATCACGAGGTCGTAGCCGTATCGTTCGGCGAGACTCTCCCAGATCATGAGAGCTCTGCGCCAGGCGCGAGACGCAGGCGGGAAGATGTCGTCGGTGCCTTTCGGCGGACTGAAGTTCATGGCTGTCTAGACCTGAAGAAAGGGATTCAAGCGGCGTTCGCGGGCAAGGGTAGTCGCCGGTCCGTGACCCGGATGCACGATTACGTCATCACCGAGCGGGAGAACCTTCCCGGCCATGCTGTCCATCAGTAGGTCGTAGTCGCCGCCCGGCAGGTCTGTCCGTCCGATCGACCCGGCGAACAGCTGATCCCCCGAGAACAGGATCCCCTCCTCTGCGAGAAAGAAGCAGCAATGCCCGGGCGTATGGCCCGGAGTGTGGAGAACCTGGAGCGCCAACCCGGCAATCTCCAGCTCTTGACCATCGGCGAGATCGAGGCGGCGTTCGGGAGGGGCAAAGTCGCCGGGCGGGGCTATCCCGAACAGCATCTTCAACTGCTGTTCGGGATGCAGGGTCAAGAAGTCATCGTCGGGATGCACGTAAACCGCCACCTCCCGCTCCCGGGCTATGGATCGGGCTCCTCCCATGTGGTCGATGTGGCCGTGGGTGAGGAGCACGGCAACCGGGAAGAGATCATGGTCGGCGAGCAGCCGGCCGATGCCTTCCGGATCGGGTGGAGCGTCTATGACCACTGCCGGACCACCGGAGTCTGCGGCAATTACATAGGTGTTGGTCTCTGCGACCCAAAGTGAGCGAGATTCCAGGAGCATGGAGGACGCAGGCTAGCGGCAGGCGGGGCCTCCGGACTCGTCGCCGACGACTACGGCAGGGTGCACGGCGTCGGGTCCTCAGGAACCTCTCGCCAGACGAACGGGCGGGCGATCACACGACGCTCGGTCCCCCAGATGAAACCCAGATCGCTGTTCGGAGGCCGGAAGTGCACCTCGAGGTGGTTGACCGAGTTGTCCGTTTCACCGTAGACCACCCCGTAGATGGTGGCCAGGTTCTTGGCACCGACGGTGCCTTTCGAATACATGACCCATCGCTGATCGTCGCTCGAAGAGAGATTCTTCCCGAACTGCAAATCGGAACTGGTCTGATTCCCAACGAGCGTCACTGTGATGGGAGCCTGGGTGGGATCGATATTCGAACTGCCGTCGACGGTCAACTGACCGTCGAACACCAGCATGAAATCGTCGGTGAATGTTGATCCACCCCCCTGAGCGAGACGCCACGTGTACGAACCGGCGTCGGTCACGCGATGCCATCCTTTGAGATTGCCGCGATTCGCCTTGTACCAGAGGTCGAAGCTGTTCCAGGTCGACCACTGATACACGGGCCCACCGGCCGGGACACCGTTGAAGCTGTGGGGTCC
>JAHEDK010000070.1 GCA_024641245.1 Actinomycetes bacterium
GCGAAATCCGCCTGCGTCCAGCGCACCGGCTCCACATCCCAGCCCGGAACGACTTCATAGGTCAGGTGGGTGTGGACGTCGATCAAACCCGGCAACAGCGTGAGTCCGGCGAGATCGATTTGCTCGCCATTCGGAACCGTACTGGGATTCACCGCGGTGATGACGCCTTCGTCGATGACGATCAGCGCGGGTTCTACCAGTTGGCCGCGATCGACATCGAGATACGCTCCGGCGGTCACGACGACGGGCTGGGCGAGAGCGGGGCCTCCGAACATCGACACGAGCAGGGTCAACGGCGCAACCAGATGGATCAAACGCATGGACGCTCCTCGTTTCATCCTTTCGATGGACTCACTCCCCTGCAGTCCGGGTGGGCTCCAGCATCGGTCGATCGGCGCGAATGAAGAGCCACAGCAGCGCGCCGACCAGCGCGAAGACGGAGCCGGTCGAGACGGCCGCCACCCAGCCGAAGTATTTCGCCGTGACCGGCACCAGAATTCCGCCCAAGACGCCTGGAAGGTTTCCACCGGTATTCAACACACCGCACGCCTCTGACGCGTTTCGACCTGCGACCGAAATCGTCGACGCCCAATACGCGGCTTCGGTGATCTGCGTAAAACCGTACGCGAGACAGAGCAGGATCACCGCCTGATAGGGGCCGATCGCGGTCGCTCCGAGGAACAGAAAGGCGGCGCACAGAACCAGGCTCGCAATGCAGAGGACCTGAGGACCGCGGCGGAGGCCAAAGCGCGAAATGAAGCGGTCGCAACTCATTCCGCCGATGGTCGCACCCACCGCTCCGATCACCGCCAACGCCGCGAACAGCCCACTGGCTTCTTCTTCCCCGAAGGACTTCACGTCGGTGAGATAGAAGAAGAACCAGCTGAAGAAAACATAGAAGACGTAATTCATGCAGAAGTAACTGGCCATGAGCAGCAAGAGGTCCCGATTCTTGATCACCTTCTTCCAGGCACCCTTGTGCTCGGCGTGAGACCGCGGGGGCGGCCGATTCGCGTCGATCAGCGCCAATTCGCGCGGGCCTACCTTTGGGTGCTCCCTCGGGTAGTCGCGGACGTACCACCACCAGGCACCGGCCAGTACGAAAGCCGCCGGCGCAGTCAAGAAGAACGAGCCGCGCCAGCCGGAGAATCCCATCAACCAGATGATGATCGGTGCGGTTGCCGCCATGCCGACCTGTAATCCGGTACTCGAGAGTCCGAGCGGCAGGCCCCAATGTCCGACCGGAAACCAGTCGGCCGTCGTGCCGCCGGTTACTGGAAAAATCGGCGCATGTGCCACACCGACGAGGAAGCGCAACGCGATCAGACTCGCGAGCACCATCCCAATCGATGCCTGCTCCGATCCCGGAACGAGTCCAGTCGCGATCGTGAGCAGCCCCCACAGGACAGCGGTGATGGTAACTGCCGCACGCGATCCGATTCGGCCGCCGAACACGCCCGCTGGAAACTGAAAAATCGCATAACCCGCTGCGAATGCGGAGAACACCATTCCGAGTTGAACATCGGTCAGACCGAGATCGGCTTTCATCGTCGGAGCGACGATCGACAGATTGGTCCGCAGCACATAGGAGATGAAACTCGCCAAAACGATCAAAGCGAGAACCAACCAGCGGAATCGGGTGTCGCGGTCCGAGGTGTTTGGCTGCGAATCTGCAGTCATCTACGCACTCCCTCCCATCCGGATCTAGCGCGGCTAAAAATCATGGGCGCCACAACTCTGCCGACTCCAGCGGCAGAGGTCCGGCCCACTCTAGCGGAGAAGTCGCCGAATATGGCCGCCAAATGGAGGTTCGATCACGGCCGACCTCGCAGCGCGCTCGGAGCCGCGCAGCGGTCATCAGCTAGCGAAGGCTTCCCTGCACCAGTTCGCCCGCGAGTAGAACAGCGGTTGGCGCGATGGTGTGGATCTCGGTTCGATCCGTCTCGAACAGATCCTTGTTCAGCACGACCATGTCTGCGAGCTTGCCGACTTGAATCGTTCCAAGGTCGTTTTCGGCGCGCATCTGGTAGGCGCCGGCCTTCGTATAGCCATCGACGATGTCCGCGAGATCGAGCCTTTCCTCGATCGGTGCCACGATCTCCGAATCCGGATCAGCGCCCACCTCTTGCCGGTTGTGGCCGATCTGCATGCTGAAGAACGGACTCGTACGGGGCAGACCGGCAATCGTCGTCTCGTCACTCGAGTAGGTAACGATCGCGCCATCATCGATCAACGGCCGGATACGGAAGCGCTGCGCGGTCCGCACCGGCCCGATCGAGGGGCCCCAACTCGTGAGGTACCCAATGCCATTCCAGTGCAGCGTAAAGTTTGCGATCACCCCCAGCTTTCGAAAGCGCGCAAAATCGTCTTCGTGAAGCAGTTCCAGGTGGCAGAGCGTGACGCGTGTGTCGAGTTCACCGCCTGCGCGTTTGCGAGCGCCCTCGACTGCGTCGAGCGCGATCCGTGCAGCACCATCGCTGTTCGTATGCAGGTGAAGGTCGATCGCCTCCCGGTTGAGCTTCAGAATGAATTCTTCGAGGGCTTCGCGGCTGATCGTCGTGCCGCCAAAATTGTCGGGATC
>JAHEDK010000040.1 GCA_024641245.1 Actinomycetes bacterium
AGTCAGGTTCTCCATCTCCGCTCCGTGACGGTGATCGCCCAACAACAGGGCAGTCGTCGGGTTGGTGCGCAGCTCGTGCTCCCAGTACTCGTCCGCCAGCCTGGCGATTTCAATACTCATAAGCTGATGCTAGGCAGGACAGAGCGGACGCGAGTCATCCGACAGACCTCGTGCGAGAATCGATCGCTGGACTGGAGTAGAGGAGGGGATCAGATGAGGGCACGGGTGGTTATCTCCGTCATCGCGGTGGCGATCAGTGCGTGTGGCGGAACCGTAGTCGAAACCACCTCTCCAGTCGTTTCATCCAGCAGCGTCGCTCCGGCCACGACCACGGCGGCGACTACGACGAAGTCACCCGCGACGACCACCAGTACGACCGTGATCGCGGCCGACATTGTGGAGCCGCTGGAGATTCCTCGCCTCGACAACGGTCTCCCGGCCACATTCGTCGGCGTGACGTATGACGGGGAGGCCGTGGAAGTCGATACGCCGACGGGTGAAGTTCTACGGAGCATCGGCCGGATGGAGCGGCCCAATGAATCCGACGACGAGGGAGGCGGCGTTGCCGCCATTCAGCAGGTGTGGCGCACGTCGGAGCAGAGCTGGTACGTTGTCAGCGAATGCTGCGAACCGGCGGCCGGGACGATTCACTACGTCGAGCCGGCGGCCGTTCTCACGCCGCTGGGCCCTGATGAATCCCTCATGTCGTTCGGGTGGACCGTGGCGCCGTCCCCCTTCGATGACCGCCTGGTGACTCTTGGCTACGTCGTAGAGGTGTCAAGGGTGGGATCTGAGCCGGAGGTCGCGATTCCCCTCGATCAAGGAGACGGCCTCTACTACCCCTCCGGCGTCGCCGCGTGGGATCCGGACGGCAGCGGGATCTCATGGCTCTCCGAAGATTGGGACGCCGGCCGGGTGACGGTTGTACGCCTCGCACTCACCGAGCCGGACGCCGAGCCGACCAGTGTCGGGCTGGATTGGGTCGCCGGGGACCAGTGGCTCGACGGGCTCGGCGCCCGGTCGGACGGGAATCTAGTCGCGTTCCGCAACACTCCCGACGACGATCCGGAATCGCCGGCGGCCCCGTTCACCGAAGGTGTGGTGTTCTCGACCGACGGCGAGATCGTCGCCACCTTCCCGGTGGAGGCCGGGTCCTTGTGGGGTGGCTACGACCCGTCGGGCCGGTTTCTGATCTACACCGACGGCGACAACAACGTCCGCTGGCAGGGCCTCGGCCAGAGCGGCGAGCTCGCCGAGGGCTTTATCCACGCCAGCTGGTAGGCGCCGGGCGGGTATACGACTTGTGTCGGCGAGCTTCTCCGGGGCCAGCCATGGCTCTCACGATCGGATGGACCCAAAACGTGGTGTGGTCACCACCGTGGACCATTTGGCGTACTCTTCGGCCTAAGGGCGTTGATATCAGGAGGAAGCACTCGTGGGGGTCTCAGGTCGCTTGGGAAATCGGTTGAACGTAGTCTTTTCAGTAGTCGTCGGGCTGCTGCTTGTTGCAGGTGTCTTGATTCCGAGCCCGGCGCTCGCCGTGTCAGGCTCGGTGGTGATCAATGAGTTGATGTATCACTCCGGCTCCGATCTCGATGACGACGACTTCCTCGAGCTCCACAATCCCGGAGACGATCCCTTTGATCTCTCTGGTATGTGCTTTGTGGGCATCACTCTGTGCTTCGACCCGGGAACCACTATGTCGGGGGGTAGTTACGCCATTGTTTCCCGGAGCATCGCCCAATCGCAGGCAACGTACGGCGTGACGCCCATTGCCGTCTACACCTCCAACCTGAGCAACGGCGGCGAACTCATCCAGTTGCTCGACGGTACGACGGTCGTGGACGAGGTCGAATACATCGATGGAGCGCCGTGGCCCGTCTCTCCCGACGGCAACGGACCATCCCTCGAGTTGATCGATCCCGCGTCCGACAACAACGTTGCGTCCTCGTGGGCGGCGTCGATCGGGAATCTTGGCACCCCGGGCGCTGTGAACTCGGTGTTCGGTACCGAGCCACCCAAACAAATCGACAACGTCACGATCACGCCGGCCGCACCGTCGGCCGGGGATCCCGTCGTGGTTACCGTGGAGATGGCTGTGGGGCTGACGGCCGAGCTGACGTACAAGGTGATGTTCGCGTCCGACGTCACGGTCTCGATATCGGATGATGGGTTGTCGGGGGATGGGGCGGCCGACGACGGCGTCTACGGGGCAATGATTCCGGCCCAATCGGACGGCGAACTCGTCCGCTATCGCATCGATATCACGGCAGGTGGAGAGGGGGCATTGCCGTCCCTCGATGATTCGATCGACTATCTGGGATACGTCGTTTCGGATCCCGGCGTCGCGACAGGCCTCCCCGTTTTCCAATGGTTCATCCCACCAGCGGACTACGCCGACATGATCGCCAATCACCGCTTTGACGATACCGAGGTGCCCGGGGTTCTGGCACACGACGGGGTTGTCTACGACGGGGTGACTTTCCGGATTCGCGGCGGAAGCCGGTCCCGTTCACAACCGAAGCCGAATTTCAAGATCGAGATGCCGAGCGGCCATGACTTTGTGGCCCCCGGTCTCCTTCTAGGGCCATTGGACGAGTTCGTCGTCCAGAGTGAATACAAGGACATCACCAAGGGACGGGCCCATACCGGCTGGGTCGCGTTCGACGAAGCCGGTTTCCCCCTTCTCGAGCAGTTCTTTGTCCGGATGGAACAGAACAGTGACTTCTACGGCATCTACCGTTTCCAGCAGACCTACGACGGCACCTGGCGGGATCGGGAAGGCTTCGACGCAGGCTCCCTCTACAAGGCGGATGGAGCGTCATGGGAATCCCCGGCCACCGGTTTCGACAAGAAGAATCCGGATGACGGGGACAACACGGAGATCGTCCAGTTGGCCGCTGTGCTCGACAACGCGCCGAGCTCATCCAAGACGCAGTTCTTGCTGGACAACGTGGATGTGCCCAACATGATCAACTACATGGCGACTGCGTCGCTGTTGCGTCACTTCGATCATCATGGCCAGAACAACTATGTGTACCGGACCGAAGATGGCCGTTGGGGGATGTTGCCTTGGGACCTCGACCAGGTGTGGCCTCAGACCGACGTGCGCTGCGGCAGCGATCCGTTCCTCACGCCTGCCTGCGTAACGAACCTATTCGAAGACGCCATGCTCGAGGTGCCTGAATTCCGGGAGATGCACTTCAGGCGGCTGCGTACCTTGATCGATGATCTACTCACGTCGGGTCTGATCGAAGACGAATACACGCAGCTGTTGGCCGACATCGCTCTCGATGATCCCCTCGAAGCGGCTCGCTGGAGCCGCCCGACGGCAGCCAGCCGGGCCTACCAACTCAGGGATGACATCGATGCCCGGAAGGCAATCTTCGACGCCGCTATCTCCGACGGAATAATTCCGCCCTCACAGGTGGCGGCGCCGCCGGTCGTGATCAACGAACTGCACTACAACCCGGCCGACGGCGGTGTCGAGTTCCTCGAGTTGTACAACTGGGGATCGGTGTCCGTGGACATGTCGGGTTGGACGATTCCGGGAGCGAGTCTGCTGATTCCACCGGGAACGGTGATCCTTCCCGGCTCGTACGCAGTCTTCACCGAGGATGACGTTGCGTTCAGAGCGCTCTACGGAGGCGGACACTTCGTAGCCGGCGAGTATGGCGGCGGGCTCAGCGGAGGTGGTGAGCTGATCGAGTTGCTCGATGCCGACGGCGCCGTGATCGACTCAGTGGAGTACGACGACACCTCTCCGTGGCCGGAGACGCCCGACGGAGATGGCCCATCTCTCGAGCTCTTCGATCCCCTCATCGACAACTCCCTGCCCAACGCCTGGTTCCCTTCATCTGTATATGGTGGGTCTCCCGGTGAGGTAAACGATCCCAACACGACCAGTCTCCCGCCCCCGCCGCCTCCTCCCGTCGACGTGCAGTACGTCGGCTTCGGTGACGTGTGGAAGTACCGCGACAACGGGTCGGATCAGGGGACGGCATGGCGTAACCCGGGTTTCAACGACAGTGGGTGGCCCTCCGGCCCGGCTGAGTTGGGTTACGGAGACGGCGGTGAGGCGACGGTGGTCGCCTCCGGTGCACCTGACCGGTTCATCACGACCTACTTCCGCTCGTCCTTCGTAGTCGGGAACCCCGCACTCGTGCTCGACATGAGTGGAGGGCTGGTTCGAGATGACGGAGCCGTTGTCTACGTGAACAGCACCGAGGTCTTTCGGACAAACATGCCCGGCGGCTCAGTCAACTACACAACAAGAGCGTCGGCTGGAGTGGTCGGCGCCGCCGAAAGTCTACCGGTGGGCTTCACAGTGCCGGTCGGGCTCCTGACCTCGGGTGTCAACACAGTGGCCGTAGAAATCCACCAGCGAGGTCCGGGCTCCTCCGATATCAGCTTCGACCTGGAACTGGTCGGTTCAACCGTTCAAAGCTCCGATACGGAAGATCCAACGTCTCCCGATCCGGTGACGCTGACGGCAACCGGGACTTCGACCATGAGTGTCTCGTGGGCAACATCGACGGATGACTCGGGAACGGTTTTCTACGACGTGCTGCGCACGGGTGCCGGCGTGGTGGCGACGACCTCGAACACGACGTTCGATGACAGCGGCTTGACGCCGGACACCGAGTACGAGTACGTGGTTGTAGCCAGAGATCCATCAGGAAACACCACGGCATCAACGCCGGTATCCGAGTTCACGGATGCGGATACGACTCCGCCGACGGATCCCGGCAGTCTCGCCGCAACCGCCACCGGGCCCGCAACGATCAGCGTCTCCTGGAGCGCTTCGATCGATGAGGGGCCCGTCACGTACGAGGTTCGTCAGGACGGTGTGTTCTTGGCCGCCACGTCAGCTCTGTCACTCACAGCCTCGGGCCTCGATCCGGAATCCGAGTATGGCTTCGAGGTGCGAGCCGAAGACGCGGCAGGGAACCTCTCGGCTCTGGTGGGTCCGGTATTCGCAACTACCTTGGCCGAGACGACCGATCCCGTCCTGATTCCGGCCGGGTCGAACTGGTCGTATCTCGATGATGGTTCGGACCTGGGGACGGCTTGGCGTGGGTCGGGGTTCGATGATTCGTTATGGGATATCGGGCAGGCCGAGTTGGGCTACGGCGATGGTGGGGAGACCACTGTGGTCAACGGTGGCCCGGTTGGCAGCCGGTTCATAACTACGTACTTCCGGCGGGATTTCACGGTTGGTGATCCGGCGGCCTTTGGCGAGCTCGAGTTGCGTCTCAAGCGCGATGACGGTGCGGTTGTCTATATCAATGGGACTGAGGTTCTCCGGTCCAATATGCCTGCCGGCACGATTGGCTACACGACTCGAGCGGCTGCGGGGGTGGCCGGGGGAGCTGAGGGCGCCTTCAACTCGTTTACGCTGCCGGCGTCTGTGCTGGTTTCCGGCGACAACGTGGTTGCGGTCGAGATCCATCAGCGGAGTCCGCAGAGCAGCGATATCAGCTTCGACCTCAGCCTCGAAGGAATCCGCTGATACGACTTGGGGGGTGGGCAGTGGCTTTCTAGTTGGGTGGTCGGAAAGTGTTGGTGGGGGTGGTGCTCGCGTTCGGGTGGTGAATCGTCGAGTATTGGGGGATGAGAGGTTCCTTTGATCGGCAGGTTTCGTTGTCTGATGTTGATGTGGTGTGTGGGGATCTGTTGGATGATGAGGGGTTCTTGGTCACGTTGGGGGAGGCTCGTGGTGGTTTGATCCGGGACGAGGATTTCGATGTGTTGTATGCGTCGGGTCGGGGTCGGCCGTCGCATCCGCCGTCGGTGGTGGCGGCGTTGTTGTTGGCTCAGGTGTTCTATGGCGTGTCGGATCGTGAGGCTGAGCGGCGTTCTCGGTTGGATCTGTCGTGGAAGGCAGCGTTGGGTTTGCCGTTGGAGCATCGGGGTATCCCGCATGTTTGTCTGGTGGAGTTCCGAGCCCGGCTGGTCAAGGCAGGTATGGATGGGTTCCTGTTTGATCAGATGTTGAGTGTGGCTAAGCGGGCCGGGGTGGTCGGGCACCGGCGGGTAGTTGACTCGACGGGGATCTCGGATTCGGTGGTTACTCAAGACACTGTCACCCTGATTCGATCAGCGGCGCACCGCTGCTTGAAACGCTTCGGTGAACTCGACCCCGACGGGGCCGCAGAACTCGCTGGTGGCCTTCATCGGGATGACTATGAGCGGGCAGGTAAGCCCCAGATCGTGTGGTCTTCGGCTGTTGCCCGTGCCGAGTTGGTGGATCAGCTCTTTGGCGACGCCGGGGTGATTGTTGCGGGTTGCAGCGACACTATTGATGATGAGTTGGCTTCGGCGGTGGAGTTATTGAGGATCGTGGCCGCTCAAGATGTCGAGATCGTCGAGGGCGACACTGGTGAGCCACAAGCCCGAATCGTGCGTGGCGTGGCGCCGGATCGGGTGATCTCGACGGTCGATCCTGACGCTCGCCACGGGCATCGGTCACGTTCGGATCGCTATGACGGTTACAAGCTCCACGTGTCGGCTGATGTCGATTCTGATCTGATCACGGCGGTTGAAGCCACTCTGGCGACTACCCATGACGCTGAGGTTCTCGCGGCGTTGTTGAACGCTGATCGGGTCCCGGTGGCGGAGGTGATTGCCGATACCCATTACGGATCTGGTCCCACTCGACAATGGCTCGCCGATAAAGGGATCGGGCTTGTCGCTCCCGCTCCTCCAGTGTCTGGGAAGAAGGGCATGTTCTCCAAAGTCGACTTCATCATCGATCTCGAGGCCGGCACCGTGACCTGCCCCGCCGGGCAAGCCACCGCGATCCCGCTACGCCGCCGCGGTAAACGCACCCGGGTGCGGTTCAAAGCAGCCACATGCCAGAGTTGCCCGTTCCATAGCCGGTGCACGACACGCACCGGTGGCCGACTGATCGAACTCAACCCCCATGAGGAAGTCCTTGCCGCGGCTCGAGCTCAACGCTGGACCCCCGAATTCAGAGTCCGCTACCGCCAACGAGCCCAAGCCGAACGCAAGATCGCTCAACTCAAGAGCCGCACCAACAAGATCCCCTGGCGGGGCCTACCCAAAGCCAACACCTGGGTCCGGCTACGAGCCGCGGCCCTCAACCTCGACCGGATCGGGCGCCTCGGCCTGACCTAAACAACCAGCCGGGCCCCGAAACCATGACCATCTGCCTCTACCCGAAACACCCCAACAGCGAACACCCCCACACAAAACCCCATTACCGACCACCCAACTAGGCCGCGGCCCACTCCCGGACCATACGATCGAGGGTCTCCATCGGGACGAGTCCGCTGCCGAGTACCGTGTCGTGGAAGCCCTTGATGTCGAAGCGGTCGCCCATGGCGGTTTCGGCTTCGGCCCGCATTCGGTTGATCTCGAGGCGCCCGATCATATAGGACAGGGCCTGGCCGGGCATGCCGATATAGCGATCGACTTCGCCCTCAACCGTGGCCTGTGACATCGGTGAGTTGGCGAGGAAGTAGTCGATCGCCTGCCGGCGAGTCCAGCCCTTGGCGTGGATGCCGGTGTCGACGACGAGCCGGCCGGCCCGCATCGAATCGGCCGACAGCATTCCGATGCGTTCGAGGGACCCGCTGTAGAGACCCATCTCATCGGCCAGGCGTTCCGTGTAGAGCCCCCAGCCTTCGGCGTACACCGTCACCTGGGCGTGCTTGCGGAACTCGGGTACGTTTTCGAGTTCTTGGGCGATCGCCAGTTGGAGGTGGTGGCCGGGGATTCCCTCGTGATACGCCATCGCCTCGATCTCGAAACGGCCCCACCGTGTGGGGTCGGCGGTGTTGACGAAGAACGTCCCCGGGCGGGTGCCGTCGGTTGCCGGCGGAAAGTAAAAAGCGGTGGGCCCGGTCGGCGTTTCGGCGACGACGCAGTCGGCTTTGGGGAGCCGCCCAAACCAGTCACCCATCGACGCCTTGGCCTTGGCCATCGCCTTTTCCGAGGCAGCGACCACTTCGGGGCCCGCTTCGAAGTGAAGCGCCGGGTCGTCACGCAGCGCCGCGAAGATCTCGGTGAGGTCCGCGGTGCCTAACGCCTCCTGGCCGAGAGTGCGGTACTCCTCGCCGAGCATGTCGATCTGGCGCAGGCCTAGATGATGGATCTCCTCGGGGTCCAGCGGCAATGACGTGTGCTGCCTGACGTGGCGGGAGTACGTGACCTCGCCATCGGGCAGATGGCATGTGCCCGGCTGCTCGTCGCTTCGTCCCGCGGGCACTACCTTCTCGGCGATTGTGTCGCGAAACGACAGCAGTGCCGGGCGGATGTGATCGCGGATCACGTCGGCGACGCGATCCCGCCATTCCGCTTCATCTAAGCCCCCGGGCACCCGGGCTTTCATGAAGGGGTCTTCGGCGAGCGGCGTGGCGAGCATCGTGTCGATTTGCTCGACGGTCTTGCGGGCAGTCGATGCCATCGGTGTCCGGCCGGCGGCGACTCCCTCTTCGAGCCGGGTGTTCATTTCGGCGAAGGCTTGCGTCGACTTGCGGAATCGCTCGATGAAGGCGTCCCCGTGCTCTGAGGTCTCGATCGGGAGCTGAGGTACGACGACCGGCAGCAGTGCCTGGATTCCGATCGTATGGTTGACCGCCAATTCGGCCATTCGGGTCTCCCCGACGTCGGCGGCGTTCTCGGCTTCGAAGATCAGCACGTCGCGGGTGATGCGATCCTGGGCGTCGAGTCCGGTGGGATCTATAGCGGCGGCCCGGGTTACGAAGCCGCGCAGGTCGGTTATCTGGCGATCCTCGGCGTCGCGCGAAAACTCGCCGAGTTCGCTGTCGTAGTCGTGGACTCCGATCATGCTGGCGCTGATCGGCTCAGTTCGCAGCTTCCAGTCGAAGTACTCGTCGGCGAGGTCGGCTAGCTCCTGGTGACTCATGGCTCCCTTTCGTGCGGGT
>JAHEDK010000041.1 GCA_024641245.1 Actinomycetes bacterium
CTCCACTTCCGATTTCGGGTGGCCGGCCGCCTCGGTGAGGGATTCGCTGAGGGGATCGGAACGGGAGTAGAGCAACACACGACGGAAGGTGACACCCTGCTCACCGGGCCACTCGTCGACCAGTCCCAACTTCACGGCATTCTCGACCACCTCCGACAACTCGGCATCGAGGTGGTCGAGTTCCAGACCTACGAAGCCGAGGAGGACTCATGACTATCGTCCTGATCGCAATCGGCCTGGCCGCGCTCATTGCCGGCCTCAGCGGAACTTTCGTCGCGCGCTACGGCGGTCGCCCAACTCCGGCTGCCTTTGCCGTTCTGGCGTCGGTGGCCGCTCCGCTCCTCCTGCTGAGCCTCTTCGCAGGGGAAGCCGGAGATGTGACCGATGTGCTGGGAATCGCTCTGCTGCTGGCCGGCCTCCTCGGATTGATCGTGTTGTTGAGCTTGCCGCTCCTCGACCGGATGAACGCCTCGACGGCGAGTGTGGTGGCCGGCAGCGGCTCTACAACACCTTGAAGTTCGAACCGGGCAGCAAGGCGGTCTACACGAACGTCGGGTACCACACGCTCGGGGTGGTGGTCGAGCAAGCCAGCGGACTGAGCTACGAGGAGTACGTGACACGCAACATCCTCGACCCGCTCGGAATGGATAGCACTTGGTTCGAGTACACGTCGGCAATGGAGCCTGCGGCGGCGGTCGGCGCCCACCCAATGGCCGATTTCCAGACCGTCTTCTTCCCACTGATCAGTTCACCGTGGCCAAGCGAGTTTGTCCTCGACTATGAGGACGGCTGGGCCTGGTTCAACCGGTTCCTCTTCGACGCCAACCCGCCGTCGGGCCTCGTCGGCCCTGCCCCCGACATGGCCCGCCTGGTCACCGCCCTCCTCAACGGCGGAGAGCTGGACGGGGCACGGATCCTGTCGGAGGAGACGGTCGAGATGATGTTGACCGAACGGCACATCACACCAGGCAGCTCTCCACAATGGGGCGATTTCGGACGCTTCGAGGATTGGGAGCAGGGGCTTGGATTCAAGGTCGTCAGCGACGGCGGCCGTGTCCACTACGCCCACGGCGGCGGTGGTGCGGCGTTCAGGGCCTTCATGCGGCTCTATCCCGAAGAGGAGCTTGGGATCGTGATCCTGGTCAATGGCACCAACGTGGATCGGCAGGAAATCGCCGACGCCGTCGCCGACATGGAGTGGTAGGTATCGCAGGTCGCTGCACGACGGAAGTCGAGGCGCGTATTCGTCGGCCCGCCGGAAAGGACGGCAGCCACTGGATGTGTCGCGTGGTGGGCGCTAGTGAGATCGACGGACGGACTGCTTGCGGTCCGCGACCTCTGCCGTGTGAACGCGAAACCGCTACCACCGGTCCGCCCCCGTTCAACTTCATCGCCGATGGCGGGCTTAGGCGAGCGGTCTCATGCGAACGCTTCTTCGGACAGCACGCTGCCTCTGGTCGGCACTACTAAGGCGTCAGGGTGTCGTTGAGCACGTAGGAGAAATCTCCAAGCGACATCCCGGTTCACAGGACGTTGCTCTGGGTGTACGATGGGGTACAGAGGAGGGACGGGGGCCATGACGTTATGTGTGGACCCTTTTTGGCGTTGCGGTGTGGAACCTCACGATAGGAGAGGACTTCCATGCACCGCTTCATCCATAGGGCGTCCGAACATCGGTCAACCTCACCACATCTGATAGTCGTCGCCTTCTTGTTTGTGGTTGCTTCCTGCTCGGGGGAGGGTTCAACCCTCCAAATCGAAGACGAACCTCTGGTGTACCTACCGATGGGGAACTCGCTGACGTTCGACGTGGTCGATTACTACTCCGCAATGCTGGAAGAAGATTTCGGGGTCGAGGTCGAAGTCCGTGATCACACTGTCCCTGCTCAAAACGCCAGCAATCTCCTCTTCCAACTCCAAAACAACGTTCGACTCCGTGACGACCTCGCCGAAGCGGATGTGATAACCCTGCTCATCCCCAATAACGAATGGCGATTGCCGATTCAAACTGTTACCGGAAACCTTGGCCTGGACCCGGCCGATTGCGAAGGCGACGACGGCGAGCAATGCCTGAGAGAAATGATCGACGACTACAAGACGCAGGTGGATGCCGTCTTCGAGGAGTTGACGACGATGGTCGATCCCTCCGAGGTGCTCATCCGTGGACAGGACTTCTACATGTTCCCCACCAATGGTGTCTACACGGAGGAGACCTTCGAAATGGTCTATCCGTACTGGGTCGAGGCTCAGGACTACGTCGAAGAGGTTGCGGGCCAATACGGAATCCCGGTGGCGCAGGTGTGTGACGACTTCATGGGACCCGATGGCACCGAGAACCCTGAAGAATCTGGCCTGATCGTTTCAGATGGCACTCACCCCTCACTCGATGGGGCACAACGAATCGCAAACCTGATCCACGACCTCGGATACAGCCTCGCTGGGTGACAATGGGGCACAGGAAACAACCCATGACCCAGTACTCCGTGTGCCGATACCGATCAGCCGAGTAACCCCCGTTTGACCGTTCCGGCGTGATACAACCCCACCCCGGTCAGTTCTGAGGCCACAAACACGTCTTCCAGACGCGCAGAAACCCTCGCTGACCAGGGGTTTCGTGTGGTGGGCGCTACTGGGATCGAACCAGTGACCTCTGCCGTGTGAAGGCAGCGCTCTCCCGCTGAGCTAAGCGCCCCAGCCAATGGGTCGGGCTGTGGCGTGAGATTGTAGCGATGAGCCAGACGGCCTCGGAATCGGTCGACACCCTGCAGCAGGTCGCGAAAACCATGCATAGACAGATTGGGCAGGTCGTGCTTCGATGAGAATCGAGGGGGTCGAAGTTGAATGCTATGAATCCGTTCGACGTCAGCGATCGGACCCACTGGTCGGCCCTGATGCTTACCGAGATAGTGGCAGCCATGGCGCTGTTGCTGGCAGTCATTGCCTCGATATGGTTCATACTCGGCACGCTGGGCTGATCGAAGGCGCGCGCCGCCGTGCGCGATCGGCTTGAATGCGGCCGATGAACCGCGCCGACTTCGAGACTCTCGTCGACGAAGCTCTCGAGGAATTGCCACCCTGGGTAACGGACCGCATCGACAATCTCGTCGTGCTCGTTGAGGATCGACCTACCGCCCTGCAAGATCCTGATGACGATGGACTGCTCGGCCTGTATGAGGGCGTGTCACTCGCCGAACGGGGCCTCGACTACTTCGGGGTCATGCCCGACCAGATCACGATCTTTCGGGAACCGCACCTGTCGCTCGGGCTCCCCAAAGACGAGCTGCGCGCCGAGATTCGAACGACGGTCCTCCATGAGATCGCACACCACCTCGGCATCGATGATGAGCGGCTTCATGAACTGGGCTGGGACTGATCGTTAGGACCGACGGGTCCTGGGAATCCCAGCCTGCTTCAGTACCGCAGCCGGGACTCCGATCTCTCTCCAGGCCGAATACGTGATCCCCTTTCGATCCGAATACTCGGCTGCGCACTCAACAAAGGCAGCCTCGAGTGCCGCGAAATCGATCTCCTCAAACGATGCGATTCGTTGCTCGATGTCGATGCGGGCCTGCATCAAATCGACCCGTTTCAATGGATCGGTTTCTTCACGAATCCGGCGATTCACTTGATCGAGCCTTCCGGCAAGACTTGCCAAGGTGATCGGTCGACCCGGCCTCCGCTTTTCGAGAGCTTCGAGGTAGCGTTTGATGGCTGCCGCCTCTCGTCTGCCCCGCGCCAATGCAGCCTTGTGCTCATCAGACATCGCCATGCAACGGCCTCCTGGTTCGATCTGCAGTTCATTCTCACACGAATGCGGGCAACGGTGAACCGGATCCATCACCCTGAAGAAGCTCGGCCGCATTCGCCCAATGTGCAGGCGGGCCCCGATACGCCCTGGCCGGCCGAGGCGCCCTGCAATTGTCGAACAGGAATCCGGGCACGGTGGCCGAAACGTCGGCCGGGTTCGCATCGCATGGCCCCACATCGGCCAAACCCGCCTGCCGGACGGTAAGTCAGCCCTTAGGACATCCATCAGGACGGGTTATCGCCGCATTAACGATGACTCGTGCAATCTGTGGGAGCAATCGAATGAGGGGAGACCACCGATGAAAGTCTGGATCGACGCCGACCTGTGCATGGGTGCAGGTACGTGCGAGCAAATCGTCCCTGAAGTCTTTTATGACCGCGGTGATGGATTGTGGGCCGTCGGCGAGAGCGCCGCCCACTTCGGAGAGACCATCATCTTCGATGGACGCGCAGAAACCGGACATGGGCCGGCCGGCACCGAGGGCACGGCCCGCGTACCCCGTGAACTCCATGGTTTGGTGACCGAAGCTGCCGAGGAATGTCCGGCCGAATGCATCTATCTCGAGGTCTAGCCCTCAGATCTGACAGATAACTCAAACGAGGAGACACCTATGAATGCACCCACCCAACGCAAGAACTTCCTCATCGCGCTACTGATCGGCGCACTCGCGGTTCCCCTGCTGGCGCTCGCAGCCAATGGACTGATCGAAGGAAACGGTTCGCAGGATCAAGCGGACGAATCAGAAGTTGCATCGCTCAGCCCGCTCCTGTCCGAATCGATCGAAAAGGTAGTGGACACCGAGAAGGTCGACGAACCGACCGAGGACTACTTGGCCGCCGCCTGCGGATCAGACGGACTGGCCCTCGTCGACAAGGAAGCCGACGGGTCGATCGACGCGATCGAGCAAGCCGCGCTCGACGCACTGCGCCCGATCTGCGACGAGGCGGGCCTGACCCTTCCCGAGGCTCCTCAGGTCGCCCCGGTGGTGCAGAAAGTCGTGGTCGTCGAACAAGTCCCCGCCCCTGCCACAAGCGTGGATGACGGCGGAGCGGAGTCCGGAAGCGACGACGCCTACGAATCGAAGGATCACGAGGACGAGAAGCACGAGGAAGACAAGGAAGACGAGGAAGACGAAGAGGACGACCATTGACCACGAGTAGAAGATTGGAAGCGGCGATCACTGTGATCGCCGCCGGTCTCGCCCTCTTCGGCGCGGTGTTCTACACACTCGGCATCGTCGGAACCCCGACGGAGGATCAGACGGTGAGAAAGGCCGGCCTCGAGACGGCGTTCGCGCCCGAGGCGTCGACTACGACGTCGACCAATCCTCTCGAAATCGCGGAACTGCCCGACGCCGTTTCAAACGTCCTCGCCGATAACGGGTTCACGGAGAAGGTGAGCGAATCCGCTCTGACTGAGGACCTCTCCGAGTCGATCGTCAAGGTTCTGGTGGCGAACAACGCGGTGTTGCGGGTGGCAAACGAGCCTGGTGGTGAGCAATGATTCGCAAGCGGTTCCCAACGATCCGAACGACGAGGATCGCCGCCTGGACTACGGTCGCAGTCGCCTGGGCGGTGGCGATCGTCGGACGGCAGATGGAGGCTCCCGCTCAGGAGGATCTAGTTGTGGCCGAAACTACCCGGGCAACGGCACCGGCCGCAGAGACCACCACCACCATGCCGACCCTCCCCGAGGACGGCCTGGTGGTCATCCGCTACACGCCGGCCCCGCCTCCACCCCCCACCGTTGTTCGGCAAGTGGTCGTCCAGGCGGGTCCGGCGCCGTCGCCGACGGTTTCGACGAGCCAGGGCTCATGATCGCCGCATCGTTCCGGGCGATGGGCACCAGCGTCCAGGTGACGGTCGCCCGGCCAGAGGACATCGCCGCCACGCAGGCTCTCTTCGAAGAGGTGGAACGACGCTGCAGCCGATTTCGACCTAGCAGCGAGTTGTCCAACCTCAACAACGCCGACGCAGCCGACCTCCTGGTCTCCGAACCGATGGCGGAGGTATTGCAGATCGCCGCGGACTTGAGGGATCGCACCGACGGTCTGGTCGACGCCGGACTCGGTGCGGCGGTGTCGGCGTGGGGCTACGACCGTAGCTTCGACATAATCGATGAGACCTCGACGCCAGCCCCGATCAAGTCGCAGCCGGTGTGGTCGATGTCCGGGAATTGCCTCCACCGATCACCCGGCACCAGGATCGATCTGGGCGGAGTCGCCAAAGGTTGGGCATGCGACCAGGCGGTGGAGAGCGGACTGGCAGTCATCGTCAACGCCGGAGGCGATGTGCGTTCCAGGAGTTCGGAGGCCCAGGTAGACATCATCGATCCCTGGGGGCATCGCGTCGCTCGGGTGCCACTCGGTGTCGGGGCGCTGGCCACCAGTTCGACCACGCGCCGGCGTTGGAAGATCCCGGGCGGCGAAGCGCACCACCTCATCGACCCGCGCACTCTGGCCCCGGCGGTCTCTCCGATCGTCAGCGCCACGGCCGTTGCCGCCACGACCGTCGAAGCAGAAGCAGGAGCCAAGGCCATGTTGCTGCACGGATCCGATGGTTTGGCCTGGGCTGCTGCTCAACCTTGGATCAAGGGAGCATTGGCGGTTTGGGAGGAAGGCAGCGTCTATGCGACCAACGGCTTGCAGTTGGTGGCCGCATGACCTGGATCGTGATTCGCGCCGCCGGTTTCGTCGCCTACCTGCTCCTCGCACTGTCGGCCGTCTGGGGCCTCGTCGTCTCGACCGACCTGCTGGGCAGAAGCGCCTCGAAGAAGACCCTCACCTTCATGCACGAATCCCTGGCTGTCGGTTCGTTGCTGGCGACCGCCGTTCACATGCTGTTCGTCTATCTGGATGAGTTCGTCGAATTCGGACCGAAGGATCTCTTCGTTCCAGGATCCTCAGAATGGGAGCCCTTGTCGGTGGCATTCGGCGTCGTCGCCTTCTACGGCCTCGTGCTCATCACTGTCAGCTTCTACGTCCGCAAGTTCATCGGGCAGAAGGCCTGGCGCTTCATCCACTTCGGCTCTTTCGGTGTATTCGTCGGTGCAGCCACACACGGAATCATGGCCGGAACCGATACCGCAACTCCGGTCGGGATCGGCATCTACGCCGGGAGCATCGTCATCATCCTGGCCTTGGCGGTGGTGCGCACGCTCATGACCGGTGCGCCCTCTCGTCCGGCCGGGCGCACTCCGCGTCCGAGACCACCGTCCGCAGCCGACAAGGCATCCCCGGCCGAAGCAGCGCCATCCGATTCGCTGCCGGTACCCCGGTAAATCCGGCGGTCCCTCCCCTCCCTGGGTTGATTCTGAGCGCGCGGTTCGTTCCGGACGAGCAGCGATCGAGACTGCGAGTAAGCAACATCGGCGAGTCGGTACCCGCCGGTCACGGTGCACGCAGGATGGGCCGGAACCGTACACTCCGACCGGTCGTCGTCCGGGAAGCAGGGCAAGGAGAGTTCCATGGAACCGAAGATGCAGGTCGCGGTGCAGCAACTGGCGCGGATGCGTGGCATGACTGCCATGTATCACCGACAGTTCTTTTCGGACGTCCGGTTCACGCTCGTCGTCGGGATCGGCATTGTGGTCGTGGCGGTCGTGTACGACCGGCGTCTCATCGCCTTCTTGCCGATCATCGCGTTGATCGGCGCCGCCCAGACCGCCTTCGACGCCTCCTACTTGATCTTCGCCCGTCATTACGCCCGGAGCCTGGAGGGATACGTCAACCGGGCTCTCAAAGAGGACATCCTGGTGGCGGCCCAACTGGAGGACGCCTATCTCTTCCCACTTGATCGGCCGAAACTCGTCTCGCTGCCGTTGTCGGGAGGCCTCACCTGGTTCGGTCTCATGACTGCGCTCTACACGGTATTCGGAGTGGGATTCTTCGTAGTCGGCATGATCCTCGCCTATGACACACTGCCGGCGCGATGGAACGTCGTGTACCTTGGAGTCATGGCATTGTTGACCGCCTCCACCGTCGTGGCCGGCCGGCAGTGGTTCTGGCGAGGCGAAGGCGAAGCACGTCTGCGGGCGATTCTCGACGACTACCCGTCGTAGGTCCACGGACTCGCGATCGGGGCTCGGGGGGCGATCCCCCATAGAACGTCGACCCGAACGCTACGAAGCGACCCTGGGCTGCTTATCTCACCACGGCGACCCGGCGACAACTGAGCCGATCTCGGGGTCCTCTTGTGGGCCGTGAATCGAGCATCCGCCGGGCAATACTCAGTCGGACTCTGACAAAGCGGGCTTCGTCAGCAGTGCAAAGAGGCTCCTGGCCAGCGAGGGGGTCCTCTCGTCTGCCCCGACTGGTTTCCGATCAGGGGCTACCGACCGCAACCGAGTCTCGAGCGGTAGGTCGGACCGAGGGGCGTCGCTGCCCCGTACGAAAAGCGACACGAACTGCGGGCTCGAGAGGAGCCTGAACTCGGAGTGCACGTGGCTGAAGCCGGCAGGTCCGGCGATGGCACGGAGCCGCGCCGGCCACAGCCACTGGCAGTGGACCTGCTGCGCCTTGAAAGGATTGCGATGCAGCACGATTGCAGTTGGAATGGCCCACGATCCCTGGATCGGTTCCGCCGGGTAGACGAACAGGGCCCGGCCACCAGGTTTGAGGACCCGGGCCATCTCGTCGAATGCCCCCCGAATGTCGGGGATGTGCTCGATGGCATGCACCGACACGACCTTGTCGAAGCTCGCTCTCGGGAACTGCAGTGACTCGGCGGCCATCGTCGATACCCCGGACGTCACCGCGCGGGCGGCAGCATGAGGGTTGGAATCGATACCAACAGCATCGGCTCCGAAGTCCCTGAGACGCTTGGTGAGATGCCCGCGTCCGCAACCTACTTCGAGGATCCGATCACCAGGTTTCAGATCAAGGTGGCTCTTCACCATGTTCAGATGCCGACTATCCCAGCGATTGAGGGACGCGTATTGATCCGAGTCATACATCTGTGTGTCGATCCCCATGATGAGTAGTTGAGGCCAAGGCGCTCCGCGTTCGGGACTCTGATTGTGTCGATGACCAGATATCCAACCTCGCAACCTCCATGATACCGATCGCACAGGCAATGCT
>JAHEDK010000028.1 GCA_024641245.1 Actinomycetes bacterium
TCGTCTCCGGAGTAGACAACACCACAAGCATCGGAGCCGCAATCGCCGCCATCGGGATATGGGCCCTCGTACCAGCCGCCATCGGCCTCATCGCCGTCACCCACCGCGACGTCGTCTGAACCGCGAGCCGGAACCATCACAGCTGTTGGAGTGCGTCCCCGTTGCATCGCAGGGCGACCTTGTGATCAACTGGGACGCAACCATGACCAGACGCCACATCGGCGCTAGACACATATCGGGACGCTGAGATAGTGGGTTCAGATCCCACCGTCCCGACTACAGAAGAACCAGATGAAGGCCGCCCGCAGAGGCAATCTCTGGTTTGGAAGGTCGGTTCAATCGCGCGTCCATTGCGCCGCGTCAAGCGAGCCGGCGGTGGACCTGACGGACATCCAGGGGTCCCGATGCCCCAACAACGTCGGGTGAGTCGCGGGCGCCGTCCCTGCCGGGAGGGCCCTCGGACGATGCGCGGCATTGACGCTGATCTGGCCCCGACGGGGGTTCGTAACGCAACGAAGATTGTGGCCGGCGCACCGCGGTTATGTAGAGCCGAGGGATTCTCCCGATGAGAGCCTAGAAACGGTTTCTTCTATTCGGTTGGCACGGGTTGCCGGCCGTTTGGCTGTGTGAATCCACCACAGGTACTGCTTCTTGGCCGAATCGATCAGGGCCTGATAGGCGGCCTTGGCGGCTGGAGCGGCATCGAGGGCGGCTTCCAGATCAGCGGGGACAATGAGGGCATCGACCTCGTCGGTCTGGGACCACGAACCGTCGGCCTTTGCCTTGTCGATCGTCGCCTGACCGACCTCGGTCATGAGCCCATCGCGTAGCAGCCGCTCGATCCGGTCCTTGTTGAGCGCCGACCACAACCCGCCCTTTCGACGGGGGGAAAACCACTGCATCATTCGGTCGCCGTCAACCCGCCTGGATTGACTGTCGATCCACCCGAAGCACAGAGCTTCTTCGACCAGGTCGTCGTACACCGGACCGTCGAGGCTGCTCGACTTCTTGCGGTAGACGATCCACAGACCCTCTTGCCGGTCGGGGTTCGAGGCGAGCCAACTACGCCAGCCGGCACGGCTGGCTGGGGTCATAACGTCTTTGCCGTTCGGTGAAGAGGGATCCTCTAGGTCGGCGGCTCGTGTCATCTCTCGACCGACTCTAGGACGAGGGAAGCTTCGGGGTTCACGACGCGCCGGGCGTACCCACCGGCAAGTCGAATCGAATGACTGCATAGGCCAACAACGCCGAGCCGGCGGCGGGGAGATCGCCTGGAAGGCCATCGCGACGAAAGGCACAGAGCTGTTCGGCGAAGGAGCGTTGCGCACGCTCATGGGAACGCTCGACGGCATCCCCGACCACGGAACCTGCCTCGTCGAGTCGCCCGGCCCTGACGAGATATTCGATGAGGCTCAATTCTGTCACGTGGCCAATCAGGGAGTTGGGGTTGGGGAGACCACCATCGAGGAGGCGCCGCATGGACTCGATCCACGGCAAGGCTGCACCCTCGATCGTTTTGACGATGTCGGCGGTGGCTTCCGGTCGGACGTTGGAGTCGGCCAGGTTCCACTCGAGCCACCGGGGAGGGTCGAGAAGGTGCCCCAGATGACGTCGTGCCACTTCGTCCCCAACGGCCAGAGGTTCCCCGTCTCCTTCCGCCACTTGCCGAGGGTGCGGTCGCCGAGGTGGATGTACACCCAGAGGCCGACGATTTCTCCGGCTACGTTCAGCCGGTTTGACACGAACTCCACCCTGGCGGAGATGTCACCTTCCCGACGGCTCAAGTGGGGCCCGCTCCTGGCATAGCGCCAGCCCGACCCGGAGAAATGATCTGCAACCTCATCGACCACCGACCTGAACACAGCTCTCGGGGCGTCGACCCCGGGCCGACGGCGCGCAAACCGGTCGATTGCCTTGTCCTGGGCGATTTGCCGGATCAGCTCGTCGGCCGTCTCCGCCACCCGGCGTCCAGTGCTAGGCGGATTGCGCTTTCCCGGCCATGGCATCCCCCAAGCATAGGAACCGGGATCGGGACGTCGGACCCTCCACTCGGAATAGCCCTACAGGTCGCTTCGATCCGAGGTCGGACCTATTCTGTCGCGCGGGAGGAATCGTGACATTCGAGACAGAATTCAAGAGCCCGCTGCATCAGACCGTCTCTACGACGAAGACGGACTTCTGGAACGACTCTTGTTCGATCTCCGAACTCACCTATGCGATCGAGCATGGGGCCGTTGGTGCGACGAGCAACCCGACAATCGTCGAGCAGGTGCTCCGGCTGGAACGGGACCTCTGGGACGACCGAATCCACCTCGTGATCGCCGAGAATCCTTCTTGGACCGATGAAGATGTGATGTGGAAGATCTTCGAGGAGATCGGCGTCAAGGGCGCCGAACTGCTCCTTCCAGTTTTCGAACGGGAGGAAGGCAAGAAGGGCCGATTGTCAATTCAGACCAATCCGTCCAACTATCGGAACGTGGATCGCATGGTCGAACAAGCGGTTCGCTTCGCTTCGCTTGCGCCGAATGTCCAGGTCAAGCTACCCGTGACGAGCAAGGGCCTCGTAGCGATCGAGGAGGCGACCTACCTGGGTGTGAACGTCAATGCGACGGTCAGTTTCACGGTACCGCAGGCAATCGCAGTCGGTGAAGCTGTCGATCGGGGTCTGGCGCGTCGCCAAGCAGAGGGTTTGCCCACAACCGACATGACTCCCGTATGCACGATCATGGTGGGACGAACCGACGACTGGATGCAGGTCGTGACCAAGCGGGATGGCATCATCGTGAACCCTGCGTATCTTCCGTGGGCAGGGGTGGCGGTATTCAAGAAGGCCTACGGTATCTTCCAGCAGCGCGGATTCCGGGCGCGGTTGCTGGCAGCCGCCTACCGGCACCACCTGCATTGGTCCGAGTTCATTGGAGCCGATGCGATTCTCACGATTCCGGCCGGATGGCAGAAGTTGTTCAACTCTTCGCAAGTCGAAGTTCGCGAGCGGATGCAGATACCCGTGAAACCGGAGATCGTTACCGAGCTCAGCGATCGCATCCCAGATTTCCGCAAGGCATACGAGCCGGATGGCATGACCGTGACCGAGTTCGATACCTATGGAGCCACAGTCCGGACACTGCGCGGCTTCATTGCCTCATACCACGAGTTGATCCGAGTGATTCGTGAGGACTACATGCTCCCGAATCCGGACGTGAAGTAGACCCGGGAGGCAGAAGCGACCCTCACCGTTGCGGAGAGTGGAGTTTCGAAGCAGCTGATCCGGTAATAACAGATCCATCCCGGATTCATGAGGTGCGTCGCCGGGATGTGCTGGAAACCAACCAAGAGTCAGCTATCGACCCTATTCGGGTTCAACGACGACCGCCGTCCCGTACGCCAGCAACTCGGCCGCACCGCTCATGACCATTGACGTCGAAAACCGGGCCATCACGATGGCGTTTGCACCGATTTCCTTTGCTTCGGCAACCATATCGTCGTTGGTCTCTCCCGGTCGGCCTGTTGAGGCACAAGGCCCAACCCGCCACCTTCACATCGACGAGAGAGCGTCCGGGAGCTCAGCCGATCCGGACCGAGATCGGGTCCAACGGGTCGAGGTTAAAACTGAACTCGGTGCCCTCTGTAATCGGTACAGGCGGAATCACCGAGCCGGTGATGATGACGTCTCCTTCCCGCAGCATCTCACCATTGGCGGCCAGGGTGTCTGCCACCGTGGCGACGATCCACGGGTAGGCGCCGGTAATCGCCTGGAGGTCCGTCGTCACCGCCCGCTCCACACCGTCGACCAGGACCCGGCCGACGAGACCGGTGATATCCAATCCGGCCCGGCCGTGATCCGGGTCACCAAGAATCACTCCCCTGTGGAAGATGTCGCCGGCCAGAATCTCCTCAACGCCGGCCGCCTCGACCGGCAAGTCGACGTTGGCGAGCTCAATCGCCGGACCCACCGCCGAGATCGCCCCCCCGGCCTCATCGACCGACCGGCCCGGTCCGAGATCAACTCCGAGATAGACGGCTACCTCGAACTCGGCGAGCCCCCGGCCCCAATCGCTCGTGTCGACTAGTGCGCCGGACTCCAACACTGTGGCATCGGTCAGGAACCCCAGGAGCGGGGCGGCGATCTGCATCAACTCCAAAGCCGAAGGAGCACCGAACCCGACCTTCCATCCGATCCCGACTGCTCCCTCCTCGAGCAAGAGCTGCCGCATCGCCAGTTGCCGTGCCAGTCCCGCCCTCACCCGGGCATCCTCCCAGGGAGCCTTCATCCGATCGTCTCTTCGTCGACCTCATAGCCGGAGTCCTCCAGCGAACCGCAGCCGTTCCACCCCCACACCAGGACGACATCTTCATCGCCGGTGTTGTCGAAGCCGTGCCAGCGACCGCGCGGGGTCCAGATCACGTCCCCGGTGCCGGCGGCCTTCGTACCATCGTCTGTGTAGATCCGACCGGACCCTTGGAGCACGATGAAGAACTCATCGGCATTTCGGTGCAGGTGCCGATCGTGGCGGGCGCCGGGCGGAAGCACCGTCCATCCCAGCAGGAAGTCGTCGACTCCCACCGTCGCCTTGTCGATTAGGAACTGGACCTGCATGTCGATCCAACCCTCGTCTTCCCGCAGGCCCCCCACATGAGGGACCCGGGTGAGGTTGGTGTGAAACCGCTCGGTCATCGTCCACCCGACAGCATGTGATACACGTCGAAGACCGTGACGAAGTCGCGGTGATCGATTCCGAGTCCACGACAGGCGTTCAGCAACTCGTTCGCCACCGCCCCCAGAGGAGCCGGTGAGCCCTGACGTCTGGCCACTTCGAGGGCGAGCACCATGTCCTTTTGCTGGAGCGTGACGTCTGCCATCGGCTTCTCCGGCATGTCGAGAATGAACGGTCCCCGGTACCCCATCACCGGAGAGGCGACCACGCTCTTCAACATGGCGTCGACTGCAACTGCTCGATCAACCCCGCCCTTCTCGGCCAGGGCCACGGACTCGCAAAACACCACCATCTCCACGATCAGCGTCAGGTTGATCGCCACCTTCATTTGGACCGCTGAACCGGATGGACCGATGTAACTGACCTTCGACCCGATGTCGTGAAGCACCGGCTCGACCTTCTCGAACGCCGTCCGGTCTCCTCCCACCATCGTTGACGCAGAACCCTGCCGAATCGTCACCGGGCTGCCCGACAGGGGACCATCGAGCATCGTCAGCCCGCTATCTGAGAAGGCCGCCGAGATCTCACGGCTCACCTGGGGGTCGATGGTGCTCATGTCCAGGTAAACCGATTCGGGCGACAGGCCGGAGATGACCCCATCGTCACCGAGAGCAACTGCTGTGACCGCCTCTGCGTCGGTGACCATGGAGAAGACGAGGTCGGAAGCGGCGGCAACCGCACGCGGCGTGTCGGCCCAGGCCATGCCCTGTTCCAAGAGTTTGCCCGCCTTCGACGGCGTTCGGTTCCAACCAGTCACGTCGTGGCCGGCGGCCAGGAGGCGAGGAATGATCACCTGCCCCATGTCCCCCAATCCAATCCATCCAAGCTTCACGGGTCGCAGCCTCCGATCGTCGCCTCGCCGTCGATTCCAGTCCACAACGGTACCCGGACCACCGGGATCAGGTGGTCGTGGATCGGGGATTCACGCAGCGGGCCCGGAGCAGGACCCGCCGGACCAGTCGCACTCAACCGCCAATGTCGGGGAATCCTCCGTGAGGACCGGGCCTCTACACAATCAGTCCAGCGCTAGGGTTCGACGAACGTTGAGGGCACGCCAGGCGGGGCAGGCGCTCGACGCCGGAGACAGCCTGGAACTGGAGTGCCTGTCGACCACGGTAGGACCGCTGAAGGAGGAGCCAATGACAACGACCCCTGCTGTTGCCGGCGGTGATCTGCAGCCGCCGACAGCCTTCGCGGTGAGCCGCTACCACATCGATTTGACGGCCGGCACTGCCCGTTGGGAGCGAGCCTCGTGCGACGACCTCGAGGATGCACTCGGTGGGATTGCCCGCGCCGCCAAGCTGCTCGGGGACCTGGCCATCACAGACCCGTATTCTCCCGACGCCCCGCTCATCATGAATCTCGGCCTGCTCAGCGGGACCCGGGTTATGACCGGACTTAGAACGTACTTCCACGGCTACTCCCCGCTCAAGACCTCCCTGACCGGAAACCCCGGCTTGATGTGGTCGGCGGGAAGCGGCCACTTCGGCACCAAACTGGCCGGTCTGGGTATCGACGAGATGGTGTTCACGGGCCGGTCCCCTCGTCCAACCTTGCTGTACCTCACCGCCAGCAACGACCCTGAAGGTCCCGGAGGACCCGCCACAGTCGAGTTTCTCGACGCAGCAAACCTGACCGGGCGCCTCATCAACGATCGGATCCAGGATCTCCACAAACGCTATCCCGAAGCTCATTTCGCAGTGATAGGTCCGGCGGGCGAGCACTACGAATCGGTGCGATTCGCCTCTATTGCCCTGTCCAGCGACAACCAACTGAAGACCGGTGATGCCAAACCCCGGTTCTGTGGACGGGGCGGCTACGGCGGCGTGATGGGTTCGAAGAACCTCTTCGCCATCGCGGCAGACGGCCCGAATCCGACTGTCTCCGGAAGAGGACTCAAGGACCTCAACCGCGAGATAAACCTCGGGGAAGGCAGCAAGCCATACCGGGACGACGGCGCCGGCGGAACCTGGCGCCACGTGAAGGCTCAGCACGAAATCGGCGGCCTGCCGGAGTTCAACTTCAATCCACCCGGAACCGAAGACGCCGTCGCCCTGCGACGGGCTTCCGTCGAAGCGGGCCCCTTCGTCGTCAAAGCGGAGAGCTGCTACCTGTGCGGTATCAAATGCCACAAGAACGTCTACGACGAAGAGAGTGGCGGTGTGGCCGGTGCGTTCCGCGCCAAGGTGGACTACGAACCCTGGGCCCTTCTCTCATCCAATCTCGGGCTCTACGACCAGGACAAGGCGCTGGACCGCGTCGAACTGGTGGATCAGCTGGGCATGGATTCGATCTCGCTCGGAGTCACACTTGGATTCGTCATGGAACACAACCGCCGCCACCCGGACCAGGCCATCGCAGGTGGTCTGTCCTACGGTGACGCCGCAGCCGCGGAGGAGGCCATCCGTGCTGTTGGCGAAGGCCGGCTGCCCGATATCGGCGAGGGCTCGCTTCGTCTGGCCCGGCGACTCGGGGCTCTTGAGTACGCCATGCAATCGAAAGGCGTCGAATACCCAGCCTACCTGCCGCATACCAACCCGGGATACCCCTGGTCGCTCGCCGGCGGCCACATGGGGATGCGCACGTTCCTGCTGGCGATGATCGAACGAGAGACGGGCCTCGACTACTGGGTCGACGCCATCACCAACCGGGGGCCGATGATCATGCTCGACGACATCACGGGACTCTGTAAGTTCGCAGCCCTCGATCCGGAGACCGAGGCCGAAGCCCTCCACCTGGCGGCCGGGCTCGAGGTGACGGGAGACGATCTGCGGGCGGTAGTCGGCCGCACCTATTTGCGGGGCTACGCCAGCGAACGGCGGCAGGGTTTCACCGAGGCCGACTACGTCGTTCCGGATGATGCGCACCAACCTGCCGAGCACAGCACCCTGCCCCAGTTCAACACGCCCGACTTCTTCGCCCAGTTGCAGGAACGGGTCCTGGCGGTCTTCGACGCCCGTGCTCGAGAAGAGGGTTTTATGGCGTAGCCACCCGTCGAGCAGGCCTACTTGAGGGGGTGCCTGGAAGCAACAGCGGCGACGTCGAAATACTCCAACTCGAGTTCGTTGTGCAATGTGGTCTCGACGAAGTCCCGGAATCCATCGGACGCGAAGCGGGCCTCGGCCGAAGCCCGATCTTCGAAGTGGTAGACCGAGCACATCCTGCCCGTCTCCTCGTTCATTCCCCAGGTCTTGTCGATCAGGCCCGGTACATCGTTCTCGAAGGCGGACACCATCGCCCGGCAGCGTTCTGCGGTCTCGTCGAACGTGGGCAGGTATGCCGGATACAACAGGACTACTACGACCATACTTCGGCCTCCGTCTGGAGGCCCAAGCTTATCGGGAGCCCGCCACCACCCGATGCTTCGTCGACTCGAAAGTTTCAACCACCAAACGGTCCGCGAGGCGATCCCACACAAACGTCGGAATGAGCCACGCGGGTTGGGACCTTCGACCCTGCCGATGGACAACCAGATCCGTAGGGTAAGCGTGACAAAGAAGGTGCGCGGCTGATTCGGGACATCCGGTTCGGCCGACCGGCAGAGGAGGACAGATGCCCGATCAGTCGATGGATGCACTCGTCCTGCTTGGTCCCAACGAGTACGAGATTCAAAGCACCGGAATCCCGACTCCTGCCCCGCGCGAGGTGCTTTGCAAGGTGCACTCAGTAGCCATTTGTGGGACGGACAAGGAGATCATCTCGGGGAACTTCCTGAAGCGCGGTTGGCCGCCCGGTTATCCCTACACACCGGGTCACGAATGGTCGGGCGAAGTCGTTGCCCTCGGAGACGATGCGGAAGGGTTTGGTTTCACCGTCGGTGATCGGGTGGCGGGAACGGCGCATTCGGGCTGCGGGTACTGCCGGATGTGCACCATCGGCCGCTATACCCTCTGTGAGAACTACGGACACGAGGAGCGTAATCACCGGCACTACGGCCACTACAGCACCGGAGCCCTTCGCCAGTTCCACAACAGTTCAATCAAGTCGGTGTTTGCAATCCCCGACTCGATGACCCTCGAGCAAGCTGCGTTGGTGGACGCCAGTTCCATTGCCCTGCATGCGGTCAAACGTGGCCAGGTGATGCCGGGCGATACGGTCGCAATCGTCGGACCTGGGGCACAAGGACTGCTCGCCGCCCAATGTGCGGCGCAGTTGGGCGCAGCGCGGGTGATTGTGGTCGGTCGAGGACCGCGCCTCGACACGGCTGCTGCGCTCGGTGCAATTGTGGTCGACAACAGCCAGGTGGACGGTCCCCAGGCCGTTCGAGATCTCACCGACGGCAAGGGTGCCCACATGACCGTCGACACGGCCGCACGCGGCACTTCGACACGGGACGCGATCGAAATGACCAGAAAAGGCGGAAGGGTCGCACTGATCGGCGTTCCCTTGGAGGCTGCCGAACTCCCACTCAGTCGGATCGTCATCGAGGAGATGGACCTCTTCGGGGTGCGCGCCAATCCCGGGACTTGCGAGGAGGTCATTCCTCTCATCTCCGCCGGAAAGATCGACGTCAACATCGTCACGACGCACAGATTCCCACTGCGGGACTTCGGCCTGGCCTACGAGACGTTCACACAGCGCACGGACGGTGCACTCAAGGTCCTGGTTCAGCCCAACGCGTAGGAACACACAGAAGGTGGTTGAAATGAGCACATGGCAGATTCCCCCTGATGGCGGCCACATGGAACGTCCATCGGGCATCTACTACCAGACCATGACCGGGAAGCAGATCGAGGATCGGCTCAAAGAGAACGACCTCATCATCATCCCCATCGGGAGCAGCGAGAATCACGGCCTGGCTCAGAATCCGGGCGAGGACACGTTCCTCGTTACCCGGCAGGCAGAGCAGATCGCAGCCAAGACCGGGTGCACGGTGGCCGAACCCATCTGGTATGGATCCCATCCCTTCCATCACCTGGGCATGCCCGGCAACATCGTCATCCCTGAGGAGACCTTCAATGCCTACCTGCGGGCGGTCATCGCCGGATTCTGGAACGCCGGTTTTCGGAAACAGATTCTCCTGAACGGCCACGGTCAGGACTACGTGATCCCGGCCGCCATGCACCAGTTCGGCAAGAAGTATCAGGTGCCCTGCATTTTGGTCAACGTCAACTGGTGGTTCGTGATCCCGGAGCACCTCCGCGACAAGGATCACGGAGGACCATTCGAGACACCGTTCATCCACGGCGACGAGTGCGAAGCTTCGTTTGCGATGGCCCTGTTTCCTGAGTTCATCGACATCCAACACGCAGAGAAGACGTCGTTCACGCCGTTGCTGCCCCCCGGGCACATCAACAAGTCGGGTTCGGCCCTCCCCCTGGCGGAAGCGCCGCTGCCGTTCTGGCAGCAGGTTGGAGGATCACCGCTCGAAGTGGTCGCCACTCCGGAGGGTACCGTCGGTGACGCCACCCTGGCCGACCCGGAGAAGGCGAGGGGCGGCGTCAATGCGATCCTCGACTATCTCGAGCGACTGGTCAACGACATCATGGAGATGTATCCACCCGGGAAATTGCCACCCATCGAACAGGTGAGTATGCGACCCCGGGAGGACGTTGAAGCTGTGCTCAAGGGCCCACTCCAGCCGGGCGGCCGGCACCTCTACACGTTCGCCTATCCGCCGTAATCGTGGTCGTCGGCGATCCAGGATGCATTGAGATTCATGTTTAGAACCAGCATGGCAATCTCGCCCTCCCCGGCCGAGTTTGCCCCATTGCTATTCGCGGGGGATTGGAAAGCGGCGCTCGATGCCGCCGCCGATCTGGGGTACGACGCCATCGAGATGAGCGTCCGCGACCCAGCCGACCCAGCGGTCGTGTCATGTGATACCGAAGCCCGCCATCGCGAACTTCAAGTCTCGGCGATAGCCACCGGACAATCCTTCTACTCGGATGGGTGGTCGCTGACCGCCGACGACCCGGGGATTCAGAAACTGCTCGAGCGACGGATGCGCCGCATCGTCGACCTTGCTGCTCCCTGGGGGGCCTTCGTTGTCATCGGCGGCGTTCGCGGGACGCTGTCCGGATCGGATGGCGAACGGGTCGATCAGTACCACCGGGCAGTGGCAGCCGTCCGCCGCTATGCCGAGTATGCGCGCTCGCTCGACGTCTCTCTGGTCGTTGAACCCATCAACCGATACGAGACGAACTATCTCAACACGATCGACGAGGCAGCCCGGTTCATCAGCGAGGTTGATGCCGTCAACCTGGGCCTTCTCCCGGACACGTTCCATATGAATATCGAAGAGGTCTCGCTTGCCGAGTCATTGCGATCGGCCGGCGATAGCGTCCTGCACGTGCAGCTCACCGACAGCAACCGGCTGGCAGCCGGTCAGGGTCACATCGACTTCCTTGAGCTGGTGGAGGTGCTGCGGGAGTTCGACTACCGCGGCTACCTTTCGGCCGAGATCTTGCCGTTGCCCGATAGTCGAACCGCGGCCCGCCAGGCAATCGAATTCTTCAGGGCTCTCTGACCGCTCGCTGGACCGCCCCTCGAGTTGCATGGATGCCGGCGTACTGCGGGGGTCCCGGTACCCTCGACGCCAGTACCGAACGTTCAACATCCAGGGTGGTCGATTGCTCCGTATAGGGGAGCGGGCCTCGCGCCCGACGAAACCTGATGCAGCCAAATACCAACCAGAACCCCCGCGTCATCACCGATGATGGATACCGCACACAGCGCTCGGTCCCGCCTGCGCTGAAGGGCGGAATCCTGGTCGCCGGCATACTCGCCATGGTGCTGCTGTTCTCATACGATCCGACGGGAAGCGGTAGCGAACAACCCATGGTGAGTCCTCCCCCAATCATCCAACAGGCTGAGGAGGAGCCTCCGATCTCCGACCCATGGTTCGTCTGGAGTCGCGTCGACATCGATACTTCCCACCCGTATCTCGAGAGCCTGGTTGCGACTGAGTCCGGGTTCGCCTTCCTTGCGAATCCTGCGCCGGCGCAGTCCGGCACCCGCCTCTGGTTCTCGGCAGACGGCACCGACTGGTCTTCGACGTTGGTTCAGGCCAGCCTGTTCGGGCTGGTGCCCGATGGTGACGGCCTGGTGGGATTCGGCGGTCGGTCCGCCACGTACCTCTCCCAGCCGGAATGGGCACCCACCCGATCGACATCCCTGCCGGGATGGATTACGACGGGATACGGATCCGGCCGCTCCGGCCTTGCAGTCGGCGCAGGGGGAATAGTGGTTCAGACACTGGCCCGTGACATCTTCATGTCAACTGAGGGATCGATCTTCGAATCGGTCGATGAACTGTTACTACCGGCCGCCCAATCGCTCCCGGAAGGAGAGTGCCGGCCACCAAACGCCGGATCACCGGATCTCCTTCCGCTCGTGGCCACAGACAACGGATTCGTGACGCTGATCCCTACCAAGAACGACCTTCCCTACGATACGTGGCCGGTCTGCGAACCCCGGGCCTGGATGACGGATGCAGTCGGGACGTGGACGCCGGTCACGGACGCCAACCCGTTCGGTCCGGGCGCTTTCGTGTACGACCTGTCATGGCACGACGGCCGCCTCGTAGCCGTGGGAGGCGTCGACCCGAATAGTCCCGTTGTGTGGGAGTCCACCGACGCGGCGGTCTGGCAAGCCGCTCCGCTCGCCACGCCCCTCCCCGAGGTCGAGTACGAACTCCGCAACGTCGAATCCGGTCCGGCCGGATGGATCGTATTGGGCAGCGCGGCCGAGCCCCGCAGGTCACTCGGATGGGTGTCAACCGATGCGTCTTGCTGGCATCCCGTACCGGAGGCCGTATCCGGTCGGATGGCCGCCGTGGGTTCCGACCGGATCGTTGTGGCCGATCGGATCGGTCAGCAAACGGTCCTGTGGGTCGGTGTGCCGACGGCGCTCAGCCGTGATGGAGTCACCGATACTGCCGGTTGCGCGACGGTCGGATCGAGGCGAACTCCGGGGTTCTAGCGCTCGACCGGATAACCAACAATCGACCCCCACTCGGTCCACGAACCGTCGTACACCCGCACCCGGTCGCGGCCGAGCAGACGGGTGAGCACGAACCATCCAAGTGAAGCCCGGTGACTCAGCCGACACGAGGTCACCACCTCGTGGCCTTCTGAAACGCCCGCCGCCGCGAATTCAGCCTGGAGTTGTGCAGGTGCCTTGAACGTTCCGTCTTCGTTGAGGAGCCGTTCGCGCGGCAGATGGCGGGCACCGGGAATGTGGCCACGCCGCTCGGCGCCGTGGTCAAAGGGAGCGGTGAGCGGCGCAACGCGCCGACCAGAGAACTCCTCCGCCGAGCGAAGATCGATGAGGATGCGGGCCGGATCATGCAGACCGGCCAGCACGTCTTCGCGTCCAATCCGGCACGTTTCGTCGATCGGACCGGGCGTGATGGTTCGAGGTGTGGCGACGGGCAGAACGTCGGTCAGTGGAAGCCCCCGATTGACCCAGGTTTCGTGACCGCCATCGAGAACGGCAACCCGCTCCTCGAACCCGGTCATGGCCAGTACCCAGTAGCCGTAGGTGGCGAACTGCACCGGATCACCGACCATCACCAGCGTCGATTCGTCACCAACGCCCAGTGCACCGAGCCGATCGGCCATCACCTCCGGGGAGGGGAACTCCCGGTCGAACTCGTGCCAGAGGAAGTCCTTCCAGTACACGTAGTGTGCACCGGCGATGTGACCTGTGAAGTAGGCGGCCTTGTCGGGCTGGTAGAAGGACACTTCCACGACGGCCACGTCGGGATCATGGAGGTGGGCATCGAGCCATTCCGGCGAAACCAGAGGACCAACCATCAGAGCCGTACCGCCGTCCCCGACTCGTGGGATTCGAGAGCACCGAGAATCACCGCCAATGCCGCCGTTCCCTCGGCGGGACCGGTTTCCGGAACCGGTCCACCCCGTACGCACGCTGCGAACTCCTCCAACTCTTCCAGCACCATGTCGCACGGTTCCACCTGTATCTCCTCAGTGTTGTCCGGCCCTATGAGACGCAGGCCGGTGTGCAGGTCGAGCAGTTCGGCATTCGGCCACACCGACATGTCCACTCCATACTCCAGGTTGGCCTCCGACCCATACAAACGAAGAAAGAACGTTCTGGGCGAGACGTAGCTGCCGGTCACTGCTGCCCGCGTCCCACCGCGGAAGTCGAGCAAGGCAGACCCGACGTCATCTATCTCGGCGCTCGTGGCCAGCCGACCGAAGGAACCCTGAACGCGCTGGATCGGCCCGAGCCAGTATGCAAGGGTGTCCACATGATGGATGCCGAGCTGCATGAGGGGTCCTCCGGGACAGGATGAGCGGTAGTACCGCCATTGATCCGGTGTCAACCTGCCCGGCAAGCTGAAATTGGCTTCAGCGAGCACCACCCGACCAAGGGCGCCGTCATCGAGCAGTTGTTTGACGCGGCGAGCAGCGCCGAGGCGACGGAAGGCGTGACCCACCATGAGGGTGACCCCGGCGGCCCGGCAGGCTGCATCCATTCGACCCGCATCTTCCAGTGAATAGGCAATCGGCTTCTCGACGAACACATGCAGCCCGATCGCTGCACACGCCTCCGTCTGTTCGGCATGCACCTCATTCGGAGTGGCCAGTATCACCGCTTCGACACCGGGGTGCTCGATCGCCTCCTCGAAGGAACCCGCACCGTCACAACCGAATTCAGCGGCGAAGGCGGCGCGGCGGGTTTCGTCGCGGCTGAAGCAGCTCACGATGTGCAATCGATGGGAACGTCTGGCAGCCATCGCCAGACGAGCACCCCATCTTCCGGTCCCGATCAATGCCATCCGAACGGGCTCCGTCATCGCAACACCGCCGCTCACGTCACCGAGCCAACGAGTCGTGCTGCCATCCAATCACCGACCAGGGGTCGGTATTTGTACGGGATGTTGTTGCAAACGTGATTGCCTTCCTCAAACATGACCAGTTCCCCGTTCGGCGCCTCGCTCGCCAGTCGTTCAGCTTGTTGCCACGGAATCAGTCGGTCGAGCTTGCCGAATACGACCAGCAGCGGCTGGGCGACTTTCTCTGCGACACCGGCCAAACTCAGCCTTCCGGCCGCCACCGCCCCTTCTGACTCGTCCGCCGATCCGGAGTGGTGCACGAAGGTCTCACGGGTGATCTGCGGGAGTCCGGACCAGCAGGCACCAAAATCGTAGGCGCCCCCCACGGTGGCAACTGCAGTGACCCGGGGCTCAAAGGCGGCCGCCCGCGGCGCGTAGTAGCCGCCCATGCTCACTCCCACCAGTCCGACCCGGCCGGGTACGAGATCTGGCCGATCGGCCAGGGCATCGAGTGCTGCTCCCACCGCGACTTCGTAATCAGGTCGGATGGAGGAGCGAAAACCGCTCTCGCCCTGTCCGGGGCCGTCCAACGAGAACGTCGCCATGCCCCTCGCCAGGAATACGTTCTCCCAGTAGAAGAATTCCTCCTTTGTGGAGTCGAGTCCGGGAATCAGCACGACCAGCGGCGCCGCGCTTGCACCCGTGGGCCTGCGGAAGTTCCCGACCAGAGTGGAGTCCTCGAAGGCGAACTCAACTCGCTCGGCAGTCGGGTCGAGCAAACGATGGGCTCGATAGAGGCTGGCAACTGCCCGTTCGGTGGTCTGCCGGTGCAGGTCCGCGTCAACCATCCAGACGAACTTGGCGAAGTGATAGCACAGGGTCGCCCGGATATACGCTTCTCCTGCCGAAAGCTGATTGCCCGCCGCGACGGCTTCCGCTCCCAACGCGGAGTGCATATCACCCGTCTTCGACCAGGCGGGAAGCCAGTCCGCCCAGTGCTCGATCCCGGCGGTCGTTCTCATGAAATCGTTGTAGTCGACCCCTTGCGATGTGAACCGCGGGGCCCAGTTGGCGATTGCTGCTTCTACCCGGGAATCTGCCATGTCACTCCTTCACCCATAGAACGCCAGAAGGACGGATCCTCCGACGATGAACGCACCGCCCAGCCAGACTCGCGGAGTCACCCGCTCGAGGTGCTGTCCAACCACGATAGGAGAAAGAATCAGCACAACGAGGACGGACAACCTCCCAATCGACAACACCGCGGCAACCGTGATGAGGCTGATCGCGATCCAGTTTGCCGCAATAGAGAAGCCGGTGATGAGGCCGGCCACCACCTGTAGGCCCAAATCGCCCCGATTTGCCTTGCCCAGGCCAAGCTGCCCCCGTCGCATCAACACAACGGGCACGTATGCCAGCGCGCTGGCGGTCATACCGACCGCGACGCCGACAACCGGAACAGGAACATCTGCGAGCCCGCGACGTACGAAGACCGGACTGACCGACCAGCAGAGGGCCGTCAGCAGCCCGAACACGATCCCGCCCCACCACCCGGTCAGACCTCGCTCGCGTGTCTCATCCATTGGATATCAAGAGGACGCCCGTCACGACCAGCGCCACCCCCATCATGGCCGGCCAGGTCAGGATTTCGCCGAGAACGACGGCAGCAATCACCGTCCCGAACAAAGGACTGGTGCCGATCAAAGCCCCGGTGCGGGCCGCGCCAATCCGCCGTTGACTGAAAGTGAGGAAGGTCCAGCCGAGCGAGAAATGGATGATGCCGGCCAGGGCAAAGTTCAGGAACGCCCGAGGTGGGGCTTCCGCCAGCACTCCGAGATCACCCATGATCACCGAAGCGACAATGAGCACAACGGCGCTCACCGTCAACAAGATGAAGGTGGCCAGGAACCGGTCGACACCACGACCTGCTCGTCGGTGCAATGTCTGGAACAGGCCGAAGCCGATGCCGGCGGCAGTAGCCCAGTAGATGCCGCTCACGGCAAAGCTCAGGCCTGGAGCGTGTCGTCGATACCGCCGCCCAGGTAGAGCTGGGCGACCCTCGGATCATCGAGCAGTTCTGAGGCTGAGCGCTCGAGCCGTTCCCGTCCGAGCTCCAGCACGTATCCGCGGTCGGAGATACCGAGACCGCTGCGGGCATTCTGCTCGACCATCAGAACGGTAATCCCGGTCTCGTCGCGCAGCCGGCTGATCGTGTCGAACACGGTGTGTGACTTCTTGGGGTCGAGTCCCAGGGACGGCTCGTCGAGCAGCATCATCCGAGGTTCGAGCATGAGCGCCCTGCCAATTTCCAGCAGCTTCTGTTGCCCCCCGCTCAAGTTTCCCGCTCTTTGTTTCGCCCTATCTCGAAACCACGGAAAGAGCTCGTAGACGGCCTCGAGTCGCCTATTGACCAGAGCCTTGTCCGAAACCGTGTACGCCCCCATCAGCAGATTCTCCAGCAGCGACATTTCAGGAAACGAACTGTGCCCTTGCGGGACATGGGCGACTCCATGCTGAAGAACGAGATCGGGACGTACCCCCGATATGTCCTGGCCATCGAAGACGACGGAGCCTTTACTCGGCGTCAGGAGACCGGAGATAGTCCTGAGAACAGTCGACTTGCCGGCTCCGTTCGGTCCGATCAGGCAGACGATCTCTGCCTCTTCGACCTGGAGGCTTAGGCCTTGCAGCACGTCGACGGTCTTCAGGTACCCGGCCACGACATTCTGCAACTGGAGTAGCACGTTCAGCTCCCTAGATACGCTTCGAGAACGAGGGGATTGTTCTGCACTTCGGCGGGCGTACCATCTGCGATCGTCCGGCCTTGATCCATGACGATGACCCGATCCGACAGCTCCATGATCATGGACATGTTGTGCTCCACAACGAGGAAGGTCACTCCCTCCGCGTTGAGGCTGCGGATCAGATCCATGATGAAGCGGATCATCGTTGGATTGACGCCACCGGCCGGTTCGTCCAGCAAGACCACGTCGGGCTTGGCCATGAGCACGGCTGCGAATTCGAGCAGCTTTTGCTGCCCGAAGGAGAGATTGTCTGCACGTTCGTCCTTTAGGTGCGTCAGACCGACCCGGGCGAGCAATTCCATTGCTCTATCCAGCTCATCGCCCAGCATGCCCGGCCCGAAGAGGGGGCGTAGCCCAACCTTCCGGACGGGAACGATCATGTTCTCGAGCACCGTCAACTCCCAGAAGAGCCGCGTTATCTGAAAGGTACGACTCAAACCGAGGTGACAGATTTTGTGTGACTCGAGGCCCGTCGCCTTTCGCCCGAGGATCGACACCCGGCCGGAGTCCGGGCGATACACCCCGGTAATCAGGTTGAATAGGGTTGTCTTTCCGGAACCATTTGGCCCGATCAGCCCGGTGATATCGCCTTGCTCGACGTCGATCGTGCAGGAGTCGACCGCGACGATCCCTCCGAAATGCTTCACGAGTCCTTCGGTCTGCAGCACGGTGCTCATGGCGCCGGCGCCTCCCTCCCCGGCACTTCGCCTCGGGGCTGGCTATCGGACAGATCCTCCATGGTGCTGGCACCGGTGAACGCTGAGCTGGTCTCTCTTCTGGCCGCCAGTCGATCACGCAGGCTGGGCAGAATCCCGCGCGGCAAGAAGAGAATGATTACGACCATCAGGACACCGAATACCGCCAGATGGAATTGACTGGCACCGAAGTTGAACAAGATGTAGTCGGAACCCGGAATGAGGATGAACGCACCGAGGACCGGACCCCACAGGGTTCCAAGCCCACCGAGCATCGTGGCCAGGACGGTATCGACATCGTTGAGGATGCTGAAGGCGAAAATCGGTGCGATGTGAGTCTGGGCATAGGACCAGATGCCACCCCCGAGAGCGATGAAATATGCGCTGACGCCAAAGGCGAGCACCTTGGAAAGCGTCGTGTTGACGCCCACCATATTGGCCTTGCCCTCGTCGTCACGGATCGCCAGCAGCCCGAGGCCAAACCGAGAACGACGGATATACGCTGAAACCAGCAGTGCGATAACCAGCCAGAACAGCATGTAGTAGTAGAAAGGCATCCGGGAGTACTCCGGTGACCAGGGGGCCAGGGGCTGGCTGAGTCCCGGCGCGCCGCCGGTGACCGACTTCACATTGAGCGCCAACAACCGGAAGATCAGCAGCATGGCGATCGTGGCGATGACGAAGGCAGATCCTTTGGCACGAGCCATGATCCAGCCAAGCACGAGGGCAACGACTGTGACCCCCAGGGCGAGCAACGGTGCGCTCCAGAGGGGATTCCACCCAAGTTCATTGGCGGTGATGGCAACGAGATAGGCGTTGATGCCAAAGAACGTGCTGTGGCCGAGCGACTTGTAGCCGGTGTAGCCTCCGAGGATGTTCCAGCCGGTGGCAGCCGTGGCGACTATCAAGGTGTTGAAGCCCAATACGTGATAGTACGGCGCCCGCCAGATGAGGGGATACACAAGCAGGAAACCCAGAGCGACAAACATCCAGTACTGCTTGAGGAACGTGCCGACCCTGCTCATCCTTCCCGCACCTTCGCGCCCATCAGGCCTTGCGGTCGGAACACCAGGGTTAGGAACAGGATGAGGTAGAAAACAATCGGTGATATGTACGAAGTCATCGTCACTGCGGAGACTGCTTCGGCTACTCCCAGGATGAGGGCGGCGATGAGCGCCCCCGGCAGGCTTCCCAGTCCGCCGAGAACGATGATGGCCAGCATCTTCGAGATCCAATCCAGGTGGCTGCTGCCGTTGAAGCTGAAGATGAGAGAGAAGAGCGCTCCCCCGATCGCCACGCTGGCCAGTCCGATGCCGAACGTGGTGGATCGCACCCGGGCGATATTGACGCCCACCAGCTGGGCCGCTTCGGCATTCTGGATCGTGGCCCTGATCGCCCGACCCAAACCCGACCGATTCAGGATCAACCACAGGACACCAAGAACGACGAAGCTGGCAACAAAGCCGGTCAGCCTCACCACCGGCAGTCGCAAGGTCAGATCAGAGCTCAACTCCACCGGAATGATCGAACTCGTGTAGCCGGTCCTCACCGTCCGGAACGTCGACCCTGAGATGGAACCCAGCACTCCCTCCAACGTGATCGCCAGCGCGAACGTGAGCAGCACGAGAAGTCCAGGATCGTCGCCCACCGGAGACAGCACCCTGCGTTGGGTCACCTTCCCGATGAAGAAGAACAACGGAACGATGCCGATCATCGAAAGGATCGGGTCGATTCCCAGACCGGAGAAGAGCCAGTAGGCCAGGTAGGCACTCAACACCATGAAGGCGGCGTGAGCGATGTTGATGATCTTCATCACGCCGAAGATGAGCGTGAGCCCGGAGACCATCACGGCATAGACACCACCGGTCAATAGACCGATCACCGCAACCTGGATCAGCACGTTGATCGACGGCAAACTCAAGTTCTGAACATCTCCCTATAGGGGAGCCGGCACCGCGGTGCCGGCTCCCCGCTCACGTCATTTCGGCTTATCGAGCGCCTACCACGCAGGTTTCGGCCAGATGGGATCGGCCTGCCGCCGATCGCCCGGATCTGTGATCACGAAGCTTCCGCCCTGCCACTGGAGCACCATGAAGGTGCCCTGCGGGCGGCCAACTTCATCGAAGCTGAGAGGACCGACGATCGTTTCGTACGTGCCCTTATGGAGTTCCTCGATCAGCGCGGCATTGTCGACCGCTCCAACGTTCTCGACTCCTTGTGCAAGCACCTGCCCGACCGTGAAGGCATTGGCGGCATCCTCGGGGATGTCGGCTTCGTCTCCTCCGAACATCTCAACGTACTTGGCGACGAACTCGGCATTCTGGAAGCCGGGTGCAGCCGGGAACCACGAGATGGCGGCGAAGACGCCTTCTGTCGCATCGCCGAGTGCCTCCCGGAACGGACCGGGCAAAGAAGGTCCCGTCGTGAAGAACGCAGCGCGCGGCTGGTAGCCGGCATCCTGATACGCCCGGATCTGGGCGACCGAGTCGTCGAAGACCGTTCCGCCGACGATCAGATCGGGATCGAGGTCGGCTACCTGAATGGCAATCGATGAGAAGTCGGTCGTTTCAGGGGCATAGACCTCGTCGAAGACCAGCTCGACGCCGGCCTCAGTGAGGAAACCCTTGAGACGATCCATCACACCGAGCGTGAACGGATCATCCTGGCTCACGATCGCAAACGTGGCGGGCTGCTGATCAGCCGGGAGCGAGAGGATGTAGTCGGCGAAGGGATCTGCTTGTTCCGAACCAGGAGCCGGCTGGGCAAAGAACAGGTTCGTCAGACCGCGGTTGAACACGTCCGGCGCACCACCGGCCGGTTCGATGAACGCGTAGCCATAGCGGGCCGCAACCTCAGAGGTCGGAATGACCAGGAAGCTGGAGAAGGGCCCGACCACGAAGTCGACCTCATCGACGGTGATCAGTTTCTCGTAGTCGGTCGAAGCGGTGTTCTGATCGCTGGCATTGTCAACAATTACCAACTCCACCGGGCGGCCCAACAGACCACCAGCCTCATTGATCATCGCTTCCCAGACCTCGTAGCCCTCCTTGGCGGCAGTGCCGGGCTCGCTCTTGTCACCGCTGAGCGGGAGCGAAGCCCCGACTACGATCGGCTCAGAGTCCATCGCCTCAGTCGTGTCGGTTGTCGCCTCGGTCGTGTCGGTTGTGGCTTCGGTGGTGTCCGTGGCGGCGACGGTTGTGTCGCTCGTTCCGGCGGCCGTCGTCGTCGTGTCATCACCGCTACCGCAGGCAGCACCCACGATGGCTAACACGACGAAGAGGGCCACCAACCAACGGTGGCGTCCAATTGAACTTGTCATATCTGACCTCCCTAACCGGCCCTTGGGCCGGGGTGTCGAACCCGTCAACTCAACGTTGTACGTTCGCGCTCCGGCCAACTCCGTCGAGTTGGCGAGCCCACAATACGGATCTCGCCGGATCTTTGCAATCGATTTCCGTGAATCGGCTTCCCCGACGCTTTCGCATAGCCGAAGGCCGGATTCAGCTCGGTTCGGGCGACGGAAGTTGGGGAATGTAGCCCGGTTGGGTCTTCGGTTCCCCTTCGATCTTTAGACCATCGAAACCTTCGTCATAGGTCTCAAGTAGTCCGGCCGGTGTTCGGTTGACGAGCAAACGGAAGACATCAGGGCGGTTGTAGTGTCCGGCCAGATCGTGCCGGAGCTTCATCCTCACGCCGATCTCGAAATCCATGTCCGCGTAGATGATCCCCTCAGCGTTCCCTCCTAATGGGCCCGCCAGGATTCGCGTATCGGGAGCCACGATCACCGAACCCCCGCCCACATCTTCCCTGCTCAGAAAGTCCAGGTCATCGGGCCGATCGGACAACATAGACCGCATTCGATCGTCCACGATGCCGGCAGCGCTGAGCACGAACGCCTTGGACATCTGCGCGAACGACTTTGCCATTGTGAGCGCGACGTCGGCCATCGGCACGCTGATCTTTGGGAAGTGATTCGGCCACGCCATGACGTGGACCCTGGTGTTCTCGGCGGTCAACGCAAAGATCGCCAGCGGATTCGAGTTCTCACCGCACATCAACCCGCTGATCGGACCGAAATCCGTCATAAATGAGCCAAACGTCTCCGGCCCGCCCGGTCGATGCACGAGACGCTCACCGACGGTAGGAACCAGCTTCTGGTGCTTACCCAGGATCGAACCGTCTGGTCCGATGAAGAGCTGGGTGTTGTACATAGTGCCGAAGGTCCCCGGAGTCTTCTCGCACATGCCCACCACAACGTAGGCCTCGGCCTCCCCGGCGGCTTCGCAGAGAGCATCTACCTCACGGCCCGGAATCTCTACTGAGTTCTTGAACAACTCGACACTGAGCTTCGTAGCATGTGCATCTGTGCCCGAGTGAAAGTGAAACCAGATCGGGTGGGCTGGAATGAAGCCCTCGGGAAACGCGATTATCCGCGCACCGTTCGATCCTGCCTCCCGGATGAGGGCGCATGCTTTTTCGGTCGTCGCTTCCCGGTCCATGAATACCGGGGACGCCTGAACGGCCGCTCCGCGGACTACCGGGTACTCATCGCCCATGACATGATCCTTCTCGACGGTCTGGTGAGACTACAGCAGGGTTGTGCGGAGTCAGGCGTGAGGCAGGCTGGTCGAAATCCTGGACGTTGAGGCACGCTCAACGAGAGTGGGCGTGAGTCGCACGGACTGCCCTCCCACATCACGCTCGGCAATAAGTTCCAGTGCCAGCTCGGCGGCCCGCACGCCGATCATGTAGTGCGGAATGTGGATCGTGGTGAGCGGTGGGTTCAACTTGTCTGAGAAGGGCATGTCGTTGTATCCGATCACAGAGACATCGTCCGGCACCCGCATGCCCCGCTCGGCCAGAACGTCGTAGCATCCAATCGCCAGCAGGTCGTTGGCGGCGACAATCGCCGTGAACTCAACCCCTCGTTCGAGTAATTCGGTGGTAGCAACCGCTCCAGGTGCTTCGTGAAACCATTCCGAGAACACGATCAACCGGGGATCCACTTCCAAGCCCTCGCTCTGCATCCAACTGATGAAACTCTGGTAGCGCGCCAGGCCGGTTGAGATATCCTGAGGGCCGCCGACGTGGGCGATCTTCCGATGCCCGAGCGAAGCCAGGTGCCGGACCGCCAACCCGATCCCGGCGTGATCATCACCCGACACAGACGGCAATCGGGCATTGTCGGTCGAGCGGTTGACCAGGACCACCGGCAACCCGCTTTCTCCCAGCTCGGCAAGGTGCGACGCCGACCGGCGGGCACTGGCCACGATGAGCGCGTCGACGCGCCGGTTGAGCATCGTGCCGAGGATCGCCACTTCCTTGTCTGTGTCGTTGTCGGTATTCCCGAGAATCACCGTGTAATCGGCTGCACCGAGCGTGTCCTCCACACCCCTGACGATCGGAGGGAACAAGGGGTTGGTGAGGTCGGGTAGAAGCATCCCCACTGTGAATGTCTGGTTGGTCTTCAGGCCCCTGGCGAGCGCGTTTGGTCGATATCCCAGGACACGCGCAGCTTCCAGCACCCGGACGACGGTCTGATCATTGACCAGGGTACGAGACCGTGCATTGAGCGCTCGGGAGGCCGTCGACGGATGAACCCCGGCCTTCTCCGCCACATCACGCAATGTCACAGTGTGGGCGAGAGTCATGCAAACCATTGTAGCCAGCGGAACACCCCAGAACAGACCAGATTTCCGAACCATTCGACGACGCCACCACCTCCACTCGGCTACCTTTGTGCCAAACGATTGTTGGGTACCCGTGACTTTCGATCCACGCCTCGAGACAATCCTGAGTTTCGATCCGAACCGGCGGTCCGCAGACTTCTCGAGGCACAACTCCCCGACCGCCGACTCTGGAGCAGATCAGACCGATTGACCGGACGACTTCGACCCTGGAGGTGTTGAACATGAGCATGAACCTGGAAACGCTGGATCTCTCAATGGAACAGCGACTCATGCAGCAAACGAGCCGCGAGTACGTCGATCGGATAGTGATTCCGTTCATCCGCGCCAACCGCGAACGCGAGTGGCTATTCGAACCCGAAGCGAGACTCCCGAAGGAGATCCTCGAAGAAGCCGACGCGGCCGGACTCCGCTCTCTCGGTGTGCCGGCGCGGTACGGAGGTGTCGATCTCGAACCCGGTACGGAGGCACAGACGTTCGCTCTCATCGCCACGGAGATCGGGCGAGGAGATGCAGGACTGGCCGACAAACTAGCTCAGAACTGGAAGGTCTCAGTGTTGCTGCGCAACGTTGCCCCTGAACACCTTCAAGACGAGTGGTTCCCCCGCTACATGGACGATCCGGCGTTTCTCATGGCCCACTGCCTGACGGAGCCCAAAGGCGCATCCGACCGCTGGCTGCCGTACAACGTGCCTGAAGCGAACATGGATACACGGGCAACCCTCGCGGATGGATTCTGGACGATCAACGGCCGCAAGCACTACATCAGCAACGGGTACGACGCGTCGCTCTACGTCGTGTACGCCAACACCAATCCGACCGTCGGCATGCAGCAAGGCACAAGCAGCTTCCTGGTACCACGTGATACGCCGGGGTTGATCGTGACTCGCTGCAACGAGACGATCGGTGGCCGCTACATGAACAACGGGGAAATCGTCTTCGAGGATTGCCGGGTGCCGGAGGATCACCTGCTCGTCCGCGACGACGCCCTCGGCAAGGCCGGCGTGTACTTCCGACCTGGCAAGATCCTGCAGGCTGCCAAGAACCTCGGTACCGGCGTTGCCGCCTTCGAGGACACCGCCACCTTCGTTCAACAACACGTCCAGGGTGGGAAGATCCTCATCAAGCATCAGGCCGTTGCGGTCAGGCTCGCCCAGATGGCGATCAAGTTGGATGCCGTCAAGGCGCTGCTGCGGCACGCGGCGCGAGCGGTGGATCTGGGTACACCGGACGCCGATCGACTCTGCAACGAGGTGAAGGTGTTTGCCTCCGAGGAGGTGTTCGAAGTGTGCAAACAGGCGCTCGAGATCCACGGTGGTCATGGGGCAATGATCGAACTCGGCATCGAGAAGTACTTCCGCGACGCGGCCGTCTTCCTCCACATGGACGCCACCGTTGACGTTTCGGCGTTCAAGATCGTGAAGATGATGTTTCCGGAGACGGCGGGAGCCTACGCCGGACCTGAATAGACGAAGACGGGACTTCTATGGTCGGCGACCGGGTCCGCCGCATCGCTTCCCACACGGGGCGCCGGCGGACCCGGCTTGCTTCACGCCGAGCGGATCTCTTTGTCGGGGCTCCTCACCGACCAATCTGGTCGGCAGTGACCATCAGTCCAGTTTGATGTGTACTGCTTTCACGCGACTGAAGCTCCGCATTGCTTCTGTGAAGTCCTTTTTTCGACCGACACCACTCCGTTTGTAGCCCCCGAACGGCAGACCGAGCTGACCACCGTTGACGGTATTCACAGCCACCAGGCCTGCTTCGAGACGGGCTGCCACCCGATGGGCGCGACCCAGGTCCTGCGTCCACACCCCGCTGGTCAGGCCGTAGTCCACACCGTTGGCGATCTCGATGGCCTCGTCCTCGTCCCCAAAGGGGACGACGCAAACCACCGGCCCGAAAACCTCCTCTTGCATTATGTCGGAGTCAGGTGCCATTCCCGTCAATACCGTTGGCGCAATCCAGTTGCCTTCGGCGAACCGCTCCTCTGTCGGAAGGGCCGCCTGGACGGCGATTGTCGCCCCATCGTCAACGGCTTGCTTGATGTCCCGGCCGATACGTGACTGCTGACGCCGGCTGATCATCGGTCCCACCTCTGAGGCGTTATCGAAACCTTCGCCAACCACAATCTTCTCCACTTCGGCGCAGAACTCGTCCAGAAACTGCTCATAGACCCCTTCTTGCACCAGAATTCGCTCAGTTCCCGAGCATGCCTGTCCACTGTTGAAGAAAGCGCTTCGGCGCATCCCCGTGACGGCCTTGCCAAGGTTGCTGTCGGAGAAGACCAGGGAGGCATTCTTGCCCCCCAGTTCCATCATGGTTGGCGTTATCCGTTCCGCGGCTACTGCCAGAATCTTGCTGCCGGTCGTGCTGCTGCCGGTGAAAGTTATGAAGTCCACGTCTGGATGACGAACCAGCTCTACACCGGGATCAACTCCGCCGGTGACAACGTTGAACACTCCCGGCGGCAGTATCTCAGCTACGAGCTGCGCAATCCGCAGCGCCGACAGAGGCGTTTCCGGTGCCGGTTTCATGACCATCGTATTGCCGGTAGCCAGCGCCACCGCGCAAAAGTCTGCAATGTGCATCGGTGGCCAGTTCCAAGGGATCACCGCGGCAACGACACCGTACGGCTCGAAGACGACCTTGCGGACCTCATCCGGAGTATCGAGGACTGCCTGACCGTAGAACTTGTCGGCGGTCCCGGCGTAGAACCGAAACGTCCTCTCTGCGTTGATCACATCCTTGCCCGCTTGGGACCGGGGCTTGCCGTTCTCCCAGGTTTCGAGGTCGATCAACTCTTCCCGATGAGCATGGATGCTCTCGGCAATCTGATAGAGCATCTCCCCCCGTTTATCGGGCGGCGTCCAGCGCCACGAACGAAATGCCTCTTGCGCGGCAGCGACGGCAGCCGCCACGTCCTCCCTGCCGGCGGCGGGAGCTTCGCCCAGAACCTCACCCGTGGCCGGGTTGATAACCTCGATCGAGGGCGCGTTCCCCGCGACGAACTCCCCGCCGATGAACAACTTCCATTCGTCATAGTCCTTGAAAGGGTGCTTGGGCATCGTGTTTTTCTCCTGGTCAGAATATTCGGCAACGCGCTCTGCGACCGTTTGAGCCAACGGAGCTGTCAACATCTCCTTCGGCACGAGATCGGACGGTCAGCCGTTGATACCTCCGAGCGTCAGCTTGACACCTACGGCCATTAGCAGCGCCAGCACCACGTATTCGAACGCCTTGCGGGACAGCCTACGTGACACTCTAACGCCGAGTGGGAACGCAATCAGGACGGGGAGAAGAGCCAGCGCGCTCTCTCCCAACCGGCTCGAGGTGAAACTGCCGAGTGACACCAACGTGGCTATCTGTGTGATCCCCAGGACCTCAAACAACAGGGTGATCGAGAACACGTAACCGGAGCGCTCCATGCGAAGCCCGTGCACATACGTCGCCAGAAGCGGGCCGGAAACGCCGGTGGCGCCCTGTAGTGCTCCTGCCGCCAGGCCGACCGGTCCGACCGTCACCCGAACCACGCGATCGGGGATCGAGAATCCCGGTCTGAATAGGAAGATCATCGCGTAGCCGAAGATGACGGCAGCCAGCGCCAACGACAACCACCGATCCTCGACAGAGACCAGCAGGAATGTCCCGGCCACCGCACCGATGATTCCGGTGCCGAGTAATACGGTCAGGTAGCGGAGCGAACCTGCTCCCCCACGATGTTCCCAGAGCAGCCAGGTATTGGTGAGCAGCGCCGGACCGGCGATGACTACGACCGCGTGCTCGACTCCCAGGAACGCGGCCATCACAGGGATTGCGATGAGCGGAAGACCCATCCCGGTGATTCCTTTGATGAAAGCGCCGAGTGACACCGCTCCCACGATCAGGGCGACGTCTGCCGCGTTCAGAGTCGGACTTCCGGCGGGTCACAGATGGAGCTAAGACGTGAACTCACGTCGAACGTGCCCACGTTCATATGTCGTCGTCCTTGATCCAGACGGTCTCCGAAGGAGCGGGGACCCACAGTTCGATGAAGGTGAACTCCCCGTCGCCGGGGTTCTCGAACCAGTGGATCTCGTTCTCGTAGATGAGCGCAACATCGCCCGGACCCAGTTCGATCGCTTCCTCATCCGCGTGAAGGATTCCGTGCCCGGAAAGAACGAAGAAGAAGTGCTTGCAGTCTTTGTGGTAATGGGCGGCCGCAGTATCACCCGGGTGGTATGTGATCCGATCGGCCTGGAGTTCTTTGATGCCGAACGTTTCTTCGGTGACAAGATCGATTCTGTCACGCGTATCCCTGGTCGAATGCAGTCTGGGCAGGTTGGCGAAAGATACGACCCGTGCCACTGAGAAGGCTCCTTACGTCGATCAACGGAAGGTACTAGCCTTGCCTCCCGCCTGCAAACGTTTGTAAGGGAGCAGCAATGGCCTCAGAACTGATCTCCGCAGAAGAACACACGAAGCCGCTGGTGCGCCGCAAGAAGCTCTCCGCCCGCAACGACGGCACGATGATGACCGTCATCGATACGGGCGAGTTCGGGCTCATGGTCACCGACGAGCCCATCGCCCACGGCGGAACGGGGGAGGGACCATCTCCCCTTCAGGCGGTCCTCGGGGCGCTGTGTGGATGTGAGTCCGTCACCTTCAATCGCACGGCCGCAGAAATGGACTTCGCATACGACGGCATAGACTTCGAGGGAGAGTTCACCATCGATATTCGAGGACGGCTCGGGGTGCGGGGAGTTACACAGCATTTCCAGACCGTCCGCGTACAGGCGACCGTCTACACGGCCGAGAGCGAAGAGCGCCTTCGCGCCGTCATCACCGAGACGGAGGCCCGTTGCCCGGTCTACAACCTGATCTCGGATGCTGGCGTCAAGCTCGAGATGCTGTGGGTCCACCAGCCGCGCAGGGAAGATCCCCATACGGCCTGACTGGCGCCGGCTCCGGCCACCCGTCAGTCGAGCGTGGACCGGACCGTCTCGTAAATCCGATCGACGGACGGCAGAGCGAGATCCTCGAGTATGTCGGCCGACGGCAGCGGGATGTGGGGAGTCGTGATCCGAACCACCGGTCCGTCAAGATCCCAGAAGGCCTCTTCGGCCACAATCGAGGCAACTTCTGCACCCCACCCACACAACCGCGGATTCTCTTCGACTGTGAAGAGGTGCCCCGTTTTGGCTACCGAGCCGAGAATCGTCTGAGTGTCGAGCGGCACGAGCGACCGCACGTCGATCACCTCGGCAGAAATGCCCTCTTCGGCCAGTCGGTCGGCTGCCTGGAGCGCCCGCGGGACCATCAACGCCAGGGCGGCGATCGTACAGTCCGAGCCGGAGCGGACGGTGGTCGCCTTGCCAAGCTCATCGACGATTTCGCCGCTGGGAACCTCTCCCTTGGTGGCGAAGAGCGACTTGTGCTCGAAGAACACAACGGGATCGGGATCTCGCACCGCGGCGGCCATGAGGCCGATCACGTCGGCAGGGTTGGACGGGGCTACCACTTTCAGCCCGGGAATCATCATGCACCAGTTTTCGACGCTCTGGCTGTGCTGCGCGCCGAAACGGGATCCGGCACCGTTGGCCGTGCGAATGACCACCGGGACGGTCACCTGACCGCCCGTCATATACCGGCTCTTGGCCATCTCGTTGGCGACGATGTCGAAGCACACAGCCAGGAAGTCGGAAAACATGATCTCGGCGATAACGGGAATCCCGGTCATCGCGGCTCCCATTGCAGCCCCGAGAATCGCTTGCTCAGATATGGGGGTATCACGGATCCGCTTCGGCCCGAACTCATCGAGCAGCCCGACCGTGGTCTTGAATACGCCGCCCGCACCGGCGATGTCCTCGCCGAGCATCACGAGTTGAGGATCGCGTCGCATCTCCTGGGCAATGCCGAGGGACACCGCGTCGCGGTAGCTCAGTTGCGCCATGAGGCACCTCCGCCCGACCACACGTCAACGAAGAGCTGGTCCGGTGAAGGAGGCACCCCCCGTTTGGCGAACTCAGTGGCTTCTTCCACGCGCTCGGCCACCGATTGTTGAATGGCACCGAGCTCGGCTTCAGAAACACCCAGATCGAGGAGACGCTGGTGGTACATCGGGATTGGATCCCGGTCGAGCCACGCTTCCACCTCTTCGGCGGGCCGGTATTTCCCGGGGTCGGCCCGACTGTGGCCTCCATGCCGGTAGGTGACTGCTTCAACCAACGACGGCCCATCTCCGCGCCGGGCTCGATCGAAGACGGAGGTCGCCACTTCGTACACCGCGTCGGCGTCGTTGCCGTCCACGACGATACGGTCGAGCCCGTAGGCGGCCGCACGATCCGCGGCGGGATTCGGAACGGCCGACACGAGGTCGATCGGGGTGTACTCCATGTACAGGTTGTTCTCACAGACGAAGACGACCGGAAGGTCCCAGATCACTGCAAAATTGAGTGCCTCATGAAAGGCGCCGATGTTGGTCGTACCGTCCCCGAAGAAGGCCACCGCCACCTGGTCGGTACCTCGCATCTGCGCCGACCAGGCGGCTCCGTTGGCGATGCAGAGATGGGCGCCGATTATTGCATACGACCCCATCATTCCGTGCTCGACCGAGGTGAGGTGCATCGAGCCGCCCTTGCCTTTGAGAATGCCGTTCTCCCGGC
>JAHEDK010000009.1 GCA_024641245.1 Actinomycetes bacterium
ACTAGGGATCGGGAACGACGCAGCGCGCCGTCGCCCGGCACCCCCACCTCAGACCTCAACGCCGACAGTTCAGTCGGCAACCCGAACGGCCGCCGCGCCCTCTTGACATCCATCGAGCACAGGGCAGAACCGGCACCACGGACCACCACGCCGCTCCATCCCCATGCCGGTTTCCCACGCCTCGCGCAATGCGTTGATCATGGCCGCGGCCTGCTCGGCCGTTTTCTGCACATCGCGCAACGCCGGTACCTCGGAGTACCGCTCTCCCGTCGCCACCGAGACGGCCTCGAGGCGGCCCGGCAGCTCCCCCCGATCCATCGCCCACAACATCGCATAGAAGCCGAGCTGCACCACGACCTCGCCTAGGGCGCCCGTCTTCCAATCGACCAACCTTGGGCCCGTATCATCACCGAACACCGCATCGACTCTCCCCACCAGGTTCACCCCCTGGGTGGGTTCGATGTCGAACGAAACCTCGGCGGCTTCGAAACCTTCACCGGGGAGTCGTTTGAATCTCTCGTACAGCAGACCGACCTCTTCGATAACCCTGCCCAGCGAACTCGGCTTCAAACCGACCGACGCCAGCTTGTAGTTGAGATTCGAGGATCCGATCTCTTCGCGACACACCTGCTCGAATCGAGCGGGTTGGATCTCCCCCTGCTGGAGATGCCGGGCGAAGAGCCGGTGCGCGAGTCCTCCGCTGAACGAGGCTTTGCTGTCCGGCCCGTATACGCCCCGAAAGTGGGCAGCGGCGCGTTCCGGACACTCGTTGTACGCAACGAACGACGTTGCGCTCACACGAATGTCGTCACCGGACCGGACGTCGGGGAATCTGATCACAGGGGTGATGGTATCTACGGCAGAGGACGAATTCGATACAACTACAATGAACTGCTCCTGAGGGAATTCCTGTCATGTCCAAATATCGTCGCATCCTGATTGTCGCCGCCCTCGTCGCGGCCGGGTTACTGCTGCTCGTAGCGGCAGCCTTCGGGCTCGATCGATTTGTTCATTCCGGAGAGGTCCTCCGCAACGTTGAAGTGGCCGGGATCGATCTGTCCGGGCTCAACGAAGAAGCGGCCATCGCCGCCCTGCTGACTTTCGAAGACAGCCTGGCTGAGACTCCCGCACCATTCACCGTTGCCGGAGTTGCGATCGACCTCGACCCCATGTCTGTTGGATTCAACCTGGATGAAACATCCGCGCTCGACAGTGCCTTCCAAACCGGTCGCCAAGGCTCGATCGCCGGCCAGTTCGGCTGGTGGACCAGTCATTTGCTCTCGGCTGAAAGCTTGCCGATCGACGCCACTTTGGACGAAGACGCCCTCGACCAGGTACTTGCCGAATGGGACAACGACCTGATCACCGATCATCCGTCCCCGGGTGACGTGATCCTGGTCGATGGAACACCGGTCGCCAGCTATCCCACTCCCGGAATCGAGATCGATAGGGAAGCGTCCGCCGGAGTGGTAATGGATTCGCTGCTATCTACCGCGCGTATCCCACAAGCGCTCCCGACCAGATCCGTCGCCCCTCCTCTCACCGACACCCACATCGATGCCGCCGTCGCCTCCGCCACCCGTATGCTGGCCGGACCCGTCACGTTGTCCAGGGATGATCCGGTCGCTCAGGTCGTCTTTGCGACTGCCGACCTGATAGAGGCGTTCGAAACGGAATTGGTGCTCGAGCCGCAGCCCGTGCTCCTGCTCGGGTTTTCGAGCGAAGTGGTTTCGTCCGTTCTCGAACCTCTCCGGGCCGAGCTCGAAGTTCCCCCGGTTGATGCGAGGTTCGAGTTCGGCGACGACGACAGCGTCTCCATTGTTCCTGGCCGGCCGGGCACGGTCATCGACTCCGACCTCGCCGCAGCAGCATTGGAAACGGCGGCGCTCACGGTCAGCCGCGCCGGTGAACTCCCGTTCGAGGATGGGGCCGACCCGGAAGTCACTACCGAAGCGCTCGAGGCGATGGGTGTGACGGGCCTCGTCTCCGAAGCGACCACCAGCCACCCCTGCTGCCAGCCACGCGTCGCCAACATCCACCTGTTCGCCGACATCGTGTTCGGAACCATCGTTCTCCCCGGCGAGTCGCTCTCGCTCAACGAACTAGTCGGCGAGCGCACCTCGGAGCTGGGTTTCGAGCCCGCCCCGACCATAATTCGCGGAAAGATCGTCGACACGGTGGGCGGTGGAGTAAGCCAGTTCGCAACGACGTTCTACAACGCGGTCTTTTGGGGCGGATACGAGGATGTAACGCACACCCCCCACAGCTATTACTTCTCGCGTTACCCCGAAGGTATCGAGGCCACCATCTCGTGGCCGCTTCCCAATCTGGAGTTCCGCAACGACACCGAAGCCGCTGTGCTGATCAAGACCGAGTACGACGACACCAGCATCACGGTGAAGTTCTTCGGGGACAACGGCGGCCGCTCCGTCGAAGGCGAGGTCTCCGACCGCTACAACTTCACCGAACCCACGACCGACTACATCGCCAACGACGCACTGGAACCCGGCAAGCAGAAGGTCAACGTTGAGGGACGGTCCGGTTGGTCGGTCACCGTGACCCGGACCATCACCGAACGCGACGGAACGGTCCGGGAGGAAAACTGGGTCGTGCGGTACAAAGCCCAACCGTGGGAGATTCAGGTGCATTCGTGCATGATCCCGCCCGGTGACCCCGGCCACACCGGCGAGGACTGTCCGGTGCCGGAGACGACGACCACACTTGCACCCCCGACTACCACGACCATGCCGACGACCAGCACGACGGTGGGTGGGTAGCGGACCGGGTAACTCGCCGGTCCCGGACCCACCGGGCCTCTCAGTAAAAGAGGAAGAGGTTGCTGATCAGCGCCCCGGCCTGCTCGAGGGTTGCGTCATCCCAGCCGCCGTCTCGCTCGATGGTCACGATGTTCGACGTCACGTACACGCTCCGCACGGCTTCATCGGCAGAGAACAAGCGACGAGCGAGGCCGGCCGGAACTGTTGAGCGAGTTTCGGCTTCCACGTCGGAGCGGTAGCGCTCCCCGTCCTGGCCGCTCAGGCTGCGATCCGTGTCGAACACGGCGACGTCGCCGATGGTCACGGAACTCGCGATCTCGATCTTCTGGCCCAACGAACCCTCCTCGGTCGGTGGGACTCTAGCGCTCCTACCGACGGCGCCTTCGTCGGTCACCCACGACATGCAACTTCATGAGGTTCGTCGACGCCTGTTGATTCGGAGGGATGCCGGCAACAACGACAACGCCCTCCCCTTCTTCGCACACTCCCGATCGCTCCAGGTACTTCTCGGCCAGAGCGATCATGAGATCCGTGGAATCCCTGCGTTCGGCGGCGATCGGGGTCACGCCCCACATCAAGGCCATTCGCCGGCGGGTCACCTCTTCAGGCGAGAAGGCGATGATCCTTCCATGCGGACGGTATTTGCTGAGCAGCAGCGCAGTGTTGCCGGACTCCGTGAAGGCGGCGATCGTCTTCAGTTTGAGGTTGGCCGCGGTATCGACCGCTGCCTTGGCAGTTGCACTGGCGAAATTCGGCCTGCTCTCCAAGAAGGCGATGTCAATCACGCCCTCCGATTCCCGCAGCCCGGATTCGACCTCCCGGCAGATCGCATCCATCATCTCGACGGCGCGCACCGGATAGCGACCAACGGCTGTCTCCGCCGACAGCATCACTGCGTCCGTTCCACCGATGATCGCTGAGGCGACGTCGGTGACTTCCGCCCTCGTCGGTCGAGGCGACTCGGTCATCGACTCGAGCATCTCAGTCGCCGTTATCGAAATGATTCCGGACCTGTTGGCGCGACGCAATATGTCCTGTTGGATAAGAGGGACTCGCTGCAACGGGAGTTGGACTCCGAGATCGCCTCGTGCCACGAGTGCTCCCTGTGCTGCGACCAGGATCTCATCGAGATTGGCGAGAGCCGCGGCCAGTTCGATTTTGGCGATAACCGGAGTCCCGGGTTCGATGAGTTCGACGACCCGGCCGATGTCGTCGGCAGACCGAACAAACGAAGCTGCCACGTAGTCGACCCCGAGTTCGCGTCCGAACGCCAGATCGGTCCGATCTTTATCCGTCACCGCCGGGACCTGAAGGCTGGTGTCCGGAAAGGCCACCCCTTTGTGATCGCCCAGAACGCCGCCCTCGATCACCCGCGACAGCAGACCATCCGGCAATCGTTTGAGCACCTCGAGCCTGATGAGGCCATCTGCGAGCAGGACCGGTTCCCCTGGTTCAACGTCGTCGAGGAGATACGGGTAGTCGATAGCGATCGTGCCGGGGGCAGCGCGACCGTCGCCCAGCACCAGCAGAACCTCGGCTCCGGTCGGCAGCTCGACCGCACCCCCCGGGAATCGCCCAACCCGCAGTTTCGGACCCTGAATGTCCTGGAGTATCGCCACCGGGCGGCCATGCTCCAGCGCTGCCGCTCGCACCCAGTCCGCAAAACGTCGGTGGCCGTCATGATCACCGTGGGAGAAATTGAGTCGCGCCACATCCATGCCGGCCCCAACCAGCGCAGACACGGCGGCGGCCGATTCAACAGCCGGCCCGAGTGTGGCGATGATCTTGGTTTGACGGCCTGAAGGAATCCCCACCGGGTCCCCGTTCGTGGTCATGGCACTCCTTGGTTGCGTCCAAGCGTAGGTCCGACCAACCCCCAGAAAAAACTCGACCGAGGCAACCGGTGGGGGACTCGAGGATGAAGCGCGTCGAGGAATTGATCGCCGCCGGACGATCAGCCCTCGATCTGGATGCCTTTCCAGAACGCCACATACCGGCTGATTTGGGCGGCGGCCGATTTCGGATCCGGGTAGTACCAAGCTGCTCCATGATTGATGTCGTCACCCACGACAACGTCGTAGTAGCTCGCTTTGCCCTTCCACGGACATGTCGTATGTTGGTTCGAGTCGCGGAGGTACTCCGTGTTGACGGCCGCAGGAGGGAAATAGCGATTTCCTTCAACCACGATCGTTTCATCGCTCTCGGCCAGGGTTACCCCACCCCACACAGCGCGCGCCACAGTTCTCCTCTCGTTGATTCGACTTTCTCTAACACCGGAAGTAGCCGTGAAAGTCCCTCGGCAGATGTGACCCGACGGCGGAACACACTCCCGACCCACGGCTGAAGCGAGGGCCGCGCCGGGTTTGACGGCCCTACCCATCTAGCCTTCAGCCACGATGGACATCATCGCCGTTCCTGTCAAACCGTTCGGACTCGCCAAAGCGCGCCTGGCCTCATCCTTTAACGGTGCGCAGCGAGCTGCGCTCGGGCTGGCTACCGCTACCCGCACCGTTACCGCCATCCTCGATGCACTCGGGAAAGCATCCGTCGTAACCGCCGATGAGGAGGTGATGGAGTGGGCGGGCCGACTCGGAGCATCCGTCATTGCGGAACCGATCGGCAGGCGGTCCGGCCTCGACGGAGCAGCCCGGGAGGTTGTCTCGACCGCACGAGCTGGGACGTGGATGATCATTCATGCGGATCTTCCTCTCGTGACGGTCTCAGATATCCGCATTGCCTGGACTGCCGCGCTTGACGGCGATTTCGTGCTGGCGCCTTCACATAACGGTGGCACGAGTGTGATCGGTGGGATCGAAAGCGACTTCGCGTTCTCATACGGACCGGGATCGTTCCACCGCCATCTCGCCGCCACCAGACATCTCCCCGTCCGGATTTTGACTCGACTCGGGTTCCTTCTCGACCTCGACGATCCAACGGATCATCAGGCAGCGATCCGGCACCCACTCGGTTCATGGCTTGCGGGAATGCACAGCCGGTAGTCTGGCGGGCTATGCAAGACGGCATCTACTCAGAAGCGCGGGACAAAGACCATCCCACCGGTGTCCCGAGGCGGGCCCTTACGATCGGAGCCCACCCCGACGATGCTGAGTTCGGTGCAGGCGGGACACTCGCAGGATGGGCAAAGGCCGGATGTGAGATCAGCATGTTGGTCGTTACCGATGGCTCAAAGGGAGCATGGGACCCGGAGATAGGCCGGCAGGCTCTGATCGCCCAGAGACGAGCCGAGCAACAGGCGGCGGCTGCCATCCTGGGGGCGGGGGCTCCGATCATGCTTGGCCATATCGACGGTGAGCTCGAGTACTCGCAGGCACTACGCGAGGAGATCTGTCTTTGGATCAGAATGGTTCGACCCGACGTGGTTCTCACCCACGACCCCTGGCAGCGGTATCAGCTGCACCCCGACCATCGCGTCACGGGCCTGGCCGCCGTCGACGGTGTGGTCGCAGCCCGCGACCACCTCTTCTTCCCTCGCCAGTTGGTCGGAGGGCTCGAAAAGCATCGACCATCGTGGATCTATCTCTGGAGTGCAGACGAAGCCGACCACTGGGTCGACATATCCGACACGTTCAGCATCAAGATCGATGCGCTCATGGCGCATTCATCCCAGGGGACAACGACGATGGGCGGCGCTCACGACGATGCAGACAGACGAGAGGGATTCACCAAGCGCATTGCCGCCTGGGCGCACACCCAGGGCGAACCGGTGGGACTCGCCGCGGCCGAATCCTTCAAGGTGCTGTCGCCGTAGCCGTCACCAAATGGCGGCGCCGGTGTCCTTGTCAAAGAAGTGGAGCTTGGACGTCTCAACAACGAGGTCGACCTGGTCACCCGCCTTCGGGGCGAAGTCGGGGTTGACCCGGGCTGTGAAGCTGGTGGAGTTCCCGAGCACGGAAGCATCCGAACCCTGATCCGCCAACAATTCCTGGATGTCAGGTGTGATCACCGGGGGGATCTCTTGCACGAAGTGAAGATACGCCTCCGATCCCAACTGCTCAACCAGATCCACATGGATCTGCATCACCCGCTGATCATCAAAACCGCTGGTGAGCGCTTCCTTCACCTCGAATGCCTCCGGGCGCAAACCAACCACGATTTCCTTGCCGGCATAGTCGGCCAAACCGGGCCGACTCTTCAAGGTTGTTGGGTCGACCCGCAGCCGGACATCGGCCCACGTTACATAGGTCGAGTCACCTTCGGGGGCCACCGTCCCGGAAACGAAATTCATCGCAGGCGAGCCGATGAAACCCGCCACAAACAGGTTGTCCGGGTGGTCATATAGGTTGCGAGGGGTATCAACCTGCATCAGATTCGGTATCTCTTTGCCCGAAATCGCTTTGAGTACCGCGACCCGGTCCCCCATCGTCATCGCCTCGACCTGATCATGGGTCACATACAACGTCGTCGTCTTCAACCGGGAGTGGAGAATCCCCAGCTCTGAACGCATCTGCACGCGCAGTTTCGCGTCGAGATTGGAGAGAGGCTCATCCATCAGAAAGGCGGCCGGCTCGCGCACAATGGCCCGACCCATCGCCACCCGTTGCCGCTGACCACCAGACAGCGCCTTCGGCTTGCGGTCCAAGAATTCGGTGATCTCCAACACCCGGGCCGCCTCTCCCACCCGGCGATCGATCTCATCCTTGGGCATCTTGCGCAGCTTGAGGCCAAATGCCATGTTGTCGAACACACTCATGTGCGGATACAAGGCGTAGTTCTGGAACACCATCGCAATATTGCGATCCTTCGGTGGCACATCATTTACAACCTGATCACCAATCGTGATCACGCCCTCGGTTATTTCCTCGAGGCCGGCCACCATCCGCAACAGCGTTGACTTCCCACAACCTGAGGGACCCACCAGTACAACGAACTCGCCGTCGCCGATCTCCAGATCGACATCGTGAATAGCCCGCATCCCGCCCGGATAGACCTTCCCAACCGACTCCATCTTGATAGCGGCCACGTTTCCTCCTGAACACGGTGATGACCCATTGGAATGTAGCAGGGACCGCCTAAGCTTGCCGGGAAGGAGGTTCTGATGTCAGATCAGCGCGTAGCTGTGCTCACGGGGGGAACCGGGAGCCTGGGGACTGCTCTCGCCAAGCGCCTGGCGGCGACGGGTCACCGACTCGCCGTCACCTACGTCCGCCCGGAGGAGTCGGCCACGTTTGAGATGAACCTAGACCTCGACGAAGCCCAACTGCTGTTGCGACGCGTCGACGCGTCGAATCCCGAAGAAATGGCGGCGTTTCTCGAAGAAATCGAGGAGCGATTCGGTGTGATCGACATCGTGTGCTGCCTGGTCGGTGGCTGGGCGGGCGGACGTGACATCGAAGAGACATCTGATGTGCGTTGGGAGCGGATGCTCGACCTCAATCTCAGCTCTGCGTTCATCACCTTGCGGGCTGCCATCCCCCACCTCCGCAAGTCCCAGGCGGGGCGCATCGTGTTCATCGGGAGCAGAGCCGCCCAGGACACACCCGCAGGCCAGGCTGCATTCAACGTGGCCAAGGCCGGCGTAGTGGCGCTGGCACGTTCGGCGGCCGGCGAACTGGACGACACCGACATCACCGTGAATGCCGTAATGCCCTCGGTGATTGACACGCCGACGACGCGGGAGATGCTGCCGTTCGCCGACTACGTCGATTGGCCGACCCCCGACGAGATCGCAGCCGTGATCGAATTCCTTGTTTCGCCTGCTTCCGAGGTCATATCCGGCGCCATGATCCCCGTATACGGGAAGACGTAGGGACGGACGGCTCAACCCTCACCCGTCCCAGGCAATATGCGCGGGCCGATACGTCTGGAATCCGGTCGCCTGAGCAACTGGTCTTCGGCACCGACCGTTGACACAAACCATCAGTTGTCACCTGTTGGAGAACTTCCAGACACGCACCACATAGAACGTCAGTGCCATAACACGAACGACCGCAATCCACGAGGAGAGAACCCCAGATGAATGGCGATTGGCCCGGCTGGACGCCGGCGATTGCCCGAACCGTGGCTCCTCGTATTGACCCCAAGTACGCTGGTAGGCCATGAACCAGCCTCCGCTTGTCGCCGCCCAAGAGGCCGGGCTCCTCAACTCGGAGGTCAGCATCGTACTTCTGCTGGCCGTTGCCGCCGTGGTTGCCGTTGCCGTTCGGCGAATCCGCCTCCCTTACACCGTTGCACTGGTAGTGGTCGGACTGGGTCTGGCGTTCCTACCGTCCGACATCATTCAGATTGATGTGAGCGCCGATCTGATCCTGGCCGTTCTGGTACCGCCGCTGTTGTTCGAAGCGACCCTCCACATCTCGTGGGCTCGACTGCGGCGTGACCTGGCGCCCGTCCTCGTGTTCGCCCTCATCGGCACGTTGCTCGGGGCGTTCGTGGTGGGGGGATTGATCGCGAGTTTCGTGGATGGCGTGCCCTGGGCGGCGGCCGTGGCATTCGGGGCACTGATCTCGGCGACGGACCCGGTGGCCGTGATCGCTTTCTTCCGTTCAATCGGGGTCTCGAAGCGACTGACGATTCTCGTCGAGGGAGAGAGCCTATTCAACGACGGAGTCGCCTTCGTGGTGTTCATCCTCGCCCTGGCGGCGGCCGGACCCGGCGCCAGCTTCTCGCTCGGCTCGGCGATCGGACAGTTCGTCATCGACGCGTTCGGCGGTTTGGGCATCGGCCTCATCCTCGGGTACGTCGTTTCGTCGCTGTATGCCATCGCCGCAGCCGGCCTTCGGAGCGCCGCCGGCCTGCCTCAGGGCAAGCAGTTCACAGCAACGTGGAGCGCACTGCGTATCTATCGCATTCGCTCATCGCTGAGGCGTCCGATTCGCCGGGTGACGGACGTTGGTTTTGCACCGAGCCACGCGTTATCGCTCAGACCTGGTGATCTCAGTGAATGTTGGTTAGCGGACCTGAGGCCACATGGACCGTTGGCCGGTTCCGCATTGGCCGTTCCTTCGTGGTTTACCCGAGAGCGGTACGCCAGTCACTCCGAACGACCGGCACTCATGAGTCACCGGGCGGGGAAGGGGTACCACTGCACGCCGGCGCCCAGCACCTTACGACACGAGGGGCAGAAGAACAGGTATCCCTGTCCGATCCCGAATGGTCCCCTGGGCTTCTTGACGAAGATCTCGGTGAGTTCGGCCTCGCAGTGCGGGCAGACGGCGGCCAGATCCTCGCGGCGGGTGGACTCGATGCGGCTCACAACTCATCCATCATCACCTCCGGCGCTTGCGCCAACCAGAGGAAAAGGACCCGATTGCCACTCCACTCGGAGCTACCACTCGAATTCGCTAATGTTGGCGGCCGGCGGCTCGGAGCACACGAAGGGCGCGGATCGTAACCCAGGGGTTTGTGCGGGTCTTCCCACCAGGCCCCCATTGGGCGAAGGTGCAATTGCTGCAGATCTCGGTTGCGGTCCGGGCCCGTCTCACCTCCATCGGGAACCCACCGTCCGCAGTGCGCTTGGAAAGGAGCAGGTCGAGGGCGCGATTGCAGCGCGGGTCGTCGGGGCAGCCCATGTCGGCCATAAGCTCCAGGACAAGAAGAACGTCGAAGAAACGGATGGGGAATCCAATCTTGTCGGGTCGGGGTCCCCAAGTGGGCACGATTGGGGCGCCACTGCGGTGGAAGAGCAGGTGGTGTTCCAACAGAAGCTCGACACCGCGTTCGAGCGTCTGGGCGGCGGTCTTGTCGCCTGTCGCCTGCACCCAAGCCGCCAGCCCCCGCAGGCCCAGCACGGTCTCGACGAAGGATGAGTGGCGCGCTCGAGGACGCACATCACAATTCCAACCTCCATCGGGCCACTGCAGTCTGGCGAGCCGATCCGCCAGAGCCTGCAGTCGCTCGTCGATCAGGCCCAGTTGGAAACTGGCCCAGAGAACGTTGCCCTCCATCGAGGCACAGCGTCTCACCCGCTCGGGCTGCCCCTCGATATGCCTGGTCCAGTTCGGTTTCAGAAATGCCGGCGAGAGGATCCATGCGAACACGACCTCCTGGACCTGTTCGAGGCGGAGGTCTCCACCGGGATGCCCCCGTTCGGCCAGTTGCACGAGAGCCCAGTGAGCGCCTTGCCATTTCCGATAGGCATGGCGGGGGTCAACGAAACTGCCGTCGATTACGGCAGTGCAGTCTGGACTGGTGCGCACTTCTTCGGCCAGGGTGCGCATGTCGACAGCGTCCGGGTCGGCCCCGTCCAACACGAGCCGAGCCTGATACCGGACCGCCGGATCGTCCCACGTGCGGAGTCGGTCGACCACTGTCTCCATGTGCCGAGCACGGAACGAAGGGGTGGTGTGGCTGTTAGGGGGCTTGGTGTCAGGTGGCGACGGCAGGCTTTCTCTTGATGAAGTCGAGGACATCGGGGGCGAGTCGGCGGCTCCGGATGGCCCCGACATGGCTTTCCCCCTCGTAGATCTTGAGTGTGCAGTCGGGGATGAGACGGGCAGTCTCGTCGTAGAGCGCGACCGGGATGTAGAAGTCCTTGTCACCACCGATGAGCAGCACCGGCACCCGGATTCGGGGCAGGACGGGGCGGGAGTCGAGCGCCATCTCGGCGTCCGCCTCGACCATGACATCGGATGCGAACTGGTCGTGGTCCGGGCGGAAGATCATCCCCATGAGGGTGCCGAGGGCGGGGGCGGTCCACCGCAGCCACGAGTCCGACAGCATTGCCCCTGCCATCAGTCGTCCCGCCTTGATCCTGTGCCCTTGGCTGAGGGCGGTGGCGTAGTCGTAGTCAAGGTGGAGGCCCCGCTCGTCGGCGGTGTAGGCCATGCCGACCAGAACGATGTGGTCGAACCGGTCGGGATGGTTGGCAGCAAGGTATACACCGACGGCTGCGCCGTAGGAGAGGCCGACGTAGAGGTTCACCTTGCCGCCGAACTCGGTGGCGATCAGGTCGGCGTAGTCGGCGGCCATGTCCTCAATCGTGTGACCCTGGGGCATGCCTCGGCGGCGGGCGACCATCCACAGGCTGTAGCCGTTTTCGACCAGGGGCCGGAGCGACCGGCCCATCATCCTGACCCTTCTCCCGGTAGGTGGGTCGTTGCCGGGTCCACCCGGGACGACCAGCAGGGTCTTGGGGCCATCACCCCACCGGGCGTAGGCCATCCTGTTGGGGAAAACCCCTTCGATCGGCTTCGGGAGTCTCATCACAGCCACCTCCACGCGGGTCCACTTGATTCTCGTCCCAGATCCGTTGACCTGGATGCTTGCCTGATTGGCGGGTCAAAGTCCGTGAACCGTCGCTCTGGATCTGTGGTGGCAGTGTCGAGTTCGTTTCCCTGTCGGACCTCATCCCCGGCGAAGTGGCCGCCAGGTCAGCTCGACACGGCCCAGTCAATCTGAGACTCGGGAACACCTGCCGTGACAACACAGGCTCCTCCGACGCATCCCCCGCCGAAGATCGACGGGGGAATCCGGCGCAATCAGGCCGGCGTGCCTGATCGGCCTGTGCGTCACCGATGGTTGCCCGGCATCGAGTCAGACGATTAACGGCGCACACCCACCGGCAGTCCGCGTGGTCTCGGCCGCCATCGTTTCGTCATACAGTCGCAGTGACCTCGGCCTCCACCCTGGACTTCACGGTAGCCAGCAGGCTCTCGAGTCCCTCCTCGTGCCCCTTGACCATCATCCCTTCGAGGCGCTTGCCCACGGCGGGAACCTTCACGTGCCACTCGCCCTCGGCAGTCATCTTCGTGCCGCCGTCGGTGGGTTCGAACGTGAACACCCACGTGGGGCTCTCCCCGACGAAGTGGGTCTTGGCAACTATGCGCTCATTGGGGACGAACTCGGTATATTCCATCGTCCCTTCCATGTGGATGGCGAGGAAGTGTGTGAACAACCGAGCAGAGGTGCCGACGCCGTCAGGCTTCAGCTCGACGTCCCTCACTGCGATCTCTTCAGGCCACGAGGTCCAGAACTTCCCGATATCCGTGGCGAAGTCGAATACCTTCTCCACCGGGGCTTCGATCTCGATGCATCGCGACAGCTTCGCCATTGAACTCACCTCCCATATATCAATCGATGAACACTGACTTCACTACTCAGGGCTCGCTGCGGCGACCACCCCCTTGTTCCCCTCTCGACTCCACAATCGCGCCGGGGAAGCAGGCTGAACAGGGCCTGAGGTCACAAAACCGGCTCTTTCGAGACCAGCGAGAAGAACACTTTCAAGTCATGGCCCGTCGCCAAAATCGTGTTCGGTCGAGCTCTTGCCGCAACGAACTCCAGATACCGATCTAGCTGCTCAACACCGGTGGCTCCTCGGCGACGAGTCGCCGAGATCTCGTTTGATCCTTTCCAGGTAGCAAACGGCAACCGGCACCTCCTGGACGGCCTCGACAGCCAAACCGCCGACCGTCTCGACGCCATCGCCCAAACCGTTCATGGCCTAGGCGTGGCCCAAGCCACCCCACCAACCGACCTCCAGACGCGCGGAAACCCCCACTGAGCAGGGGTTTCGCGTGGTAGCCCCGACCAGATTCAAGCTGGCGTTACCGGCTTGAGCGGCCGGTTCATTGGGGCCGGGGCCTAGGACGCTGACCTGGCCATACGTCCGGAAACCAGCTGTGACCTGGCAATTCGTGCGAATCTTGTCTTTCGTCGTTTTGCTCGTTCTTCGTCTGTTGTGGCCCACGTGTGTCCCAGGCGTCGCCCAAGATGAACATCGGCGGGTGGTCAGGGTCGAGGTATCTCGAGGAGGAGCTCGGGTAGTGCCTGGCAGAGCCAGTCGACCAGATGATTGTGACTCCAGCCGTAGTTTTCGGTCATGAGCTGGTAGGTGGTGTCGCCGAAGATGGTCATGAGCACGTCGGTGGCGGTGTCGATGGTGAGTCCGCTCCGGAGCGGCTCCTTAGCGGCCAATGTCTCCACCACCTGACGGAAACCGGAGCGCCGGAGATTCTCATGGAACACGTAGGTGCGATGCACCTCGTCATCTGTCCTGGCGGCAGCCCGGAGGATCTCGGAGATGGCACTAGCACGAGCGAACAGCGGCGCCGCGCCACGAATGAAGATCTTCAACGATTGCGCAGCGTCGGGCTCTTTCTCCATGGCCTTCCACCACTCGGTCTCCTGGGGAATGGCCGCCTCCTCGCCCATGACTGCCGTGTCGATGACCGCGCTCATCAGTTCGGCCTTGGTGTGGAACACGAAATAGACGGTCTGAGCGGCTACGCCGGCCTTCGCGGCGATCGAGGCGATGGTCGACCCGCTGAATCCATTCTCGATGAACTCATCGTGAGCGGCGCCGATGATCTTACGACGCGTCGCCTGGGCTTTGTCACGTCTGGATCCGCCCTTGACTTTTGTCATGTCGGGGTCCAACATACATCACACACGACACTAAAGTTTTACTCTAGTGTCTTACTAAGAAAGCGTGGACTCGATGACTGACCAACAAGCGACCGAAACTGGCAGCACGATGTCCGTTGAACTCGAAGCCCGGCGCTACCCGCAGGGCGTCTTACCCTGGGCCGGCAGGTTGTGTATGTGGGCCGGGCTACTCGGCGCTGTCAGCGGCATATACCTGGCATTCGTAACACCCGCCGTGGGCCCCGAACAGTTCAGCTACCCCCTGGACGGCTCCCAGTTTGCGCTCATCCAAACCTGGTTTGTCGTGCAGCATGTCGGCCTGATCCTGGGCCTACTCGGGCTCTGGGTCACAGGTACAGCCGGGCCGAGCAGATTCGCCCGCCTCGGTCACATCGCTGCCGTGGCAGGCATCACTCTGCTAACCCTGACCGAGTTGGCAGCAATCCTGGCAGCCGACACGTCGGCCCCGTCAACGCTGATTACGCTTCTCGAGGTCGGATACGGGATCTCCAGCGCGCTGGTGGGCGTCGGTCTGGTGACGGTCGGGATCTCAGTGCTCCGCCACAAGAATTGGTCCGGCTGGCGACGGTTCCTGCCGCTCGCTCTCGGCGTCTACGTCTTTGTCCCGATGACCCCCGCCCTATCCGGCCCGTTCGTCGCCGCCCGGCTCGCCATCACCGGCTGGATGCTGCTGTTCGCGCTGCTCGGATGGGTGCTCTACCACAGCGAAGGGCGACCATGACCCTCGGCGACACCCATGTCCGGCGACCATCTGCTGATGCCGGGTGGCGCCGGCTCAGTCGAGCCACTGGCATCGCCGGGCTGGCCACCATGGTCCTCATCTTCGTCCCGGGGATTGCCCGTTCGGGTCTAGAACCGGGCTTCGATGCCCCCAGCGCCGACATCACGCGCTTCTTCCAATCGATCCACTCGCCACAGGCAGATTTCGGCTCCTTCTTCATGACCGCCGGACTGATCGCCTTCCTGTGGTTCATCATGGGATTGTCTGTCCTGCTGCGAGCCGCCGAGGGTGAGCCACCCTGGCGATCCGCCATCGCCGCAGCCTCCGGGCTGCTGCTCGTTGCTCTGGCTCTGGCGGCCAACTGGGAGGCGGCCTCCTTCCGGGTCGACGACCTCGACCCGCAGATCGCCCGATACGCCTTCGACCAGGGGAACCTGTCATTCGCCAACGGCTGGGTGGCCCTTGGCAGCTTCGCCGTCTGCGCCGGATGGGTAATCGCCTCCACGAGCATCGTGCCCCGATGGCTGGGATGGTGGGCGATCTTCAGCGGCTTGGGACTGGCATTGAGCCGGGCCGCGTGGACCAGCGAGATCTGGCTGCTGCCCTACGCCTTGTTCTGGCTCTGGGTCGCAACCGTGTCCACTGTGCTCCTCCGACGAAGCCGGGGGTCCCAGACCGGGCCGCCGGGAGTGGTGCAACCTGAGAGATGACGTCTCGCAAGAGAAACCGATAGCGACCCAGGTTGTTCAGATGGACCTGGCACCGGGTTTCGACGAGCGGTCGGTCCCCCTGTCGAATCGATGCCCTGCGCCGCACCTTCTCCTCACGGGTCACTGGGCGAGGCGTTCCAACAGTTCTCGGTCGCGTTCGAGGAGTCGCTTGGCGCGGCTGGTGAAATCGTCGTCTTGGCGGACCCGTTCAATCTCAGCTCTGAGGGCGTCGACGATCAGGGCGTTGACGCTGGTGCCTTTGACCCGGGCCACGGCTTCGGCATCGTCGGCGAGGTCTTCGGGAAGTCGGACGGTGGTCTGCTTAGTCATGCCTCATGATATCGCGATATCACGACAACGCAAGCGACCCAGCCGACCGACCTTCAGACGCGCAGAAACCCCCGCTGAGCAGGGGTTTCGCGTGGTAGCCCCGACCAGATTCGAACTGGCGTTACCGGCTTGAGAGGCCGGCGTCCTAGGCCTCTAGACGACGGGGCCGTTGTCGCCCTTCACAGGGCTCGCTCGGGGGGAAGGACTCGAACCCTCAATGACAGGACCAGAACCTGCTGTGTTACCGATTACACCACCCCCGAATGGGCGCGTTTGCCCGACGGGCGGACGGCATCATACCGCACCACAGCGGGATTCCCACAGTTGGGTTCAGCGACCGGCAGCGAGCGCGACGAGTTGCTCGAATTCCTCGTTCGACTTCACCCCGGACGATCGCAGTATCACCGTGTTGTCCGCCCCGACAACGACCCAGGCGGGAACGCTGGGGATCCCGAGCGCCTGATCGATCGAGCCTGTTCTGTCATCCAGAATGACCGGCGCCGACCACCCTTCCCGTGCGAACCAGGCCGCCGGCGGGTAGTTCTCCCGTGACGCTTCCACACGGGTCGAGATGGCGTAGATGTCCACGTCCGCTGGAAGGCCGTTGGCATCGAAGTACTCCTGAAGGCCCGAGACCTCGGACCGGCAGAACTGTCACCAATGCGCCAGGTTGAGCAGGAGCTTGGGTCGGCCATCGTTGGTGATGACGACCGGATCACCTTCGAAGTCAACTCCCTCGATCTCGGGCAAAGCGAGCCCGACCGCCCCATCGACGACAGTTGCGTCGAAAGTCGGAAGTCCGGCGCCGCGGACGGTGACATCCCCGTACACCGTGCCCTCGTCGGTGCTCAGCAGAGTGGCCACCACGGCCAGCACCACAATCGCCCCGCCAACTCCCCAAAACAGCGGCGCCATGCTTTGCTTTCGCTTCCGGGACTTGTACTTCGCCATCGCTTCCTCGTTTCGCGGAGATCGACCGTACAATCGTCCGCAACACATTAGGGGAACATGACAGACCAGAACACCTCCAAGACACGCACCGTCCTGATCTTCGGCGTAGCGGCCGCGCTAGTAATACTCGCCGGGGTGACCGCCATCTTCATTTCCGGCGGCAACGACCCGGATCCTGTGGCCGGCACACCAACCGCAGACGGAAGCGCTGGGGTTGCCATCAGCGAGACCCGCCCGGTAACCATCACCGGCAACCCATTGCCTGCGATGCCGGAGCAAGGAACGGACGTCGCACTCGGATCCCCGATGCCCGAACTGAGCGGCCAGTCGTTCGATGGAACACCGGTCGAGATCAAGAACGATGGCCGGCCCAAGATCATCCTGTTCCTGAGCCATTGGTGACCGCACTGCCAGTCCGAGGTCTCGGACTTGACCACCTACTGGTCCGCCAATGAACTTCCGACCGATGTCGACATCGTCAGCATCTCCGGGAGCGCACGACCGGGAGAATCCGAATACCCACCGAGCGCCTGGCTCGCCGATTGGCCCATACCGGTGCTCGTCGACGACGAGTCGGGCTCGGCCATGCGGAGTTACGGGCTCACCTACTTCCCGTTCTCGGTGCTCGTGGACGGATCGGGCACCGTTGTCACCCGCCACGTCGGATCGCTGACCGGCCCCGACATCGAGACCGCCATCCTGGCCCTGCGAGAGCAAGGGTGAAAACAAGAGGTCCTAGGTTTAGGTCGTAGGTTCTGAGTTCCCGACAGATCAGATTCCTCGACGGTAAAACCCAGAACCTATTACCTAGAACTTCTGGCTTACCTAAGACTCCTGGTCCCCGCTGCTTCCTCGATTTCTGTTCGCCCATCCGGCCATGTAGAGCAGCGTGAAGATCATCGCGAATCCGACGAGCGACATGAACGGAAACGAGATGAAACCGAACTGCCAGATGTAACGCTCGGTACACGAGGCATCGACCCCGCAGAAGCCTGATTCGAGGCTCGGATTCAGCTGAAGCACGTACTGGTAGGCGGCCAGCGCGGCACCGATCACGACGAGTGGATAGGAATACAACCGGATTCCCAAGTCCTTGCGATATGCGGCGATGGCGAGGATGATCGCCAGCGGGTACATCGCGATCCGCTGATACCAGCAGAGATCACATGCGGCGAACTCCGCCACTTCGGAGTAGTAGAGGCTCCCCACCATGGAAACCGCCGCAATGAACGACCCAAGCCACAAGGCAGTGGGAGCTACCAGGTCGACCGCTGCGTCCCTGAACCGGGCGATGGCGGGCGACCACCTCGCCGCCGCCATGACGGCCACGACGCCGACGACGCCCGCCAGCGCAGCCAGTGTCAGCAACGCGAAGAAGATTGAGACCGTTTCAACACTCATGAACGGCATTCTTCCACAGTCGGCACCACGCGACGGCATCGAGCCTCTGCCGGTCAGTTAGCCTGAGAAATGATGCGAGCCGTCGTCAAGACATCATCCAGCCCCGGACTCGAAATGATCGACGTACCGGTGCCCGCGGTGGGTCCCGATGAGATACTTCTCCAAGTCAAGGCCACCTCGATCTGCGGCACCGACCTCCACATCCGGAACTGGGATCCATGGGCACAGTCGCACGTCACTCCCCCGCTCGTGGTCGGTCACGAGATGTGCGGTGTGGTAGTCGACAAAGGTCCAAGAGCCGACGGACCGGAGGTGGGGCAACTGGTCTCCGTTGAGTCGCACATCGTATGCAACCGGTGTGCCTTCTGCCGGACCGGCAAAGGCCACCTCTGCGAGAACACCAGGATCCTCGGCGTCGGCCAGGACGGCGTCTATGCCGAATACGTCGCGGTCCCTGCCATGAATGCCTGGCCGGATCCGCCCGACATGCCATATTCGATCGCATCCCTGCAGGAGAATTTCGGCAACGCGGTGCATACGGCCTCCGTCCCTCTCGTCTCGGGCCGCAAGGTCCTCGTCACCGGATGCGGGCCGGTCGGGGTCATGGCTATCGCGGTGGCGCGAGCGCTAGGGGCACGCCTCATCATCGCCAGCGATGTGAGCCAGTTTCGGCTCGACATGGCCAAGCAGATGGGCGCCGACATCACCGTCAATCCGATCTCAGACGATGTGGTCGGAACCATCATGGACGTCACTGAGGGAGAGGGGATCGACGTTCTACTCGAGATGTCCGGTGCACCGTCGGCGATCGACCAGGGGTTCTCCACTCTCAAACCCGGCGGCGAGGCCGCCCTCCTCGGCCTGACCTCGGGAGCCCTGGACTTCAACCTCGACGACCACATCATCTTCAAGGGTGCCAGCGTGCACGGGATCGTTGGCCGCCGGCTCTGGGTCGATTGGTACCAGATGCGAGGATTGCTTCGCTCCGGCGCCGTCGACCTCACGCCGGTCGTCACCCACCGCTACGCCCTCGATGACTTCGAGCGAGCATTCGAGACCATGGCCTCAGGCGAGTGTGGAAAGGTCATCATGTTCCCCGATCCGGCAGACGCCGACGGACAGCTGGAGTGACGATGGACAAAGTCGAGTACCTGCGCGAACAGTTGGCGGAGTTGGCCACGTCCGGCCTCGAAAACCAGATTCGCCACGTCGATGGACCCCAGGGGGCCCGGATAACCGTCGACGGGCGCAACGTTCTGAACTTCTGCTCGAACAACTACCTGGGCCTGGCCAATGACCCTCGCCTCATCTCAGCCGCCAAGACTGCTCTCGATCGTTACGGCATCGGCCCCGGAGCGGTTCGAACGATCGCCGGAACGATGACGATCCACGACGAACTCGAACGGAAGTTGGCCGAGTTCAAGGGAGTCGAGTCGGCGATCTCCTTCCAGTCGGGCTTCGTCGCCAACGCCGGTGCAATCCCGGCCCTCGTCGGCGGCGGTGACGTCATTGTGACCGACGAGTTCAACCACGCATCCATTATCGATGGCGTCCGCCTGGCGAAAGCCGATCGCAAGATCTACCGGCATGCAGACGTGGAACACCTCGATGCGCAACTCGCCGAAGCGCGCCGCCAAGGGGCAGGGCACATCCTCATCATCACCGATGGAGTCTTTTCGATGGACGGTGACATCGCCCCTCTCGACGCCATCGTCGAGACTGCCGATCGTTACCAGGCCATGGTCATGGTCGACGACGCGCACGGCGAAGGCGTACTCGGACGTGGAGGGCGCGGGATCGTCGACCACTTCGGATTGCACGGCCGCGTGGAAGTCGAAGTCGGCACGATGTCGAAGGCGTTCGGGGTAGTTGGCGGCTACGTCGCCGGACCGGAACCGGTCGTCAAATGGCTCCGGCAGCGTGCCCGTCCGTTCCTGTTTTCGTCTGCCGCGACCCCGCCGGATGTTGCGGCATGCATCGCCTCCATCGACATTCTCGGCGAGTCGACCGCTCTGGTCGACCGGCTGTGGGCGAACGCCGGGCGATTCCGGCAGGCCATGAACGGCCTCGGGTTCGACACCGGGTCGACCGCCACGCCGATCACGCCCGTGATGCTCGGCGAAGAAGAAACGGCGCGCGAGTTCTCCAGGCGTCTCTTCGACGACCACGAGGTGTTTGCTCAGGCGATCGCCTATCCGACCGTCCCGATGGGTGAGGCCCGGATCCGGGTGATGATCTCGGCCGCCCATAGCCCTGAAGATCTCGACCTCGGTCTGGCGGCGTTCGCGGCCGTCGGCGGAACGATGGGGGTTATCGACGACAAGTAACGCGCCACAGAGGCGGGGAATCAAAGTCCAGCGAAATGAGGAAAGAGGATCATGAGCGACGGCAAGGGTTTCAGCGAAGCACTCGACTACCACTCCAGGGGCCGGCCGGGAAAGATCGAGATTCGATCCACCAAACCGACGGCAACGCAGGCTGATCTCAGCCTCGCCTATACACCCGGCGTTGCCGAGCCGTGCCTGGCGATCCACGCCGATCCCTCCAAGGGGTTCGAGTACACGAACAAGGGCAATCTGGTCGCCGTCGTCAGCAACGGTTCCGCCGTGCTGGGACTCGGCAATATCGGCCCGCTGGCCGGGAAGCCGGTCATGGAAGGCAAGGCGGTTCTCTTCAAGCGATTTGCCGACATCGACGTCTTCGATCTCGAGATCGCCGCCGATGACCCGGATGACATCATCCGCTTCTGCGAGATGCTCGAGCCGACCGTCGGCGGAATCAACCTCGAAGACATCAAGGCACCGGAGTGCTTCTACATCGAGCAGACCCTCCGTGAACGACTTGACATCCCGGTCTTTCACGACGACCAGCACGGGACCGCGATCATCGCCGGGGCGGGGTTCCTCAACGCCATTGAGATGACCGGACGCTCCATCGAAGATGCGAAGGTCATCTTCAACGGGGCAGGCGCGGCCGGCATCGCCTGTGCTCGCTTCTTCGAGTCACTCGGAGTCCGCCACGAGAACATCCTCCTCTGCGACTCGCGCGGTGTGATCTATGAGGGTCGCGACGGAGGCCTCACCAAGGAGAAGCTCGAGTTCGCTCAGGCCACCGACAAGCGAACGCTGGACGAGGCCTTCGTAGGAGCAGACTGTTTTGTGGGTGTCTCAGTCGCAGGCGCCGTGACCCAGGATATGGTGCGATCGATGGCCGAACAGCCGATCATCTTCGCGCTGGCCAACCCGGATCCGGAGATCTCATACGAGGATGCCAGGGAAGCTCGCCCGGATGCCATCGTCGCAACGGGGCGCAGCGACTACCCGAATCAGGTCAACAACGTACTCGGTTTCCCCTTCATCTTCCGCGGTGCCCTCGACGTGCGCGCCAGAGGCGTCTCGGAGAAGATGAAAGTCGCCGCCGCCCACGCCCTTGCCGACCTCGCCCGTGAGCCGGTCAGCGAAGTTGTGCTCAAGGCGTACAAGCTCGATCACCTCACGTTCGGGCCGGACTACATCATCCCCAAGCCCTTCGACCCCCGGGTCCTGTGGTACGTCGCACCAGCCGTCGCCATGACCGCCTGCGAGGAAGGCCTTGCGCAGTCACCGTGCGACGACCGGGACCAATATGCGAACGACTTACGGGCGAAATTCCAGTCAACGTACGGACTCATGCACACGATCACCGTGAAGGCCAAGGAACGGGCGATGCGAGTCGTCTACCCGCAAGGAGCCGACCCCCGCACAATCCGCGCCGCCCGGCGTGTGCGCCACGAAGGGATCGCTGCACCAATCATCCTGGGCAACATCGCCGCCATCGAGCAGACCGCCGCCGGGCTGGAGATCCCGCTCGACGGGATCGAGATGCTCGATCCACTCAAAGCCGACGATCACCGGGCACGGTACGCCACTGCGCTGTTCGAAACCCGGCAGCGCAAGGGCATGACACTCGACGACGCCACGAAGGCGATATTCGAGCCGAACCTGTTTGCATCGATGATGCTCAAAACGGACGACGCCGACGCAATGCTCGGCGGTTTGACAACGTACTACGCGGACACGATCCGGCCCGCCCTGCAGGTCCTGCCGTTGGAGCATGGGCGCAGCATTGTGAGCGCGCTCTACATCGTCATGATCAAGGGACGGCCGTATTTCTTCGCCGACTGCGCGGTGAACATCCGCCCGACCGCGGAACAACTGGCCGAGATCGCGCTTTCGGCGGCCGCTACGGCGCTTCACGACTTCGACGTGTCGCCAAGAGTGGCAATGATCAGCTACTCGAACTTCGGCAGCGCAGGAGGCGAAGAACCCGAGCGCGTCCGCGCCGCAGTGCGCATCTGCAACGACAAGGCACCAGACCTGCCTCTCGACGGCGAAATGCATGCCGACACTGCGGTGATGGCAAATCTGCTGGAGCAGCGACACCCGTTCAACAAGCTCGGAGGTGCCGCCAACGTGCTGGTTTTCCCCGATCTGACTGCAGCCAACGCCGCCTACCAACTGCTCCATCACCTAGCGGACGCCCAGGTGATCGGTCCGATCCTGACGGGCATGTCGAAGTCGGTGCACGTTGCCCAACGGGACGCCGAAGTGGGCGACATCGTCAACTTGACCGCTATCGCGGTCCTGGATGCCCAGCGCAAGAGCCACAACTCGTCGCTGGCGGCGGAAATCGAACGGAGCTTCTGAGCTTCCCTCCGCGCATCGCCCGGGCAGCCGGCACTCGCGTTGAGACCCCCACCTCGGTGGGGGTCTCAACGTGGCAGCCCCGACGGGATTCGAACCCGCGTTACCGGCTTGAAAGGCCAGCGTCCTAGACCGCTGGACGACAGGGCCGGGTGTATGCGGCTAGATCTTAGGCGAAGCGAGGACGCTCCAAAACGTGCTGGTTGTGGCAAGCGGGAGGACGGTGCTCGAAGAACACGGGCCGGCCGGTTTGGCTAGGTTGACGTGAATGGATTGGTCGACCTATCTGATGCACCTCGAATCCGACGGCACACTGCTCGAAGCAGTCGCGCAGACGGGCCTCGATGCAGACGTTCCCTGCTGCCCCGGTTGGTCGGTTCGTGATGTAGTCGAACACACCGGGAGCGTTCATCGCCACAAAACGAGAATCGTGCGTGGCCGACTCCTCGAGAATCCCGATCCGGCCGGTGCGCCGACTTCGGACATCGTATCCTGGTACCGGAACGGGTTGGATGAACTTCTCGAGACCTTGCGCGAGACAAACCCGACCGAGCGAGTGTTCACCTGGTATCCACCCGACCAGTCCGTCGGGTTCTGGTACCGGAGAATGGCCCACGAAACGCTGATCCACCGAGTAGATGCGGAGCAAGGACTCGGAGCCGTCTCACCGATTGACGCTGAACTGGCTGCAGACGGAATCGACGAAGTGCTCACCGTCTACGTGGGCGGATACCCGCCCTGGGGGGCCTTCCATCCCAGCGCCGACGTTGCCAGGATCGAGTGTGCCGACCGACCTGAGGCATGGAACGTTCGGTTCGGCCGGTTCAGCGGCACCTCCCCCGTCACCGGAAACTCCTACGATCTCGACTCGTTCGTCACAATCGCCGCCGAGCTTGCCCCAAATGCCGTGATTCGGGGTGGTGCCGCCGACCTCGATCTCTGGTTGTGGGGGCGCGGCCCGCTCGACCGGACCAGCCTGTCGGGAGACGACTCGCTGGCCGTCCGGCTGCGCGCTATCTGCGAAGAAGACATGGGCTGAGGAAGCCGAGCGAGGTCGGGGTAGCCGCGCCTCGGCGTGCACCGCCAGAATCCCCCAGCTAGAGCCTAGAACTCAGAACCTAGAACCCTCCACCAGCGGGCGGCATCGGAATCGGCGTCGTTACTCGCGCTCGAGACGCTTCAGAGCGCGCTGAAGCCGGGCGATCGTCTTCGCTCTTCCAATCGCCGCCATCGACTCGAAGAGCGGCGGTGAGACTTGCGACCCGGTGACGGCCACCCGGAGCGGCTGCCATCCTTTTCTCGGATTGAGTTCCGTATCGTCGAGAACCAGGCGCAACCCTGCTTCGATCGACGCAGGCGTCCAGTCACCAACCTCCGATAGGCGCCGGAGGGCGGCTGCTAGAGCCACCTTCGCATCACCCTTCATCACTTTCGACCACGACGGTTCGTCAAAGCTCACCTCATCGACGAACAAGAACCGGCTCATCTCCCCGACCTCGCTCATGAGCTTCACCCGCTCTTGAATCAGCGTGGAAACCGAGACGAAGGTGTCCCACTCATCATCGGTCGGGGGGCGTCCCAGCTCTGCCTCGATCAACGGCCTGGCCCGCCCGGTGAAATCGGCCGCCTCAATGGCCCGCACGTACTCACCGTTCATCCACTGCAGCTTGTCGACGTCGAACACCGCAGGGTTCTTCGAAACTCCGGCCAGATCGAACCGTTCGATAGCCTGCTCTACGGAGAAGATGGTGGTTTCCGAGTCGTACGACCAGCCGAGCAAGCTCAAGTAGTTGAACATCGCTTCCGGGAGATAGCCGCCCCGGCGATACGCCTTCAACGACGTGTCCCCGTGGCGCTTGGACAGCTTCTTGCCATCCGGACCGAAGAGCAGAGGGAGATGTGCGTAGACGGCCGGCTCTGCCTCCATCGCCCTGGTCAGGAGGATGTGTTTCGGCGTCGAAGGCAAGAGATCTTCTCCGCGTATCACATGGGTGATCTCGTAATCGACGTCATCAACGGTCGAGGCAAGGTGATAGGTCGGGACGCCGTTCGAACGGAGAATCACGAAATCGTCGATCACCTCCTGTCCGAAGCGCATCTCGTCTCGAACGAGATCGACGAACTCCACCGCCGCGTCCTGCGGCACCGAGAACCGCACCACGCCCGAGGTCGCATCGGCGGCCGGCCGACGGATGTAGACATTCGGATGCTTGCCTTCTCGCTGGGCCCGGGCGCGAAGTTCGTCGAGTTCTTCGGGCGTCCGTTCGTCGTAGTAGGCGTGCCCGCCGGCCACCAACTGCTCGGCCACCTGGCGGTATCGGTTGAATCTGTCCGACTGCCGGTAGGTCCCGTGCGGGCCGCCTGCATCCACCCCCTCGTCCCAGTTGAGCCCCAGCCATGCCAGCCCCGTCTTGATGTCGTCCTCGTACTTAGCCTCGCTTCGCTCGATGTCGGTGTCATCGATGCGCAGCACGAAGGTCCCCCCGTGATGGCGCGCAAACAGCCAGTTGAACAGGGCAGAACGAACATTGCCGACGTGCAGTAGCCCCGTCGGCGACGGAGCAATGCGAACCCGGACCGTCACGGTTTCACCACCGGATTGGAGAGCACACCGATCGACTGAACCTCGACGTCAACGATATCGCCATCGACGATGGGCCCCACGCCCGACGGAGTCCCGGTGAGGATCACGTCTCCGGGCAGCATCGTCATGACCCGGGTGACATACTCGATCAGTTCTGCCACACCGAACACCAGGTCGGTGGTCTTCCCGGCCTGGCGGACTTCATCGTTCACGCGGCACAAGACATCAAGGCCCTCGAGAGGATCGAATTCGGTCTCGATGGCCGGACCGAGCGGGCAGAACGTGTCGAAACCTTTTCCCCTGGTCCACTGACCGTCGGCGCGTTGAAGATCGCGAGCAGTGACATCGTTGGCTGCCGTGTAACCGAGCACGATCGACGAGGCATCCTCGGCGCGCACATTGCGGGCGACGCTGCCGATCACAACCGCAAACTCCGCTTCGTGGTGGACGTTCGTCGAATCGGGTGGAATGACGATCGGTGCTCCGGGGCCGATGACGGAGGTAGACGGCTTCAGGAAGATGACCGGCGCATCGGGAACATCCGATCCCATCTCAGCCGCATGGTCGGCGTAGTTCCTGCCGATAGCCACGATCTTGGTGGGAAAGACCGGAGAAAGGAGTTGAACGGAGTCAAACGGGGCGACCACCTCGGTCGACTCCCACTCGAACAACGGAGAACCTTTGTAGAGGCGGATACCCTCCGGCTCAACGGCACCGTAGACGATGCCCTCGGGGTTGCGTACACGGACAATCTTCATGGGTAGTACCCGTCTCTCTCATACCTGGACAATCTGGCAGCCTGCTCCGGATCCATATGCCGCATAGTCTTGGCGAAGTGTTCGGCCATGACGGGCAGGAACAGCGCCGTGGCCTCGATGTACCGGTAGCCGTGATCGTCTTCGCCTACCGCCTCCGCCCACAGCTTCCGACCCTCCTGAGCGCACAACCAGGCGGCTCCATGCAGGGTCATCCCGAGTGGGATCGGCCGGAGGAAGTTCGTCTCGAGTTTGGCGGTCACTCCGGGACGCTGATGGGCCATCATGACGAACCCCATCAGATCGTCGAAAAAGGCGGAGATGGCCCCACCATGGACAAGACCGGGCCCGCCCTGGAAGCGAGGGGCAAACCGGATTTCGGCCTCAACCCGGTCACCGACGAAATGCGGTCGTAAACCGAGCCCTTCCGCGTTCTCGGGACCGCACCCGAAGCACCAAGGAAGGTGCATCGTCGGAACCCGGGCAAGAGCACCGTGATCGGATACGGGGATCACCGTCCCCGTCAAGTACCGATACGAATCCATCAGCGAAGTTGGTCGGTGATACCAGCCCGAATCTCATCGAGCGTCTGGTGCAGAAAGTCCCGGTCGATGTCGTCGAGTACCGAACGACCCGGCACCGTTTCGTGCGCGGAGTTACGTAGCCACAGAGAACGGCGCCGGTTAAGGTCTGCCCGGGTCGCCTCCGGAAGCCCATCGACGCGCAAACCCAGGATGATCAGTGCCGCTTCGACATCATCCGGCACCGGGCCCCTTCCAAACACCGAGGCCCGAGCAGAGGCGACGGTCGCCACGACGGAGTCAACTGCATTCGAGTCGCGTTCGAATTCGGCCTGCCTGACGAGCTTCACGACCCATCCGGCATCCGGACTTGGACTGCCGAACACGCCGCCGGCATGCATCTCTGCCGGGGAGTTGATCTCGCCGGGTCGGCGCGGCTTCCACACGCCGGGAGCGCCGGGTTCGGTGGTAGGACGAGGTAGATCGTCGACTTCGAGTTCGATGTTGGGCTGTTGACCCATTGGTTGTCTCCTAGACGGGCTCGAGCCAGTTCAGATACGCGTCGAGTTTGCCCGTAACCGCTTCATGGAACAAGTCCTGAGCACGCTGTGTGATGGGTCCGGGTCGACCGTTGCCGACTGGGCGGTGATCGACTTCCCGGATCGGTGTCACCTCGGCTGCCGTACCCGTGAAGAACAGTTCGTCTGCGTAGTAAAGATCACTTCGTACCAGGGGTGCTTCGCCTACCTCAATGCCGTCATCTTGGAGGAGTTGTATCACCGAAGCCCTGGTGATCCCGTCGAGGATCCCCGCTGAGACCGCAGGTGTCATCACCACACCATCACGAACGAGGAAGAGGTTCTCTCCGCTCCCCTCCGCCACGAGACCGGCAGTGTTCAGCATGATCGCTTCGTCGAATCCTGCCTGCAACGCCTCCCGCTTCGCCAGGACCGAGTTCAGGTACCCGCCCGTTCCTTTGGCATTCGGGATGAGGGTTGACTCGGCAAATCGCCTCCACGAGGAAACGCCGACGGATATCCCGTTCCGCACTCCGTCCTCGCCCAGGTAAGCACCCCAGGTCCACGCAGCGATGACCGTGACGGGCGCACATGCTCCGGGATCGAGGCTGAGCGAGCCTGCCCCATAGGTGATGAGGGGCCGGATGTAAGCCGAGGGAAGAGAGTTGACCTTGACCACTTCGCGGGCGGCTTCAACCAGATGCTCGACCGACCATGCGACGGGGATTTCGTAGGCCACCGCCGATCTGTGCAGGCGTTGGATGTGTTCGGTCAGGCGAAATACGGCAGGCCCGGTAGCCGTCGCATAGGCCCGGATACCCTCGAAGACCCCGGTTCCGTAATGCAAACCGTGACTGAGCGCATGGACCTGTGCGTCGGCCCACGGCACCATTACTCCGTCCATCCAGATGAATTGCGCTTTATCCATGGAGGTATCTTCGCAGGTCTATCCGTTGGTGGTCAGTTGCCGGGCATGCCAGTCGAGGATGGCATCGAACCGTTCCTGCCGGTGTTTCGGCTTTCCGGATCGGGACAGTTCGTGGCCCTCGCCGGGGAAGCGGAGGAATTCTGCTTCCACCTCCTGCCGTTTCAAGATCATGAACAGTTGCTCGGCTTGCTCGATCGGGCACCGGAAGTCGTTCTCAGAGTGGAGGATCAGGGTCGGCGTCTGGATCAAATGTGCGGTCCCCAGAGGACTCTTCTCCCACAGGACGTTCGGATCATCGACGAGGTCGACGCCCGCATAGATCTTCGGGAACGTCGACCCGATGTCCGACGTCCCGGCAAATGATGTGAACGAGAGCAGCGCCCGCTCCACGACTGCCGATCGGTACCGGTGATCCCTGGCAATCAGCCAGGCGGTGAGAAATCCACCGTACGAACCACCCATGACTCCGATCCGCTCGGGATCCAGGCGCGGATAGCGGCGCAGGGCCTCCTCGATCGTGTTCGTGACGTCCTCGACATCGACGACGCCCCACCCGTCGCCGACGACGCCCCGCACGTGCTCCAGTCCTCGCCCGGTCGAGCCTCGCGGGTTGCAGGCAATCACGGCGTAGCCGGCACCGGCAAAAATCTGGAACTCATCGAAGAACCCCCAGCCGTACTGACTGGCCGGGCCACCGTGAATGTTGAGAAGCACCGGTAGGCGATCCTCACCCGGCGGGACCAGGGCCCAGGCGTCGACTTCGATGCCGCCGGACACCACCTGAAAGTGCTCCGGTTCGCACATCGGCACCCCGGCACGGAACGCCGCGTTCAGGTCTGTCAGACACCGCTCCTCACCATCCTCCCAGAGGTAAACCTCGCCCGGATCGGTCGGGCTGCTGATGATCATCGCCAGGCGGGATCCGGACGCATCCACCGTCAACCCTTTCACGACACGATCCCCATCGACGAGGTGATCGACGGCGCCGTCCTCGTGAACTCGGATCACGCCGACGCGACCGGAGTCTTCGAGGACCGAGAAGAACGTCTGCCCATGCCATTGGGGACCACGAGGGGCAACGCCCAGAGTCATGGAGAACACGTTCCGGTCGAGGTGACCTGTTAGATCGACGGGTTCCTCTCCAATCCTCCATACCGAGGTGAGACTCGGCCAACTCCCCGGAACGGGGTCACCGATCGCATGCAAGATCCCGTCCGGCCGAAAGGACGGAAATGCCCACGATCCGCGCTCGATGATGCGCCGCTGCTCGCCCTTCTCGATGTCGACTTCGAAGAGGTCCATGCCATCTTCAAAGGCTTTTCGGGGCGATCGATCACTTGCGAAAGCGACGGCCATCCCGTCCGGCCGCCAGGCGATGAATCGCTCGTCGTACCGGCCTTCCGTCAGACAGCGTGGGTCTGCGCCACCCTCCGGGTCGACAAGCCAGACATGCCGCTTGCGATCGTGGGTCCAGCCGAGGTTATCGAACCGAAAGGGCACATCGGTGACCCGGCGGGGGCGGCGCCCGCGTTCGGCATCATCGAGATCCGCCCATTCATCGGTATAGGTGAGCCCGACGGCCGCAATTCCGGTCCCATCCGGCGACCATTCCAACTCCTCACAACCCAGGGGAATGTCCGTGAGGATCCGGGCTTCTCCGCCGCCGGCCGGCATCACCGCCACCTGCGGGCGCAGTTCCGTGGTCTCTCCTCCACGGAGGAAGGCAAGGGATCTCCCGTCCGGTGACCAGCGAGGATTGACGTCGGCCGGCCCGTGGGTGAAAGCCCGGGCGGACTCGCCGTCCCAGACCCAGATCGTGCGGTAATAACGATCGTCATCGAGATCCGGACGGGTGACCACGAACGCTACCCGTGTGCCGTCCGGGCTTATCTGGGGATCAGAAGGAAGGTTGAGGCGAGCGAGATCCGAAGACTTCATGGCGTCCTTTCATGAGACCGAACAAGAGGAATCTAGTGGCACCCGATTAGCGTGAATCTCTCAGCCGACGGCAACCGATGATCGAACCACCCACCCGCCCACCGACCAAACCCTCACCGCAGGCCGCAGGCATAGCCGCGGCGGGCGGTGCTGCACTCATGCTCACCAGTCCCGGGTTCGAGAGCGATGTCCTGACTTTCTTGATGGCGGCTGCCGGCGCTCCTCTCCTGGGCTGGGCCCTGCGCGGTCTCCTGTCCATCCACAGAGACGGGCGAGGCCCGGCATTATCGGCCGGCTTCTGGATTGCAGAGTTCGGCGTGCTCGCACTCACCGTCGGTTACCTGAGGGCGGCCATCGAAGCGGGAACTCGCACCGACATTGAGGCCGAGTCGCCCTCCATAGCCGGCCTCGTGCCGGCCACTCTGATCTTCCTTGCTTTCTTCGTCTTGCTCCCGGTTGGACTGGGTCTCTTCGGGGTGGCGGCCTGGCGGACCGGTGCGCTAGGCCCGTGGAAACGCCTCCTTCCTTCGCTGACGGCGGCGATGGGAGTGCTGGCCCCACAACTGCTGCTACTCGGCTTCGTAGCCTTGGGGGCAGGTATGTGGGACCACGGTCGCAGGCTCGCCTCGGTGGCCGGTTAGCCTCCCTTGGTGCATCGACTCATCGCCTCGTGGTTTGGATCCGGCCTGCTCCTCGGCGCCGTACGCGGGTCGGACCGCGGTTCTGGAACAGTCGGAGCGGCGTTGGCGCTCGTCTTCTCGCTCGCGTTCGGGGCAATCGGATGGTGGGTGCAGGCGCTGGCAGCCGTCATCGTGGCTGTGGTCGCCGTATGGTCCGCCGGACACTTCGCAGAAGACGGTGACCCCGGCTGGGTCGTTGTTGATGAGGCAGCCGGGATGTTCGTGGCCACGATCGGTCTCTTCGGCTGGTCGGCGCTCGTTGCCTTCTTCGTGTTTCGCATCGCCGACATCTTCAAACAGACGCCGGGTGTCAGCGCGGCCGAATCATTGCCCGGAGGTTGGGGAATAACCGCAGATGATCTCGTGGCGGGCCTCTACGGCCTGGCGGCAGGCTGGGCGTTCCAACTCATAACCTAAAGAGGTTCTGGGTTGTAGGTTCTGGGTTGTAGGTTCTGGGTTGTAGGTTCTGGGTTTTAGGTTCTGGGTTTTAGGTTCTGGGTTTTAGGTTCTGGGTTTTAGGTTCTGGGTTCTAGGTTCTGGGTTCTAGGTTCTGGGTTGTAGGTTCTGGGTTGTAGGTTCTGGGTCCTCGCCGGAACAACTCCGGCGAAAACGTAGAACCCATAACCTATAACCTATAACCTATAACCTATAACCTATAACGCCGGACGAAGTCCGCCCTGATTCCGCGGACGAAGTCCGCCCTGATTCCGCGGACGAAGTCCGCCCTGATTCCGCGGACGAAGTCCGCCCTGATTCCGCGACTTAGAGCGGCAGCTCTACCTGCTGTGCTTCCTCCACACCGTCGAGGGACCGGAACTGCCCCATTTGAATCTCATCGAGGGCGCGGTCGAGGCTGAGACCCATCATGGCGGCGTTGCCGGTCTCCGGGGATTGACCTACCGCCATATTGGCGATGTTGATACCGATCTGACCCAGGTAGGTGCCCACCCGTCCGATGACGCCGGGAACATCGGCATTCCGGACCAGCAACATGTGGCGCGACATGAGCAGTTCGACGTCATGCCCGAAGATCGACACGAGATGCGCGCCTTTTCGCCCGATGGTGCCGGCGATGGACACCGTCCGCCCACCGACCTCCCCCGATAGACGGAGCAGAGAGACGAACTCGTCAGACTCCTGCGAGGCTTCCTCTTCGATCACGAGACCGCTCTGATCGGCGAGAGCCTCGACGTTGACGAACGAGACCGGAGCCGAGCTCACCACATTGAACGCGCCTTTGAGAGCCGACAGGCGCAGTGGCCTGATTGGAGAGGCCGCGATCCGGCCCTCTGCCCGCACAACGAGGCGATCCGGAAGGCCCTGTGCGACACGACAGAAGATTGCTCCGAGATACTCGGCCACTCCAAGGAATTCACGCGTCTCATCGCCGACATCCCGACCGAGGTCCACATTGACCGCAGAGAGCACCAACTCTCCTCGAAGGGCAGCACCAACCGCCTCGGCGACATCCAGCCCTGCCTTGTCCTGTGCCTCGATCGTCGAGGCACCCAAGTGGGGTGTGAGAACTACCTCCGGAAGGTCGAGTAGGGGGCTGTCGCGCAACGGTTCCATGTCGTACACGTCGAGGCCCGCCCCGGCTACCTTGCCGGATCGAACGGCCTCGACCAGCGCTTGTTCGTCGACGATCCCACCGCGGGAGGCGTTGACGATACGCACCCCGTCTTTCATCTTGGCGATGTTGTCCCGGCCGATGAGACCAACCGTTTCTTTGGTTCGGGGAAGGTGCACTGTGATGAAATCCGAGCGTGCCAGCAGATCGTCGAGGTTATCTGCCACCTCGACGCCGAGCCGCCGCGCCCGCTCTGATGAGACGTAGGGGTCGAATGCGACGAGTCGCATACCGAACGAGAGCGCCCTTTGCGCGACGAGGGAGCCAATCCGGCCGAGCCCGATTACACCGAGCGTCTTTCCGTGGAGTTCTATGCCCTGATACTTTGTCCGGTCCCACCGGCCGGCCCGCAGGCTGGCATCAGCCGGGGCAACGTTGCGTGCCTGGGCTAGTAGCAGAGCCATGGTGTGTTCGGCGGCACTTATGACGTTGGCCTGTGGGGCATTGACGACCAGAACGCCGGCAGCAGTGGCGGCAGGGAGATCGATGTTGTCAACGCCTACGCCGGCTCTACCCACGACAAGAAGTTCGGGGGCCGATTCGATGAGCTCTGCGTCGACCTTCGTGGCTGATCGGACGATCAGGCCGTTGGCGTCGCTCATGCGTTTCAGCAGTTCATCTCGCTCGAGACCCGTCACGATGTCGACATCACAGTGCTCGGCAAGGACATCGATCCCCGCCTGGGAAATCGTCTCGGCAATCACCACTTTCGGCCGCATCGGCACTACCTCCTCCATTGCGCAATCTTGCCCGACTCGAGGGGCTTCACCAAACCCGCCCGTTCGATATCGGCTCCACCTAGAGTGAGAAACAGGAAGTCAGGAGGTTGGAGATGACCTGGGAACCGAATGTCATCGTGGCGGCCGTCGACGGCTCGGACCGCAGCATCAAAGCCACCCGGCTGGCGGCGGAAATGGCGAGGCGCAACGGGTCGAAGTTGCACATCCTCACCGTCGTTCGGCCGCCCGAGGGCTGGTGGGGCATCGGTGGAGCACCGCCACCCGCCAGGGCCCTTTCGGAATCACTGATGGAGGCCCAGAAAGAGGTCCTGGATCGAACCGTCGCCGAGGTGGACCTCGAAGGCATCGACTACCAGGTCGGCGAAGAGCTCGGCGATCCGGCCAGTGCCATTGTTCATTATTGCGAGGACGTTGAAGCCGACTTGCTCGTCATCGGGCGCCGCGGTGCCGGGTTGATGGAGCGGTTCGTGATGGGTTCCGTTGCCGATCGCCTCGTGCACTACTCCCCTTGTCCCGTGGTGGTCGTGCCGTAGATCATGTACGAATTCGATCGAGACACGGCGGTTTCGCCGTTGGGTGAGGGCGTCTGGTCTGTCGTGGTCTCGCCGGGCTGGAACATCGGAACGATTCCCAACGGTGGATATCTCATGGCTATCGCTCTGTCCGCCGTAGGCCGGGAGTTATCTCACCCGGATCCCCTGACGGCCACGAGTCACTTCCTCGGTCGGATAACTTCAGGCGAACCGGCAACCATCGAGGTTGAGGTGCTGAGGAAGGGACGAACCCTCTCAACGGCCTGCGCCCGACTACTCCAGGATGGACGCGAACGCCTGCGAATGCTGGCCACTTACGGCGACCTCGATGCTTCCAAAGGACCAACTCTGGTCACCGCCACCCCTCCCCCGATGCCGCCGCCCGACGACTGCGTCGGCTACGACATGGATGCGGCGACGATGGAGATCCAGAAACGCTTCGACCTCCGGCTCGAGCCGGGCGTTGCAGGCGGTGCGATGGGGACGCCGGTCGGCAGACCGGAAGTCGGCGGATGGATCCGGTTCGCCGATGGTCGGGAGCCCGATCTGAAATCGCTGGCGCTGTTCGCGGATGCGCTCCCGCCAACGGTCCTGAACATCGAACGATTCGGATGGGTACCAACCATCGAACTAACAATCCACTTCCGTGCCAAGCCGGCACCCGGGTTTTTGCGAACCTGGTTCGCCTCCAGATTCCTGATGAAGAGCCACGTCGAGGAAGACGGCGAGATTTGGGACTCGCAGGGCAACCTCGTTGCTCTGAGCCGTCAACTCTCAAGAATCCTGCCCAGGAGCTGAGCCACGGGCGGGTGGTCCGCCCTCACAAACAGGCCGCCGCGAGGTAGCCATCCCCGCCCGCTAGGGTCGCAACGTGGCACAGGAAATCATCATCGCGGGCCTCGTCGGCAGCCTCCGCCACGAGAGCCATACCCGTCGGGCCGTCCGGATCGCGCTCGAAGGGGCCGCCGAGTCGGGAGCAGTCACCCGTCTGGTCGACCTGCGCGACTACGAACTCCCTTTCTGCAACGGAGACAGGACAGCGAGCCTGCCCGAGGTGGTCCGGCTGAGACACGACGTCGGTTCCGGGAACGGCCTCATCCTTGGCACCCCCGAGTATCACGGTGGCTACAGCGGAGTGCTCAAGAATGCCATCGATCTCATGGGATTCGACGAGTTCGAAGGCAAGATCCTCGGCCTGGTCGGTGTTTCCGGTGGATCGATGGGCGCCCTACAGGCTCTCCAGGGTTTGCGAGTGATTGGGAGGGCCCTGCACGCCTGGGTGATTCCGCAGCAAGCATCTATCCCGATGGCCTATCAAGAACTGGCGCAGGACTCGCCGGCCAGGGAAGCGTATGAGCAGCGCCTCAGGGAGGTCGGTCGACAGGTCGCCCGTTTCGCCGCGCTCCACTCCTCCCCGGAAGCGATCGAGTTTCTCCGCGCCTGGGAGGAAGCCCCGAGCAACCCCGGCGGCGAAGACTGACCAAGAGGTCCTGAGTTCGAGGTCCTGAGTTCTAGGTTCTGGGTTCTGGGTTTTTCAGCCGGCCGGTTCGTAGACGATGCGGCCGAATAGATTCCGATTCAGGCGTGTGACGGCCTCCGTACCATCCGGCGCCAACAGCCAATCGAGGAACTCCTCGCCCGCCCTCCGCTCAGGAGAAGCCGCAACCACGATGAGATGGTACGGATTGACGGGTATGCCGGTCACGTCCAGGGGTTGGAGAGTGAGCACATCCGAAGCAGCCAGGAACGCTCCGAGCTCGCTCAGGGTATAGGCACCTCGCTGATCGGCCACCTGCAAGGTCAATCCCATCCCCTGGCCCGTCTCGATGTACCAGGACTCCACACCCGGTTCGATTCCGGCCGCCTCCCACAAATCGACTTCCATCTCATAGGTTCCGCTCCCATCTGCCCGGCTCACGAACGGACCGCCCTGCCCGGCAATTGCACGCAGCACCTCCGTGGCGGTGCCGGCCGGCACGCCATCCGGTGGACCGACGATCACGAAGGAGCTCGTCAGAACGAGCTCGTAGCGGGCGGCCAATTGCTCTGCAACGAAGGCCGCCTCCAGAGCCGGAGCGTGGGTGATCAGCACGTCGGCCCCGCCACGCCGCCCGAGCTCCAGCACCTGAGCCGTCGCCTCCCCGACAACACTCAGCGAGATGTCTGGATGGCCTGCCTCGAAGGTCGCCGCCAGTTCGTCGAGCAATCCGCTGTCAACGAGGGTCGTCCCGGCGGCAACGATCACTCGTGTTTGCGCAACTCCCGAACACGCCGCCAGAACCATCAGCAGCACCGCAGCGGCCCGTTTCACGTCGGATTCACTCGAACGGCCGCCGCCTTGACCGTCGCCGTGACTCCTGCCCCCGGCTGCAACTGCAGCACCTCCTGCGAACCCGGCGTGACCAGCGCCACCACCCGGACGCCGGCGTCTATCACTATCTCGACGAGCCGGCCGAGTTGCCGTACCTCAGTCACCTGCCCCACCCATCGATTCCGAGCACTACCTGCAGCCCCATCACTACCACGGAACAACGTCACCGACTCGGCGCCGAACACAGCTCGGCCCGGATTGCCGGCGGGCACATCCCCCAATCCCCAGATCGTGAGACCTCCCGCTCGCAGCGAGTTCAGCGGGCCTTCACCTTCAATGACTACTCCGTCGATCACGTTGCCAATCCCAACCGCGGCGGCCACTTCATCGGAGAGCGGCAACGAGAAGACTTCGGCCACCGGGCCCTCTTGGAGCAAGTGACCGTTCACGACTACCGCCATTCGATCACCGAGGACGGCTGCTTCCTCGCGATCGTGGGTGACGATCACCGCGCCCCGCCCGCCGAGTCCATCGATGAGCACCGAAGCCACCTTCATTCGATCACGGGCATCCTGAGCCGACAGCGGCTCGTCCAATAGCACCCACGGCTCCGGCCGCGCCAGCGTTCGGGCAAGCGCCACCCGCTGCGCTTCTCCCCCGCTGAGCGAGGATGCTGCGTATATGAGCAGCTCTCCGACGCCGAGCCGGTCGGCGAGCTGTCGGGATCTGACTGCCTCTTCGGCCGAGAGACCGAGCCCCATATTGAAACCGGCGCTGCCGCGGAACAGATAGGGTCGCTGGGGCAGGTAGGCGGCCTCAAGCGCAGGACCCCCGGCGAGAGTCCCTGCCAGCAGTCGGAGCAATGTCGATTTTCCGGCGCCGTTCGGGCCGAAAACCACCAACCGCTCACCCGACCGCAGCTCGAGTCCATCGATGGACAACACCGATCCGTCCGCAGGAAAGCGGAGATCCAGTCTTTCATTCATGGCGGCCACTTCTCAGTTGCATCCAGGTGAGAAAACCGTTGACGGCCGCCGCCAGAATGATCAGCAGCAGTCCGAGTGCCAGCGCATCACCGAAGTTCGCCTGGCGCGTTTCCTGCACAATGGCGGTCGTGAGCACCCGGGTTTCTCCGACGATGTTGCCGCCGACCACCAGCACCGCTCCCACCTCAGAGACCACTCTCCCGAAGGCGGCCGCCACCGCCGCGACGACTCCCGGCCAGACCTCGACCAGCATGACCCTGCCGCGCTCCCACCCGGAAAGTGCCAGTGCAGCCAACTGCTCTGAGGCCGCCGGAGGCAGCCCCTTGATTGCGCCGGCGGTGACGCCGGCCGCGATCGGGATGGCCAACATCGTCTGGGCGGCCACCATGGCGGCCGGGGTGAACAGTAATCCCAGTCCGCCGAGTGGCCCGGTGTCCCACAATACGAGGAGCAGCGCCAGACCGGCCAGCACCGGCGGGACTCCCATACCGATATTGACGGCCACGAGCCAGGCTGTTCGCACTCTCGTACGACGCAGCGCGACCCAGGTACCGAGGGGCACCCCGACTACAACGCCGAAGACCGTCGCCAGCAGCGAGACGACCAGTGTGAGGCCCAGAACCTGCCGGAGCTCACTCCCGAACCCGAACAGTGCTTCCAGCGCGTCGCCGAGGACCTCAACGAGGAAGTCCATGAGACCCGATCAGGACTGGAAGTAGTAGAACCAGGCGGCGACTCCGATGATCCCGGCGTAGATCGCCAGCTTGAACAGCTTCTTGAAGATCCACCACCCGACCAGGGCGGCGGCGGCGATACCGATGTACAGGGAGAGGTTTTCCATGCCGGGGAGGATAGTCAAGCGCGCAGTCAGCAGGTGCAATGAGCGAAACGCTCATTGCATGTTCAATGTTCTGTCCCGGTTTCCGGCCCGTCCGCCACCACCTATCTTGATGCCGATTGCGGCCGGTTACGCCAGCACGGCCGGGGTCAGGCGGGGGACGATGACGTCCGCCTGAGCCAGTTGTTCCGGCGAGTAGGAACCGCGCAGCACCGCCACCACGCGCATCCCTGCGGCTTTGCCCGCCGCCACTCCCGCCGGGGCGTCCTCGACGGCCACGCACTCGGCCGGATCGACGCCCAGCCCCTCGGCGGCGGCCAGATAGATGTCGGGCGCCGGCTTGCCGTTGGCCACTTCATCGCCGGCGACCACTACGTCAAAGAAGCGTCTGAGACCGGTCGATCCCAATGACAAGTCGAGGCGCTCCCGCGGGCTACTGGAAGCAACTGCCATGGCTCGCCCCCGCTCGTGCAGCACCTCGAGCGTATCCGCGGAGTCCTCAAAGGCCTCGAGGTACTGCTCAAAGAGCGCACGCACCCGATCTGCGAGCAGCGGCCAGAATTCTTCATATGGCGGTAGCTCGGCACGATCGGCGAAATGGTCAAAAGCGTCCCTCTCGGTGCGCCCCGAGAGATCGGCCACCTCCTGGTCGGAGATCTCAACGCCGTGCGGTCGGAGCGCCTCTCTCCACGCAGACCAGGCCAGATCCTCGGAGTCGACCAGAACGCCGTCGCAGTCGAAGATGACGGGACGGCTCATTGCGACGCTCTGTCGCGCAGGATCTCATTGACGACCTTTGGATCCGCTTTCCCGGAGGTAGCGCGCATCACCTGCCCGACCAGGTAGCCGAAGGGCTTCATATCGCCGGAGCGCAAGGTCTCGAGGGCTTCGGGGTTGGAGGCCAGCACGGCATCCACGGCAGTTTCGATGGCGCTCGTATCCGAAATCTGGATGAGATCCCGGGCGGCCGCGACTTCGCCTGGTGAGCCCTCATGATCGATAACGCCCGTCAGCACCTCTTTGGCAGCCGTGGCCGAAAGCTTCCCGTCGGCCAGCATGCCGGTCATCTCGGCGAGATAGGCGGCGGTCAACCCCGTCTGGTCGATCGAGGTGTTATTCCGGCGCAGATAGGCGGTGGTCTCGCCGCTGAGCCAGTTGGCGGTCTGCTTGGGATCGGCTCCCAGTCCGACCGCTTCCTCGAACAGAACGGCCACGTCTGCTTCGCCGGCCACCAGCACGGACGCTGCGTGGGCTTCAAGCCCGAGCTCGATGTATCGCCAACGGCGCTGGTGGGGAAGCTCAGGCAACATCGAGCGGATCTGTTCGCGCCACTCGTCTGAGACCACGATCGGCACCAGATCGGGCTCGGGGAAGTAGCGGTAGTCCGACGAGCCTTCCTTCGACCGCATTGCCCGCGTGACACCGGCTTCTTCGTCCCAGTGCCGCGTCTCTTGCTCGATGCGCTGCCCGGCTTCGATGGCCTCCGTCTGCCTGATGATCTCGAAATCCAGGGCTCGTTCCAGCGAACGGAACGAGTTCATGTTCTTGACCTCGACCTTGGCACCAAGTTTGGTGTCACCTTCCGGCCGTATCGACACATTGGCGTCGAAACGCATCGATCCCTCTTCGAGTCTGGCGTCCGAAACTCCAAGGCTCAGCACCACATCTCGCAACTGCTGGGCATATGCGCGTGCGTGAGCAGGGCTGAAGATGTCCGGTTCACTGACGATTTCAATGAGCGGCACACCGGCTCGATTGAAATCGAGGAGCGTTGCCTCAGCCGAATGGATCCGGCCGCCTCCGCCCATGTGGATGCTCTTACCGGTGTCTTCTTCCTGATGAACCCGGTTTATCGCCACTCTGACGGTCTCGCCATCGATTTCGACGTCAAGATGCCCACCAGAGCAAACCGGGATGTCGTATTGCGAGATCTGGTAGTTCTTCGGAAGATCGGCGTAGAAGTAGTTCTTGCGATGAAAAATGCTCTCCCGGGTGATGGTGCAGTTCAACGCGAGCCCGATTTGCACGATCCACTCGATCGCCTGTTCGTTGGGAACGGGTAGCGCTCCCGGCAACGCCAGGCAGACCGGGCAAATGTTGGTGTTCGGAGCTGCTCCGAAATCGACGCGACACCCGCAGAACATCTTCGAATCGGTCAGCAATTCGACGTGCACCTCGATGCCGATCACCGGTTCCCAACTCATGACCACTCCTCCAGCAGCGGAGGCCGCGCTTCGAACGCCACCGCCTGCTCGACGGCCCTGGCCACCCGGAACAGGACGGCCTCTCCCAGCGCCGGGGCCATGATCTGGAACCCGACCGGGAGACTATGGCGATCGAGCCCGACCGGGACCGAAATCGCCGGGTGCCCGGTGAGGTTGGACGGGATCGTGCAGATATCCGACAGGTACATGGAGAGGGGATCTTGAGTCTTGGATCCGATCTCGAAGGCGGTAGTAGGGGCGGTGGCTGAGACCAGCACATCGACCTGACGGTAGGCCTCCTCGAATTCCCGGATGACCACGGTCCTCACCTTCTGAGCCTGACCGTAGAAGGCGTCGTAATAGCCGGCGGACAGGGCATAGGTGCCCAGCAGGATCCGGCGGGTCACCTCGGGACCAAACCCATCTGCACGCGTCGCCGTCATCATCTCCTCGACCGTTTCCCCATCGCGTCGCAACCCGTAGCGAACGCCGTCGAATCTGGCGAGATTGGCCGAGCACTCGGCCGGAGCGATCAGGTAGTAGGCGCTGAGCGACACATCCACCGATGGAATCGAGACCTCTACCACCTCTGCACCGGCGTCGCTGAGCAGATCGACCGTGCGACGGACCGCCGCCTCCACGTCGGGTTCGAAACCTTCGCCGGTCAGTTCGCGTACGACGCCGATCTTGAGACCTCGAACGCCGGACTCGAACCCATCACGAAAGCCGGGACGGTCGCCCCGATAGGAGGTGGCGTCTAGCGGATCGTGGCCCGCCACTGCTTCGAGTGCGGTAACTGAATCTTCAACCGTGCGGGTAATCGGCCCGATCTGGTCGAGCGACGAAGCGAACGCAATCAGCCCGTAGCGACTCACCAATCCGTATGTGGGCTTCATCCCCACCACCCCGCACAGTGCGGCCGGCTGCCGTATGGAACCACCAGTATCGGAGCCGAACCCGACCACAGCGGACCCGGCGGCCACGGCTATGGCAGAACCACCGGAAGAACCGCCGGGAACCCGATCGGTGTTCCACGGGTTGCGACTCGGCCCGAATGCCGAGTTCTCGGTAGAAGAACCCATCGCAAACTCGTCCAAATTGGTCTTGCCGACAATCACCACTCCCTGATCTTTGAGGCGGGCAACAGCAGTCCCGTCGTAGGGCGGCACCCACCCGGCCAAGATCTGGGAAGCGGCCGTCGTAGCGATGCCTTGGGTGACCAGATTGTCCTTGAGCGCCACCGGAATGCCCTGGAATGCACCGGCGTCGCGGCCGGAGGCAAAAGCTGTGTCGGCGGCCTCGGCGGAGGAGCGGGCGCCGTCGTGGGCCAGGGTGAGGAAGGCGTGCAGTTCGGCTTCGGATTTTGCAGCCCGATCGAGCGCGGCGTCGGTCAACTCACGAGAAGACACGGATCCGTCGCGAAGGGCGGTCGCCGCCTCTGAGAGTGTGTAGTCGCTCACGGCGACTCCAGATGAGGCGGAACCCGGAAGTAGCCATCCTCATGTTCGGGAGCTTGTGCCAGCACTTCGTCCCGATCGAGCGGCGGACGGATCTCGTCGGGCCGGAAGGCGTTCACCATTGGAAGTGGGTGAGCGGTGGGTTCGACACCGTCGGTGTCGAACTGCTGAACGCGAGCAGCATGATCGAGGATCACACCTAGCTGCGTCGCATAGTGGGAGAGCTCCTCGTCGCTCAGCCCCAGCCGGGCGAGCCGCGCAACATGGGCAATATCAATGTCGATGGGCATCCCGGTGAGTTTAGGGGTTGTGACGCGACACCTCTCTCCGCCCTCCGTCCGCGCCTCGAGTCCTGCCGGCAGGTCGTACCCCCGCCATTGCCCGGCTAGCGTGAATAGCGAAGGAGGAGCGACGACGTGCAGCTGATATTCGCCGTGCATTGCCACCAGCCGTTCGGGCAACTCGAGACGGTCCTGGATCAGGCCGTCCAGCGCGCCTACCTACCGTTTCTATCTGTTCTCGAACGCCATCCGGAAGTGGCGGTGAACGTCCACTATTCAGGACCGCTCCTGGAGCAGCTCGACGACCGGAACCCGCGGCTCCTCGAAGCGCTGGCCGGGTTTGGCCGCCAGATCGAATGGATGGGCGGGGCCATGTACGAACCCATCCTGCCGGCGATCCATCCGCGCGACCGGATCGAGCACTTGAAGCGGATGCGGGCGACCATCAACGAGCGCTTCGCCCAGGACCCGGTCACCGCCTGGATCCCTGAGCGCGTGTGGGAACCCTCGCTCGTCGATTCCCTCGTTGAAGCGGGATACACGGCCGTCCCACTCGACGACGTCCATTTCGAGCGAGCGGGCCTCGAACATCTCGATCGCCCATATCTCGTCCACCACCTCGATCAGCTCATCACGGCGTATCCCATCTCCGTGGACCTCCGTTACGCAGCGCCGCGGGAAGACCCGGTCGTGTTGATCGAGAGCCTCCGCCACCTCCACGAGCACGATCCAACGGCGATCGCCGTGCTGGCCGATGACGGCGAGAAGTACGGCCTGTGGCCCGGAACTCACTCGCAGGTTTACGGCACCGACGGGTGGCTCGACCGGTTCTTCGCCGCCGCCGAGGCGGCAGATTGGGTGGAGCTGACGACCTTCGAGCAACACCTGTCCGATCACCCTGCCTCCGAGCGGACTTCACTTCCGCCGGGCTCGTATCAGGAAATGACCGAGTGGTCGGATGGGAGGTGGGAGCACTTCCTCGATCGCTATCCGGAAGCCGATGCCCTCTACCGCAAGATGCTCAACGCGTCGAATCGGGCCGCCGAAAGCAAGGCTCCGGCCGCCGCCCTCACCGAGGTGCTGCGGGGACAGGGCAACGATGCCTACTGGCACGGGGCGTTCGGTGGGCTGTACCTGCCGCACCTCCGCGCCGAAACCCACCGGCGACTACTTGCCGCCAGGATGGCGGTGGACGAAGCCGGGCGATCTGGGCGCTCCTGGGTGAAGGTCCACCGATTCGACTGGGATGCAGACGGGCGCGACGAAATCCACGTTGAGCTCCCCGACCAATCCTGGGTCCTCGACCTCGATGACGGCGCCTTCGCCTACTTCGACGACAAGCCCTCACAGTGGATGGTGCCGGACGTGGTCGCCGCCCACGTGGAGGACTATCACACGGACGAGACACCGTCACGGGTTCATCGCTGGTTGGCGACGCGCACACTCCCGATCGCCTCGACTCCCGGGTCGCTGGAAGCGATCGGGCCCGACGTCGTTACTGCGGGTCCGTTCGAAGTTGATGAGGTGGATGCCGGGCGAGGATCGGTGACGTTGACATCGACGTCTCACGGGGGACGGGTGCGACGTGTACTACACGCCGAGAACCGCACGTTTGAAATCAGCTATGAGATCGATGATCTCCCAGATTGCCGCTTCGGACCCGAGTTCCCGGTCGGCGTATGGCGGGGCGCCAGTTCGTTGCGGGTTGACGGCGGGCCATGGCAAGCCGTCGATATGCCGCTGGCCCTGACCGGACACCGCTTCAGATTTCGCCACGAGGGCAGGAGGAAAGAGATCTTGATCGCACTGCGACAGCCCGGCGAACTATATGTGTTGCCGCTGACGACCCCCAACCGCAACGAGTCGGGCCGGGAGGAGATCCAGCAGGGCATACTTCTCTGGCCCCACTGGGTGCGTCCAACCGGCGGAACCCACCGCCTGACCGTGGAGGTGCTCGACGTGGCAGACGAGCCGGCCCCGGCCGAGGCAGAGGTGGATTCACAGTGAAGGTCCTCTTGGCCGCTTCTGAGTTCTCTCCTCTCGCCAGGACCGGTGGTCTGGGCGAGGCGGTGGCCGGCATCGCACGGGCGCTGGTGGCGGCCGGTCACGACATTTCGGTTGCACTCCCCCGCTATCGACATCTCACCGCGCTCGGAACGGCCGGCGAATCGGTCGGCCCGGCGCAGGCAACGTACCGACACGGGGTCGGAGGAGTAGAGGTGATCCTGGTCGACGATCCGCCTGCGTTCGATCGAGCCGGGATATACGGCGATGGACACGGTGAGGGCTACGAAGATCAATGGTGGCGGTTCGCCAGGTTCTCTGCGGCCGTCCGAGCACTTGCGCATGACTTCGACCTGGTCCATCTTCACGATGCGCACACCGGTTTGGCCGCTCTGGATAGCGTCGCTCCTACCGTCTTCACCATCCACAACTCCGCCTACGGGATCTTCGGTCCGCTGGAAGAGACGGCGGCCATCATTGGCGCCGATCCTCGCCATATCCAACCTGAAGGTGCACTGGAATGGTGGGGCCAGGCGAGCTTCCTGAAGGCAGGGATCGCCGGATCAGACCGCGTCACGACGGTGAGTCCCACGTTCGCCAGACAACTGACGGAAGATGGATCGATTTCCGGTGGCCTCGATGGTGTCCTGCGGGCGCTCCCCCACCCGGTGGCCGGCATCGTCAACGGCCTCAACCCGGACGAGTGGAACCCGCGCACCGATCCGGCCGTCACGGCCCCATTCACTCCCAACCGACCATACGGCCGGCGAGCCACTAGGGAGTCGCTCCTGGCCGAATCGGGGCTCTCCGACGGCATCGTGTTCGGCAACGTCGGCCGCATGACCGAGCAAAAGGGCCTCCACTTGCTCGACCCGTCGATCGACCTGCTGATCTCCGAGGGCCTCCGGTTGGTACTCGTTGGCGATGGCGAACTGAACCACATGGTCGACGATTGGGCGGAACGGTACCCGCATGCCGTGTGGCATGCCCCTTATGAAGAGCGCCTCGCCAGAGTCGTGTCGGCCGGAACTGATTTCTACCTGATGCCTTCGCGTTTCGAACCGTGCGGGATTGGACAGATGTACGCCATGCGCTACGGCTCGCCACCGGTTGTGCGCTTCACCGGAGGGCTGAACGATACGGTGATCGACCTCGACGAGAGCCCCGCCGATGGCACCGGGTTCGGTTTCCGGGACTTCAGAACTGAGGAACTCGTCAAGACGGTGCGCAGGGCTATGCGGATCTTCCGGCAGTCGCGAGCCGAGTACCGGAGGCTGCAGCGCAACGGCATGCTCAGCGACTTCTCGTGGGGGGCGGCCGCTCAGCACTATCTCGTCGCCTACGAGCAGGCAACGACCTATCGTCGGGAACGATTGGCCCTCCGGTGACGTCGTTATGAGGATGAGAAAGATCATCCTGTTGGTGGCTCTGGGCATCATCGCCACTGCGTGCGCGGCCGATCGCTCGGCGACGACAACGGCACCATCGTCGATCCAAACGACAACAACGATCGGGACTGCGGACACGACCTCCCCTTCGGTCTCGACAACCCAGCCGGCACCACCGGACGTTTCGCTGATCGTGTCCCGCGCCGGAGGTATCGATCTGATTGCGGACGGAACCGACATCGCACTCGAAGGCGACGCCGACTACCCGGTGGTGGCAGCCTTCGATGACCTGGCAGGCGGTCTGGTATATCAGTATGAGTTCACGCCTGAGCAATTCCCAGCCGACAGCATCCTCTGGATTCCTGCTGGCGGCTCGACGCCGACGGTCGTTCTGTCTGCCGATCCGGGTCGAACGATCCGACTGCTCGACGTCGAAGTACTGGATGGTCGGACGAACGCGCTCTTCCTCGAAGGTGATCCCGGATCAGGCCCGGATTCGCTCTTCATCGCCGACTTGGCCGGTGGAGCGCCAACCCGCGTGGCCGGCGTTGAACCGGGCGTCGAGGCGGGCCCGGCCGGCGTCACGCCGACCGCCATTCTGGGCGGATCCCTGTCGGAAACCGGTGTTGCCGTCGTGTGGTGGTACGGAGATATCGAAGCAGCCTGCAGTTATGTGGAGGTGATCGACTTCGATGGTGTGGTCACGTTCGGACCTATCCCCGATCTTTGTGGGGAGCAGAACCTCAGCCAGGTAGCCCTCTCCGCGGACGGATCCCGAGTCGCTTATGCAGGTGGTAACACCGCAATTGTTGCCGACGCCGAATCGGGGGAAGTGCTCGGCGAGTGGGTCACCGACGAGGTGAAGGGCCTCGACTTCGACGGATCGACGGTCGTCGTGACGACCGTCAGCGGTTTCACCACACTGTCGCTCACCGGCAGGGCGACGGTCACCTATCCGTTACCACCGGCTACCAGGCTGATCGTCGCCGCCAGAGGACCGGTCGACCTGGCGGCCGGGACATTCCTAGGCGGGGTGCGACCGTTGTCGGCGAATTGTTCGGCAACCGGCCTGCCGTCGACACCCGAAGCGCAGGGCGGGCTACCGGAAGCCGTCTCCATGACCAGGGTGGACATCGTGGCGGCGGCCACCGGTTGCGACATAGATTCGCTGGCCGCTCTGGCGGGTGATTCGTTCATCTACGGCATCGATCCGGCCGCAGACCCCGGCCGAACCTGGCGTCAGATCGAGCAACGGGGTGGTGGCGTGCTGGCCCGAATCGCCGACGTCCTGAGCTTGCCGTACGTTGTACTGGACGTCGATGGTTCCCGGGTCTACACCTGGCCGTCGGCGTTCCAGGCGCAGCCCACCGAAGCAGACTGGGAGGCACTCTCTGCGGTGTACAACGAAGAAGACATCGACAACTTCAAGGCCCTGGGCGGCTACGCCGGTATGCGCGTCGGCATCGCCGAAGACGGAACCTGGACCTTCGCCATCGAGGGTGACTAAACCAGAGGTTCTCGGTTATAGGTTCTAGTTGTCGGCCCTCCGACCCGAGACCTCGGCGGCGATAGAACCTGGAACTCAAGACCTCGAACCGCTTGGTGTCGTCAGAAAGGCTTTCATGCCCTCGAAGGCCGGTTCCAGATTGGCGATCGGAACGTGCTCGTGCACCTGATGGGCTTGTGCAACGATGCCCGGTCCGTAGTTGACGGCCGGCACCCCGTAGACGGCGAGGCGGGCGACGTCGGTCCATCCTTGTTTGGCTGCCCGGTCGGCCTTCGTGACCGCGGCGAGACGATCCAGGTGCGGATTACCTTCCGGGACCGGGGCCGCCGGGGCACGGTCGGCGATCTCGACGTCGTCGGCAGCCAGGGTCAGCAACCGCAGGCGCCCAACTGCCTCTTCGATGCTGAACAACGGGGGGAACCGGTAGTTGAGGTTGACTTCGAATGTCGGGGGCAGGATGTTGTTGGCGATGCCGCCCGCCGCCTTCGTAACTGAGTAGACCTCGCGGTACTCGAGGCCGTCGATCTCGAACAACACCGGTTCACGCTGATGGAGTTCGGCCAGCCACGCTCCCGCCTTGGTGATGGCATTCTCACCCAACCACGGGCGGGCACTATGGGCGGACTTCCCGGTGAATCGCACCGTGGCGTTGATGGCGCCGTTGCATCCGATTTCCAGCCGGAGGTCTGTTGGTTCCATGACGACGGCGAACTCTGCACCCCGCAGCCACTCGACCTCCTGGAGCACTCGCTCGAGGTTGTTCCCGGCGGCCGGGCCCTCTTCTCCGTCGTAGAAGACTCCCACCACGTCGTAGGGTCCGTCGCGTACGTCGGCGTCTTCGAGAAGATGCACCATGACGGCGACGCCCGACTTCATATCGGAGGTGCCGAGGCCGTACAGCAGTCCGTCTTGCTCAAAAGCAGGCGCCTGGCCCTGCGAAGGCACCGTGTCGATGTGACCCACGATGAGCATCAACGGCTTGCCGGTCGGGTGGCCGATCACCACGCTGTCCCCGACTCGAACAATCGACTCCGGGTCGTAGTTCCCTGCGAATCGGTCGATCAGCGCCGAACAAAGCCGGCCCTCTTCGCCGAGTTCGGATGGCGTGTCGACCAGCCACACCAGAGTCTCGAGCAGGGTCATACCGTCAACCCGAACGTACGGAGCGCATCGTTGAGCGACGTACGATCGTCGGTCGCTTCGGAGCGATGTCCGATGATGTAGGCACACTGCAGATCGACGGTGCCCGCCGGAAACTCCTTGGGCCTGGTACCCGGCACCACGACCGACCGGGCGGGGACCCGTCCCTTGAAGGTCACGGGCGCTTCGCCGGTTACATCGATGATCGGAATCGTGGCCGTGATCGTGGTGTTAGCGCCCAGGACCGCCCCCTCTTCGATGATGGCTCCCTCCGTGACGATGCAGCGACTCCCGATGAAGGCGCCGTCCTCAACGATGACGGGGCGGGCATTGGGTGGCTCCAGCACTCCGCCGATCCCGACACCACCTGACAGATGCACGTTCTTGCCGATCTGTGCACAGGATCCCACGGTGGCCCACGTGTCGACCATCGTCCCCGAGCCGACCCTGGCGCCGATGTTCACATACCCGGGCATCACCACGACGCCGGGCTCACAGAAGGCGCCGTAGCGAACGGTGCCGGGCGGGACGACACGGACCCCGAAATCGGCCAGGTTCGACTTCGTAGGGATCTTGTCGTGATACTCGAAGGGACCCGCCTTCATCGTGGTTAGTTCCTGCATCCGGAAGTAGAGGAGGATCGCCTCCTTGACCCACTCGTGGACGATCCATTCGCCGTCGATCTTTTCGGCGACCCGCAACTCGCCGCGATCGAGCAGGGCGATCGTCCGCTCTACGGCCGGTCGTGCCTCGGCGAGACGGTCTAGATCCGCATATACCGCTTCGATCAATTCCCGGTCAGACACGTCGTCAGCACCTCCACCGCGTGTTCGGACTCTTCCAGCGTCGGAACCAGGGCGAGCCGGATGTAGCCCTCACCGCCCGGCCCGAAGGCACGACCGGGCGAGACCAATACGCCTCCCCGGAGCAGGCGGGCCGCAATTGCGACATCGTCGTCGACCTTCACCCACAGATACAGGCCGGCTCGAGACGCCACCACCGGGTATCCGAGGTCCTCAAAGGCTGCTCTCAACAGAGCTCGCTTGGCCCCGAATATTCGCCGGCGCTCTGCAACGTGACCGTCGTCCGCCCAGGCGGCCACCGCGGCCGATTGCACAAATTCGGGGGAGGCGGTCCCGGTTGACGTACGCAGCGAGCGCAAGGCGGTAATCGCCCTTGCATCACCAACGATGGCCGCCGCCCGGTAGCCGGTCATTCCAGAACGTTTGGAGAGGCTCAGAAACGAAAGCGCACCTTCGATTCCATCGTCTGCAACTTCGAGGATCGAGGGCGGCTTCTCATCCTCGTAGAGGTCGACGTAGCACTCGTCGCCCATCAGCCATGTCTCCGTTTGCCGCGCCTTGCGATACATGGCTTCGACGTCGTCGCGGCGGGCTAGGGCGCCCGTCGGATTGTGCGGATAGTTGGTCCAGACGAGGCTGGCCCGATCCCACACGGGGTCCGGAATCTGATCAGGCCGCAGCACGAAGTCGCCGGTCAGTGTCACCGAATGGCCCACCGCGCCGGCCAGCAGGGCACCACGTTCGTAGATCGGATAACCCGGTGTCGCCCAGACGACCACATCGCCCGCCGATCGATCGACGAACGCAAGCGGCGTCGAGAAGATGGCTTCCTTCGATCCGGCCGTCGGAAGGACGTTGCGATCAGGATCGATCCGAACGCCGAACCTCCTTTGCACATAATCGGCGATTGCCCTGCGGAGCTCTGGAAGTCCGGTGGTGGTCGGGTACTGGGAAACGACCGGGACTGAAGCGCGGAGGGTGTCGGGGATGAACGCCGGGGTTGGTTCACGAGGATCGCCGACCGAGAAGTCGAGCAACGGGCGACCCTCGGCGCGCATTGTACGAGCCTGCTCCTGGAGTTCCGCAATGGGGTATGAGCCGAGACGGTCAAGCACGGGATTCGTATGCATGTCCGAAACGGTAGTCGTCGCGGGGGCGGTCGTAGGTAGGCTCAGAGGCGCAGCAAGGAGCGCAGGATGGTGGCTCGACTGAGGAGACGACGGTGCCGGCGAACCTGACCCCTGCCTACAAATCCGCCGAGGCCGCCTACAAGAAGGCAGGCGATCCAGGGGAACGTCTGGAATTGCTGCGAGAGATGTTGCGCCAGATTCCCAAACACAAGGGAACCGACCATCTCCAGGCTGATATCAAGTCCAAGATCAAGGAACTGACGGAGGCGCTCACAGGACCAAAGAAGGGAGGGGCCAGGGGCGGCCCGCCTACGTCGTTCCGGCCAGAAGGAGCGGGACAGATCGCGCTGATCGGCCCACCCAATACCGGGAAATCGACGCTGCACACCCGGCTCACCGGGTCGCACTCCGAGACCGGGCCGTATCCGTTCACGACCCAGTACCCCCAACCGGGAATGATGCCGTACCTCGATATCGCGTTCCAGCTGATCGACCTGCCGCCGATTTCGGAGCTGCATCCGATCCCCTGGATTAGCAATACGCTGCAATCGGCAGATGGATGCCTGCTGGTCGTAGACCTGGGCCACCCCGAGTGCGTCGAGGAAACCCTTGCCGTCCTCGAACTCCTCGCAGGACGCAAGATCCGGCTGACGGAACGGTGGCCGTCGGACGGCGGCACCATCGGGGATCCGGCCGACCCGTTCACGCAATACCTGCCGACGATACTCGTAGCCACCAAGAGCGACCGTAGCCGCGACCCCGACGCCGACCTCGTCGTCTTCGAGGACTTGACCGGGCTGCGATATCCGTACCTGGCGGTCTCGATCGAGGAGGGACAGGGCCTCGAGGAGATGGGTGCGATGCTGTTCGAGCGGCTCCAAGTGGTACGGGTCTACACGAAGGCGCCGGGCAAACCGCCCGACCTCGATCGGCCGTACGCGATGCGGAAACGGCAGACCGTTGACGACCTGGCCGAGTTGGTGCACCGGGACTTCGCAGCCGGCCTTCAGTTTGCCCGCGTCTGGGGCAACGACAACTTCGACGGGCGCCACGTGGGGCGTGATTACGAACTCACGGACGGGGACGTAATCGAACTGCACATGTGAACGGTTTGCCCGGCAAGCCCGTACAATCGCTCGCCGTGAGAGCTACTCGATCGGTTCAGGCGCTGCTGGCGGTCGCGGTCCTCGCCGTCGTGGCGTTGGCCGTCTCATACGGCAACGTGGACTCCTCGCCGGCGGATGAGGCGAGGCCGCCGATTGTCGAAAACGTCGAACCGGCGCCGGGCGACCTCGTACCGCGCCAGTCGGTGATCGAAGTCGACCTGCGAACAGGCTACCGCGCCGAATTGTGGGTACTGGCCAACCCGTCGGCAGGTACCTGGCAGCGGATCCCGGACTCCGAGCTGACCTTCATCGAAGGAACCGGCGTCCACACCTGGGGGCCGGGGCCGGGCCGGACCGTCGAGGAGTGGCCGGCCGGTGAGCACACGTTGCGGGTCGTCTGGGACACCATCACTGGACTGCCCGACGTCGGTGAGTACGAGTGGTCGTTCCGCTCCTACTGATTCGCGTTTTCTCCGCAATGCAGTGACCGCTTTTCAAGTCATTCCATTGCGCAAAAACTGATTCGCGTATTCTCCGCAATGCAGTGACCGCTTTTCGAGTCATTGCATTGCGGAGAATCCAGATAGCCTCGGGATCATGCGTGCACCCGACTACTCAGGCGGCGGACTCGTCAACCTGGCGGCCGAAGTCGAATTCCGCCTGCGCGGCGAGCACCTCTCGCCGCGGCTCTATCCCGATCTCGCAGCAACCATTCCCGACGCATCCACCTACGTGCTGGCCCTCTTTGACGGACTAGGCGATCTCCAGCTCGCCCATCCAGCCGCCGCCCCGCTGCGGAGACACCGCAAAGCTGCTCTCGATGCCGCCTTCTCCACCCAGACAACCGTCAACCTGGCCACGCTGGCCACCGCCACGCCCCCCTCGGTGCACGGACTCGTCGCCTACCTGTTGCGATTCCCCGACCGGGTCGTCAACACGATCTGGTGGTTCGACCTCGTGGGCCTACCGGTCGAAACCGACTACGCCGCGTTCCTGCCGGCGCCCAACCTTCCCGAGCGATTGGCTGCAGCCGGAATCGAAACTGTCGTCATTCAGCCCACCGGATACGAGGGCAGTCCACTCTCGGAGGTCCTCTTCCGCACCGGAGCGGCCATCGCCTACTCAGACGACACCGACGCGGTCCCACTGGCGCTGGAGGCGGCCGCCAAGCCCGGACACTTCGTGTTTCTATATTTCCCGCACGTCGACGCGGCTGCCCATGCCGAGGGCCAGGGTTCGGACTCCTACGCCGGGATGATGGATACCGTCGCCCGATACTGGGCAGAACTGGCCGCCGGGCTTCCCGAGAATGCCGTGGCGGTGGGAACCGCCGATCACGGTCACGTCGATGTTCCGCCTGAAGGAAGGCTCCACATCGATCCGCCGGACGGGGTGATTCTTCATGGTGACTCTCGTTGTGTCTGGGTGGCCGGCGACCGCGCCGCGGCCCGTCGGATGGCGGCCGACCTACCGGTCCGCTGGGTGGATCGCTCCCAGATGCTCGGTTGGTGGGGTCCTGAGCCGGTCTCGTCGACAACCGCAGGGCGATTGCCGGATGGGGCGCTCATCGCCGAGGAGTCGATTGCGCTGCACTACCCAGGCAACGACACCGAACTGGTTGGGTACCACGGCGGTCTGAGCCCTCAGGAGTTGCGGGTCCCGTTGCTGGTCGCTCACACCTGAGTGCGGGCTGCCGAGAACTCCTGAATCGCAAACAGCACGAAGATGATCGGGGCAAAGGTGTAACCGCGCGAATAGAACCACCATGCGGCACCGACGGCGACGATCAGACCGATGACCGCAGCATGGAATCGTCCCCGACCGGGCATGCCCTTCTCGAGCAACACCGCCAGCATGTGCGATCCATCCAGCCCCCCGATTGGCAGCCAATTGAGCAGGCCCCACACAACGCTGATCCAGATGAACGTCCCTAGGAAGAACTCGATCCAGAGCTGATCCTGGAGGATGTTCCCAAGGTAGATGGTGAATGGAGACTCTATGAAGAGCTCCGCCTCGAAGCCGAACACGCCGGCTCGCACGAGACCGAAGACGCCTATCGCTAAGGCGACCTCGAGCCCCGACCCGGCGGCCGCCACGAGGAATCGCTTGCCGAGCGACTGGTTCATCCACGGCGCACTCCAGAACGTCGTCCCTCCGATGCCGTGAATCGTCACTCGATCGACCGATCCCCCCAGTGCGCGAGCGGTGAACGCATGACCGAGTTCGTGGATGAGAACGGATAGGAACGCGGCCGCCATCCACAGGGCGACACCGATGGCCCCGTAGCCGGCGTCGAGCACGAAGACGGCCAGAATCAGGAAGGTGGCGTGCAGGTGCAACGAAAACCCGAACAGGCGTAGCTTGAGCATGAGGACGGCAGCCTAGAGGGTCAGGTGCCGTCACCGAGTGCCGGCGGCCCCTGGTCGAGGAGCAGAACAAATCGACCCTCGTCGATAATCGGCACTCCCAGCTCAACCGCTTTCGTCAGTTTGGATCCGCCAGGCGAATCGCCGGCGACCACCGCCGTGGTCTTCTTCGATACCGAACCGGTCACCTTGCCGCCCCGTTCTTCGACGGCCGCCTTGGCCTCATCTCGTGAAAAGCCGGCCAAAGTCCCGGTCACGACGAGCGTAACGCCGCTCAGGCGGTCGCCGGTCGCCGCCTCGGGCTCGGAGTCTGAGAGCTGCACACCACCGGCACGCAACTTCTCGATCAGCGGAGCCGTCTCGGGGGCCGTCGCCCAATCGCGCACCGACCGGGCGATCGTGGGGCCAACACCCTCGACGGCCGCGACTTCCTCTTCGGAAGCGGCCATCAACGCATCGATGCTACGGAACGTCCTCGCCAGAACTCTGGCCACCGAGCCACCCACGTGCCGGATACCCAGGCCGATCAGGAGCCGGGCCGGCCGGCGATGCCTGGCCTCGTCGATTCCGGCCATGAGTTTCCCGACCGAAAGCTCACCCCAGCCCTCGCGCCCCAACAGGGCTTCGGGCTCGAGAAAGAAGATATCGGCCGGATCGTTGATCAGGCCTTCGGAGATGAGCAGGTCGATGGTCTTGTAGCCCATGCCTTCGATATCCATGCCGCTCCGACCGACGAAATGGGACAGCCATTCCCGCAGGCGGCTCGGGCACTCCAGACCACCGGTGCACCTGGCGACCTTCTCACCTTCTGGAAGGACGATCGGATTGCCGCAGAACGGGCAGTCGTCCGGCATGTTCCAGATCTTCTCGGCGCCGGTGCGGAGGGACACCACCGGCCCGACGACCTCCGGGATGACCTCGCCTGCCCGGCGGACGATGACCTGATCGCCGATCCTGACGTCCTTGCGATGAACCTCGTCTTCGTTGTGAAGCGTCGCGTTGGTAACCGTCACCCCGCCTACGAATACCGGTTCGAGTACCGCATACGGTGTTACGCGACCGGTCCGGCCCACTCCCACCTCGATCCCGCGCAGCATCGTGATCTGCTCTTCCGGCGGGAACTTGTAGGCGATGGCCCAACGGGGTGCTTTGGCGGTGAACCCGAGTTGCGCTTGCTCGTCGAGGCTGTCCACTTTGATGACCACACCGTCGGTCTGGTAGTCGAGACGATGACGGGCCTCCTCGGTTTCGGCGACGTAGCGCTCCACTGCAGCCAGATCGTCGACCGCCTCGGAGGCAGGATTGGTCCGGAACCCGAGTGCAGCCAGGTACTCCATCATCTCCCAGTGGCGTTCGAGATCCGGACCGCCTTGAACGAATCCAAGCTGGTATACCCAAATGGAAAGGTCGCGCGAGGCGGTCACGGCGGGATCCTTCTGCCGGACGGACCCGGCCGCTGCGTTGCGGGGATTGGCGAACACTCTCTGACCTGCATCGAGCTGAGCAGCGTTGAGAGCCTCGAAGGCATGAATCGGGAAGTAAATCTCCCCGCGCGCCTCGAGAGTCTCGGGGGCGTCTCCAAACAGGCGAAGCGGAACCGCCTCAATTGCACGCACGTTGGCCGTGATGTCTTCACCGGTCGTACCGTCGCCCCGGGTCGCGGCGCGAACCAGGACTCCGTTCTCGTAGGTCAGCGACACCGCCAACCCGTCGATCTTGAGCTCACAGACGTAGCCAGACGGGGCATGGCCGAGTTGCCGGGCGGCTCGGTCCTCCCACGCTTCGAGGTCCCCGGTCGACTCGGCGTTGTCGAGGGAGAACATCGGCTCTCTGTGAGTTACCGGCGCGAAAAGATCCGACGGGGTCGTACCGATCCGCTGAGTAGGCGAGTCGGGCGTGATCAAATCGGGTTGCTCGGCTTCGATTGCGACGAGTTGATGGAGCAGTGCGTCGTAGTCCGCGTCGCTGATTTCGGGCTCGTCCAGAACGTAGTACCGGTGGGCGTGGTAGCGGATTTGATCCCGCAGTTGCTCAATCGTCACGTCGTCCATAGCTCGGTCAATTCTTCCACGACGGTGCGGACGGTGCCGGCCACGATCTCGGCCTGGCCCTCGGTCAGCCCCGCCAATCCGCACGAAGGCGTGTACAGAGCATCCGCGGTGAGCGACACCATGTCGGCGCCGCCCAGCACGAGCGTACCGATTGCCCGCTGGAGGCGCGACACGAGATCACGCGGCGGCGAGCCCATGGTTGCCGGGGCCACCCCCCACATGATTCTGGTGCCGGCACTCGTGGCGGCGGCAATCGTCTCGTGCTCCTCTTCGAACTGCGGGCCAAGCGCATCGAGATCCCACGAGATCCACGCTGGCTCGAGTCCGGCGACAAACGCCCAGTCGGTCGGGCCGCAGCAGTGGATGCCGGGACGCAGCGGGAGGTCCATCATCGTCTTCGCGAGCAGGGAGTGAGCATCGCTCCTGCTGATCGGGAACAATCGCTCGCCGACGCCGGACAGGGCGGGCTCGTCGAGCAGGAGTATCAACTCCGTGGTCGGGAGCCGGGAACGGATCGAATCAACGTGCGCGCTGATGCGGCCGGCCAGTTCGACTGTGAGGCATTCGTACAGATTGTCACCACCTGGATGGCCCGCCGCCAGCATGGCGACGGCCATGGTGACCGGACCGGTGACCTGTGTCTTGAGGGTCTCGATGTCCGGCGGGAGCATCCGCAGCAGCGTCTCCGAGCCGAGCAGCGCCTCAGTGCGATCGCCGTGAGGGGCGCCGTGCCTGAGACCGAGCTCCGAGTCCGAATACCCGCACCCACAGAGGCCGTCACCCCATTGAGGCAGCATCCGTTCTGCCGGGTGTCGGTTGGGAAGCTGCGGGAGGTATGGGATATCGGTCGTGTCGAGGACGAACAGGGCGGCCGCGATCGGGTCAACGTGCGGAAGGCTTCCGATTCCGGTGATCATGGTGTCACTATCGTGCCGCCACCGACGACTTCGTCGCCGGCGTAGAAAACGGCAGCCTGTCCGGGGGCAATGGCCCCTTGCGGTTCGTTGAACTCGACTGCCGCTCCCCCGGAGGAGGGAGTGACCGAGCCGGGTGCGGCCGCCGTCTTGTAGCGGACCTTGACATCGAAAATCCCCGGGAGTGGGGGCTCGCCGGCCACCCAGACGGCCGCATCGACGCGGAAGGCCGTCGTCGCCAGATCTTCCTTGCGGCCCAGAGTGATCGTGGCCGTCGACGGCTGGATATCGATCACGTACCGGGGCTCGCCGAGCGCTATGCCCAGGCCCTTTCGCTGCCCGATGGTGAAATCGATCACCCCATTGTGGGTGCCCAGCTGCAGACCGTCCGAATCCACGATCGGCCCCGGTTGCGCGACCTCGGCAGCCTGGTCCCGGAGAAAGTCGCGGTAGTTCCCGTCACCGACGAAGCAGATGTCCTGGCTGTCCGGCTTGGCTGCCGTTCGCAGACCCAGTTGCTCCGCATAGAGCCGGGTCTGAGCCTTCGATTGTTCCCCGACCGGGAACCGGACTCGTTCAAGTTCAGTCTGCCCCAGCATGTACAACACGTAGGACTGGTCCTTTTCAGGGTCGAAGCCCTTGAGCAGGTGCCAACCCGTCTCATCACGCTCGGTGCGGGCATAGTGACCGGTGACGAGCACGTCGCAGCCGAAATCGGCCGCCTGGTCGAGGAGGCGGGAGAACTTCACGGTGCGGTTGCATTCGACGCACGGGTTTGGTGTGCGGCCGCTGAAGTAATCGCCGATGAAGCGATCGACCACACCCGACATGAAGTCATCGGTGTAGTCGAGGACGTAATACGGGATGTCGAGTTGGGCGGCCACCCGGCGGGCATCCTCACTGTCGGACACTGTGCAACATCCGGCCGTAGGTGCCTCGCCGTTCGGCCCTTGCCAGAGCTTGAGGGTTGCCCCGATCACCTCGTGACCTTCCTCGACCATCATCGCCGCCGCCACGGACGAGTCGACGCCCCCGCTCATGGCCACCATCACCCTCATCTGACCCTCTCCCAACCGTTTTCGCGCGGGAATCGCCCCTCATACGGTGGGAATCCCGCGCGAAAACGAAGCTGAAGGGGGTTCAACGGAGGCCCTGTACTGCTTCGGCGACAATGGCTGCCGCGTCGTCGCCATCTTGGGGAGTGGTCGTCCAACCGAAGCTCACACGGAGACACTGACGGGCGCGTTCGTCGTCGAATCCCATCGCCGCCAGAACGTGCGACACGGTGGCCGCTCCCGACTGGCACGACGAACCCGCCGAGGCGGCCAGACCCCGCTGATCGAGACGGACGAGCAGGGTCTCATTGCGAACTCCGGGAATCCGCACGTGTGAATGCTGGACGAGCCGCCCATCGAGCGGGGCATTGACTTCGAGGTCCGGAATGGCGACACGGAGGCCTTCTTCGAAGCGACGGCGAGCCTCCCCGACGTTGACGACGAACCGTTTCCGATCGGAGGCGGCTAGCTCCATAGCCTGCACCATTCCGACGGCCCCCATGACGTTGTGCGTACCGGACCGACGGCCCAGTTCCTGGCCGCCGCCGTGCAAGATCGGCTCGAGACCGACGCCCGTTCGCACATACAACAGACCCACGCCCTTCGGGCCGCCGAACTTGTGGGCGGCCAGCGAAACCATGTCCGCACCCAGGTCGTCGACGTTGAGATCCGTCGAGATGAACGACTGCGCCGCATCGGTATGGACCGCCACCCCCGGGTTGGCCGCTTTGACGGCCTCCGAGACCTTCCGGACCGGCTGGACGACTCCGGTTTCGTTGTTGGCCGCCATGATCGAGACCACCGCCGTGTCCCCTCCTACCGCTCCGGCCACTTCGTCTGGATCAACACGGCCCATCCGGTCTACTCCGACCAGATCGACCCGGCAGCCCAGGCCCGTCAGGAACGCAGCCGTCTCGAGGACTGCCTCGTGCTCGATGGCCGTCGTCACCACCGCGCCGCGCAGCCCTCCCGCCAGAGCGGCTCCCTGGAGAGCCAGATTGTCCGACTCGGTACCGCCGCCCGTGAAGACGATCTCCAGCGGTCGGGCGCCGAGCAGTCCGGCGGCTCGTTCACGGGCCTCTTCGAGTGCGTTCTTCGCCTGCCGCGCAGCTCCGTGGCTCCCAGAGGCGTTGCCGTAGACCTCGCCGGCGTACGGAGCCATCGCCTCCCAGACTTCGGGATGCATCGGCGTGGTGGCGGCGTGATCGAGGTAGAGCATGTGCGCCACGATTGTGCCACGGTCGAGCAGCTTGAACGACCGCGCCCTGCCCACCGAACCGACATCGCAGCCGAACAGAACCTCCCCTATCGTTCTCTCATGGCTCGCATTACCGTATCGATCGAGATCGAAGCTCCCCTGGAGCGGGTGTGGGGCGAAGCAGCCGACCTCGCCGCACATGTCGAATGGATGGCAGACGCCCGGTCCATCGAATTCCTGACCGATCAGCGGTCCGGAGTCGGAACCAGGATGCTCGTGGAAACCAAAGTCGGACCCCTGAAGACCAACGATGTCATGGAAGTCACCGGGTGGGATGAGCGGCGCTCCATTGGTGTCAGACACCAGGGGATCATCACCGGCGAAGGGTCGTTCAGACTCGAAGCGAACCCATCGGGCACACGCTTCACCTGGACGGAACAACTTGGCTTCCCCTGGTACCTCGGCGGCCCCGTGACCGCGCTGGCCGCCCGACCGATCTTGCGCTGGATCTGGCGGCGCAACCTCGAAGGTCTCCGCCGCCGGATAGAGGCGCCTACAGATCCGAGCTGAACGTATCGCAGAGGTTTGGATCACCGGACTCATACCCGGCGGTGAACCACTGCATCCGCTGCTCGGAGGAACCATGGGTCCAGGATTCGGGAGTCACCCGACCTTGAATCGCCTCCTGGATGCGGTCGTCGCCAACCGAGGCAGCCGCATCGAGACTCTCCTGGATATCGCCGGGTTGGAGCACATCGCCCCGCTGGTAAATCGAGTTCGCCCATACCCCGGCCAGGCAGTCGGCCTGCAGCTCGATCCGTACTGATAGGTCGTTGGCGTCATCCGGGTACTGCTGCTGCATCTGCCGGACGTCGTCGCTGATGCCGAGGAGCTGCTGAACGTGGTGAGCAACCTCGTGGGCGATCACATACGCCTCGGCGAAGTCGCCCCCCTGTGCACCGAATCTCGCCTGTAGCTCACCGAAGAAGTCGAGATCGATGTAGATCGTCTGATCCAGCGGGCAGTAGTGCGGTCCAACCTGGGAGTTGGCTCCACCGCAGCCTGAGTTGGTGGAACCAGTGAAGAGCACCAGCGCGGCAGGTTGGTAGGTGACGCCGGAACCGGTGAACATGTCCACCCACAGAGTCTCAGTTGAACCGAGTACGGCCTCGACGAACTCGCGCTCTTCAACGCTCTCTGCGTCGGACGGCGGAGTGCCAACCTCTTGTGGTACCGCCGCCGGCGCCTGCAATCCCTCGAGCATCGGTGCAAGTTGACCGAGGTCTGCTCCCCCGCCGCACATCCCCAGAACGATGGCGAGGACCGCCACGATCCCCACCCCTCCACCTCCGATGGCGGCTCCGCGTGAGGGCATCCCCCGGCGATCCTGCACATTTGCACTTTTCTCGAGCTTGCGCCAACGCATCGCCCCAACCCTTCCCGGCTTGTGAACTCAGGAATCATAACTGCCGTCCTACGTCCGGTTTTCCGCCCTCCGGCGCCAGCTACAATCCTCCGGCTAGTTCTCGACAACGCGTCGATATCCGGAAAAGGGATCAATGTCTACCGACCGAAAACGCTGGCTGGGACTCGCAGTGCTGAGCCTCGGAGTCGCCATCATCATCATGGACGCGACCATCGTCAACGTCGCCATCCCATCGATCATCCGCGACCTCGAGATCCAACTCGTCGATGCAGAGTGGATCACCACGATCTACTCGCTCGTGTTCGCAGCGCTGTTGATCACCCTGGGACGGATCGGGGACCAGTTCGGTCGCAAGCACATTTTCCACGGCGGTCTGGTGCTGTTCATGCTGGCATCACTGCTGGCAGGCCGGGCGCCCAGCGGTCCGGCCCTCGTCGGTGCCCGCTCCCTCCAGGGAGTCGGAGCCGCCATGATCCTTCCTTCCACCCTCTCGATCGTCAATGCCACGTTCCGAGGGCGCGACCGGGCGATCGCCTTCGGTGTGTGGGGTTCGGTCATCGGAGGGATGGCTGCGATTGGACCCTTGGTCGGGGGATGGCTCACCACGGACTACTCCTGGAGATGGGCGTTCTACATCAATATTCCCATCGGCATCGCCGTCATCGCCGGGTCGCTGCTCTGGGTCTTGGACAGCCGAGACGAGAACGTTCAACGGGGCGTCGACCCGGCGGGAATCGCCACGATCTCGCTCGGCCTGCTCGGGCTCATCTTCTCCCTGATCGAGGGATCTCGCTACGGGTGGTGGACACCGACCAACCCATTCGCCATCGGGTCGTGGAACTGGCCGCTGGAGAGCGTCTCTCCGGTAGTTCCGGCGCTGGCAGTTGCCGTGACCGGGATCACATTGTTCGTCTTGACCGAGCGACGTAGATCGGCAGCCGGCAAGCCGGTGCTGTTCAAACTCGAACTCTTCCGCCTCACCAGTTTCCGGAACGGGAACATCACCGCCGCCATCCTCAGCCTGGGCGAACTCGGTTTGATTTTCATCTTGCCGCTCTTCCTGCAGGCGGTCCTCGGATACACGGCCCTGCGAACGGGAGTCCTGTTCGCGGCGCTGGCCGCCGGGGCCTTTGTCGGAGGACCGTCGGCCGCCGCGCTGGCTCATCGGTTCGGCCCCCGGTGGGTCGTAACGACCGGCATGGGAATCGAGGCAATCTCAATCGGCCTGATCGCCCTCACCATCTCCCCGGAGGTCGGAGGTTGGACTCTGGCACCGGTACTGTTCCTCTACGGAATCGGGGTAGGCCTTGCCACTGCCCAGCTCACCAGCGTGATTCTCGGCGACGTCCCTCCCGGTGATTCGGGCCAGGCGTCCGGGATGCAGAGCACCTTTCGTCAGGTCGGCTCGGCGCTTGGTATCGCACTCATCGGCACGCTCCTGGCCGTCAATCTGAGCACGTTCACGGAGGAGGAACTGGCCGATGTCGCCTTTCTCCCCGACATCGCCCGTTCGGGTCTGGCCAGGGCAGTGAGCGCATCGGCGGGGCAACTGCTACCGGCCCTGCGCGAGGGCGACCTCCCCCAGATAGGCGAAATGCCCGCCATGCAGTTGGACGCCCAAACCCTCGCCCCCATCGTCGAGGGAATCGAGAAAGCCTTTGCAGATGCGGCTGCGAGGTCGGCGATGATGGCCGCCTTGTTCGTCACGTTTGGATTCGTGTTGAGTTTTCGGATTCCGAACCCGGACTTCGATGCCGCCGATGGGTCACAACCGGAAGACGTTCCCGGCTGAGGTATGTCAGCGACCGCGAAACTCGGCCTTGCGCTTCTCGATGAAGGCGGCCACACCCTCTTTGGCGTCGTCGGTCCAGAAGCAATCGTCAAACGCCTGCGCCTCGACGGCCATTGCCTCGTCGATCGGCTTGCCCCACCCTTCGTTCATGGCCATACGCGCCGCGCCGAGTGCAACCGTCGGCCCCTCCGCGTACTGCTCCGCTTCGGCGATCGTGGCGGGGAGCAGGTGATCGACCGGGAACACCTTGTCGGCCAGGCCGATGGCGAGCGCTTCCACCGCACCGATGTGGCGGCCGGAGTAATTGAGTTCCTTCGCCTTCTGAAAACCGACGATGCGTGGGAGCCGCTGCGTGCCGCCTGCGCCGGGGATGATGCCCAGCTTGATCTCCGGCTGTCCCACCGAGGCGTCATCCGACATGTACCGGAAGTCGGCACCCATCGCCAGTTCCAGACCGCCCCCGAGTGCATAACCGTGGACGGCTGCGAATGTTGGTTTGGCGAGTTTCTCGAGCGCACGGACCGTTCCGGCCAGAACGCCGGCAAGGCCGCCGCCCTTATTGGCTCCGTCGTACGCCTTCTGGAATCCTTTGATGTCTGCTCCGGCCGCAAAATGGGGCTGGCCGGTGACGACGACCGCCCGCACGGCCGGATCGGCGGCCATCGTGAAAGCCTCGAGCAAGTCATGTGAAAGCTGGGCGGAGAGGGCGTTCACCGGCGGACGATTGAGTCGAATCAGCGCGACGGCGTTCTCTACGGAATACTCGACCAACTCCACGGTGTGACTCCTCGTTCGACGGTCAGGCAAGGCTAACGCCCGAACGAGGCCCTGCGTCCGTTCAGGCGCCGGCCAGCCACTCACGGGCGACGTCGCCCGTTTCCTGCCGTTCGTCTTCTTCGAGCTCAGACGAGGCAACCAGGAATTGCCGAACAAATCCCTGGACCCCCGCTGCCATACGCACGGCCGTGTCGGCGAGCTTCCCGAGAAAGCTCTGCTGCTCGACGGCAGATAGCCCCACATCCCAGTCGGCCGACCAATCGGCGCCGGCCGCTCCAGAACGCCACAGGCTGACCACTGGACCCTCTTCTGCATAGATGCCCAGCGGAGAGCCGGCGGGCGGCACCTCGAGGGTGATGGTCGCGTCGATCTGGACCCACAACCCATCGCGCTCGTCCCATTCCAGGTTGCCGATGATCCCCTCTTCGATCAAGTCGTCGGGGGCCTGCTCGTACGGGCGGTGGTAGTAATGCCGGCGCAGTTGCAGTGCCAGCTCCCCCAGCGCTACTGCTGCACGGGTTTCCTCAGACATTTCCATGGTTGTTCTCCTCCGCCAGTTCCGTGACAATTCGCCGGGCCGCCGTCCAGGGGTCGATCTGTCGTGAGCCGAGTTCGGCGAGTAGCGCGGTGAGGGCCTGTCGGCCCGCAACCGCCTCGGCCTGGGCCGTCAGTTCCTCGATCATCGCCCGCCGGAACTCGAGTTCGAGCTTCTTGCTACGTAGCACGGCCAACTCGCCGGTGGATTCCAGGTGGTTCCTGTGATCGACGATCGCCCGCCATACCCCGTCGATACCTTCGCCCGTGGTACCCACGGTCGGCAGCATCGGCGGCTCCCACGTCCGCCCGTTGCCGAGTTCCAGCATCTGGCGCAGATCTCGCACCGTATCGTTGACGCCCGGTCGGTCGGCCTTGTTGATTACGAAGATGTCCCCGATCTCCAGCAATCCGGCCTTGTTCGCCTGCACGCTATCGCCCCACCCCGGGTTAACGACGACGATGGTGGTATCGGCACTCTCGACTATCTCGACTTCCGCCTGCCCGACGCCGACCGTCTCAACGATGATGTAGGGGAACCCGGCGCCGTCGAGGATGCTCACAATCCTTGGAGTGGCAGCCGCGATTCCCCCAAGATGGCCGCGACTGCCCATCGACCGGATGTAGACACCTGCATCGCCGGCGTGGTCCTGCATGCGGATCCGATCACCGAGGATGGCACCACCGGTGAACGGGCTCGAAGGATCGACGGCCAGAACCGCGACCTCGTCCCCGGAGGCGCGGATTTTGGTGATCAGCTGATCCGTGATGGTGCTCTTGCCTGCCCCGGGGGCTCCGGTGAGTCCGATCACATAGGCGTGACCACCCCGGGGGTAGAGACCCGCCAGCAGTTCGGGAGCAATGTGGTGACCTTCTTCGACACGGCTGATGATGCGAGCCAGGGCGCGCCGGTCGCCACCCAGTGTTGCATCGATCAGTTCGCTCGGGTTCGTCAAGGCCATGTGGGGGCAGATTAGCTAGTGGTTTTTGCGATTCTGCTCGGGGTACCACGTTCGTCACCAGGTTTACGGCCGGCCGGCCGGCCGGCTCCACAGTGGTTGGCGGGCACGTAAGGTGCTGGCATGGACGCAATGAATCAACGCATCACCCTCGCCGAACGGCCCGTCGGTATCGTTACCGATCGCTGCTTCGCCCGCGACGACGTTCCCCTGCCCGCTCCAGGGCCGGGTGAGATCCTGGTCGAGGTCACGTGGCTCTCGATCGATCCCACGATCCGGGGCTGGATGGCCTACGACACGTACCTACCCGCCATCGAGATCGGCGCACCGATTCGCAGCGGCGGCCTCGGGACGGTCATCGAGTCGAACAACGATGCCTACCCCGTCGGCGCCACCGTTTTCGGCATGACCGGATGGCAACAGTACGCCGTGCTCGGCCGCGGGACCCGGGTGGTGCCGGACGGCGTCCCGCCGGAGGCTGCACTGAGTATCTTCGGCCTGACCGGAATCACCGCATACATCGGACTCCTCGAAATCGGCCGTCCCGTTGCCGGAGAGACGGTCCTGGTCTCGGGAGCAGCAGGAGCAACCGGTTCGGTGGTCGGACAGATCGCCAAGCTCAAAGGCTGCCGGGTTGTCGGCCTGGCCGGTTCGGCCGAGAAATGCGCATGGCTCACCGGCGAACTGGGCTTCGACGCTGCCATCAACTACAAGATCGAAAACGTGCGCCAGGCGATCCGGGCGGCGTGCCCGGACGGCGTCGACGTCTTCTTTGACAACGTCGGTGGCGAAATACTCGAAGCAGCCATTGCCAACCTGGCGCGGCGGGGTCGGATCGTGCTGTGCGGTGCGATTTCCCAGTACAACGACGAGGCGCCGCGTCCCGGCCCCAACAACCTGGGCGTCCTAATCAGCAAGCGAGGCCGAATGGAGGGGTTCATCATCCTCGACTACATGGATCGAGCCGGTGAGGCGATCGCCGGGCTCGGTGGCTGGGTGATGGAAGGCAAGCTGACCTACAAGACCGACATCGTCGATGGCCTCGACAATGCCCCGGCAGCCTTCAGTCGACTGTTCACCGGAGCCAACACCGGCAAGGTAATGGTCCGCCTATAGCCGCATGCTCGCGGGTCTGGATGCCGGCGAAGCAGTGTCGGCAAGGCTCGTGATGCCCGCAACGCCCAGGACGGGCTCGACCCGGATCTAGTTGGCGTTGACGACTTCGACGCCCGGCACACGGTCCATGAGGATCCGTTCGATGCCGGCCTTGAGCGTCATGGTCGAGAGCGGGCAGCCGCCGCAGGCGCCCACCATCTGCAGGTTGACCGTTCCCCCTTCAACTCCGAGCAGCACGAGATCGCCACCGTCGGCTTGCAGCGCAGGGCGGATGTACTCGAGGGTTGCCTCGAGCGTCGGCAGGTCGATCAGGGCTTCGTCGACCGGCGCCATATCGTTCTCGTTGAGCTGTTGTGTATCTTCGGTCATCTGGGTACCACCTCGGGCGGCATAGTGTAGAAAGCCCGCAGCACTATCCGGGCATCAACTGCAACGTCGAGAACAGGCGGTCCATTCCGTCCGCCGAGCGCGCTTCCATCATGACCCGGTAGATCCCAGGTGGTGCAACGCGGCCGCGCATGGTTCCGTCCCAGACTGCGACGACCTCGCCTGCATCGCGAACCCTCCACTCGGTCGTTCCGACCACTTCGGCTCCTCTGAATACCACTACCCGCACCTCGGCCGGAGCAGAAAGCGTGCCTGTGAACGTGACGGCACGCCCGGCAGTCGCCGTTGCAGGCTCGAGCGAGGTCAACGTCGGTGTGAGACCCGTCCCCTCCGGAGGTTTGACGGCGACGCGGGGACCGCTGGAGCCGAAGGACCATGATCCGAGCGCCACCTCGGCAACCGTCTCTCCGTCTGCCATCACCGTGAAGGGCCCATCGGCGGAGATGACCAGATCCGTTGCTCCCCAGACCAGGCCCACCTCTATCTCGTCCGGCAACAAGTCGGATCGCTCCGCCTCGAGACCCGTGTAGTAGTGGGAGAGGATCTCGTCGTAGGTGGCGCCGGCGTCGGCCATTGCCTTCGCTCCGTACTGGCTCATGCCGACCAGATGGCCCCAGCCCTTCCCACGCACGACCCATTCGAATCCGAGCCACATACCGTCGGGGTTGCCGAGAGGAAAGACGATGTCGTAGTCGATGCTGAACGTCGGCGAGAGGATCGTCTGCGGGTATGTTCCTCCGTCTGGGCGCGACGCAGGGAAGTCGTCGGGAAACAGCCTTGGCGCCCACCGGTTCATCGTCGACCGGAAGTCCCAGGTCGTAAGTCGTTCGTTCGTCCGGCCCCCTATGTCGATGATCCACGGACCGTTGCCGTCTCTCGTTCGAACGACTCCGATCGCGCTGAAACTGCCCTGGAGCACGCCGGCTGCCTTCAGGATCTCCCGCAGCTGGAAAGCATCGAAACGGACTTCCCAGTCGACGAATGGGGAGTCTTCGTTCGGGCTGGCCACTGCCTGAAGATACGAATGCGGAGTCCCTCCGAACACATCTTGCACCGATCGAGTGCGTCCACCCGAGGTGCTGCTGTACAGAGCCTCCGCCGGCGCGCCGTCGACCAGGAGCAACTCGCCCGCCGTCGAAGTCACCGCTTCTTCCCACTGCTCACCGCCCGGCCCCTCGACTTGGTCGAGACCCCCATACACCTGACACTGATCTGTGGCACAGATATCGAATCCATACGTCGCGCCGGCTCCGGCGCGACCGCGCCGCAGCGTCCAAGCGAGGTACGTTCGAGCGGCCACGGCTTGTGCTCGGAGGGACTCGACAGGCCAGTTGAACGGGACTTCCTGGAGACCGAGCAAATACGCTTCGGGCGCCACCAGTTCGGTCAACACCAGGCCGTCTGACGCCCCATCAACAACCAGCCGTCCCGCATAGCGGCGGTCCCGCCATTGGAGGACGGTACCGTCCACGGGGACGATCTCGATGGTGTCGTAGACGGCCGGGGGATCCTCTTGCGCAGCAGCCGGAACCGCCGTCAAGGCGAGGACAATCGTCAGCGCAACGGCGAGTTCACGCACTGCGCCGCTCGATGACCGCGCCGAGCGAGGCCAATCGGTCGACGAACCCTTCGTATCCCCGATCGATGTGCTGGACATCGGAAACGGTTGTGTAGCCGTCTGCCCGGAGGCCGGCCAGCACGAGGGCCGCGCCTGCCCGGATATCCGGAGCGAGCACGGGACAACCCGAAAGGCGCTCAGTGCCACGGATGACGGCGTGTTGCCACTCGATCGTCACATCGGCACCCATCCGCATCAGCTCCCCGAGATAGCGAAACCGGGCGTCGTAGAGGTTCTCGGTCACCACGGAGGTTCCCTCCCCGGAGGCGAGCAGCGCCACCATTTGCGGCTGCATATCGGTTGCGAAGCCGGGGAACGGCAATGTGGCGAAATCAACGGAGTTCGGCCGCTCCGGACCATCGATCTCTATCCAGTCGTCACCACGGTCAACTCCGCATCCGGCCTCTGCGAGCTTCTTCAACTCCATCCGCAGGTGGTCGGGAACGCAGTTGTCGACACGCACCCGGCCACGACTGATGGCGCCGGCCACGGCGTAGGTCCCGGCCTCCAGGCGGTCGGGTATGACCCGATGATCGACCGGATGGAGTTCGCCCACTCCGCTGACGACCATTCGAGAAGTGCCGGCCCCGCTGATATCGGCGCCCATTGCATTGAGTTGTCTGGCAAGATCCTGGATCTCGGGCTCACGCGCAGGATTGTTGATCACGGTCTCGCCGGTGGCGAGCACGGCCGCCAGGAGGATGTTCTCCGTTGCCCCCACCGAAGGGAACTCGAGGTCGACCTCGGCGCCGGTCAGTCCTTCGGGAGCCCGGCCGACGACCGTCCCGTGCTCGAGTTCGAACTCCGCGCCGAGCGCGCGCAGACCGGCCAGGTGCATGTCGATGGGTCGGGCTCCGAGATCATCACCACCGGGGAAGGCGACGCTGGCGATTCCCGTCCTGGCCAGGAGCGGTCCCAGGACGATGATCGAAGCCCGCATCTGGCGGACCAGTTCGAGAGGCGCCTCCGGCCGGAGATCATCCGGTACTTCCACGGTCAGCGTATGGCCGTAGAATTCGCACTGTGCACCGGTGTGATCGAGGACTTTGCCCATCAGCTCGACGTCGAGGATGCCGGGGACGTTGGTCAGCCGGTGGACGCCGGGTGCCAGCAGCATCGCAACCATCTGCTTGAGGACGGCGTTCTTCGCTCCGAGTACGGATACGGAGCCCTCCAGCCGCGCTCCCCCGGTGACAACGATCTGATCCATCACCGGATTGTACGTGCCGGTCGATGACATCTCCGACTCCATCACTGCTTGTCACCTTGTCGGCGGCGCCGTGCTCCACGACCGGCCTCGCCACGCATCATTCTCGACGACGACCCGGGAACCGGGGTAGCGTCAGCCATCCCACACGAAGGAGCTGAAATGGGTGGCCCGCCCAGCAAACCGAGCAAGGAGTACCGCGCCCGCATCTGGGTCAAGCTCAGTGATGACTTTCTTCCGCATCCGTTGCTGTCGAAGGCTGAACTCGAAGCCCGCCTCACCGAAGTGCTTGGAGTCGGAACCAACGACTCGCCCATTGCCTCGGTCAGAGTCGATGACCCGAGGTAGGCCAACCTCGCTCGAGCTTCTGTGACGTCCCCCTCCAGCCGACTCTGCAGCTTCGGAGCACATCGACTGCGAACGAGAGGCACCTTCGGGTTGTGTCGGCCGTGGGGAGGGGGGCGGATCGATTCTGTTCGGTCGCCCGATTCATCCTCTTCCTTGCCCGAGACCCCTCGATTCGCCCCGACCCACGGCGCCGACGGGGCGAGCCGGGGGACCGGTGTCGCGTGCGGGCCGGACCGACGACTTGACTACGCTGACGTCGCCCTCGAGAAGGATGGAGTGTGCGGATAGGTATAGGCGCAGACCACGCCGGCTACGCGTTGAAAGAGACCCTGGCGCGGATGCTTGCCGAGAAGGGTGTGGCCGTTACCGATTTCGGGACTCACACTGAGGAATCGGTCGACTATCCGGATTATGCGGCCGCGGTCGGCCGTGCCGTCCGCGACGGCCGGGTTGACCGCGGCATCGTGGTGTGCGGTTCCGGGGCCGGGGCGGCCATCGCCGCCAACAAGCTGCGCGGCGTGCGCGCCGCCCAGGGCACCGACACGTATACGGCCCATCAGTGCGTCGAACACGACGACGTCAATGTGCTGTGCCTGGGGAGCCGGGTGACCGGAGTGGCGCTGGCAACAGAGATCGTTGAAGCGTTCCTCGGCGCCCAATTCACCCGCGAAGAGCGGCACGTGCGCAGGCTCAACAAGGTTCTATCCCTCGAAGCGGAAGAGTCGGGCTGACCTCGATCGTTCTTGCGTGAGTTAGTGGCGGCGGGCGCCCAGCGCTCACGCAAGAACGGGTGATTTCAGAGCGTGCCGAGGGTGGCGGTCACTTCCACCACGGCCCCGCCGCGCTGAATCTCCAGCACCACTGCATCTCCGGCCCCCCGACGCCGAAGTGCCGAGATCAGTTCGTCCATCGTGTCGATATTGACGCCTTCGACGGCCGTGATCACATCGCCGAGTTGAAGACCCGCCGCGCCGGCACCAGATCCGGGCTCGATCGCCTCGACGCGAACACCCGTCGGCCGGGAGCCGCCATCGGTGGTGTCGACGAAGTCCGTCGAACCGTTGATACCGAGCAGCCCGTTGGCGACGACGCCATCGTCCAGGAGGTCGGCGACGACCCGCTCCACGACTTCGATCGGCGTAGCAAAACCGATGCCTTCGATTCCGACCGAGCTCACCCCGACGGCCGTCGTGATCCCGATGAGGTGGCCTTGATCGTCCACCAACGCTCCACCGCTGGACCCCTGGGTGATCGGCGCGTCGGTTTGCAGCATGCCGTAGAGGATGGTCGTTGCGGAGGTCTGGACCTCACGGCCGAAAGCCGACAGCACACCGACCGTCAGCGACGGCCCGCCCTGCAGACCCAGGGGATTGCCGATGGCGATGGCCGGATCGCCGACCCGCATCCCATCGGTGGAGCCGAACTCAACCGCCGTCAGGTCGCCGGCTTCGATGCGGAGCACCGCCAGGTCGGTCACCGGGTCGGTCCCGATCAGCGCCGCGTCGTACATCCGTCCATCCGACAGGATGACCCGGATCGAACCGGCGGCACCTGCGACGTGATTGTTGGTGACGATATAGCCGGACCTGTCGATTATGACTCCCGACCCGGACCCCTGGGCGATCACGCCGTTGGGCGTGGTGGTGCCGATCTCAACGGTGACGATCGCCGGAACGACGGCTTCAGCGACCTCCGCCGGCGAGAACTCCCCATTCATGACCGCCAGCACCGGCATCGCGCCGGTTGCCGGCACTTCGGCGGCTACCAAAGGCTCGGCGGAATTCGTGAACGTCCCGAGACCGTAGGCGCCACCGAGAGCCAGTGTGGCGCCGAGAATCGCGGCGAGCAACATCGGGCCGAACCCGTGCGATCGTCGGGGTGGGCGCCGGGAAGGTGATTCGAAATCGACGGCGTAGTAGTCCATGGTTGTTCCCCTCTGTATCTCCAGGGAATGATGAGGACTCGACCTAGGACGGGTGTGAACAAACGCTGAGAAAGCGGTGAGAAATGTTGGGGGCGTTAGGTGAGCCGGCGCAACCAGTCGGTGGCTGCCTCGATCGCTTCGGCAAGTGCTTCAGCGTTCGTTCGTCCCGACGCCTTCCGCACCCGGAGCGAGTGATCGGCATCCTCGATCTCGACCGTTGTGAATGTGGGCAGAGGCCGCACCCACCGGTCGTAGAGTTCCATCGTTGCCAGCGCGTCGCGCGTCCCGACGATCGACAAAACCGGAATCGTGATCTCGGGCAAGTGATCCTTGCGGAGCTTCTCCGGGCGTCCGGCGGGATGGAGCGGATATGAAAACAGTATCAATCCGGACGCCGGCTCACCTCCGGCGACAAGCATCGATGCGATCCGTCCGCCCATCGAGCGGCCGGCCAGAACCACGTGAGGATCCAACTCGGCGCGACACCAGGCAGCCGCCGCCGCGTGACAGGCGAGCAGCCGGGACGGTGGGTCCGGGCTCTTCTTGCCTGCCTCGGTGTACGGGTAGTTGAAGGTGACCACCGGAAACCCGAAAGATGCGAGACCGTCTCTGAGCGCAACAACCATCGGATGGTCCTGATTGGTCCCGGCCCCATGGGCCAGCAGAACACCGGGTGTACCGGGGTCTCCGGCAGGGGCAAATCGACCGGTAACGGTTCCGCCGTCCCACGGAATCGTGACCGTACTCACAGCGCCGAGTCGGTCTCTTCCCCGACCGCGAAAACGCCCGAGTGGTCGCCGCGCAGCGGGGCTTTGAGAACCTTGCCGGCCGGGTTCCTCGGCAGGGGCTTCGTTTGGAATTCCCACAAGGCCGGCACTTTGAAATCAGCGAGTTGCTCGGCTGCGAAGGCCCTGAGTTCATCGGCGGTCGGCGACATGCCCCAGGCGACGACCACGATGGCTTTGAGTTCCTCACCGAGTTCCTCATGCGGAACTCCCACCACCGCCACTTCGGCGACGGCCGGATGTCCTTCGAGTACCGACTCGACCTCAACGCAGTAGATGTTCTCCCCGCCCCGGATAACCATGTCCTTGGCCCGGTCGGTGATGTAGACGAACCCGTCATCATCGACGAAGCCGACGTCGCCGGTCCGGAACCATCCGTCGACGAAGGAGCGGGCGTTCTCCTCCGGGCGTTCCCAGTAGCCGGGTATGACGTTCGGGCCCCGCAGCCAGATCTCGCCCGTCGAGCCCACCGGAAGCGGCGTACCGTCGAATTCGGCGATCTTGACCTCGTTGACGGGAGATGCCTGACCGACCGACGATGGGTGCTCCTGGTAATCGAGGCCACCTGTGGCCGTCGCAATGGCAGAGGTCTCCGTCAGCCCGTAGGCCGTCGAGACCTTCTGGCGAAGATTGGGGAAGGCGCCGTTGATCTTCTCGAGGAGGGCGGCCGACGCCGGAGCGCCTCCGTACCCGATGGTCGTGACGCTGGAGAGATCGAAACGGTCATGCACGCCGCCGTCGATCAGTCGGGCCATGATCGTGGGAACGCCTCCGATGGCCGTCACCCGTTCGCGTTCGATCACTTTTGCGGCCGTATCTGCTTCGAACTTTCCCGGCGGGAGGAACACGAGCTTGTGGCCGCCAAACATGAACGGAACCATGTAGGTGAAGTTGGCGGTGGCATGGAACAGGGGAATGATGCAGAGGTAGGAGGCCTTTTCTCCGCTCGGCGTCTCGCCGGCGGCGATGGCCTGAGCTCGGTTGAGCACTCCGAAATTCATCAGATTCGTGATGATGTTGTGATGAGTGTTCGCCGATCCCTTCGGTTTTCCGGTGGTGCCGGACGTGTAGAAGAGCCCGGCTAGTTCGTCCTCCCCTCGTGCCTCGGCAAAGTCGAGCGGGGCCGGCTCACCGGCGGCCAGGTGGTCGAAGGAAACGGTGGCGTCCGGTCGGTCGCCCGGTCCCCAGACCGCAATGCGGGTGGGCGGGAAACCCGCCTCGACGGCCACCGCGGCCCGTCGGGCGTCGCACAGCACGAGCGTGGTACCTGAATCCTTGATCCCAAACTCGAGTTCCGCGGCCTTCCACCAGGCATTGAACGGAACGACTACTCCCTGGGCGGCGATCACCGCCCAGTACGCCACCACCCAGTCGGGTGCGTTTGCCCCAACGACGGCGACTCGATCGCCCGGCTCGATACCGAATCGATCGTGCAACGCACCGGCCACGGTGAGCGCCCGGGTGATGGCATCGGCAAACGTGTAGCGCTCCTCACCCTGGACCACGTACTCCAGGTCGCCATTGGCCATTCCGATGGCCAGGAGGTCGCGCAGATTGCGCGGCCGGTTCTTGTATACGCGCATCGAATGGCCGTGGACAACGGCCTCTTCCGTTTCGAACAGCTGGCCGGGCCCGGTGAGTTCTTCCAGGATCGGGTCGACGTGCGCCATGCGGGCGAGCATAGGCGAGCGGGCAATCGTCCCGCGGTCCTCCCAGACCGTTTTCGCGCGGGATTTCCACCGTAGGTGGCGCGATCCCCGCGCGAAAACGGGGTTAGGGTGCCGCTATGCGCATCATCGTTGCCCGGGACCCGGCCGAACTCGCCGAACGAGCCGCCGCCCACATCGCCGCGCTCCTCGCCGCATCCCGCAGTGATCGTGTCTCACTCGGCCTCGCCGGTGGTTCCACACCGAGGGGCACATACGAACGGCTGCGTGAACAGGCGGACATCGACTGGACCCGGGTCGACGCCTGGCTCGGCGATGAACGATGGGTACCTCCCGATCACGGGGACTCCAACGGGTGGGCGGCGCGGACGGCCCTGCTCGATCACGTCCCGGCGGCCTTTTTCGCGGTTCCATGGGGAGAGGGACGGCCCCCGCAGGCCGCCGCGGAGGAGTACGCGGCGACGCTCCAACAGATTCTGGGCGACCGTCCTGACATCGTGCTGCTCGGCATGGGAGACGACGGTCACACCGCCTCGCTGTTTTCGGGAACGGCCGCCCTGGCAGAAACGGACAGCGACTTCGTCGCCAATCTGGTGCCGGGCAGAGGGTGGCGGTTGACTGCCACCCTCCCGTTACTCCACCGCGCCCGCCACCTCGTTTTTCTGGTGGCAGGACAGGCCAAGGCTTCGGTCCTGGCCAGAGTGATGAACGGTGAGCCTTTACCGTCCAGGCTCGTCGCCGACGGAGCAGAGGACGTCACCTGGCTGGTGGACGAGCCCGCCGCATCAGCCCTGGATTAGCCGCTCAGGTTCCGGCCAACCGCTCTACGACTGCGTCGAACCCGTCCGACCTGCCTGCAAACACGGTGACGTACGACACCCCGAGTTCTTCCCTGACACGCTCGAGTCCCGCGACGATCTCGTCGACCGTGCCGAAGAGGAGGAACGGACTGTCGAGGAGTTCGGATGGATCGACCGTCAATCCGTCTCCGCCCCAGTCACGGGCGAGCGCCTCGGCGGCGGCGCGCCGATCATCAGTCACCAGCGCCCGCTGCACGAGCAGATTGAGTTCGAGATCATCGAATCGATCCGCGGCGCCGACCCTGACATGCTCGATCCGATCGGCCAGCCCGGCCATGGTGAAGTGAGACGCATGGGGACCGCCCGCTCCACTCGTGAATCCCGTGAAGGCAACAATGTCTGCCATCCTCGCCGCGGTAGCGAGCAGGCGATCTCCGTTGCCACCGATCATGATCGGAAGGCCGACTCCCTGCGGAGGAACCGGATTCAGCTTCTCGGTGTGGATCGTGTAGTGATCGCCTTCCATCGCAACCGTGTCGCCGCCGAACAACCTCCTCAGTACCGTCACTGCCTCGCCCAGCCGATCGATCCGGATGCCCGGGCGATCGAATGTGAGTCCCGCCGCCTCGTACTCGGGCACATTCCACCCTGCTCCGAGACCCAATTGCAGCCGGCCCTCGGACAGGAGATCCAGAGTGGCGGCGCTCCTGGCGAGTAACAACGGGTTGTAGAAGTCGTTGTTGATGACGTAAGTGCCGAGCCTCAGCGTGGTCGACACATCGGCTGCCAGTTGGAGCGCAACGAAAGGGTCCAGCGCGCCGAGGTGATCAGCGACCTGCAGGACGTCGTAACCAACTGATTCGGCATGCCGGACGTGCTCCACCCAGTCAGACCTTCCTTCGGCAACGGTGCGGCTCAACCCGAACCGGAATGGTCTCATGGCTCCTCGTCTCGTCGTTCGACGATCAGCCTACGCCCGGGGGCGCAGCACAGCGCTCGACCTGCCATACACTCCTGGCGTGCTCCGCTCAGTCCTCACCCTCCTTGTTGCCATCACGATGATCACCGCCTGCGCCGGCAACGAAACGATCCCCGGTTCTCCGTCGACGTCGACCGTCGATGAGGTGCCGACGCCACCCATAGCCACCACCGCACCGGCGGCCGGGTCAATCGAGATCGACGAGCGGGTTCCGTTCACCGATTTGCTGGTGCTGGATGTGCTCAGACCTGCCGGTGACGAACTGCTGCCCGTGGTCGTCCTCGTCCACGGCGGTGGTTGGGTGGGAGGCGAACGCTCCGATTTGGCAGATCTCGCCGCGCTAATCGCCGGCGAGGGAGCCGTCGTGTACAACATCTCCTACCGGACGATCGCTCTCGGCGGTTCCTACCCCGGCACCTTCGAAGACATCTCGTGTGGAGTCCGCTTCGCACGAGACACCGCCGACTCGTACCGAGGTGACCCGGGCCGGATCGCTCTGGTCGGCTACTCCGCCGGAGCGCACCTCGGCGCAGTTGTCGCCCTGGCCGGGGACGAATTCGAGGGAGATTGTCTAACCGACGGAGGCTCGAGTCTTCCGGACGCGTTCGTGGGCGTCGCCGGACCGTACGACTCCGATCAGTTCTCACCGCTGCTCATCCCGTTCTTCGGTGGGGCTCCGGCCGAGGTCCCCGACGCCTGGGCAGCCGGCAACCCCTACACCTATGTAGATCGGCGGCCCGACCTCCGGATGCACCTTCTGCAAGGAACCGCCGACCGAACGGTCCCCCAGCAGTCCACCCTGGACTTTCACGAGGCACTCATCGGGGCGGGTCACGAGGTACAGCTGACCATGGTGGAGGGAGCAGGCCACAATGAGATGGTGGACCCGGACGGATACGGGTTACTCGTCGCCGCGGCAACTCTCGCGTTGCTGCGCTGACTGCGAAACTGTTTACCAGAAGACGAGTCGGTCAGATGGATCCCACCACGATCATCACTCACTCACGGCGCGCCAGCGCCTGATCCAGGGAGCGGTCGGCGGTCAGCCATTTGAGAGGGCGAACTCGTTGGTCACGTCATTGCGAGACTCGTCAAGGAACTGGTATTCGAACGTCTCCAGGAACGGCGAGTCCAGATCCGGGCTGTGGGGAAAGCCAACCACGAAATACGGTCCTTCCTGTAGCGGCAGCTCTTCGGTCTGGTTCCGACCGCGAACGATCAGCGTTGTGGCGCCGGCCTGGTTGTAACCCCAGACGTAGAAAGTGGGCGTCTCGTCGATGGCAGTGTTGAACGCAGTGATGCTCGAGCCATACCGAGACCCATCACCGGGTTGCGGCTCGCCTCCGAATACCCACGTAAACCGGCCCAGAGTCACCTTCTTATATCCGGCGATCCCCAGACGTTCCGAACCATCGGATTCGTCGCGGATTACGAGGAACGCGTGTTGAGCGACATCCGCTCGTGCCACGATCGTGCTTCCCGGCCAATCGGCGGTCGCATGACCGAGGATGCCGCTTGGACCGTCGCCGAGAGTGGCGGCGAAGATCATAGAAACCATGACCGGCACGGCGATCACGGCGGTGCCCAAGATCGGAACTGCCGGAAGCAGGAGAGGTTCTCGATTGGCACTTGCTCCGAGGCGTTGGAGTAGCCCGTAGGCTTTGCCACTGCGTCGCAGAATTCGAGCAAGAACCCAGAACAAGCCGAAGGCCAGTGCCGCTCCGGTCGTGTTGAGGATCACATCGTCGACATCCACGGCACGGGCGTTGGTCAACATCTGAACGATCTCGATCGATGCCGAAATCACGGCCACGCGCCATATGAGCGGCCAAGGGCGGCGCAGTTCTTTGAAGAGAAGGGGCAGGAGGATCCCAAGCGGCGCCAACAGAAACAAGTTGCCGGCAATGTTGTAGAAAGCGGTCGTCACACTCGTCTCACGGACCAGCTGAGCGATGCTGGCAAACGGGATGAGATTGAACCGGCCGTGCCAATCGTAGAAAATGATATATAGCGGAAAGAACGCGTAGTTAACAACGATGAGCGACCAGCCAAATAGCACCGCAATCACGACTTCGCGAGTGACGTCACCTCCGTGCCTGCGCCAGGTCCCAACACGCCACAGGGTCCAGACCACCGCCGCCAGAGCAAGCATTCGCGCTGACTCGAACACGATCACGTTCGGAGCGTCCCCGGTCGCGCCAAACCCAGTGTGAGTCGTGGACAGGCAACTGATTTGCGGGTTCCAGCCTGGCGTTTCATCGGTGCAACAGTACCCACCACAGCCACCACAGTGATCACGGCGAAACGCATGAGCTGGCGGGCAATATCGTATACCCCGGCTCCAGCCGGCTCAACTGTGCTCGAAGCTGCGGATCGAGTTTCGCGGTCCGAACTTCGGCGCGTGCACCCCGGCCTGCTTGAGCAGTCGGATCACCCTCCCCCGGTGGCCGCGATAGGGTTTGAGCAGCTCGAGCATGCGGGCGTCATCGGCCCGAGGCTCGCTCGCCAGCGCCCAGGCGACAGTATTCGGCAGGTGGAAGTCGCCAACCGGAACTGCGTCTGCATCACCGAGCGCGGTGGCCATCACGAAGGCGGCCGTCCACGGTCCGATTCCCTCGAAGGCCATCAAACGTCGCACCGCATCAGCCCGGGCCATCTCGACGATCTCCTCGAGTCGGCCGATGCGAGCCGCAACGCCGCGGATGGTGTCGGCCCGCTTCCGTTCGATGCCCAGCGGGTGATATTCGAAGTAGGGAAGCTCGGCGAGCACCTCCGCCGAGGGCGGGAGCCGCAGGTCACCAGGCCCAGGAGCCGGCTCGCCGTGCACTTCGACAAGCCGGCGGTAGCCGCGGTGCGATTCCTTGGTAGTCACCTTCTGTCCAAGGATCGTTGGAACCAGTACCTCGAATACCGACCGCGTCGCCCCGAACCGCGCTCCGCCTGCCCGCAGTTGGAGGTCGCGCAGAAGCGGGTGATCCGGCTGGAAGGCGGTCGGATCATCGGAGAAGCCCAGCAGGTCGGGGACATGTGCCAACGCCCAATCGGCTCCATCCCCCCAGGCCTCAGCATCGACGGCCCCCTCGCCCATTACGACGTGAAGGGTGGCTGATCCCGCCGGCGTCCTCGAGGCCCGCCACACCTCTCCCCGGTCGACCAGGCCGATGGACTGCGACGGTCCGAGCAGCGGACCGACCGTGCGGATCAGGTCGAGCGGGCCGGGGAGTGCGAATTGCCGGCGAAGCGGCTCAGACCCCATCGATCGTTTCTCGCATCAGCATGTCAACCACCGATTTGAGAGCCTCGTGCGGTTCGGCGCCGCCTTCCACGGCTGCCAGGTAGGTGGCCAGCTGTCGGTCGGCGCTC
>JAHEDK010000042.1:0-5467 GCA_024641245.1 Actinomycetes bacterium
CGCCATCTGCCAGCGAGTCACTTTGCCGTTCGGATCAAAGGTCGTTGGAGATGTACCGGAAGTGAAGCCAAGCTGAGCCAGTATGTTGATCGACCCTTGCGTGAACTCGTTGAAACTCCCGATGTCTGTAAAACCCTGGTCAACGTTGCCGGGGTTGTCGAATCCGGAAAGCGGCCACATCTTCACGAGGAAGATCGCCATCTGCCAGCGCGGCACAGAACCATCCGGACAGTAGAGATTGACATCGCAACCGGCGGTAATCCCCTCCTGCCAGATTGTATCGATCGCCCGCTCGTGGACGTTGCCGGTCAGGTCGGTGAATGGATGACTGGTCGGAGTCGGGTCGGTGGCGCCCTGCGCCGGACCTGTTGGATCTCCCACCAGACCCGTGACATGAGGAGAGGCGAGGCTCATCTTCGACTGCAACCAGGCGGCTCCTTTGACAATCGCGACCTGACTGCCGTTCAACGTTCCGGTGAACTCCACAGAGGCGCCTGGCGCCACCTTCAGTAGATCGACGAACGTGACCGCATCCCAACCGAGGGCGGCTGCCAGCACGGGTGCTGCGACGTCCTTCTCCCAGTAGGCGTTCGGGTTGAGGCCCCCGTTGGTGGACCAGTGATCGTCGACCGAAACGAGGTACGGATACTGCACGGAGGACCCGAACCCGTCAATGTTGTTTTCGGTGAAACCCGCGCTCGACGAGAAGTAGAACGCTCCGGCAACCTTGTCACGCGTGAACGAAGCCCAGTCGGCACCTTCGTAGATCACAACCTCCTTGGCGGTGGCCGCAACGGCACCCAGCCAATTGGGCGAATTGACTCCGGTCTCCTGAGAGTATCCAAGGTAGACCTGATCTATTGACCAGTCCCGCACATGACACCAGCAGGTCGCTTTGCGGCTGTCGGCCAGGCCGGCGTCCGATTCGGTCCGAAGAAGGGGCCGTTCGTATGTCAGGAATCGATACACCGCAAACGTGCGGGCCGCCACTGCCTGAGCCTTCAACGCCTCAGGAGCCCAATGAGCGGGCATCTCAGCGATGCCCTTCATGTAATCCTCGAGATCGATCGCGAGGGAAACGTGGAAGTTGCCGGACTCGACGAACGATGTGCGGATCTTGACCGTCCCGTATGCGTATTCCCGCCCGTTCAATTTGATTCTGGTCGTTGTTTCATTCCAGGAAATCGAAGCTCGACAACCGCCCGCCTGCGGACCTACGGCGACACCGTTCCGAAAGAAGCGGCAACCTCCCGAGACTTTCTCGAGCGTCCAAATCTCGCCGGGCTGCGGATGCTCGGGTCGGGGACACGGCCCCGTCCCATCGTTCACCTGACAGAGGTCGAGGGCTCCGCCGATGGCTTCGAACGTGACCTTCGTCTGATTCTGGTCGAGGCCGACCCAGAGAGCCTCTGGAACAGTGCTGAGTGCGTTGGAACGCAGTGCGAGTGTGCCGTGCTGTGCAAGCCCGGTGCCCTGGTAGTAGTGGGCGAGGATCTCGGAGTAGGTTCGACCCTCAAGAGCCTGTCCGTAGGCGCCGTACTGGCTCATACCGACACCGTGGCCCCATCCCCCACCCTCGAAGCGGTAAACGTCCTGGACCTGAGCAGATGCGACGGAGGCAGGTGCCAGCATGGCAGCCACTACGACCAACAAAACCATCGCGCGAATCTTGTTCATTGTTCCTCCGCCGTCCAACCCAACCGCTGCAGCATCCGAGCGAGGAATGTCGCCATTTGCTCTCTCGTCACGGTTCCGAAGGGATCATAGGTTGTCGGTGATGTTCCGCTGGTGATCCCCAGCGTGGCAATCTGACCGATGGCCTGCTGAACATGCTCGGGCAGTCCCTGTATGTCGACGAATAGGTCGGAAGCCGAACCATCCGGCGGATCAAAGATGCCCGCCTGCTGCCAGAAAGCACTCAAGAACAACGCCATTTGCCAGCGGCTGACGGCGCCGTATGGACTGAAAGCGGTCGGCGAGGTTCCCGATGTGATCCCGAGCTGAGCCAGCCGGGCTATCGCATCCCGGCCGCTCGGAAGCACGTCTCCGATGTCGTCGAAACCCGTCTGCGCCGCATCGAAGAGAGGAAGACCTAGTTTCTCCCACGTTCGCACGAGAAAGACGGCCATCTCCCAGCGCGCGACGGCAGCGCCGGGACAGTAGCGGTTCTCCCCACATCCGGCCGTGAGGCCGGCATTGAAGATCAAGGATATGTCTGCCGCGTGTATCGAATCATCGTCGTCCGAGAACGGCGGGTAATAAGAACCCAGCTGAAACTCGAAGAGAGCCGGGCGCGGTGGCGGAGCGCCTGATACAGGCACGGCGGTCACAATCACGCGGTAGTCCCCAACGGGTTGCACCACTCCGTTTGCGGTCCCATCCCAAACTGGTGCGGCGTCGGTGCCGCTGCCGGTGAAGCTGACAAGGTCGATGCCGAACTCATCGCTGATGGTGAATCTCCAGTCCATCAACTCAGAGAATCGCACCGGGAACAGGCTCGGTGTGTAGCCGGTTGACGGCAGGCCCTCGATCGGTTCACTGGCGGGCCATCCTCCGTAGATCTTCGGGCCTCCGATCGGAGCCACAGCAGCTCGGAGAGGATTGATCAGTGAGTAGCAAGCGTTGCCGGGACACGCCGTCGAGGCCGCGTCGCGGTGGCCCGACACGGTGCGGAATGTAACCATCTGCCCTTCGGGGTAAAGGGTCGATTCGAGTGACTCGAGTGTGACGGTGGCATTCGGATCAACATGATGAACATCGAGTTTCCAGGCGGCGAGCCGTTTGAAGGCCTCCTGGGCGGCGGCAGTTGGTGCCGCCGATTGGTGATCGCCGATGAACCCAACTCCGGTCGAATAGCTGTTGAAGCCACCGGTGTGAGCGCCGATCACCGTCGAATCAACCCCACCCCGACGGCCCTCATAGATGACGCCGTACTTGTCGACGAGGAAGTTGTAGCCGATGTCCCAGAACTCCCTCACCTGGACGTGATAGGTGCAGATGGCATAGATGAGGTCCTTGACCTCAGCCGCCGAATACCCGTTCTCGTTCCCGCCGTGATTGGTGTGATGCACGAACATCGCCTGCACCCGGTCGGCATAGCCGAGTTCATGGGGTTCCGGTCCGATGCAGGCGTCGCCTCCCCACTCGGCCCGGGTGATCATGGCCGGAGTGTCGGGCTGTGCTACAACCGGATCCTTCTCACCCCAAGTCAACCTGTCGAAGAAGTGCGAGACTCGATCGAGGAGGTTCATCCGCCGACCGGCCGTCTCGACCCATTCGGCCTGAACCGGTTCTGACCCATTGCCCCGGAACTGAACGTACTCAGCCTGACCGACGTAGACCGGATCCGATGCAGGCCGGGCAGCCCTGGCTTCCGAAGTGGTGGAATCCGGTCCGTGGTCGGCGACTTCAGTGTGCAGTTCGGTCCACGGCCCCCACTCGGTACCGTCTTCGCTGGCCCGTACTGATACGTCGCCGGGATCGGTGCCGGTGTTCCACGACACACCGACCGCCGTGGTCGTTACCTCAACCGCCGGTGTGATCCAGACACCGGTTTGATCTTCCGGGTGAGGGATCTCGAAGGAGCCGCGCTCGGCGGGCGGGGGAACGTCTGTCAGGGATAGCCCGGGTACCACGAAGATGGCCACAGCCAGCGTGGAACCTGCCATCCACCTCCATACCCGCATCGAACCGACCTCCTATGGACCGCTCAGTCTCCCTCAGCCAGCCCCGGGGATCGGGCTCAAGTGTAGGAGGACGACTGCGCTGTGTTGTTCATCTCGGACCCGTCGGTCGACCCGCCCGCCAGCAGCAGGCCGGCTGCAAACCACCAGGAGGGCTCGAACAACACCGTCTGGCTGATGAACGGCAGCAGTGCCGCCACGAGAGCCGCGCTGCCGATCGGTCCCCGGCCTCGAAGACCGACCGTGGCGAGGAGCCCTACGAAGGCGGCGGCTCCCAGCAAGCCGAGTTCAGCGAGGATTTCGAGGACGAGATTGTGCGGTTCCTGCTGAATGCTGTTGATCTGCCAGCCGACTCCCAGCCCGACCCCGGTCAATGGATTAGCGCGGAACATATCCACATATTCAGGCCAGACATCGGCGCGTTGCTCGGAGACGTCGAACCTGTCCGCGAACGGCTCGGATGTATCGAAGAGCCCAGTGATGTCGGACAAAAGTTCCCAGCCCTGGCTGAATCGAAAGTCGAATTGGAGAGTGAGGTCTCCACCAACGTCGGGAGGATCGATTGCAAGCATCAACGAGATCAGAAGCGCAACGGTCAATAGGGCGATTCCGAGGAGCCTGGCAAGGTGCCCGATCTTCGCCACGTCGCGCCGTACGAAAAGAATCACGGTGACACCGACGACGATCGGAAGCGTGGTCCAACCCGTCCTGCTGAACGCCATGATGATGTTGAAAGCCAGGCCACCGATGACGGCCCCGTCTAACCATTTCCAGCGCGTGGCCATGCCCCGGGCCGAGGCGGCGAGCACCAGCACGACCCAGAGGTTGCTCCAAGCTGCCGAGTAGCCGGGATCCTGATGCCAGTTGGTCAGAGCAAAGAAGCCTTCATCCAGATAGGCAGGCTTCGTGACCCTGAAGACTCCTGGAAGTTCCGCGATTGTTGTGTGAGCGCTGGCGCCGAATACGCCCAGGGCGACCATCTCGAAGATAACCGCCGTTGCCCCCATGATTGCTCCGGTCCAGACCGCAACCCGAAGCATCCGATCGAGCATCCCGGTTTGCCGAAGGCTGCGTTCGGTCGTGAGCAGCACTAGAGCTCCGACGCCGAGCGCTAGGAGCAACTGTGCATATCGCTCGAAGTATTCGGCCGCCGGCCAGCCGATCAGGACCACACCGAAAAGCACTGCCAGAACCCCGGTGATCGTGGGATTCCACGGGTACCTGCGAAGGCGAACCCAATCGGCGATATCCAGCAGACCCACGGCGATGACAACGACCAGGTAGGGCTTCCATGAGATCCAGGCGCTGAGGAACACCGTGTGGAGCGGAAGCACCGCCACCATTGCGAGAAACATTCGCTGCCTGAGCAGGGACATCTGGTGGGTTGGTTGAGGGGTTTCCACGCGGCGCGAGGATAGTGGGAGTGGGAAATGGCAATTGGCGATTGGCGATTGGCTCCCGGCTCAATCACGCGTGAGGTGACAAACGACCGGCAGTAGGCAGTAGGCAGTAAGCCGAAGGCAGTAAGCCGAAGGCAGTAAGCCGACCAGGCACAACGTAGAACCCAGAGTGGAACCTGCCGCCTGTTCGCAATTGGTAGTTGGCTCTCGCATTCCTCCCCCGGCGCAGACGGGGGAGGTGGTTGCCGGTCCGAAGGACCGGGAGCGGAGGGGGCATCGGGCATCGCGTTACTCACCCGATACGGCGGTAAGCTCGATGCGTGCCCGAGCTTCCGTCCGTCAGCCTGCTGCTTCCCGTTCTCAACGAGATCGAGAATATCGACG
>JAHEDK010000042.1:5567-7029 GCA_024641245.1 Actinomycetes bacterium
AGCGGAGGGGGCATCGGGCATCGCGTTACTCACCCGATACGGCGGTAAGCTCGATGCGTGCCCGAGCTTCCGTCCGTCAGCCTGCTGCTTCCCGTTCTCAACGAGATCGAGAATATCGACGGATGCCTCGAGTCGGTGGCCGGCCAGGACTACCCGGGATCGCTCGAAGTTCTCGTTGCTGAGGGTGGTTCGACGGACGGCACGGTGGAGCGACTGGCCGAGCGAGCCCGGGAAGGTGGCCTCAGGATCAGAGTCATATCGAACCCGGAGCGCAGGCAATCCCCCGGCCTCAACCTCCTTGCCGCGGAATCGGCGGCGGAGATCCTCATCCGCATCGATGCCCACACAACCTACGCAACCGACTATGTGTCGAAGTCGGTCGAGGCACTCCTCAGCTCTGATGCTGTGGCAGCGGGCGGCCGTCTCGACGCCGAAGGCACGACACCGTTCGGCAAGGCAGTGGCCCTGGCTATGCGGTCGCGACTGGCCATCGGACCCGGCGTGTTTCACCACGCCGAAGCACCTCTCGAGGCGGACACGGTCTACCTCGGAGCATTCCGCCGCTCCGACTTCCTCGAATCCGGGGGATACCGGAACCTTCCGCACGGCGTCGCGGAGGATGCCGACCTGTATTACCGCTGGAGGGCGGCCGGACGTACCATCCTCCTCGATCCGGCCATCAATTCGACCTACCTGCCCAGACAGTCGGTTCGCAGCTTGTTCCGGCAGTTCTACCGGTACGGGGCAGGCAAGGCAGACATGCTCTACGCCAACGGACGCTGGCCCTCGTTACGTCCGCTGGCCCCCCTGCTGCTCATCACAGCGCTGATCGCCACCTTCCTGCTCGCAGCCGTGACCGGCATCCGCTGGCCCTTCTGGTCGCTGCTGGCCATCTGGGTCGTTGCCTTGCTGATGGCCGCGCGCATCGCCCGTCGTCCGCTGGAACGGCTCCGGGTGTTCCTGGCCGCCGCCATCATGCATGTGGCCTACGGGGTTGGACTCCTCAAAGGTCTGCTCTGGCGCAAGGGGCTGCCGACCGGTTGACAACTGCTTTGAATGCCGGCGTTCCCAAGACAGCGACGGTCTAACCTCAGGCTGGCATGTTCCGCGCTAAATCACCGACACCTCGCGAAATCAGGCTGATCTACATCCACATCTACAAGTGTGGAGGGTCCTCTATGCGGCGCTACATCAAGGAGCACCTGGTCGATTCCGAAACCACCTACCTCGATCACTGGGCGTATTTGTGGGAAGCGGATGTGGTCCCTGCCGACCGGCTTCTGGGAAATGTCCTGCGTTCCGAGGAGCTGCGGTTGGGACCGCTGCGCAAACCTTCTGGATCAGTCGTGGTCGCCACCCACAGCTTTTTCTACGAGTGGATGAAGCGCCTGGACGGGTTCGCGTTTGCGACGATGTTGCGGGATCCAATCGCTCGGGTGGTATCCCAGTTCAACTTCGAGCA
>JAHEDK010000042.1:7129-8440 GCA_024641245.1 Actinomycetes bacterium
GCCACCACGGCCAGAATTGCCGACAAGAGGGCGATGAAGGTGCGGCTCGGCTGGACCAGGCGAAGCGCCAGGTCGAAGCCGGCCGGCGACCGCAGCCGGAGCAGCCGGAGAAACAGACGCCGCCGCACGCCGGTCTTCCCACTCGCCCAGCGGGCGCGCTGTCGTACGGCAACTCCCAGCGATGAGGGCTTTTCGTCGGCAATGCGCACGTTGTGGAGCCACCCGACGGGGAATCCGGCCAGGAGCAGCCGGGCGCCGAGATCCTGGTCTTCCGTAATGGAGTCTCCGAAACCCCCCACAGCTTCCAGGGCACCGGCGGTGACGGCCATACCCGTGCCTCCGAGATCAACAGGCCATCGGAGGTTGTGCCTGGCAAGTTGAACCATCCGGTTCGACGCCCAATAGCTGACGGCAGAAGCAGTGGCAAGCAGCGAGGCGTCCGGGTTGGCAACGTCGAGGTAGGCCTGGACTGCCGCGGTGCCGCCGTCGAGTTCATCAGCCATTTCTGCCAGGAGATCGGCCGGGACTCGATTGTCGGCATCGAGCACCACGAGGGTTTCATCGGCGTGAAGCGGATGCGCCTTCAGATACCAGGCAAGAGCAGCACCCTTGCCGTCCGGCCCATCGGTGCGTTCCGCGATCGAAGCCCGCGATCGGACGATCGCAACGGTGTCGTCCGTACACCGATCGGCGAGTACCCACACGTCGTAACTACCGGGTGGGTAGTCCTGTTCCTCCAGATCCGAGAGCAGGTGCTCGATCACTGCTTCCTCGTTGTGAGCCGGAATGACGACCCGGAAACGGCGGCGACGGTCACCCTGAGGTGCCAAGGACGGGGCTTTCCATCCCCACGAAGCCACGAGGAGGTTGTAGCCGACCAGAGCGATCAGAAGTACCTGAGGTGCGAGAGCGACGAATCGCAGCATTCGCAGAGGCTAGTTGTCGCCGATGTGGCCGGCACCACTACCCTCGGAGCACAATGGAACACTCTCTTCCCTCCAAGTCAATCGCCGTCGTCCTCGGCACTCGCCCAGAGATCGTGAAGCTTGCCCACATCATCCGCATCCTCGGGGATGCCGCCTGGGTCATCCACACGGGCCAGCATTACGACCCCAACCTGTCGGCGGCGTTCTTCGCCGAGCTGTCGCTGCCCGAGCCCGATCTGTTCCTCGAGGTCGGCGGTCGGTCGCGGGGGCACCAGATCGGTGAGGCAACGATGCTGCTCGACGCCCATTTCTCGTCGAACGGGCCGCTGGCCGTGATGGTGCAGGGGGACACCAACGCGACGGTGTCGGGTGCGCTGGCCGCCAA
>JAHEDK010000003.1 GCA_024641245.1 Actinomycetes bacterium
TGGCGGCGATGACCATGGCGATGATGGTGACGACTGAGTCCTACTGACTCTCAAACGGGAAAGGGGCCGAGAGGCCCCTTTCCCGTTGCACCGATCGCCTCGTCATCCGGGCGCCCGCCCGTCTGCTCGCTTTCGCGGTAACCATTAGGGACTTTCGGCCGTCGAACCGGGTGTGCTTTGGGCGACATCGCAACAAGCAACTTCGGTATCGTTCAACCTCGATGGGTACTACTACCTGTATCGGCTGAAGACGTCGCCCTCTGGGCGGCGTTTTTTCGTTTCGGGAGGTGAGGAGAAATGGTGGAGTTGACTCCACAGAAGAAGACCGTACTGGGTCTTCAGCACATGGTCGCGATGTTCGGAGCAACGATCCTGGTCCCGTTGATCACGGGTCTCAATCCGAGCGTGGCGTTGATCTCTGCCGGTGTCGGCACGCTGCTCTTCCATGTGGTGACGGGGTTCGGCGTGCCCGTGTTCCTGGGCTCGTCGTTCGCGTTCATCCCACCGATTCTGCTGGCGCAGACGAAGGGGTATAGCTTCGCCAGTATCGGCGGCGGCATCATGGCGGCAGGTGTCGTCTACTTGATCGTGGCCGGCATCGTCTGGGTGCTGCCGAACGGGAGCACCCAGATCAGGGCGCTGTTCCCACCGATTGTGACCGGCCCGGTGATCACGGTCATTGGACTCACCCTGGCCCCGATTGCGCTGGCCGAGGCAAGCGGCATGGCTGGCGCCACCAGGATCATGGAGGAGGGCACCGCCTGGCTGATCGCCGTCGTGACGCTGCTGGCGGTGATCGCGGCGGCGATCTACTTCAAGGGACTGTTCAAGATGCTTCCCATCTTGACGGGCTTCATCGTGGGATACGGCTTTTCGATGATCATCGGTGAGGTGAACTACGACAATCTCAGCTCAGCAGATTGGTTCGCCTGGCCCGATTTCACCCTCGGCAACTTCGACTGGAGCGTGATCTGGATCGTCGCTCCGGTGGCGTTCGTGACGATGATCGAGCATGTCGGCGATATCCTGACCAACGGCAGAGTCGTCGGGAAGGACTTCTTCGAAGATCCGGGCGTCAACCGGACTCTGCTGGGTGACGGTTTGGCCACATTGTTCGCCGGCTTCATCGGCGGACCGGCGAACACCACCTACTCGGAAAACACTGGGGTTCTCGCAGTTACCAAAGTCTACGACCCGATGGTTCTGCGCATTGCAGCCGGGTTCGCCATCCTTCTGGGATTCATCCCCAAGTTCGGCGGCCTCCTCCAGACGGTACCGGGAGCAGTTCTGGGTGGCCTGTCGATCGTATTGTTCGGCATGATTGCCTCGATCGGCATTCGCGTAATGACCGACGCACAGGTCGACTTCAAGCAGAGCCGCAACCTCATCGTCGTCGCGCTCATCCTCGTGTTCGGCCTCGGCTACAGCGGTCTGGAGTCGCCGCTTCAGATAGGCGATGTGTCGATTTCGGGGTTGGCGCTCGCTGCAGTGGTTGGCGTTGTCGTCAACTTGATACTGCCGAAACTGACCGATGAAAGCGAAGACGTGCTCGTGACGGACTCCGTCAACTGACACGGCTTCGACCGAGCGTAGGAGCGGCGGCCTCCGGGCCGCCGCTCCCGCGTAGGGTGTCCTCTTCGTGAACCCGTCAGACAGACGAGCCACTCGCGACCCGCGACCCGCGACAAACTCTCACTCCGCGTCCATCGCGCTCATGGCCCACGCCAGCCCGTGTTCGGGGTCCTCTGCCGCCAGACGGAGTACCCAGCCCGTTGAAGGGGCCAGGTCGTCCCAGAAATACCACCGGAGGGTGGCGGCCGCTGCTCCAAGCTCCTCCGAATCGGGCGGCCACGGATCCAGCAGGTCGGTCAGGGCGGCGATCGCCCACCAGGCGGCGAACCGCCCTGCAGCCGCCCCCGACCGTTTGCCGTGAGCACCGCCCGAGGCAGCAGCCCAGGCCATCCATGCCATCGCTCTCGACAGGCCGGTTTCACCGATCCGAATCTTGCGGGGGCCGAGTGCGGCGATGGCCTGGTGCGCCGTACCCGCTACAGCGATTGCCTCGCTCCGCCCGTTCGACTGGGAAACCCAGGTTTCGGTCAGAGCCAGCAGAGCGTCGGTTTCGTCGGGATGATCAACCACGGCCCCGGGGGGTGGCAGTTCGACACCCACCATACGGGGTGACTCCGGCGTTGGATGGTTGGCCCGGTCGGACCGGTAGGCGGCGGTTGCATACGGCGGTTCCCATTCCGCCAGCCGCAGCGGCAGGTCGACGAGGCGCGAGTCGACGCCGTCGGTTCCTACGAGGTCCTCGCCCTGGACGACCCGTTCGTGCGCCACCAGGGTGCGAGCTGTGCCGGGCGGCAGGTGGGGGTCGAGCTCGGCCCACCGATGCGAAGAGGCGGCCACCTCTGTGAGCGGACCCAAGGTGAAGCCGCCTCCGCCGGTGGCGGCGACCGCCGCCGCGTACTCTGGAGACGCTTCGAGTGCGAGCCGGTAATCAGCGTGATAGGCCACTCCCCACAGCTGCTTGCCGCGTTCGACGGCCTGGCGGCACCGGGCGGCGAGTTCGACCAGGTCGTCCCAGGCTCGAGCCGAGCACATCCCGTCGACGATACGCATCAATCTCGCCGGGTCGTTCGCTTCGATCGCGTCGGCGACATCGTGGCGCGTGATCACGTGCCGGGGGCCTCTCCGGGCTCCGGTCCGGTCGCCACCGGGTACCCCTCGGTGGACCAGTCGCTCCACGAACCGGGATACAGCAACGGCTCCGGCAGGCCGGCCAGGTGCATCGCCAGCACATTGTGACACGAGGTGACGCCGCTGCCGCAGTAAGTCACGGTGCGAACACCGTCGTCCACCCCCAATCCCTGAAAGCGGGCTCGCAGCTCGGCGGGGCTCTTGAAATAACCATCCGCCGTCACGTTTCCGCCGTGAAATGCGGACAGCGCGGTCGGAATGTGCCCGGCGATCGGGTCGACCGGTTCGGTGAGTCCCTCGAACCGCTCGGGAGCCCTGGCGTCGAGGATGAGCACCTCTCCGAGTGACGCACGCAGATCATCCCGATCTATTGATCCTCCTGGTTGGAACCGTCCGACGAAGCGGGTGGCAGACGGTTCGTTCACCCGATGTTCGACCGGCATCCCGGTGCTCGTCCACGCCGTCCAACCGCCATCGAGTACAGACACGGCCTCGTGGCCGAGCCGTCGCAACATCCACCACAAACGAGCCGCGATCGAGCCGTCTGCCGTGTCGTAGACGATGACATGGTGTTCGTTGCCGATGCCCCTGGTGCCGAGCAGTTCTGCGAAATCGGCCCATCGGGGCAGCGGGTGGCGTCCAGGTCCCTTCCCCGGGGTGCTGAGATCCTCCTCGACGTCGAGGAAGATGGCCCCTGGAATATGCGAGATCTGGTATTCGCGTCTTCCTTGCTGAACATCGGCCAGGTACCAGCGGGTATCGATGATGCGGGCATCCGCTGACCCCAGACGGGCGGCAAGTTGGTCGACGTTGATCAGGGCCACAGACATCTCCAGGGCGGAAGTCTTATCTACTCGGTGGTCGGTGGCTCGGTCGGTGCGGCCGGCGCCGCGTCGGTTCGGGAGGGTGGTTCGTCGGTTCCACCGCTCTCCCGCCACTTCGAGATCTGGTCTCCGAGGTCTGAGAAGGAGGCGCCGAGCGCATCGAAGAATGATTTGGCGGTTTGCTTCGCCTCGCTCTGGACCTCGGGATCTGAGACGGCGTCCCCGATCGTCGCAAAGGCGGTCTTGATGCTCTCACCGAGAGTATGGACCGCGTCTCTGACCTCGTCTTCCGAGACGGCTTCGGCGCTCTCGCCGGCTGCCTGTGACTCGTAGTGCTGCTTGAACATCGAGCCGATCTTCTTGAAACCTTCTCCGACCTCGCCCCATGTTTCGTCCGACTTACTCATGGTGTTCCCTTCTAGGATCGATGGGATGCAACTGCACCTCCTCGATGCTACCTATGAGCTGTTCCGTTCGTATTTCGGCAAACGTCCGGCGCGCACGGCACCGGACGGGCGGGATGTGACTGCGGTGCACGGACTCATCGATTCGACCCTCAGCCTGCTGCGTGAGTCGGATGTGACCCACGTCGCCGCATTCTTCGACACCGTGATCACATCGTTCCGTAACGATCTGTACGACGGCTACAAGACGGGTGAGGGGGTTGCAGAAGAGCTTCTCGCTCAGTTCCCGCTGGCCGAACGGGCACTCGAGGCAACCGGCATCACGGTGTTTCGGATGCGGGAGTTCGAGGCCGACGATGGAATTGCTGCCGCCGCGCTCCGCTTCGTAGACGAAGTCGATCGGGTTGTGATCCTCAGTCCGGACAAAGACCTCTGTCAGGTCGTTGAGGACAACAACATCGTCGCCTACGACCGTCTGCGACAGCGGCTCCTGAATGAGGCTGGAGTCTGGGAGAAGTTCGGCGTTGCCCCCGAATCGATTCCCGACTATCTGGCTCTCGTCGGCGACAACGCAGACGGCATACCCGGGATCCCGGGTTGGGGCGGCAAGTCGGCCTCGACGCTGCTGGCTGAATACCGCCACATTGAGCAGATTCCGACAGACGCGCGACAGTGGAAGGTGGCGGTACGCGGAGCGGCCCGCCTCGCGGAGAATCTGCGTGACAATATCGACGATGCCCGGCTCTTCCGAACACTGACCACCTTGCGCTACGACGTACCGATCCCTCAAACTCTGGCCGATCTCGAATGGCAGGGCGCGCCCCGCCGGCGCTTTGTGTTGTTCTGCGAAGAAATGGGTTTCGAGAGCCTGCAGGAGCGGCCACATCTCTGGGCTCCGTAGTCCTGCATCTGAGTAATGAGGGCCAAGGACCGTATGGGTCAGACCCCGTGGAGCGGAGAAGGTGCGGGAGATCTGTACCAGTAGTCGTATCCGAACGTGAATCCCATCGACTCGTAGAGCTGCCAGGCCGCAGTATTCTCATGCATGACCTGGAGGTAGGCGAGCGAGGCGCCCTGGTCGATCCCCCACGCCATCAACGATTCGGACATCCTCCGTGCCAGGCCCCTGCGCCGAAACGCTGGTTTGGTTGACACACTGAAGACTCCCAGGAGGTCACCGTCGGCGACTCCGAGCCCCGTTGCGACGACGGTCGAGCCTTCGCGAATTACCGCGAAAGCCGTCGCCGGCTCGATCAGGTTGAGCGTCTGGGCGAGCGTGGCGCGCCGCCCAGACATATACGGATTGCTGTCCACCAACTCATCTAGCCAATCCTGAGTGAGTCGGGAGGTGATGCTTACTTCCACGCGGCCTTCTGCCTGCAGCGGCCGAACCAGGACACCGGTGCGATCCTGGAACCGGTACCCGCGCCCGTCTAACTCAGTGTCCAGCTCTTCTGGGAATGATCGATGGGTGATCCGGAAGCTGGGCGGCCAGTCCCTGTCGGCGTACCACTGCTCGACTGATGCGATCTTCGAGGCAAGCGGGCTCCCATCGTGTTCCAGTGCTTGCACCGAGTTGGCCCGTCGCGCCTGTCCGTTCGCGTAACGCAGGATCCAGCCACCTAGGTCGGTTTCCTCGAGCGCAGGGAAGGCTCGCAGAGCAGCCCGTTCGATCGCATCGGCTGTAAGGTTGTTAACAGGCATTGTGTTGACAGTTAACCGCATTTTGACCGGCACGTATCCGACACGCGAGACTCGGAGGCGAGGAGGTTCGGCATGAGCGAGCATCGGAACATCGAGCGGGTCAAGCGCGAGTATCAGGCATTCGCCGAAGACAACTTCGAGGGCCTGTCCGAACTCTTTTCCGAGGACGCCGTCTGGCACGTTAACGGCGATACCCCGCTGGCAGGTGACCACATCGGTCGCCAGAACATCGTCGAGTTTCTGCGAAAGCTGGCCCACGATACGCACGACTCGTTCATGATCGAGGTGCACGACATCCTTGCCAACGACCTCCATACCGTTGTGCTGGCTCACATGACCGTCGATCGCGACGGCGAGCTCTACACAGCCGACGAGGTGCACGTATTCTGCATGAACGACGACGGGCTCATCACCGAAGCGTGGGGGTTCACTTCCGAACCCGACGGCCGCGGTCAGTTCTGGTTCTAGTCGCCCGCCGCACTGTTCCGCTCCTAGACGAACTCCAGCCCATCGTCGCCGGCGTCCACCTTGACTGTGTCGCCGTCGGCGAAGGCCCCTTCGAGCAGCTTGATGGCGAGGGGATCACCGATCGATCTCTGCACGAGTCGCTTCAGTGGTCGAGCGCCGAAACTCGGGTCATAGCCGTGCTCGGCCAGCCAGTCGAGGGCCGCTTCGGTCAGCTCTAGGCCGATGCGACGCTCTTCGAGGCGGCGCCGCAGATGTCCGATCTGGATTCCGGCGATCGAGCGGATCTCTTCCCGGCTGAGCCGGTGGAATACGATCAACTCGTCGACGCGGTTGATGAACTCTGGTCGGAACTGCTGGTGGACCACCTCGAGGACTCGCTCTTTGACGACCTCCTCAGGAAGACCGGGATCGATCAGTTCGGAGCCCAGGTTCGACGTCATAACCAGCACCACGTTGGTGAAGTCGACGGTGCGTCCCTGGCCGTCGGTCAACCGGCCATCGTCGAGTAACTGGAGCAGGACGTTGAAGACGTCCCGGTGCGCTTTCTCGATCTCGTCGAGGAGGATCACCGAGTAGGGGCGTCTGCGGACGGCTTCCGTCAGCTGACCGCCCTCCTCGTAGCCGACGTACCCTGGTGGGGCGCCTATCAACCGGCTCACCGTGTGCTTCTCCATGTACTCAGACATGTCGATGCGGACCATTGCCCGTTCGTCGTCGAAAAGGAACTCGGCGAGGGCTCGCGCGAGTTCGGTCTTGCCGACGCCAGTCGGGCCGAGGAACACGAATGACCCGATCGGACGGTCGGGGTCGGACAAGCGGGCACGGCTGCGGCGGATGGCGTTTGATACCGCGGTCACGGCCTCGTCCTGGCCTATCACCCGTTCGTGCAGGTGCTGTTCGAGCCGGATCAGTTTCTGGGTTTCGCCTTCCAGGAGGCGCGAAACGGGAACGCCGGTCCAGCGGCCGACGACCTCTGCCACATCGTTTTCGGTCACCTCTTCCGAGAGCATCCGTGTATCGCTTTGGAGGTCGTCGAGGGCGGTCTGACGAGCCTCGAGGGAAGCATTCAGTTCACGGAGCCGTCCGTATCGCAGTTCGGCTGCCTTCTCGAGGTCACCCTCGCGCTCGGCGAGTCCGGCTTCGGTTCGAGCCGCTTCGATCTGTTGCTTGAGGGAACGCACTTCCTCGATCGAAGCTTTCTCACGATTCCAGTGTGCCTTGAGCCGGTCGCTTTCTTCTGAGAGGTTGGCCAGGTCTTGCTCGATGGAGGCGAGGCGTTGCAGCGAGGCGTTGTCCTCTTCTTTCTGCAAGGCGGTGCGTTCGATTTCGAGTTGTTTGATGCGCCGCTCGAGGTCGTCGATCTCTTCCGGCATGGAATCGATCTCGATTCTCAGGCGGGACCCCGCTTCGTCGACAAGGTCGATCGCCTTGTCCGGCAGGTTACGTGCGGTGATGTAGCGATCGGAGAGGATGGAGGCGGCGACGAGCGCGGCGTCGGTGATGCGGACCCCGTGGTGCACCTCGTAGCGTTCTTTGAGTCCCCGCAGAATGCCAATGGTGTCTTCAACCGAGGGGGGTTCGACCATGACCGGTTGGAAGCGTCGCTCGAGTGCCGCGTCTTTCTCGACGTACTTCCGGAACTCGTCGAGGGTTGTTGCCCCGATCATCCGCAGTTCGCCTCTGGCGAGCATGGGCTTCAGCATGTTGGAGGCATCCATTGAGCCTTCGGCCGCACCGGCGCCGACGATGGTGTGCATCTCGTCGATGAACGTGATGACCGCGCCTTCGGCGGCGGCGATCTCGGTCAGGACGGCCTTGAGGCGTTCTTCGAATTCGCCGCGGTACTTCGCCCCGGCGACCATGGCCCCGAGGTCGAGGGCCACGATGCGTTTGGTCTTGAGGCCTTCCGGGACGTCGCCGTCTGCGATCCGCTGGGCGAGGCCTTCGACGATGGCGGTTTTGCCGACGCCGGGTTCGCCGATCAGCACCGGGTTGTTCTTGGTCCGGCGCGAGAGAACCTGGATGACACGCCGGATCTCGTCGTCGCGTCCGATCACCGGATCCAGTTTCTGTGCCCGGGCGGAGGCGGTGAGATCGCGCCCATATTGCTCCAGGGCATTGAAGGCGGATTCAGGATCGGCGCTGGTGACGCGCTGGTTGCCGCGGATCTCGGTGAGCGCAGCGAGCATCGCATCCCGGGTGGCTGCCAGGCCACGCAAGGCGTCTCCGACTGGGCCCCGGGCAGTCGCCATCGCCAGCAGCAAGTGCTCAACACTGACGTAGTCGTCTTTGAAGCCGATGCGCTGTTCGTCTGCTTCTTCGAAGAGTTGCAGCGACGCTTTCGAGAGGTGTGGTTGTTCTCCGCCGTAGACGCTCGGCAGTCCCGCCAACAGGTCTTCGAGCGTTTTCTTTAGTTCGGCCGGTGCGGCGCCGACCCGGTCGAGCAGTGGGTAGACGATGCCATCCGTCTGGCCGAGGAGGGCACCGAGGATGTGGGCGGGTTCGACGTACTGGTGATGCCGCGCTGTGGCGATAGCCTTGCCGTCGAGAATGCTGCGTTGGGTTGCGTTGGTGAGTCGTTCGAAGTTCATGGGTAGTCTGTCTACAGAAACCGCCGGATAAGCGCTTCCATTCCAGGAAATCTAAGTCCTATGCTATCAGATTTGAAAGGATGCTATGGAGGGAAGGACACCGGCCCAATCAGCCTCAACCGTCACCCCGGTGATGCAACTGGTGCATGCCAACTCCGCCGGATTCATCCACGGCGGCGAGATCATGAAACTGGTCGATACGACCGCCGGGGTGGCGTCGATGCGGCACTGCAACGGCCGGGTGGTCACCGTGGAGGTCGACTCGCTGACGTTCCTGGCGCCCGTGCACATCGGTGAACTCGTCACGTTGAACGCCGTGGATACCCAGGCGTGGCGGTCGTCCATGGAGGTCGAAGTTGACGTGTGGAGAGAGGATCCGAGGACGGGTGATCGAGAGCAAACGACCACCGCCTACCTGACCATGGTGGCGGTTGATGCAAGGGGGCGGCCGGTACCGGTCCCGCCCCTCAACGCAGACACAGAGGATGATGTCAGGCGTCAGCGGGCCGCCGACGTCCGTCGCGAAGAACGCATTCGGATCCGAAAACGAATCGAGGACGAAGCTCGTTCCTGAGGGTCGAAGCGGACAGGTCGGCGACTTCAGCCCGACATGGCCGGCTAGCCCAGCATCAACTCCAGGCGGCGGTTGACTGCGTCGAGGACCGCCCGAGCTGTGGCTTTGGCCGGGTCGTTCTCCCGGATGACGGCGCTGCCTACGAGCGAGTCGAGTGATCCTTCCAGCCTGACTTCGGCGATAGCCACGCGGGCGGTTCCCAGGTCTGTGGTGGCGACGCCGCTCAGGTCGAGGCGGGTGCCGTCACCGATGATCCGTTCGACGGCGCGGAGTGTCGCCTCGCCGACGAGGCGGGGCCTGGCGGTCTCCTGGGACGAGCCGATCGAATCCCCGTCGTAGGGGATGTCGTTCCAGGCGAGAACGATTCGAACCCGTGCCTCGTTGTCGGTCACCTGCTCATCGAGCATGGCCAGTGCGGGACGCTGGAATCTCATAATGGCAACGGTAGCGCGTCGAGAGTCTCGTGGCATCTCATGCGGGCACCGATCGTGGGCCTGCCCATCGGCGCAGCGCGGAGATCTCCTCTGCCCTGGCGACCGAGAGGGGGACGGTGCTCTGCATTTCTAGGGCGATGTCTCGGGTTGCCATGGCCCGGTCTCTGGCGAACGCCCGGTAGAGGGCTCCGACCACTGCTGCTTCGATCTCGGCCCCGGAGAACCCAGCAGACAGCCGAGTGAGTGCAGCGAGGTCGAAGGCCTCCAGGTCTCGACCGCGTTCGGCGAGGTGCACTCCGAGGATCGCTCTCCGCGCGTCGTCGTTTGGGAGGTCGACGAAAAAGATCTCGTCGAAGCGCCCTTTGCGGAGGAGTTCCGGGGGAAGGCTCGAGACGTCGTTGGCTGTAGCGACCAGGAACACGCCGTCGGGCCGATCCTGCATCCACCGCAAGAAGGTGCCGAGCAATCTCCGGCTGACCCCGCCGTCGCCATCCCCTGAGGTGGCGAGGCCCTTCTCGATCTCGTCGATCCACAAGACGACGGGTGCCATTGCATCGACCGAGTCGAGGGCTCGGGCGAGGCGCTGTTCCGACTCGCCGATGTACTTTCCGTAGAGCCGGGACGGGTCGAGGAGTACGAGCGGAAGCCCCCAGGCAGCCGCCACCTTCTTGGCGATGAGGGATTTCCCGCAGCCGGGTACGCCGGTGAGGAGGATGCCGCGTGGATCATCGATGCCCAACGAGGCTGTACCGGCTGCTCTGGCGCGCCCCCGTATCTCCAACCACTGTTTGAGTGACGCCATCCCTCCAACGTCGTCGAAGCCCCCCCTGGTTGCCTCGACGAGTTCGAGCGTGCCGTCTGTCGTGAACATGGCTGCTTTGGCGACCCTGATCTTTTTCAAGTCGGATGTGTCGACCACGCCATCGTCGGACGCCGCCCGGTGCAGGAGACGGTCGGCCTCCGACAGGGTCAGACCTGCCACCGCCTCCACTAGACCGTCGACGTCTTCGGGGGTCAAGTCGACCCGGATCCCGGCTCGACGGAACGTGGCCAGCGCCCGGTCGACGAGATCGGCCATTTCGGCGCGCCCGGGCGGCCGCAGTTGCCACACATGGGCCAGTGATTCGAGTTCGGCCGGTACCTCGTGGTTGGGCCCGGTCAGGATGAGTGTCTGGCCGGGCACGGCTTCCTGGCAGACTTCCTTGAGCCGGCGGACCACCATGGCGTCGCGCAGCATCGTGTGGGCGTCCGCGAAAACGAAGACCGACGGCGACCGGATGTCCTCGACAAACGAGAGTGCCTGGTGAGGATCGATGGTCCCGTACATCGCCTCGGCACCGTCCCGGGTCAGGCCGCGCGTCGACGACCAGACCCACAGCGGGCTGGCGAGCTCGCCGGCCAGCTGGCGGATGATGCCCAGCAGTCGCGGTTCCTCCTGGGTTTCCACCATCAGCAGCGGAAACTGGGAGGCGAGCAGGACGCGGAGATCGGCAACACTGTCCATTACGGGCATTATCGGCAGCTTGACCTCTCTCCTCGAGCACAATGGGATAGTGCAACGCTTCGAGATACTGCCACATACCGCCGACGTTGCCGTTGCGGTCTACGGAGAGTCGGTTCCCGACCTCTTCGCCAATGCCGCTTCCGCCCTGTTCGAGCTGATGTTCGAGATGGACTCGCCTCGGCCCGGGCCGACGGTCCGGGTCGAAGCGACGGGCGACGGCCTCGAAGAGCTGTTGGTGGCGTGGTTATCAGAGCTGCTCGCGATCGCGGAGGTCGGCGGCGTTGCTCTCGCCGGTTTTGAAGTGACCATCACCGGGGAACACCAAGCGGTCGGTTCGGCAACTGCGACGCCGGTCGAGGACCTGGTGATGACCGGGACGCCGATCAAGGCCGTCACCTACCACGAGCTGGCGGTGCGGCAGGCCGGAGGTATCTGGACGGCGACCATTGTGTTCGACGTCTGAGACGTCCGCCTGCCTGAATCCCGCGGGGGCCCCGGGTAGCCGAGGCGGAATGGTGGCTGCCGCCGGAGCCGGGCAGCTGTCGCAGGCGTGAGTTTTTCCGATCCGGAGCTACTCGACGAGGTCGACCAAGGTAACCTGCGGTGGGAAAAGGCAATAGAGGGAGTCACGCCTTGTTGAAAGAGTTCAAAGAGTTTGCGATGAGGCCAACGCTCATCGAGATCGCCGTCGGCCTGGTCATGGCCGCCGCGCTCGGCGCGTTGGTGAATGCCCTCGTCGAGTTTGTCGTCATGCCGATCGTCGGCATCATTTTCGGTGAGCCGAGCTTCAACAACGCTCTGGTGCTCACCCTCAATAATTCGCAGATCTTCTTCGGAGCGTTCCTGACCGCAGTGGTGAAGTTCATCTCGATCTCCGCCGCCGTGTTCTTCTTCATCATCAAGCCCTACCAGGCTTACCTGGCGATGAAGAATGGCCCGGCGGAAGAGCCACAGGCCGAAGCCGATCCCGAGGACCTCGTCCTGCTCCGTGAGATCCGCGACGCGCTGAGAAACCGCTAGATCGACCCAAGCGCTCGGAGGCCGGCGGGAACTCCCGCCGGCCTCGACGCGTACGCTTGGGCTATGACATTGGTCCGCTCTTCCGACGTCGTGTGGGACCTGACTCGCGGGCCCGGGATGCGGGTTCCGGGGCGGGTCTTCGCCTCTGAATCGCTGATGCTGAAGGTCAAGGAAGACCGGGCACTTCAGCAGGTCGAGAACGTGGCGCATCTGCAGGGCATCCTCGGTCACTCGATGGCGATGCCGGACATACATTGGGGGTACGGCTTCCCGATCGGGGGAGTGGCCGCCACCGACGTAGCGAGCGACGGAGTCGTCTCGCCCGGTGGGGTCGGGTTCGACATCTGCTGTGGGGTGAGGTTGCTCGCTTCGGGTTTCGATGAGACCGACTTCCTGGCCAGGCGGAGTGAGCTGATGGCCGAACTAGACCGGCGGATTCCTCGCGGGCTCGGCAAAGGCGCCATCGCTGATGCGGGTCTGGTGCGCCGGACGCTGACCGGAGGCGCCGCCACGGCCCTGGAGGCGGGCTATGGATGGTCATCCGATCTCGACCGCTGTGAGGAGCGGGGCACCTCTGCCGAAGCCGATGCCAGAGCGATGAGCAGCCGCGCGTTGGAGCGCGGTGGAGGTCAGCTGGGATCGTTGGGATCGGGCAATCACTTCCTCGAGGTGCAGGTCGTGGACGAGATCATGGATATGCAAGCCGCCACGGCCTTCGGACTGGCCCCCGGCATGGTCGTGGTGATGATCCACTGCGGCAGTCGCGGTCTCGGCCACCAGACGTGTACCGATCAGCTCAAGCTTATGGGCTCTGCGATGAACCGCTACGGGATCGAGGTCCCCGATCGGCAACTGGCGTGTGTTCCCGTTCGCTCGCCGGAAGGCGAGCAGTACCTGGCGGCGATGGCTGCGTCCGCCAACTTCGCCTGGGCCAATCGTCACGTCCTCGCTCATGAGGCCAGGAAGGGTTTTGCGGCCGCATTCGGCGTTTCGGTCGAACGGACCGGGATGCAACTCGTCTACGACGTGGCCCACAATCTGGCCAAGCTCGAGCAGCATGAGGTCGGCGGAGCGACGCGCCTGCTGTGTGTACATCGCAAGGGAGCCACCAGGGCTTTCGGTCCTGGCCATCCCGACCTGCCGGAGGATCTGCGTGGTGTCGGTCAACCGGTCCTGGTGCCGGGCAGCATGGGCACCGCCTCCTGGGTGCTGCGCGGTGTGGCCGGCAACCCGGCCTTCGCCTCAGCCGCCCACGGCGCCGGCCGGCTGATGAGCCGGAAGCAGGCGAAGCAACAGGAGACGGGCCGCCGGGTGATGGAAGGCCTCGAGTCGGAAGGGATCTCCATACGCCCGGGTTCGGTCGGGCTTCTCGCCGAAGAGGCTCCCTACGCCTACAAAGACGTCGACGAAGTGGCGCGGGTGTGCGAGGTGGCCGACCTGGCCGCCCGGGTGGCCAGGCTTCGCCCGCTCGGAGTGGTGAAGGGCTAGTCAACGGACGATTCTCGGCAATGCTGTGTACGGAATTCCGACCATTGCATTGCGGAGAACATCGAAGGACTACAGCTATACCGTCCGTACCTATACCGTTGTCGTATGGATCGAACAACGTTTCAGGAAATCGACCCGCGCGTCACCCACTGGCTGGCCGAGCACGGTCTGACCTTCCTAAGAGCCAGCATTGGCATCATCTTCTTCTGGTTCGGGGTGCTCAAATTCTGGCCGGGATTGAGTCCTGCCGACCAACTCGCCACGGACACGATCGGCAAGCTCTCGTTCGGGCTGATGCCGGAAGATCTCGCTCGGGTCCTCCTCGCAATCCTCGAGACTGCGATAGGGATCGGGCTCATCACGGGCAAGCTGATGCGGTTGACGTTGCTGATGCTCGTGGGCCAGATGCTGGGGACGGTGACGCCGCTGGTCCTGTTCCCGGGCGTGACCTGGTCCGGCCTCTTCGTGCCGACGCTCGAGGGCCAGTACATCCTCAAGAACGTCGTGTTGGTGTCGGCCGCACTCACGATCGGAGCAACGGTTCGCGGAGGCGGACTCACCGATGATCCGGAGATCCTCCACGCCTGATGGTTTCTCCGCAATGCTGTGTATCGAAAACCGACCACTGCACTGCGGAGAAACGGGCGTAGCCCTCGCTACTCCTGCTTCTCTCGAACGTCTGGGAGGGATTTGCGGCGCAGAACGATCTCGGATCGGTAGCTGCGGTGCACCTGGCGGATCTGATACTCGGCGTTCTCGTGGGCCTCACGGACCCGATCCTGGAGCTGATCGACCTTGGACCGCAGATTCATGAGGAGGTTCTCCAGTTCGAGGACTCGCTTGACGCCTTCGAGATTCAGCCCCTCTTCGGTGAGCGCCTGGATGAGTGAGAGCCGTTCGAGGTCGGCGTTGGAGTAGCGGCGGGTGCCGCCCGGGGTCCGGTACGGTTCGATGAGTCCGCGTCGTTCGTAGATACGCAGCGTCTGCGGGTGCACGCCGGCCAGCTCGGCAGCTACCGAGATCACATAAACGGCTTCTTCGCGTTTGCTCGCCATTGCTTACACCTCGAGGTGGGCGCGGGGACTCTCTTGTTCGAACTCCTCGGCAAACTGCTCGAGCATTTTCTTGGCCGCTCTAGGCAACTTCTGTGGCACGGCCACTTCCACGGTAACCAGGAGATCGCCCGCCTTGCCGCGTACACGCGGAACACCTCTCCCTCTAACCCTAAATATCTTGCCGCTGCGCGTTCCGGCCGCCACCTTGAGCTTGACGGGACCGTTCAGTGTCGGGACGTCTATGGCGGTGCCGAGCGCTGCTTCGGTAAACGTAATGGGAACCCGCACCGTCAGATCCTGTCCCCTGCGATGAAAGATCGGATGCCGGGCAACGTGAACCCTGACGATGAGATCACCAGCCGGTCCACCATTGCTGCCGGGTGCGCCTTTGCCGCGCAGCCGGATGGCCGAACCGCCCGCCACCCCGGCAGGTACCTTGACTCGGATGGTCCGGGATCTGACTTCGGAGCCACGGCCGTGGCAGGTCGAGCACGGTTGCTCGATGAGCTTGCCGTTGCCGCGACACTGCGGACAGGGTTGGGAAATCGAGAAAAACCCCTGGCTTTGGGCCACCGTTCCGGCACCCCTGCACGTCGGACAAACCTGAGCTTGCGTGCCCGGTTCTGCACCGGAGCCGCCGCAACGGCGGCAAGCCGCTTCGCCTTCAACGGCCACCGAGGTGGTGACTCCGTGGAAGGCATCTTCGAAGGAGAGGTGGAGTTCAGCGTGGTGGTCGGCGCCGCGGCGCGGACCGGTTCGACCGCCGCTCCTGCCGAAACCGAAGAGGTCACCCAATCCGCCCGCGCCGCCGAGCAGGTCCCCGAGATCCTCGACGCGCACTCGTTGCCCTCCGGTGAACGGACCGCTGCCTCCTCCGAAGCCCTGGAACCCGCCAGACTCGACCATCCGTCTGACCTGGTCGTACTCGGTTCGATGTTCCTCGTTCGAGAGGGTCGCGTAGGCCTCTGAGATGTCCTTGAACTTGTCTTCGGCAGACAGGTTGTCCGGGTTGGCGTCCGGATGGTGCTTCTGGGCGAGCTTTCTATATGCGCGTTTGATCTCGTCTTGAGGTGCGTCTTTGGCGACGCCGAGGACCTTATAGAAGTCCTTGTCGACCCAGTCCTTATTCATGGTTCACCGAAACGAGCGCCGCCCGGATGACCTTCCCCTTCAACGTGTAGCCCTTGCGCATCTCGGAGGCCACGACGATGGCATCATTGCCGGTGCCGGTAGCCATCATGGCCTCATGGACCTCCGGATCGAACGGTTCACCGGTGGTGGGAATGACCTCAAGCCCTTCAGCGCTCAACACATCGAGTAACTGATCACGGGTGCCGAGCATTCCGCTGAGCAACTTCTGCTCGGCAGGGGTCTCTACCTCAGTCGCCAGCGCCGCATCGAACGTGTCGAGAACGGGCAACACCCGCTCGACGACGCGCTCGGCGGCCCGCTCGATGGACAGACTCAAGTCGCGCTGAGTGCGTTTGCGGTAGTTGTCGAAGTCGGCTGCCACCCGCTGGAGGTCGTCTAGGTAGGCCGAAGCGTCTGCCTGTGCCTGAGCGATCGCGCGGAGCAGCATTTGCTCGCGCTCCGTGGGATCGTCGGGAAGGATCAGACCGAGGGCCAGCGGATCGATCGGTTCACGCTCGTCGAGCTCGATGATCTCGGCCTGCACCGCTTCGGGTTGATCTTCGCGGTCGTAGTCGCTCATGTCGCGGTCCGAATGATTCCGCGGCTCATGCCTCGGAACCATCCTCATCGATGATCTCGGCTTCGACGATGTCTTCATCCGAGTCGCCGTCGTCTGAGCCTTGGGCGCCGCCGGCCGCGCTCTCCTCTTGGGCGGCCTGGGCATACAGGCGTTGCGCCAGGGCCTGGGACGCGGTGAGCACGGCTTCGATCTGATTGCGTATCTCTTCTGCAGTCGCCGACTGGTTCTCGGCCATCTTCTTCAAGTCCGCCAGCGCCGACTCGATCCCGGCCTTCTCGTCCTCTTGAAGCTGATCGGCCTGTTCTTTGAGGAGCTTGTCGGTTTGGTGGGCGATCTGATCGGCGTGGTTGCGGGCCTCAGCCAACTCTCGCTTCTGGCGGTCCTCCTCGGCGTAAGCCTCGGCATCCTCAACCATCCGTGCGATGTCCTGTTCGGCCAGCGCGGTGCCGCCGGTGATCGTCATCGCCTGCTCCTTGCCGGTGCCGAGGTCTTTGGCGTTCACATGCACGATGCCGTTGGCATCGATATCGAACGTCACCTCGATCTGCGGCATGCCCATCGGCGCCGGCGGGAGGCCGGTGAGGCGGAATTTGCCGAGGCTCTTGTTGTCCATGGCCATCTGGCGCTCACCCTGGAGCACGTGGATTTCGACCTCGGGCTGGTTGTCATCGGCCGTGGTGAACGTCTCGGACCGCCGGGTCGGGATGGTCGTGTTGCGTTCGATCATCTTGGTCATGATCCCGCCCTTGGTCTCGATCCCGAGGGTGAGCGGAGTGACATCAAGGAGAAGGATGTCCTTCACGTCGCCCTTGAGCACGCCGGCCTGGATGGCGGCTCCGGCTGCCACTACCTCGTCGGGGTTGACGCCCTTGTGGGCTTCCTTGCCACCGGTCATTTCCTTCACGAGTTCCTGCACGGCCGGCATGCGGGTGGATCCGCCGACGAGGACGATGTCGTCGATGTCGGAGATGTCCACTCCGGCATCCTTGATCGCCTGATTGAAGGGTCGCTTCGTGCGGTCGAGCAGATGTTCGGTCAGTTTCTGGAACTCCGAGCGGGTCAGCTTCTTCTGGAGGTGGAGCGGGCCTTCGGCGGTAGCCGTGATGAACGGCAGGTTCACCTCCGTCTCCGTTACCGACGAGAGTTCGATCTTGGCCTTCTCGGCGGCCTCCTTGAGGCGCTGCATGGCCATCCGGTCCTGCGAGAGGTCCACCCCGGACTCGTTCTTGAACTGGGTGACGAGCCAGTTCATGACCACGTCGTCCCAGTCGTCGCCGCCGAGCTTGGTATCACCGGCGGTGGACTTGACTTCGAAGACGCCCTCACCGATTTCGAGTACTGATACATCGAAGGTCCCGCCTCCGAGGTCGTAAACGAGGATCGTGTGGTCATGCTCCTTGTCGAGTCCGTATGCGAGCGACGAAGCGGTCGGCTCGTTGATGATGCGCAGCACATTGAGGCCGGCGATCTCACCGGCTTCCTTGGTGGCCTGCCGCTGGGCATCGTCGAAGTAGGCCGGCACAGTGATGACGGCCTCGGTGACCGGTTCGCCGAGGAATGCTTCGGCGTCGCGCTTCATCTTCATGAGGATGCGCGCCGAGATCTCCTGGGCCGTCAGCTTTTTGCCGTTGATCTCGACCGACCAGGCCTTGTCGCCCATGTGCCGCTTGACAGACCGGATGGTGCGGTCCGGGTTGGTGATCGCCTGGCGCTTGGCGACCTCGCCGACCAGGACCTCGTCATCTTTAAAGGCGACGACGGACGGGGTGGTCCTGCCGCCTTCAGCATTTGGAACGATCGTGGGTTCCCCGCCCTCGAGGACGGCGATCACGCTGTTGGTTGTGCCGAGGTCGATACCGACTGCCTTGGCCATGGTGGTTGCTCCTTCGTTTCCGGTCGCCAGACCGGTCCGGTGGTTAGTTCTCAGTGATTACAAACAGTATAACCTGAGTCGACCCGTATCATATTTCCTCCTTTTCGGATTCCTCTCACAGGAGACCGTTTTCGCGCGGCGATCGCGCCCCATATGGTGGGATCGCCGCGCGAAAACCGCCACAACGGCGGTTCCGACACTGTCTAACGACTCTGGCGTGAATCCACACTCCGTCCCAGGATGTAAGGATGCTGTCGGTCGATGGTGTGACCAAGAAATTTGGTGAACTCGTTGCACTCGACGATTGCTCGCTCACCGTCGAGCGGGGCAAGATCCTCGGGTTCCTCGGGCCGAACGGGGCCGGGAAAACGACAACAATGCGGATCATTCTGGGGCTGATCGACCCGGATGCCGGTGCGGTGTCGTGGGACGATCGTCCGATCGACGCCGCCGCCCGACTCCGCTTCGGATACATGCCGGAAGAGCGAGGCCTTTACCCGCGCATGCCATTGCACGATCAGCTCGTATATCACGGGCGTCTGCACGGGATGGCAAAGGACTCGGCCATCGCCGAGGCAACTCGCCTGCTCGAGATGCTCAGTCTCGAGGACCGGAGCGCCGCCAAGATCGAAGAGCTCTCGCACGGGAATCAGCAGCGGGCGCAGCTGGCTGTGGCGTTGATGCACGATCCAGAGCTATTGGTACTCGACGAGCCATTCGCCGGCCTCGATCCAATCGGTGTGGATGCCCTTTCGGATGTCCTCGCCGAACGGGCATCGACCGGCACAGCCGTCCTGTTTTCCAGCCACCAGCTCGATCTCGTTGAGGATATGTGCCGACAGGTGGTGATCATCAACGAGGGCTCGGTCGTGCTCGCGGGGGAGGTCGACGACCTGCGGCAGTCGTCGCCGCGCCGCTACCTCGACGTTGTCCTCGAGCAATGCCGACCGGACTGGGTCCAAAGGCTGGAGGGAGTCGACCTGGTCGCTCACAGCGGCAATCGATTCCGGTTGTTGGTGGACGATCAGATGCGAGTATCCGACGTGGCCGCTTGGGCCGAGCAGGCCGGGAGCCTCCGCGAGTTCAGCTTCACTCCACCGGACTTGTCTGAGGTATTTCGGGAGTCTGTGAGGCGGAGCCAATGAGTAGTTGGAAGACTCTCTGGTTGGTCGGATCCCGCGAATGGCGATCGCGTCGCAAAGCCTTCGCGATTTCTACATTGATCCTGGTGGTGGTTGTCAGCGGTGGCTTGACCGCCATCGGCCTGACAGCCGGAGGCTCGGATGGGCCCGTGACCTACCGCATCGGTACCGTCGGGCCGACGGTAGCGGTCGAAGCTCTCATCAACATCTATGCGCCGCCCGGATTTCGGGCCGACGTGAAAGCATTCTCCTCTGCGGAGGAGATCGAGCGGCGGATGGAAGAGGGTGAACTCGAATTCGGCATTGCGAGTGCCACCGAGATCCTCTCCTATCCCGGACGTTCCAAAGCAATGCTCCAGGCGATTTCTGCCGCCTTGTCGGATCGGCAGATCCGGCAGCAGGCCGAAGCGCTCGGAGTGGCTCCTGATGATCTGGATTCGATGCTCGACACCACCGTGACGGTTCGGGAAGTAGTCGAGCCGGCCGAGTCGTTTTCTGCAGACTCTGCGCTGGCGGCGGCGAGCCTGTTTTTCACCTTCATGGGGATTCTGGCCTACGGACAGTGGGTGGCGTACGGCGTTGTCGAGGAGAAGGCCGGCCGGGTGGCAGAGGTGGTGCTGTCCGCGGTGACGCCTCGCCAGCTTCTTACGGCCAAGGTGGTGTCGATCGGATTCCTCGGCTTCTGCCAGCTCATGATCGTCGGGTTCCTGGTGTTGCTCCTTGGGGGCCTCCTCGGTGTCGTCGACCTTCCGGATGCCACAGGCGGGGCTTTCGTCATCATCGTGGGGTGGTTCCTGCTCGGATACGCGTTCTATGCGGCCGGCTATGCGGCTTCTGGGGCGCTGGTCCGTTCTGCGCAGGATGCTTCCGACGCGGTGGGCGGATTCAATCTGCTGCTGATGGTTGGGTACTTCACCGCGGTTTCCTCCCTCATCGCGGAGAGGGATACCCTGGTCACGCAGATAGCGTCTTTCGTTCCGATCACTGCGCCGCTGACGATGCCCATGCGGATGGTGCGTGGCGACGTTGGAGTGGGGCAGGGGTTGATTTCTGTGGGAATCATGCTGCTCGCCACCTACGGAATGGTCCTGGTGGGGGCCCGCGTGTTTCGGCAGGGGATCATACGGGTGGGGATCAAGCTGAAGTGGCGCGAGGTCGTTCGATCGCGGGGATAGAGCATCGATCCTGCGTCACTCACGAGCCGTCCTTCGCGTCATCGGCTCGACAGGCGGCCAGCTCTCTCAATGACGAGGGCTGGGCAGGCGAAGACGCGACCGCAAGGTCGAACCGGCTACATGGTGCCGGAGGCTCCGGGCTCCGGTCTGGTTTGGGTGAGTTTGTCGACTCGCGTTGCGGTCGGGGACGCGCCGTGAACGCCGGTCGGTATGCTCACGGAACCCACCCGGCCATCGGCCGAGTAAGTGCCATCGATGTACGAAGGAGAACGCTCGTGGACCCCGAACACGTCGTCGTGACTGAAACGATTGCCGGTGCAGAGTGCCTGCTGATGTACGTCGAGGTGTGGGACGGTCTCTATGCGCCGATCGGGCTGCGCAAGCCGGATGGCCCCGGGCCTTTTCCGATCGTCTTGCTGGCATCCGGCAACGGCGGCGAAGGGATGCGCTGGATCCGCAACGCATGTGCCGAGAACGGCTACATCATGGATCGCTTGGTCGCCGAAGGCTACGCCTGCGCTTGGCTGCGATACCGGACCGAGGTCGAGCTCGGCTACAACGACGGCGGACCGTTGATCCGCGACATGCGCCAGGGCCGCGAGCTGTTCAATCGCTCACCACTCGAATACGAGGACGAGATCGCCATCATCGACTTCGTCAAAACCCTTCCCTATGTCGATCCCAACCGGGTGGGGCTGATCGGCATGAGCCATGGTGGCGAAATGGTGATGAAGATCACCTCCGAGTACCACGGGGTGGCGGCAGCCGTTGCCAGCGAGCCTGCTTCTCACGAGTACCTGGCGCTGACACCCGACGACACGGCCTTCGTCAACGAGGAAACGCACCTGCGCAACATCGAGTCGATGATGATGACGGAGGTCGAGAAGGTCCGGAGTCGCATCGATCGCCCGACTGCTTCGTCGCGGATCGCCGGCGTCCAGACACCGATCCTGGTGATGGGGAGAGAGACTGACGAACTCCAGGGCATCTTCAGGCTCAACTACGAGCTTTTGGCTGAAGCCGGCAAGGAGGTCGATTGGGTTTCTTACGATCACGACCTGCATGGCTACGTGTTCCCGCGACGCGGCGCCGACGGTGAATACGAGGTCAACGACGTCCAGCACGAGGCTATCGCCGGAGTGATCGGCTTCCTGGATCGCTACCTCAAGTAGTCCGCAGTGTTCGAGTTGTCGGCCTCACTGCACGGCGATCAACACGACCCCCGAGACGACCAGGACCACGCTGCCCATCAGGTGCCAATCCACGTGCTCGTCTCCTTTGAGGAACAGCATTCCGAGTCCGATTGCCCAGATCCCCTGGGTAGCCTGGAGGATGCCGACGACCCAGGCGGGTAGGTAGCCGAAGGCGCTGAACTGTGACAGGAGCGCAATGCTCGTCGTGACACCGGCCGCCACGAACCACCAGGGGATCGAGTGGACGTTGGCTGCCACTCGTTGGCGGATCGCCCCGCGCAACACATCGACCGACATCAGGACCGCCAGAGCGGCCGCGGCGCCCAGGAATGCGCCGATGATCGAGCTATCGAATCGTTGCAGTCCCCACTTCCTGAGCACGAAGGCGGTGCCGAAGAACATTGGAGCCAGGGCTGCGATCACGTAGAACCCGACCGGCACTTTCTCGCCGGTCAGGGCTCCGGCCGCGCCCGCTCTCAATCGAACCAGCCAGAGCAGCCCACCGATGACCAGCAGACCTCCGAACGCCTCGATGAGGCTCAAGGACTCCGCCAGCACGATCCAACCGACGATGGCCGCCGCGACCGGTGTTCCCGTAATGAAGGCACTCGCCCTCGTCGCCCCGATCAGCCGTACGGCCCGGAGGTTGAACGACCTGCCCAACACTGATCCCACGACACCTGCCACCAGTAGCGCCGTCACTCCGGCCGAGTTCCACGGAGGACGGACGGCAAACGAGGCGGCCAGACCGAGCACCAGAACATTGACGGCGACCGTCATCAACACCCCATCGTCGCTGGCACGGTGCCGATGACCGATCCTGACCAGCACCGAGGACAGCGCAAAGAAGAAGGCCGATCCGATGCCGAAGATGAAACCCATCAGGAGTTGCGGGACGTGGTCAAGGAGCTTCCTCGGCGGCGCCGAGCAGAATCGCTTGCTCAACGGTGAAGTTGCGCATCAAGGCGTCGGCGCCGGTCAAGGTTCCTTCGAACGTGATCGTGCTCCCTTGGGCGGGGACCGCCGATTCCGGCAACTGCACGATGGCATCTACTTCGGTCGATCCGAAAAGGTCGTGTTCGAGCGATGCCACGGTTACAACGGCCTTGATGGCCGGACCCCGTCCGAACTCGGTGTCGAAGTCGTAGCGGCGGGCCTTCTTGACGACCCCCGACCAGCGGACTCGTCTTCCGGCATAGCCGGCTGCGAAGCGGTCCCGGATCACAAAGCTCATTTCCCGTCCGCCGAACAGGTCGGCGGTGGCCGCGGCGGCTTCGATGCCTGATGGCTCGACAGCGCTTCGTTCCGACGGCTTTATCGGTTGCGGCGCTAGGGCACCTTTCCACCCGAGAACTTCTGGATCCGCCGGCGCCAGCTTTTCGAGTTCCCTCACCCTGGCTTCTATGTCGTCCACCTTGCCCGCAGCCGCCAGTGTGTCGAGTTCGGTGAGGCGTCGCTCCACGTCGTCCGGTTGAGCTTCGACGGCCGCCCTCATTCTGTGCAATGCCTCGCCCAGTTCTCCCGTCTCTCTGGCCAGCACCGCCTCATCCAGGTCACCGGCACCTCCGCTCAGGCTTTGCCCCACTCCGACGAGGCGTCGCACAGACGAGACGAGCACCTCCGAATCTCGGATAGTCCGGCGAACGTCCACGCGAACGCGGGTGTTCGTCACCTCGAGAATCGGATATGTCGCCATGAACCGGTTGAGCGTCATCCGTCTCTGCCCCGTGAGGAAGGCGGACAATCGATCGGGATCGGCCGTCCTTATCAGGAAGGCGTCATCGAATGAGGGGTCACCTATCTCCACATCCTGCATGCCGACCACCCGGCGGAAGAACCCGCCGACCTTGGTCTGGCGGGAGAGATCGAACTCGAAGCCGATCGATGGATACGCGACCTGAAAGCGCGTGTACCGCTGCTGGTTGTTGCCGCTGCCTTTGGTGAATGTGTGGACGGAGATAGCGTGTCCGGAGATCAGCCCATCCATGCGTGGAGAAGAGAATATGCCTCCGGGGTTCAGGTCGAGGCCGAGCTGTGTTGCGGCCTCCGTCCACTGCGCGATCGTTTGCCGATGATTGACCATCGCGAGCAATACGACCATCGCTGCGGTCAGTGCTACGAGGACGAAGATCACGCTGGGCATCAATCAGCGAGTCTACGGTCCAAGTCGGGAGCTCGAGACGGTCGATCGCCCTCTTGCCTGCCGGGCTGTTGGCGGCGGTGCGGATAAGTCGGCTGGTCCTCTGAGTTGAGGAGGCGACCCGCACCTTTGGCCGGGCCTATCGAACCGGCCCCTCTGTGGTTGCGGACGCCCTCCACCGCTCAGCTGTCATCCGATACAGCACATGGCGCTGCAGTGGACTCCCGGCCGGGATGTTCGGATGGTCGAAGTCATCGGCCGGGTCGTGGGTCATTCCCAGGCGTTCCATGACTGCCACCGACCGGACGTTGACCGGGATTGTGAACGACACGATCTCCTCGAGGCCGGCTCGCTCAAATCCGAATGCCAGGGCGGCCCGCGCCGCTTCGGTGGCATATCCGTTTCCCCACGATGCTCTGTCGAGCCGCCACCCGATCTCGATCGCAGGTGTGAAATGCGCTGCGAAGCTAGGTGGCCACAGGCCTGTGAACCCGACGAAATCGCCGACGCCCTTCAATTCGACGGCCCACAGCCCGAACCCCCAGATGTTGAAACCTTCTTCGACCCGCTCGATAAACGCATTGGACTCATCTCTCGATAGAGCGGCGATCATGTGACGCATGACTTCTGGATCCGCGTTCATAGCCGCGAACGGCTCACGGTCGGAGTCGCGCCATCGGCGGAGGATTAGTCGATCTGTGCGGATCTCCATCAAGCCATCGTAGGAGAAGGCGCCGGCCCGGCACGTTTTCGCGCGGGGATCACCCTCTATAACGTGGGATTCCCGCGCGAAAACGGTGTGAGACATGTAGACGGCCCCGCCATAAGGCGGGGCCGTCTCTTGGAAGCGGGAGCAGGGAGGGAGGGAAGGGGAGATCCCGCTCCAAGACTTGGTCAGGCTGCGCTTGAGAGTGCCTCCTCGAACTGCTCGCGAGTCTCGGCATCGAAGGTCGTGTGGAGGATTCGACCGTCGAATCGCCGAAGCTCCCGAATCAGATGCGTCGGGTATGCGTCCTTTACCAGGAAGAAGGCGGCGGCGTTGCCGGCGCGTAGACCCCGGCCGACCGCTTTCATCTGTTGGTCGTTGATGCCGGTGTCTGTTCGCCAGGCCCAGAGTGCGCCGAGGGCTGCTCCGATGAGGGCGGCGGGTACTGCGTAGCCGAACCAGAGTCCGGCCAGGAGGCCCCACCAGCTTCCTCTCAATGCTCCCTGGGATGGGTTGGTGTCCCGGGTCTGGAGGATGCGAACCTTGCGGTTGTTGGTCACGATGGCGGCATCCTCCAGGAGCAATGACTTGTGCTTCTGAAGGCGGAGGAAGGCGAGCAGGACTTCTCTGGCTTTCAGCTCATCGTCGAATTCGAGGGCCACGAGGTCACCGGCTGTCTGCTCGACTGTGTGGTTCATGATGATCCTTCCAACGATGTGAAGTGCTCTATTGCTTCCATCTTGTCGGATCATTGTCAGAGAAGGGTGAAGAGATCCTGAGACTCGGATGAGAAGTCCGGGGCTCTACCATCCCCCGGATGATCGACATCGACGCCGTTCGGGCAGACACTCCGGCGTGCGGACTCGTTCTGCATCTCAACAACGCAGGGGCGTCACTTTCTCCCCGCACCGTGGTCGACGCCCAAATCGACTACCTGATGCACGAAGCCATGACCGGTGGTTACGAGTTGGCCGAACAGCGTCGTGGCCAGATAGCGGCCGTTTACGACTCGATTGCCGGACTCCTCGGATGCACCAGTGGCGAGATCGCCCTGATGGGAAGTGCCACCGACGCCTGGAACGCAGCGTTTGCCGCCATCGAGTTCCAACCGGGCGACCGGATCCTTACCGCTGAAGCGGAGTACGCCAGCAACGTGATCAACTTCAGCAAGGCGAGTCGAGAGAAGGGGGCGGTGGTCGAGGTCGTTCCGTCTTCCGAGACGGGCGAGTTGTCGGTTTCGGCACTCGAGTCGATGATCGACGACCGGGTGAAACTGATCGCAGTCAGCCATATCCCGACCAACGGTGGTCTGGTCAATCCGGCGGAGGCTATCGGCGCAATCGCCCGCTCGGCCGGGGTTACGTACCTGCTCGATGCCTGCCAGTCGGTGGGCCAGCTCGAACTCGATGTCGAATCTCTCGGTTGCGACCTGCTGACGGCCACCGGCCGCAAGTACCTACGCGGCCCTCGCGGAACAGGATTCCTGTACGTTCGGGACGGGTGGTCGAACGAGCCGAGCGTCCTGGATCTCCATTCGGCTCGATGGACGGGAGCCGCCTCCTACGAGGTTCGGTCCGACGCCCGGCGTTTCGAAACGTGGGAGTTCGGGTATGCCGCACTCGTCGGACTCGGCATCGCGGTTGACTACGCCCTCGATCTCGGTCTCGACGTCATTGAGCAGCGGATCGTGGATCTGGCAGACGACCTGCGCCGGTACCTCAGCGGGATGCCGGGAGTTAGCCCGACCGACTTGGGTACCAGGCAATGCGGAATCGTCACGTTCACGGTTGACGGTGTCGGAGCCTCCGAGGTCGTCGGGCAACTGCGCGATCAGCGGATCAACGTCTCGGTGTCCACGCCACTGTCAACGCCGATCGACGCCGAGCGCCGGCACCTACCCGATCTCGTTCGGGCCTCCGTCCACTACTTCAATACCGCAGACGAACTGGATCGGTTTGTATCGGCGCTGGGGTTGTTGACCGCCCGCTAGCCGAACGCTTCACTCAGACCGCCTTGGCGAGGGTGGCGACGACCTCGGCGACCTGGTCGCCGGCCGCCCAGGTGAAATGACCGTGCTCGGGCCACAGCACGTAGGCGGAGTTGGGGATCCGGTCGGCCAGCCACCGTCCGACGGAGGCCGGGACGTGCTTGTCCTTTCCGCTGTACCAGAGAGGTCGGTGTTTTGACCTGAGAGACGTCGAAGCCCCATGGCTTCCGGTAGAGCCCGGCTTCGTAGGCCGACGCTCTGCCGCCTTGCTTGACCGCTTCGCGGAACAGGTCGACGAACCAGTCGCGGATCTCCGGTCTCTCCATGGCTGCCCGATCCGCCTCACCCATCGAGGCAATCGACTGCTCGATCACCCGGTCTTCCCGACCTTTCTCGAAGGCGTAGGCGATCATCCCGTACTGGAATCTCCTGATCAGCCCATTCGAAGAGGGGAGGGTGAGCGCCGCCGAGTCCCGCATTCCCGTCGCTTCGAGTGGACCGGATCCGACCACGATGCCGATGTGGATTACCCGGCTTCTGAGTGCGTGTCCGCACGCCAATGCGAACGGCGAACCCCCTGAAGCTCCGAGCAGCGCGAATCGCTCGATGCCGAGCATGTCGGTCGCCTCTGCGATGTCGGCGGGCCAGTCGACGAACCGATGGTTCGGCCGAAATGTCGAAAGTCCGTATCCCGGCCGGTCGAAGGCGACGACCCGAACGTGTACGCCATGTCGTTGTATCACCGTCCGGGCGATGCCCAGCTCGAGTCGGTTCCCCGGGGATCCGTGGCAGTAGATCACCGGCGGTGCGTCGGCCGGCCCCCACTCGGCGTACACGAGCCGGCGGCCGTCGGAGAGATTGAGGATGCCTTCTCCGATTGCGTCCATCGCTACTCCAGTAGTCGAGCGAATGTGTAGACGCCTTCCGCGACGCCGAAAAGGGGCCACATTCCCCAGATGATCACCCAGTAGGTGAACGTGTTCTCACGGAATCCGAGATCACGGTCCCAGATGTAGAAGAAGATCGCCGTGTACCAGAACGGAACCGAGGCGACCAGCGCGAGGAGGAACCCCCACCGGTGCCCGAGGAGCATCCCGATGCTGCCGGCGATTTGTAGCGGAGCCCAGAAGAACGAGTCGGCCCAGGCGCTGCCCTGGTTGAAGGCGAAGTAGGCGGTGGGGTCGGTGGCCTCAGGGCTGCCGCCGTATACGTTGGCGATCGTCCACTCGGCGCGTGGTCGAATGACTGCCACGAACTGGAGCGCCCCGAGCAGTCCGATCAGCACCAGGCCTGCGATTGCCACGATCCAGGTGAAGACGGTTGCTTCCATCTGTGGCTCCCTCGTTCAAGCCGTCGTCAGCGCCGATGCGGCGGCCACGATGGTGATTAGTCCCATCACGCCCCAGACGGCGAGGAATACCAGACCGAGCCTCACGTTGGCCGGTGCCCCGATCTTGAGCCCGCGCCGCTGCATTGCCAGCCGGGTGAAGATGCCGCGGCCGGCGAAATAGACGTACATACCGCCGCCGACGAGGCCGAAGTATGCCCAGGCGGGTTCGTCGATGATCAACAGAATCCCGGCGACGACCATCGTCCAGCATCCCAGGGTGATTCGCCGCGGATATCGGCCCAGAAGGTTGGTTCTACCGCCTCCTCTGCTTCCATCAGCGTCAGCTTGACGGCCGTGGCCGGGGCCAGCCAGGCGATGGCCTGCCCTCCCCAACACAGTAGGGAGAGAACGACGACCACGATTCCGAGTATGACTTGCATCGCTCAGTTCGGATGCGGAGCGCGTCTCGGACCGGGGGCGCTTCGCACCATGTTCCATACGGCTGTGTCGTAGCGGCGGAGCAAGATCACTCCCTGTAGCAAGGCCAGCATGATGTTCGTCAGCAGGTACGGCCAGGCCAGGAAGGGCAGAATGGCCACCACCCACACGACCGAGGCCACGACTCCTGCGTCGACGTATCTGCCGCGAGTGAGGATGAGTATCGCCACCGTCACCTCGAACAAGATCACCAGGATCATGAACAGGTCGCCGTTGGGCATGAATACGTCCCGCATGAAATCCGCCAAGAATCCGAACCAGGCGCCTTCCGCGTATCCATCGAGTTCGTCGCTGCGCGGCAACGTGTAGACGGTGTTGAAGACGGCAGCCGCCAGGTAGGCGACGCCGATGAATATGCGCCAGAGGTTCCATCCGGCCCCTCCCAGCCTGCGTCCTTCCGCGCCCATCAGTCCTCCGTGGCTCGACATCAACCAGTCTGGGGAAGTGGCCCGGTCGGTTGTAGAGGCGAATGCCTCGAATCGCCGCACATTTCCTGATCCGGCGAACGCGGGAGCTACACGCCGATGGGCTCCGGCTTGTCGAGGAGGTAGACCCTCTCCACCGGTTCCTCTCCCCGCCTCTGATGCCAGCGATCCCACAGGACAAGCAGGCTCGGGAGCACGATCAGCGCACCCAGCAGCGAGAAACCGATGGCGTAGGCCGTGACTATCCCGAACTGCTGGAACGCGGTGAGCGATGAACTGATCAGAACCGCGAATCCGGCGATGGTGGTCAGTGCCGACCCGACGAGGGCGCCGCCTGTGTGGCCGGCGGTCGAACGCAGGGCGGCGGCCGGATCGTCGAAGCGCTGCCGATCCTCCAGGTAGCGGTGGGTGATGTGGATCGTGTACGGAACGCCGATTCCGATGGCCAAGGCGGCGGTTGTGGCGGTGACCGGACCGAAGGGAATCCCGCTGGCCGCCATCATCCCGTAGGTCCACAAGACGACGACAATGACCGGTGCGATCGTGATCACGCCGAGCATCGGCCGGCGGCATTCGAACCAGAACCCCGCCGTTAGCAGCACCATGGCCGCAATCAGGGTGATGGCCAGCGAGGAAATCTGCGACGAATTGAGAGCGTCGATCACAACGGTGACGACGATGTGCTCGTTGGTGGCGACTGCAGTGACTCCATCGAGTGCAGTGACGGGCGCGAAATCCTCGGTGAGCGCCGCGTCAAGGTCTCTTGCGAAGTCTTCGCCGGCAGTCGTCGACATCGCCACCCTGACCGCGGGTGGCCCGCCTGCGGAGACAACCTGAGCCATGCCATCCGGATCTTGCGCAGCCGCAGCCGCGTAGATCGCCCCGACATCCGCGTCGGCGCGCACAGTCAAGCCCGGGTCGAGTCCCAGTTCGGTGGCATCACCGGCAAACTCGGTCGTCTCCATCAGACCTGCGAGAACCGATATCGGACTCAGTGCGGCTGCCCGGTCGCCCTGCCTCACCACGTGCTCGTCGTTCTCTAGTCCCGCCAGCGCAGCCACCAGCGCGTTGTGTGCCTCCGGAGTGAGGATGTCACCTTCGATGAGCACGTCGGTCATCTCTCCGAAACCGGATTCATAGCTGTCGCTGAGCGTTGCATAGGTCTTGAGAATCGGAGCATCTTCAGGGATGAAGGCCGCCGAACTGAACTCGGTGTCCAGGTTCATCAGGCCGAAGATTCCCGCTCCAGCCAGCAGCGCCGTCGTGGCGAGCACGATGATTGGATGGCGCTCGGCCAACACCGCCGTGGCAGCGGAGCCCCGAGTTATCCAGCGTCGCTCCTGGCCGGCGAGACCCAGGATCGGGAGCGTTCCTCTTCGCTCCGCCCGCCGGTCGAGCAACAGTCGGACGGCAGGTACGAATGTGAGCATTATCAGGAAGGCCGTGGCGATTCCGACCGCGGCCATGATGCCGAAGTCACGTAGCGCCGGGACCGGATTCACGACGTTGGTAAGGAACCCGATCGACGTGGTCAAGGTGGCGAGGACCAGAGCGATGCCGACTGTGGCGGTAGCCCGACCGGCTGCACCGGTAACGCTTTTGCCGGTTCCGATCTCGCCGCGGTAGCGGGCGGTCAGGTGAACTGCGTAGTCGACCCCCAGCCCCACGAGCAGGATCGGCAGAGCCTGGAGCAACTCGCTCGATCTGCCGACCAATCCGAGGTAGCGAGGGCCGAGCAGAACGCCCGCCCCCATCATGCATGCGATCGCCATGCCGATGCCCGTCAAAGCCAGGGCAACGTCGGCCGCAGTCCGGCGTACCGCGCCGCCGACCCCTGCCCGTGTAGCCGGACGGACCCAGAACACGATGGCGAGGATGCCCATGATGACCACCGTCGCCAGCAGGAACAGCCCAGGAACCTCATCGCGAAAGGTCGAATCCGAGAACAACAGCTCGAAGCTGAATGCAGACAGACTGACCGCCCCGTCGGCGTCTCCTTCGACGGCGACGGCCGCGCTGCGGTGAATCTCTTCCAGTTCCTCGTAAGAGCCCAAACTCGACGTATCGAGGAATACGACCATGAGACCCGAGTCGACCGGGCCGCCGATCGGACTATCAACTGAGGAGGGGAGCAGGGCGCGGACCTGTTCGGTCTCCTCGGACGTCATCTGTCCCAGCGCTAGCTGGTACATCTGCCGAACGGTGGCGTCGTCGGCCGTGTCGATCGGCGTCCCCAGGAACTCCATTGCCCGGATGGCAGGTGTCAGGTAGGAGACGATCGGCCCTGCCGGACGAACGGCGAGATACTCAGCGGCTGAACTAGCTCGAAGCCGGTCCTCGGCGGACACGATGGCACGCAGTGCATCCGCCGTCATCACGTCGCCGCGGTCGGATGTTATGAGCACCTGCAGCGACCGACTCGTGGAGGCGAAACGGTCTTGTACGTCCAGCAGTGCTGCGTACTCGGGGGCGTCGGGGGCGAAACTCTCGATGGTCGGTGCGACTTCGTCTCGGGGGATGAAGGAGGCGAGTGTGGCTGTGATGGCGATGCCGGCGGCCACCACGACGATCGGGGCGCGTCGGATTGCAGCTGAGAGGAAACGGATCAAGGCAGTCACTGCATACTCCGGCGTTCCGTCTGGTCGAACTCCAGGCCTTGTCAACTGATACAAGGTACGTTATGTTTGTATCATGATTCCCGACGCTCTGTCAACCGGTGATCGGATCCTTCAGGCGGCTATCCAGTTGTTCGTCGATCACGGTGTCCGTCGAACGTCGATGGATGAGGTAGCCGGTCAATCGGGAGTTTCGCGAGTGACTCTCTATCGCTACTTCGCGGACCGCAAGGCGCTCGTCAGGGCGGCCTTTTTCGCGCCCATCGAGGCGCTCGAGTCGCTGCAAGTGGAACTCGAGGACGAGGACGGTCTGACGGTTGAGCGGGTTCTCGTTGCCGTCGGTGAGCGCATAGCCGACCAACCTGCCATTGATCTGCCGGTTCATCGGGACGAACTCGACAAGCTCTACCCGCGGCTGGCCGCAGAGTATGCGCAGCGACGCGACGCCGTCGCCCATCGCCTCATCTCGTGGATCTTCGACCTCGCCGAACGATCTGGCCGCTTGCGCGCCGGGGTTCGGAAGGATCTCGTCGAGGGGGTGATGTGGGATCTGCTGGTCAACCCTCATTCGATCCCCGCCGTGCGGGACTCCGGGATCAGAGCGCGAGAACTGTATGCGGCCTTGATCGACGTGTTCCTTTACGGGATGCTCTCCGACGTCGGGGTTCCAGAGGGTTGATCGTCGTCCCGGAGTGGGCGGGACTCCATCGTTGAGTCGGGAGGTACGAGATTCTGTCACGCCGGACCTGTATCGTTTCAGCGTGATGACAGAGCAATCGGGACCCGAATCCAGCGGAGACACTCGTGGCACCACCACCTCAGCATTCGGAGTTGGTCGCCGTGAGAATCATGACGCCTCAGCGTTCTACGCCCGCTTCGGCCCTCCCGAACTATCTGAAGACGACAGATTGTGTCCGTTGCCGGTGGATCTGCCGGATCCTCCGTGCATAGTTGGCGACGCCCGCCACATGACTGAGGTCCCCGACCGGTCGGTAGCGCTGGTGGTCACGTCGCCGCCCTACTTCGTCGGGAAGGAATACGAGCAGGCGATTACCGGACCAGCAGAGGCAGCAGGGCCGCAGGTTCCGAAATCGTATGTCGAGTATCTGGAAATGCTGCGCGACGTCTTTGCAGAGTGCAAGCGCACACTCGAACCCGGTGGTCGGATTGCCGTCAATGTCGCAAATCTCGGCCGCAAGCCCTATCGGAGCCTGTCCGCCGACGTGATCCGTATCCTTCAAGACGATCTGGGTCTGCTGTTGCGCGGCGAGATCATCTGGCAAAAGGCCGAGGGTGCTTCTGGATCGGTGGCGTGGGGGTCGTTCAACAAGGCCACCAACCCGGTGCTGCGCGACGTCACCGAGCGAGTGATAGTCGCCTCCAAGGGGCGGTTCGATCGAGCGCGATCACGCCAACAGAGAGAGAGGGACGGCTACCCCTTCGAAAACACCATGCCGGTCGACGAGTTCATGGAAGCAACTCTCGATGTGTGGCGAATCGACGCCGAGAGCGCCCGCCGGGTCCAGCATCCCGCCCCTTTCCCCGTAGATCTGCCGCGCCGTCTCATAGAGTTGTACACATTCGAGAACGATCTTATCCTCGATCCCTTCCTCGGATCGGGGACAACGCTCGTGGCCGCGGCGCGTACCGGCCGTCGGGCGGTCGGCTACGACCTGGATCCTGATTACATTGAGACCGCCAAGGCTCGCTACCGCGCAGAGAAGAAGCGCTACCGGAAACAGCGAGAGCACGAGAACGCCCACCAGGAGCGTTTCGCCCTCGATCTGCCGCCAGAAGCCACTGCCGAAGAGCGGGCAGACCACTTCCAGCGTCGGGCGAGCCGGGAAGGCAAGAAGGCTCAGGACCTCGCCCGTCAGGTCTTGGAAGAGGTGGGATTCCAGGTCATCGATGAGGCGTACAAGTTGCCCAAGTCGGGTGTGCAATTCAATTTCCGGGTTGTGGATGCCAAAGGGGATCGGGAGTTCCTGGTCGACGTATCCGGCGCCTTCACTACAGCCCGGCCGGGGCTGCTGCGCACCGACACGCTCTGGAAGACGCTTGGCCGGGCGCACGTCCTCAAGTCGCTCGACGAACAGGCCCGGCTGTTGATTGTGACGTCGAATCTCCCGCGGCCCGGCAGCGACGGGGACAGAGCCCTTCACGCGGTTGGCCCCGGCAATGTTTGGGACGCCATCGAGATGTTCGACAGTGAGGGGGTGAACCGGTTGGAACAATACGCACAGGGGCAACTCGAACAGCTCCCCGGGTTCTGGAGCGATGCCGAACTCGCCGCCCGTCGCGATGAGCAACTCGCCCGGTACTACGACGTCGAAGACGAATGAAGGGGGTCGCGTACGCGGTCGTACGCTTCGATCCCCCCGGGGTTTACCTGGCCGAAGACATCGAAGTGCTCCAACGACTGCTGGCGCTCGACCTGGTCGCCGATACGGATCCGGCACTGCTTACGGAGGAGGGCGCCGACGAACTGCGCAGAGCTCTCCTCGAGGAGCGTTGGGGTGACGCGGTGGTGACCTGGATGGCACTCTCAGGAGTCGCCGTGGACGTCTACACATTTCTGCCGATCTATGGGAACGGCGAACTCCCCACCGAACTGATCGGCGCACAGTTGCAGTTCAAGCGGCTGTTCCGGGACGCCTGACCGTGCCGGCGCTGCGCACAGAGATCACCGAGATCGTGACCGGACTGGGGATGTTTGGCTACCCCAATCTCGGGCACGCCATCGGTATGCGACCGCCCGCTTTCGCGAACGTCGATGGTGCGATATACGACCGACTGGCCGCAGCCTATCGGGCGGGTCTCCACCGCGATCTGTTCGCCACCGCCTGGAGCAACGGGATCCGTTTCGCTGCGGCCAAAGAGGGGCTTCGGGGTCGACCGCCCTGGATCGTCGAGTGGAAAGGTGGCCACCGTCCACCCGGGTATGAGGAGATACCTGCCGATTTGCGGGTCGATCACGTGTATCTCGTTTCCTGCAAATACGGGTCCAACATTCTCACGAATTCGTCGCCGTTCACCCTGTTTGGTGGTGGCGGCGGTGATGAGGACTGGTTCATGGCCGTTGCTCCCGATGCGTATCAAAGGCTGTACGAGGAGTGTCGTCGCCTGGTGCCGGGTCGGTCGCTTCCGGAGCAGGTGACCGAATTGACCGCCGCGCACCGCCTGGCGTTGAAGAAGACTCTGCCCAGAATCCTGATCGGCAACGCCAGAGCGGCCTACCGGGAGTTCGCCGCAGAGGCGGCGGCGGGATCATCACGGCGCTGGAACGCCAGCCTGGGGACGAAGTTGCTTCGGGAGCAGATGATGTGGCGGCTGCTGCGCCTGCAATCGGCCCCCTACTTCGTGCTCGGGGAGTCGGCGGATGGCCATCCGCTCGCCTACCGCGTCCAGACCCCATGGGATTTGCGGGCGTCCACGGGATTCCTCTCGTTCCGTCACTGGGCCGAGCAGGATCGAGGCCAACCGATCGTGAGCTGGGAGGCAACCTATGCCGATCGCCACTCTGGGGTTCAATCGTCCGTTGCCGGTCACATCGAGGTCAGATGGAGTCACGGCAAGTTCGCCCAAGCACCAGAAGCGAAGGTCTATCTCGACACCCCTCATCACGCCGTATCCGCCTATGTCCCGCTCGCCGATGCCGGTGACGGAGAGCTCACATTGTTCGGCTGACCGAGTGGCGCCGCCGGCTCCGGCGGAGCGCAATCGAGAGGCGCCGGTCCACGATTCGCGGACCGTTCGAGCGTATGCTGTGGGCGCCGTTCCGGCTGAGATGGGGTGTATGCACCGATGATCGAACTCTTCCACAGCACCGGCACGTTCCACCCGGTCCGTGTCGAACCGGGAGTAGATCTGGCTGAGCTCAGGCGCCGGGAAGGCTGGGTGTGGGTAGACGTTGTCGCTCCCGATAACCGTGAGGTTTCTGCACTGGCCGCCGAGTTCGGTCTGGAAGCGCTGGACGTCGGCGACGTGCTCGACTCAACCGAATACCCGAATCTCGAAGAGAGAGCCGGGTACCTGTTCGTCATCGCCCACTCACCGTCGGTTGACCGGGAGCGGTTGCGGACGGTCGAAGTCGATGCGTTTCTGGGATCCGACTTCCTGATAACGGTCCGGCAGGAGCAATTGCCCGCCTTCGACGCGGTTGCCGGATCATTCGAGGCGAGTGCCGGGACGGGACCGGATGATTTCCTGGCGCTGCTTCTCGATATTTTCGTGCACAGGATCCGGCTCCTTGTCGACAATCTGGAGGCCGAGGTCGATCGGCTCGAAGCGATGGCGATCATCGGCGATCCGGAAGTCGTTCAGCAACTCCAGGGCCTACGCCGGGACGTGGTCCGGCTGCGTCGTGTGCTGATTCCCCAGAGGGAAGTCCTGCGCGCAATGGCACGCTCGCTGAGGGGGTTCGTCGTTTCGGATTCTGCCCGCAGCACTCTCGACAGCTCCTTCGATGACTGCCAGCGCGTGCTGGAGGAACTCGACTCAGCGCGCCTTCTGCTGGCTTCCGCCCTCGACACCTACCGGGCGACCGTTGCCGAACGGATGAACGAGGTCATGAAAGTGTTGACCGTCTTCTCCGCGATCGTTCTACCCCTCGGGCTCATTGCGGGCTTGTACGGCATGAACTTCGTCAACATGCCGGAACTCAGCTGGAAATACGGGTACTTCGCTTTGCTCGGGGTGATGGGCTCGGTTGGACTCGGGCTGTGGATCTACTTCGCCAGACGCGGTTTCATCGGTCGCCCCCGGGTTCCCCGAATCGATCGCGCTGTCGGGCGAGGCCTGGCATCGTTCGTCCACTTGACGCTGGTTCCGGCCCGAACGGTCTGGAATGCGGTGTCCGGCCCCGAGGATTCAGATCCGGACGATCGGAGTGAAGTCGAAACGGGCTAGCGCTCCGTTCGCCTGCGACGCCTGACGGCGCCGGCCAGTTCCCAGATGACGATTCCAACGATTGCCGAGCCGACCAGGAGGATGATGATGGGTGTCTCGAAGCTCCACGCAAAGAACTCCACGATGGCCGTTTCGGAATTCTGAAAAGCGAACGTCGCGAAGGCTCCGACCAGGATCACGACGAAACTCCACCGCGCGAGCCAGCGGACGTCCATCGAACGATCGGGCTTCGGGGCTTGTGCCGGCTGTGGTGAATCCTGCGTCATGTGGCTGCTCCTCGCGTCGTCGACGGTTCTGCTTCGTCAACCGGGGGTGTTGTGGTCGTTCCCGGCTGAAGCTTGAGTAATCGGTAGAGAACCCTGGAAGAAGGTTCGAACGGTCGGGTAGGCCAGCTCGACCGTTGGATCGGCGGCGATCGCATCGAGTATCGACCGCCAGATGAGCTCCTCGGTCCCCCTCCTTCTGCGGGCGTCGACCAGGAAGCGGCCGGTGAGCAGCACGCCGCTGTCTCGGACCGTCATGTAGACAATGGGCGTGATCGCGCCGATCTTGATCTGGTAGCGCCGGGCGGTCGATCGTATTTGCATCTCTGCGGTCCGGTCCAGCTTGGGAGCGTGCTCTGCCAGGGCGGCATTGAGCATCGCTTCGGCGGCCCGCCAATTGGATTCGAACGTCACCAGGAACGGCAGCTCGTGCCAGATGTACTCAAACCCTTCGGTGTAGTTGGCGATGGGGGTGGTGAATACGTTGCCGTTCGGAATGTGTATCAACCTGCCCGTCGACTGGTCGGCGTCGACCCAGTTGCCGACCTCCATGAGGGAGAAACGGAATAGGCGGATGTCCACGACATCTCCCCGGACTTCATTGATCTCGATGCGATCGCCGACTTTGAACGGCCGCCGGGTGAGCAGGTACATCCAGCCTGCCATGTTCTTGAGAACGTCGGACAAGGCGATCGCGATACCGGCCGACACAAGCCCCAGGTAGGTGGCCACGTTGTCGAATGCATCGAGCCAGATCCATGTCAGGCCGAGGATGCCGACGATCGTTACCGTGTAGGTGGTCAGCTTGGTGGAGCGGTACCCGGCCTCCCCGTCGTCGAGGCGCTGATGGATACTGCGCAGAATCAGGAACCGGACGACGAAGAGCACTACCAGCGTGACAAAAGACGCCAGGATCTTGCCTTGCAGGTCGGCGGAGATACCTAGGTTCTCGGTGATCCAGGTCACAGGGGCGCTCCCAACCAGGAACGCATGATCTCCTGTTCGAGACGGCCTTTCTCGTGGAACGGCGAAGGGAAGCGCACCGTGAGCGCAACGTCGGCTGAGCCGCTGCTCTCCATGACAACGATCGGATCGACTGAGGGCAGGTCGAGGGAATGGAGCTTCGCGCGCCTCTCCATCTGCTCACGCGCCTCTTCGAGGTAGTCGGCGGTTCTCTCACTGGCTTCCCGCAGCAGGGTCGCTTCGGCCGTTGGCCATTCAGAGCGCGGCACGACGACGGTGAAGTTGTGCAGAACGTAGTCGTGTCCAGAGGTTTCGTTGATCACGGGCTGGGTCAAGAACATGCTGTTCGGGATGGTGATAGTTCGACCGGAGCGGGCATGTCCGGCCCCGACCTCGAGCATTGTCGTGGCCAGGAGTGTGTGGTCGATGACGTCACCACGAATCCCGCCAACATCGATGCGGTCGCCAACGGTGAAACTGTGGCTGCTGGTGCGGACCAGCGCCCCGCTGACGCACATGATGAGTTCCTTGGTGGCCAGCACGAAGGCCGCTCCGAGGGCAACGAGCGAGATGGCCGCAGTGCGCAACTCCTCCGCCCAGATGAACACCAAACCAATGGCCATGAGGATGAACACGGCGTTGCGGATCTGCACGATCCAGCGCCGTCCGATCTGCGGTGACGCCCAGTCCTGGCGACGCACCCACCGGACGGCTGCCCACCGCACGGCCAGCAAGCCGGCGAGGAGGACGCCGCTCGTGATCAGACTGCGAATTGTGTCGTCGCTCATGCTCCAACTTCGATCTCAGGAGTGACAGCCAGGTTACCGGCAAGAAATCCTGTGCCGGCAGCGTGATTGCCGGAGACGGGAAAAAGCTACGCAAGTGGAGGAGTCAGGCGCTGACGGCCACCTGTCGCTCGAGCCGCTTCGACATAGCCCGCACTGCCGGAATTAGCACGATGATCCACACCATTGCGATCACCAGTTGCCCCCAGACGTCGCCGAAAGAGGCGTCCTTGACGCCGACCTCGAAAATCGGCTGGAGGAACCAGTAGGTAGGGGCGATTTTGGCAATCCACTGCGGCAGACTCGGCCAGATGTAGAACACGACCGGGTAGAACAGGAGGACGCCGCCCGACTTCATCAGGGCGAAGAGCATATTCGAATCCTTGGCGAAGATGCCCAGGATGAGGCCAATCTCCGCCATCATTACGGCCGCCACGAGCAGCGCCAGCGTCAGCGTGAAGGGATGGTTCCCGAACGCGTTGTTGAGCAGCAGCGTGATGATGCCGGTGGCCATGGCCAGGACGATGCCGAGGCCGGCCTTGCCGGCAAGGAAATCGGTGACGGTGGCAGGCGTAACCAGCACCGAGTTGATCGTGCCTTTTTCCTTCTCCTCGACGATGGAAGCTGCAGGAACGAATGCCCCGGCAATCGCCACCGCATACATCATGAGCAACGGGACCATCCGTGTGGCGATCGGCACGGCCTCCGCATCGCCGATGGTGACGATATCGACTGCAACGGGGGCGGGCTCTCCGGTCACCTGACGAACGAGATCGAGTGCCGTAACCTGGAGAATGATGCGATTTGATGCGAGGCTCTCACCGCCGACGTAGAACACCAACGGGGGTCTGGTTCCGTCCCGCACGGCGGAGTCGAAGCCATCGCTCAAGACCAGTCCCGCATCGAGGTCGTTCGCCTCGACCATGGACTTGAGGGTGTCGATGGAGGCCATCGTCGTAACCTCAATCCCATCGAGTTCCTGCGCGGCAGGGACGACCGCCGAGTTGCCCTCATCGACAATGCCCAACCGGGGGCTCGGCGCGAAGAGCGATCCGAACACGCCCACGATGATGAACGTCATGACGACGGGCAGAACGAGTGCGTAGAGAAAGAGAGGCGAGCGCGGTCCCATGCGGAGTTCCTTCCGCATGATGTGCCATGCTTTTGTGGCGTTCATAGCGACTGCACCTTCTTTCTCAATATGCCCATTCCAATGATGAAAGCCACCACCGTCCACGCAGCGACCAGTCCGAGATTCGGCAGTGCCTCAGTCCAACCCTCACCGTAGACCGTTGTGCCGGTGATCGTTTCGACCAATCCGTAGGAGGGGATTGCCCTGATCCACGTCGAGGCCGATCCTGGAAAGAGCAGCCCGAACGCCGGAATCAGCATCGGGATCATGAACAGCATGCTCCAGAACAACACGCTGATGAAGTCCTTCCCGAACGCGCCCGCGATCAGCGCAAACGCAGTCACCATCAAGGAACCCAGCAAGAGCGTGGCCAGCAGCAACACCGGCTCGGTTCCAAGTGATCGGATGGCGACGAGCAGGATCACCACCTGCGTGAACGCCAGCAGAGCTCCGAAGATGATTTTGGCGGTGAGGAAATCGGAGAGTCGGGCGGGTGTCGTGATGACGGCGGTCACCGTTCTGGACTGCATTTCGGCGGCGATGAGGCCGGCCAGTGACATCATCTCGATCAACAGGACCAGGAAGGCCAGCATCGGTCTGAACTTCTCGCGAAGTGAGACTTGATCACCGAGGCGGTCGACGCCGAGTATTTCTTCCTGATAGTCGACCGGCAGCGGGTTGCCGCTGATGGCGAAGGCAGCTTCCTTGATGAACGAATCCATTGCGGTTCGGAGTTCATCCGGCACTTCGGCGGTGGCGATCACGCTAACGGTCGTGGGCTCACCCGCCGCAATAGCGGCGAAGAAATCCTGCGGAAAGGCAAGCCCGAGCGCGACGTCCTGGTCGCCCTCCTCAACCGCGGTCATGAGGGTCTCTCGCGAGTCGAATGGAACAATCGTTAGGCCCTCTGACTCGGCTCCGGTGGCCTGTTCGAGCAACTGTTCGATTCCGGCCCCGGTCGCACCGATCGTGATCGATTCGTCGACGGTGTCGGGAAGGAACCAGAAGATGGCAACGTAGAGAATCAAGCCGACGATGGACATGTAGAAGTAGAAGCGATCCCGACGAAACGCCCTGAAATCCTTACGGACGATCGCGGCGATGATCGTCCGACGGGACACCCTCTGGGGTGGAGCGGCGATGGCGTCGGTCATGCGTCCAACCCCCGCCCGGTCAGCTTGATGAAGATATCTTCTAGGGTTGCCTCTTCGGTGTGGATGGTCATGAGTCCCTCGACCGCGACCGCCTCGCGAATTTGGTCTCCGGCGTTGGACTCGTCGAGGCTGATCACCCGCACGTCGACGTCGCCACCGTTGCGCGAACGGATGCGCACCGTGCGTTGTCCGTATTCGAGCTTGAGGTTGTCGGAAGTGTCTAGCGCGGCGATCCGGCCCTCGTTGATGAAGGCCACCCGATCGGACAGTTGGTCGGCTTCGTGCATGTCGTGCGTAGTGAGAATCACGGCGGCGCCGCGCTCGGCTTCGGCCTTGATTACGTTTCGGACTGCTTGGGAAGACACGGGATCGAGGCCGTCGGTCGGTTCGTCGAGGAACAAGATGTCCGGGTCGTTGATCATCGCCCTCGTCATCATGAGACGCTGGCGCATTCCCTTCGAGTAGGTGGCGACCCGATCGTCTGCCCGGTCGATCAAGCCGACTTTCCGTAGGAACGGATCGAAGTCCCTTCCTTTGATCCCGTAGAGGCGGGCGAAGAAATCGAGGTTCTCCTTGCCCGACATGTTCTCGTAGAGGTTCTTCTCCTCGAAACACACACCAATCCGGGCCTGGATATCAAGCGTCTGGGCCGGCATCGTCATGCCGAGCACCGAAATGGATCCGGAGTCGGGACGGAGTTGGCCGGTGAGCATCTTGATTGTGGTGGACTTCCCTGCGCCGTTCGGACCGAGGAAGCCGAGGATCTCGCCGGGCGCCACGGAGAAGCTCACGCCGTCCACGGCCTGGATGTCGCCGTAGGCGAATGAAAGGTCGCTGACTTCGATTGCGTTGCCGGTGTTGGTCATCGGGCTTCCTTCCGTGCGTGCCAGCGCTGGGCGAGTGCCGCCATCTCGGTGTCCAAGAAGTCGAGTAGGTCGGCCAGCTGGTTGATACGTTCGTGACGATCGGGTGCATCGGAGGCAAGTATCTGGTGACCCTCATCGACGATCTTGCGTAGGCCGATCATTCCTACGCGCTTCTCGTCGAGGAGGAATTCCCAGGCGTCTGTTGCCATGCGGTAGTAGATGGCGCGATCGCGCGGGAAGGTGATTCGTTCTACAAAGCCGATCTGTTCCAGGATGCGGGCATTGGTCGAAACCGTGCCCGCGCTCATATGGAGTGTTTCTTGCAGTTGCTTGGAGGACTGGTGAGGCGGATGGCAGATCAGCAGCCACCCGAGTATCTTGCCCTGCGCCCGACTCCCGCCCCGGTCGGACCAGTAGCGCCCGACGTGCTCGGCGTACTCGGCATTCTGTGCGTTCATTACTTTCAGATCATACTGAAAGTTAGTATCTACGGTCAAGTGTTTTCTCAGCAATGCAATGGCGCGTGGCAGTCCACAGCATTGCGCAGAAACTCCGGGACATCTTCTCGGCAATGCAATGACGCGTTTTCGATACACAGCATTGCGGAGAAAACGGGAAACTCCGTGGGGCCGGTTGGGAGGAGACCGGCCCCATGGGTTGGGAGGGAGCTAGGCGCCGAGGCTGGTTTCTGCGCCTTCGACATCGGAGAGCTGTTCCTGGAGGCGATCGATCATGTCCCGGATCTGCTCCGGGATCTCACCGCCAAACTGCTCGGTCATCTGGTCGATCATGCCCTGGAGATCTTCAGCGGTGAAGTCACCGAAGCCGTGAAACTGATGGAAACCTTCGCCCATCATGCCGGGCCCCATGTGCTCCCGTCCACCGAACGGGAACCCTCCTTCGGGCATGACACCGTCGAAGTTGAACATGTGGCCGCCGAAGAAGTCCTCGCCGAGCAAGCTCTGCATTTCTTCGAGCCATGCATCGAATTCGGGTGTTCCGGGAGGCCCGGGCGGAGCCGTCACTCCGTCAGGCAGTTCATCGAGGAACCCCTCCATCCGGAAGTGGAAGCGGTCCGCCCCGGAAGGCATCTTCTGGCTCATGCGTTCCCGGATGGCGTCGGCCTGGCTGCTATCGATGACCTTCTCATTGACAAGTTCGTCGAGAACCTCATCGAGTGGTGCGAACCGATATTTCGTGACGGTATCCGGGCCTTCGGACTCTTGAGCGAGGGCGCCATCGGGCCCAAGCAGAGCGAATCCGCCCAGGGCAAGAGCTGCCGTGACGATCACCGCCATCGATCCAATGAGAATCTTCTTCATACGTGTAGCTACCTCCATGTACAGAGTATCGGATGCACTTCTGAATGGCGTCTGAGCGTGACCTAAGAATCCGCTGAGAACAAGGGCAGCGACGATCGGGATGACAGTGACGCGATGAACTGCCGGCCGGGTTTCCCTTGGGCTTCGCGCGGAGCGGAGGTAGCCTTGGTTGGTGGAACCGGGGACGGTGACAATCGCGCTTGGCTCATTGACTTTGCGCACCGACGGCATTCTTCATGTCGTGTTTGATTTCGACGGGGAAGCCACCAAAGAAGTTGCCGCCGAATACCTCGAGGCGAGGGCTGATCTCGAACCTGCCTCACCCCCACCCGTCTTGCTAGAAATCGTGCAAATCCCTTACGTTGAGCGTTCGATCAGATCGTTCTTCATGGACGGCCTTCCTTCGCCACCCTGCCGGGCCGTCGTCGCCAGTGATGGCGCGTTTTTGACGATGTTTCGGACCTTTCAGCTCGTTGAGCCGACAGCTGTTCCCACGGAGGTGTTCCCGACCGTCGAGGCTGCATTGGCTTGGATTCACGAGCAGACATCGCTTCTTGCGTGAGATTCGTGCGCCGAGGGCGCCGAATCGACGCACGAAATAGGTCCGGCCCCTTCTCGGACTACCAGCTCTCCGGAGTCGGCTGTCCCTCTGTGTACCCGGTGAATGACTGGACGCCGACGATGGCCCGTTCGTGGAACTCGTTGATTGTTTTCGCACCGACGTAGGTGCTGGCGGACCGGACTCCGGTCACGATGCGGTCGAGGATGTCTTCCACGCTCGGCGTCCGCGGATTGAGGTACATGCGGGAATGTGAGATCCCCTCTTCAAACATCTCCTTGCGAGCTCGCTCAAAGGGCGTCTCGCCCCGCGACCGGAACGTGACCGCCCGGCGGGAGGCCATCCCGTAATTCTCCTTGTAGAGCCGGCCATCGGAGTCGCGCAGGGTATCGGCGGCGGATTCAAACGTGCCGGCGAACCACGACCCGATCATGACGTTGGCCGCCCCGGCTGCTAGCGCCAGCGCGACATCGCGCGGATGGCGGATCCCGCCGTCGGCCCATACGTGTTTTCCGGCGGCTCGGGCGGTCGCCGCGCAGTCGAGCACGGCGGAGAACTGTGGCCGGCCGACTCCGGTCATCATTCGGGTAGTGCACATCGCCCCGGGCCCGACGCCTACCTTGACGATATCGGCCCCGGCGTTGATGAGGTCCTTTGTGCCCTGGGCAGTGACGACATTGCCGGCAACCACGGGGAGATCGTCGTTCACCGACCTCACTGCCGCCAATGCGTCGAGCATCTTCTGCTGATGGCCGTGGGCGGTATCCACCACAATCACGTCAACGCCGACCTCCATGAGCATCCTCGTCTTGGCGGCGACGTCCCCATTTACCCCCACCGCAGCTGCAACCAACAGACGGCCGGTGGCATCCAGCGCCGGCCGGTAGTGCGTGGTACGCAATGCCCCCTTCTCGGTGATGACCCCGGTGAGACGGCCTTCGTCGTCAATGACCGGAGCCAAATGCACCCGGCGTTCTGCAAGGGAGCTGAATAGCTCCTCGGGGGGCAACTTGTCGGAGAGGGCGATCATGTGTGAGCTCATCACATCTCCGAGGGGCGTGAACCTGTCGAAACCTTCGCTATCGAGTTCGGTGAAGATGCCGACCGGCCGGTGGGATCGGTCCACCACGATCACCGCTCCGTGCGAGCGCTTGTGCATTAGGTCGAGTGCATTGACGATTCGGTCGGTTGGATGCAGGGTGATTGGAGTGTCGAAGACGAGGTGGCTTCGTTTGACCGCGGCCGTCATGTCGGAAATGGCCTCGGCGGGGATGTCCTGAGGGAGCACGGCGACGCCACCTCGTCTGGCAACCGTCTCAGCCATGCGTCGGCCGGCGACGGCGGTCATGTTGGCAACCACGACCGGAATCGTGGTGCCGATGCCGTCGGGAGTGGTCAGATCCACCTGCATACGCGAGCCGACGTCGGCGAAGCTCGGAGCGAGGAACACATCCGAGTAGGTCAGGTCGTGTGAAGGCCGGCGATCGTTGAGGAACTGCATGACTGCCTTTGGTCTACAGGATCGAGTATGGCACGGGATGTAGTCACGCCGTACCGGTGGGGGTGTCAGCCGCCCCAGTAGTGAGCTGGATGGTTTCACTCGAAATCGATCTACCGATCGAGGGCGCCTCAGCTGTCTGGTTCGAGCAAGTCGATCCATCGTCGGGTAGCTTCCTCCGCATGCCCACCTGGCCATTCGATCCACCGCTGCTGCCGATGAAAGCCAAAGTCAAAGAGGAGCCGCCGCGTCCGCCCGGTTGGGTCTACGAGCCCAAGTGGGACGGGTTTCGGATGATCGCCTGGGGAGGCCGGGAGCCCCGGCTCGAGAGTCGCAATGGAAAGCCGCTCCTCCGCTACTTCCCCGAGTTGGAGCCGGCGCTTGCTCAGCTACCGGATGGGTCGATTGTCGACGGTGAAGTCGTGGTAGTCGTCGATGGCGTCACGGAGTTCGACACCCTGCAGCTGCGTATCCATCCCGCCGCCTCCCGGGTTGAGCTTCTGTCGAGTGAGACCCCCGCCGAGCTCGTCGCATTCGACCTCCTCGCGGAAGATGGAGAGGACCTGCGGCCCATGCCCTACGAGGAGCGGCGGGACCGGCTGGAACGCCTCTTCCGGAACCTCGAGTTCCCCTGGCATCTGACGCCGGTGACGTCCGACTTCGAGGAAGCTTCCCGATGGTTCGTCGAATACGAAGGCGCCGGGTGCGACGGGATCATCTGCAAGCAATCCGACGGCCCGTATCGGGAAGACAAGCGAGATTGGATCAAGTGGAAGCACCGCCGCGAGGCCGACTGCGTTGTCGGCGGCTACCGGGTCCACAAGGACGGCGACAAGATCGGCTCCGTCCTGCTCGGTCTCTTCAACGATGAAGCCGAACTGCACTTCATCGGGCACTGCTCGGGTTTCACGAATCTGGACCGGGTCGCGATCCTCGAGCAGTTCGAGCAGATTCGGACCGACCAGAGCTTCGGAGCCGATGGGGCTGACGTACGAGTGCCGGGTGGGGAGTCACGCTGGTCGGGGGGAAAGGATCTCTCGTGGATCCCCGTTGAGCCCGGCGTGGTCGTCCAGATCAGCTACGACCAGCTCGAGGGAGGCAGATTCCGTCACGCCACTCGCTTCGAGCGCTGGCGACCGGACAAGCCGGCAGAGGACTGCACCTTCGATCAGCTGGTCCGGCCGGAAGGAGCCCACTTCGGCGACGTGGTCGGCTGGTGAAACTCCCGTTCTTGCGTAAGTCTTCGGCGCCCACCACCCATATCTGACGCAAGAACGGAATAGAACCTCACCTACTGCCCCTCGTAAGACTCCACGACGTCTTCGACGATCGTCAGCTCGACGCTGGCTTGCGCCAATATGTGCCTGGTGTCCTGTCCGGCGTGATACCGGCGCCTGGCTACGACGCGGGAGATACCGCTGCTGGCGATGAGCATGGCACAGACACGGCAAGGTTCCATGGAGCAGTAGAGGGTGGTGCCGTCGAGTTGCAGCCCGTAGCGGGCCGCCTGGCAAATAGCATTCTGTTCGGCGTGGACGGTTCGGACGCAATGTTGTCTCGCCGTGCCATCTTCATCGATCATCTGCTTGAAGTCGTGTCCGGCTTCGTCGCAGTGCGGCAACCCGGACGGTGAGCCGACGTACCCGGTGCAGATGATCCGTTTGTTGCGAACCACGACGCAACCGCTCTTCCCACGATCGCACGTTGCCCTCGTACCCACCTGATCGACGAGTTCGAGGAAGTAATCGTCCCAGCTCGGTCGCATGTCATTCGCCCCTTCCGTTCGGGCCTACCATACCGATCGGGCTGTCGGTCTAGCTCCCTTCGCCGGGGTAATCAGTACCGCAGTCGCGGGCCACACCTACTCCCAGTTCTCTTTCCGCATCTTGGACGGTTGCACGCGCGGGGGCTCGCCGGGCATCTTCGGATAGTGGGGCGGCCAGGGGGCGTCTCCGAGTCCGCGCTCTTCGTCGGCCGTGACCATTTCGAGGAGTCCGTCGAGCCGTCCGGCCGCTTCGTCGATTCCGTCGGTGAGGTCGCCCATGTCGGTCCAGCGCTCCCTGAATGACATCAGGTCCATGGAGCGATGGTCGATCGTGGCGAGCTCATCCCACCGGAACGGCGTAGATACGAGACCCGTGTGACGTATCGAATAGGCAGAGGCGATCGTCTTGTCCCAGGCGTTCTGGTTGAAATCGATGAACACGCCCTCACGTTCCTCCTTCCACCAGGCCGTTGTGGCGAGGTCGTTGCGACGTTCGGCTTCTCGAGCCAGGGCCAGCGCGGCGCGGCGGACCTGGTAGAAGTCCCACTCCCGCTCGACCCGTACATAGATGTGGATGCCACGGTTACCGGACGTCTTCGGCCAGCCGGTGAGATTCAAATCGTCGAGTATCTCGTTGATCGTTGCGGCCACGTCACGGGCCGCCTCGAAGTCGTACCCCTCGGTGGGGTCGAGGTCTATGCGGAGTTCATCCGGGTGGACGAGATCGTCGGCTCTGGCGTTCCACGGGTTGAGGTCGATGCAGTTCATCTGTGCCATCCAGATGACGTCGCCTTCATCCATCGGCGCAAACATCTGGCCGGGCCGCGCAGACGGGAAGGTCACGTCCACCAACCGCGGCGCCCCTTTCGGGCGCTTCACGAACAGTGCGGGTTCGTCGACCCCCCGGTTCCATCGCTTGAGCAAGGACGGACGATTGAACACGCCGCGCAATGCGCCCGGCGCACACATCAGGAAATGCTCGACCACGTCGAGCTTGGTCCAGCCCTGCTCCGGGAACAGCACCTTCTCGGGACTGCTGATCCGGATTGTCCGCCCGCCGAGTTCTACGTGGGTCTCTGTTGAGGCCAAGCCGGTTTTCCCCTCGTTTTCGAGCGGCATTCTCTTGCCGTATGCAGTGATTGTCGCGCGAAAACGGCGGTGAGCGGGGTTGTGCCGGTCACAAGACGCGGATCGGTGAGCCCCGAAGGAAGGCCGCGATGGATTCGACCATCTCCGAGTAGAAGACCTTGTACGTCTGGCGGGTGACGTATCCGATGTGGGGTGTGAGCAAGAGGCGCGGCGCGCTCCGCAGGGGATGGTCGGGCGGAAGTGGCTCCCGGTCGTATACGTCGAGTGCAGCTCCGCCGATGGATTGTTGCGCGAGGGCACTGATGAGCGCCCCTTCGTCGACGATCGGACCTCGTGAGGTATTGATCAGGTACGCGTCCTGCTTCATGAGGCCGAGAAGCCTCTCGTCGATGAGGCCGTGAGTGCGTTCGCTCAACTTCAAGTGGACGGTCACGAAATCGGATCTCCGGAACAACCCATCGCGATCGCTCAGTTCGACGCCGATCTCTTCACAGCGTTCCGCGGTGAGGTTTTCACTCCATGCGATGACGTTCATGCCGAACGCCTTGCCCAGGCGGGCAACCTCCGTTCCGAGCCGGCCGACGCCTATTACCCCCAACGTGGCGCCTTTCAAGTCCCTTCCCACGCCGACCTGCCACCCACCGCGATGCATAGAGGCGGTCTCCGTGGGGAGCCCACGCGCCAGGCCGAGCATGAGCGCCATCGTCAGCTCAACCGTGGCGTGACCGGGGGAGTTCGTGCCCGACACGGTCACGCCGAACTCTCGGGCGGCTTCGAGGTCGATGGCCGAGTTGCGCATGCCCGTTGTGACCAACAGCCGGAGCTTGGGCAGTTGCTCCAGAAGAGCCCGGGGGAAAGGGGTCCTCTCCCTCATTGCCGCGATGACAGCGAATGGAGCGAGACGTTCCACCAGCTCCTCGCCGTAGCCGAGGTGATCTTGGAAGGAAGTCAAGGTCGAATCAGGCGGCAGAACAGACCAGTCGGCGCTCTTCGTCGCGACACCCTGGTAGTCATCGAGAATCGCTATGCGGACCACTGTTCCTCCTGTTGCGGCGCACTGTACTTCTTGCCGTGATGTCCCGAAGAGACAACTCGGCCGCCCTGACTCCGCGCCCTCGGCCATGTCTCGACCACACAATGTAGGCTCTGCCGCATGCGGCCGTCCGTCGACACTGCAATCATCTTCTCGGCCAATATGGTTGAGCTGGCCGCCTTCTATCAGGAGGCGTTCGACCTTGACGACCCTCATGAGCAGGACCGCCATCGCGGCTTTCAGCTCGACGGGTTCTATCTCGGGATCGATCAAGACGAAGGAGCAACGGCCTCGCCGGGTAGCGTGACACTGTGGTTCCGGGTCGAAGAACTCGAGGCGACCTTCGAGCGCATGGTCGGTCTCGGAGCAGAAGTCCGCTATCCACCGACCGATACACCGTGGGGCGATCGGCTGGCTGCAGTGTTCGATCTGGACGGCAACATGGTCGGGCTGGCCCGCAAGGCGCCCGCCGACCCGCGGGAGTCGGTGTCCGCGTTCGGGTTGGAGTAGCCGGCCGATCCGGCGCGCGTCTAATCAGCGCCCGGCAGCCTGGGCCAGGGTTTCCCGATCGACGATGCGAATCAAGCGGTACCCGGTCTCGGTTGCGCCCGCAGCTTTCAGCTCGCCGAGGGCTTCGTTCACCGTCTGGCGAGAGGCCCCGAGCAAGGTCGCAAGAGTTCCCTGGGAGATCTGTACCTCACCACGTTGGTCGGCCTCGTCCAGCACCATCTCGGCGACTTGTTCCTTCACCGTCCGGTGCATCAAGCCCAGAACGCGGCGTTGGGTCGCCTCGAGCTGGCTGAGGCCTGCCACCAGCCAGCGCAGAGTCACCACCGGATGCTTGATGAGTACGGGCAGCAGTCTGTTCCGATCGAACCGAAAGGCTCGAACTCGTGTGATCGCTTTGGCCGAGGAGATGTAGGGCTGTTCTTGAAACATGGCGATGTCGCCGAGCACGGTTCCCGCGCCGACCCGTGCCACGATTCGCCTGGTTCCTCCTGAGGTTCGAGAGAGCTCCACCTCTCCCTTCTCGACAACGAAGGCATGGCCGGCAACCGCCCCCTCTTTGAAGAGGTGCGTGCCGGGGTACTTCTCAACGTACTCGCCGGTCCCGGCGAGGGCCGCCAGGTCTGCCGGGCTGAGCGGAAGGTAATCGGTGCGCCCGAAACTGCGGGCAAGCCAGGCGAAGTGCTGTTGGTCTGCGGTGGTCAATGCTGGCCCCTGTCCGAATTGTCAGTCCCGATCGTCGATAGTCCGGCCTTCATGTGTGTTTCCTCGCCACATCGTCGGCAACACGACATTAGGAAGGGTTCTTCGCACTATGTCGGGTTAACGACACTTGATGGATGGCGCAGGCGGTCGCGTGGTTTCTCCCGACATGAATAAAACGATCTCACAACAAGCAACCGGACGCCTGCCGGTAATGACTGGCCTAGGACTCGCCGTCCTGTGGCTCGTGCTGGGTCTGATCTCCGACGGGACGACCTACCACTTGGCCCCGCTGTTGGTCGCCGGACTCCCGACTTTTCTCTATGCGCTCGAGGACCCGACGCCTCTGCTCCGACGTTCGGCCGGACTGACCGTTCTGGGCACATCTGCCGCGCTGGTGGTGACATTCGTACTGGTGTCCACCCGCAATCTGGGCGGGCCTTCACTGTTGCCGCTCGGTGGTGCGGCGGCCGAGTCGGTGATCTTCGCTCTCGTTGGAGCGTTCGGCGGGTTGACAGTCGGATTCCTGCGGAGCGGAACAGGGCCGCACCGATGACCGCAACAACCACGCCCCGACCCTCCAAGCGGCTGATGGCTGGATTGACCATGGCTGCCATGGCGATCATCGCGGAGGCTGCCCTCGCTTTCGGACCAGGGGGTGACGAACCGGCGGCCAACCCGGCCGGGGGAACGCCCGCTCCCGAGTTCACCTTCGAATACTTCGATGGCCAGAAGCCAGGGTGACTTCTCGGGCCGGCCCGTATTCCTCAACTTCTGGGCAGCGTGGTGCCCCGCCTGCGTCGCCGAGATGCCGGTCTTCCAGGCGCTCGGTGACGACGTCCTGTCCCTGGGAATGGACATGGAGGAAGTCGTCCACGTTGCATCTCACCCTGCAGACGGCGGTCGGATTCCTTCTGACCCTGGTCACGATCCGGGGCGTTCCGGTGCTGGCCGAGGTTTGGTCCTGGCGATGGGCATTTCCCGGGTTGGCGATCGGTCCCGCAGTGGGGGTGGCGGCCATGGTTCTTCTGAAGCGGTCACCGATGGCGGCAAACCTCGCCGGCGGGAGAGGTTGAGCGGGGTTAGGCGCCTATGTGAACTCGACGCTCTGCGTGGCGTCGGTCACAACGAAGATCCGCTCCGTATTGCTGTCGGGGTCGGCCGGAAACACGAAGAAGGCCGGCCGGTCGGGCGAGTAGCCGGACGTGTAGCCGACCACGACCTCTCCGTCCTTGAAGGTCACCCTAATCCTGCGGCCCAGACCGGCCCTTTCGACATCTCGACGTGAACGGTTGTCCGGGTCACCCTCGAACGTACGGACGGTGAATACACCTTTGAGGTCGGCCACTTTGACCAGGCGCGCCTCACTCCCGTCAACCGGCCGCAAGTGGAACTGCGCCTTGTTGGGGAAGAAGTCGTTGCTGTTGCCTTTGAGGATGGTCCCATCCTGATAGTGGATGACGAGCTTCTGGTTCATCGCGATCCTCCCGAGCGTGCGGCGACCAGGCTATCAGTTAGACCTCTGCCAGAACGGCTGCCGTTTCGAGGAGGTCTCTCAGCTTGGCGACGAAGCGGGAGGCGGGTGCGCCATCGACTACGTCGTGGTCGAAAGCCAGGCTGAGGTCGAGATAGGTTCGCGGCGTCACCCGGCCGTCCACGAAGGCCGGTCGTTCGACGGTACCGCCAACGATCATGCTGAGAGTCTGAACCGGGAAGCCGAGGCCCCACCCGCCCCCGCGGCCGAACATCCCGACAGAACTGATTCCAACGGTTCCGACCAGTTCTCGCTGCCGGTGGGGGAGGCGGTGCAGAAGGCCGATCAAGCGGTATCGGATGAACCCGGGGAGGTGCAGAAATGCCCTTGCCTTCCCCGTGAGCCCCATGGTCGGGCTGGTCTGCGGTGCCGCTTTGACTGCCCTGATCTCGGTGTCGATTTCCTGCAGCGTCTTCGAATTGCAGCGCCGGATGACGTGGTTCATGGGAAACGAGCGTCCCTCCAGCTCGACCTCGATCATCACGTTGATATCGACGTCATCGAAAGTGATGAGTCGTTGCCGGAGGTCCCGCAGCGCATGGACCGCCGGGATCGCCGTTACCGCCCGACCGGTGGAGGCAACGACGAACGAGGTGAGGGACGGCCGGGGTTCCAGCTCGCCGAGACTCGATTGTGCCAGGGTGATGTCTACCTCGACGAGGCCGAACACGGTATGTCGCTTGGCGGCTGCGCGGCCGGTGTCAACCACGATTCGGCGACTGCGCGGGAAGGGTTCGATCTGGTATCCGGACATGACGTCAACCTACGCCGTCTGAATCGCCCTGGGGCGCCGGGCGGTCGATCGTGACCACCGTGTTCAAGCGACTTGACAACGACAGGCTCTCCCTGGCGGTGACGTCGACGACGTCACCGCCAGAGAGAGTGCGCCGCGGACGGCGGTTCGAGTGCCCTATCCGCCCGGATTATCTCCCGGAGCGCACTCGTCGCGGAAGTACGCCCACTCCTCACATTCGGATCCATCGTCGAACATGCAGTAGCCGGTTTGGTCTCCTGCTTCGTCCGTCCGGATTTCTAGTGTGCCACCCTGTTCCTCGCAAAAGACGGAGGCAGGGTTGGCGAGGCCGGTGTCGTCTTTCTTCTCGTCTCCGCATCCTGCGAAGGCAATCGACAATACGAGCAGGCCGATGAGTGCCACTTGCTTCATGGCTGACCTCCTAGTCATGATCCTAGGACGTCGCTTACCAGTCGGTAGGTTCCCGATATCTCAGGGGCGACGGCGCTCGGTGGCTTTCGACCAGATCGGGTCCAGGACCCAGGCGCCCCGATGGTCGATGGGGCGATCTCCGGACTGCCGTTGGGCACGACCGGCCGATGAAGACAAGAACTCGGGCGACCAACGGGTGAGCGTCACGCCCCCCGCGGTTCGGCGTTTGCCCGTCATCCGGTCTGCGTCCTGGATCTCGGCCCAGGTCACGGCGCTGAGGTCCCGCGCAAACCACAGTGACTTCACGCCCTCGGACAGGAAGTCCACACAGTTGGTCTTCTTGAGCAAAGGCGTCGCCCAGTGCCCGGAGTGGGCCGGGCGGGTCAATACCCACCACGGGTCGTAGTGCCAGAGTCCGGACAGTGTCGCGACTCCTTCGTCGTCGACCGGTTTCAACCCTGGAATGTCGCATCTTCCTGCGACGGGAACGCGCACGCCCTCCTCATCGATGGAGGCGAGGCTGATCGTGCCGGCAATGTGGTCGGTGACCATCACGGAATGAACGGCACCGTCCGGGCCGAAGAAGGGGAAGATCGATACGTGCCGATCATGTCCGGAACGCGTTTTGGTTCCGTGCAGTCGAACGGCTCGTACCGGTGGCCATCGCCTCATACTTCGCCCGGCTCCTCGTGCGCGGCAGACTCGAATCGAAATCCGGTTGCCGCCAGCCCCATGACTCCCGTGTTGAGCGACTCCGACATGCCGGTCGGGACGACGATGAGAGCTCCACGTTCCTTGATCGACTCGTACGTCATGTTCATGGCGCGCAGTTGGAGGGCGACGTGGTCGGATTCGTATACGCGGGCAGCCAAGAGCATCTCTTCGGCAACCTTGAATTCCGACTCGGCGAGGATGATGCGAGCCTCCCGCTCGCGTTCGGCTTGGGCTTTGCGGGACATGGCGTCCTCGAGGTTGCCCGGGATACGGACGTCACGGATCTCGACCGATTGCACGGTGATGCCCCAGTCGGAGGTCTTGGCGTCGATCGTCTCTTGGAGTTCTCGATCGATGGTCTCGCGATCGGAGATCATTCTCACGAGATCGGTCTGACCGATCACGTCTCGCAACGTCGTCTGGGCCGCCCAGCTCACTGTACCGAGGTATTCCTGGACCTCGAGGATCGCTTTCTTGGCGTCCACCACGATCCAGAACAGAACGGCGTCGACATTGACCGGTACCGTGTCTTTCGTAAGGCTCTTCTCCGCGGAGAAGGGCGTGGACCGAACCCGCATGTCGACGGCATCCGCAAACTGATCGACGCCGGGGATGACCCAGGTAACGCCGGGCGCCACGATGCGGCTGAACTTGCCGAGCCGGAGAACGACGCCACGCTCCCACTCCTTGATGACCCTGGGAGAGAGGGACCCGATGCCTCCGACCACGAGAACCACTATGGCCACAACGGATGCGCCGGCTACCGTCGCCATGAGCGCTGTCGCCGCCGTGATCGCGGCCATCACGCCGGCGATGATGTTGTTGCTTCCCTTGAACATGCTCATACCTCCACCCATCTGGATTCGATCATCTGGGATAGTTCGTGTCGCTTGAGATTGGCGTTCTTGGCGCGAGCTATGAGGTCGTCGACGGCGGTCTGGAGTCGTGTGAACTCACGTCGGGTCAGTGGGGCATCGGCTCCGTGTGACACGAAGGAACCGATGCCTCGTTGGAGGATGAGCCAGCCCTCCGCTTGGAGGTCGCGGTAGACGCGGGCCACAGTGTTGGCGTTGATCCCGAGGTCCACGGCCAATCCACGCACCGTCGGCATGGCGTCACCGGCCCGCAGGGTCCCCTCGTGAATCAGCAGCCGGACCTGCTCCGTGAGCTGGACATAGAGCGGCGTGCTGCTGCTCTTGTCGATATCGAGAGGAAGTATCATAAGTATTAGTACACCAGTCAACTAGTACAATAACACACACTCTCGTTTTCGCGCGGGATTCGCGCCCCATACGGTGGGAATCCCGCGCGAGAACGATATCTGGCTACATGCTCGACCAGGGGGGACCGCTCAGGTACTTCCATCCGGCGTCCGGCAGCAGCGCAACTGCTGTGCCTCCCTCACGGTCGAGGGTATCGACGGCGGCATGCAGGACGGCGCCCGAGGAGGTCCCAACGAATTGGCCCTCCACGTGCATCGTCGTCGCTACCAAGCCGCCTGCAGTCGAAGAACGTACCTCGTGTCGATCCGTGACCAGGGATAGATCGGCCACCGGCGGTTGGAAAGGATCGTCCTGCGAACGCATCCCGCTGATCGGATCGTCCACGAACGGTTCGACCGAATGGATGCGAATCCCCGTCCAGCGGCGCACCAGGCCCCGGCTGTTACCTGTGAGCGTTCCGCCGGTTCCGTACGCGGCAAAGAAGTGGGTGGGCGGCTGCTCGAGTGGCCAATCCCGGATGAGCTCGAGTGATGTGCCGAAGAAGTGCGCGTAGACGTTCCACCGGTTGCCGTATTGGTACAACATGTGCCCCTCACCACCTTCGACGAGGGCTCTTGCGTGGGCGATCGCGCCGTTGGGGCCGCCCGCGACTTCGATCAGCTCCGCTCCGTAGGCCCGCAGCAGCTGCTTGCGCTCCTCGGTGGCAGTGTCCGGCAAACAGATCACCATCGGATGGCCGTTGAGGAGCGCCAGGCGAGCCAACCCGATCCCCGTGTTGCCGGACGTCGCCTCGATCAGCGGCTGACCGGCCTTGAGCCTCCCATTCTCCACCGCGTTCGCGAACATGAACCAGGCGGCCCGGTCCTTGATCGATCCTGTGGGGTTGAACCACTCGAGCTTGGCGAACAGCCGGGTGCCAGGCGGGGCCAGGTGTGGGAACTCGACGAGGGGAGTGTTGCCGGGCTGCATCGGTGCTGATCACCGTAGCGGAGACCGGCAGGTACGGGACCCGGGCGGATTCGACCATCGCCTCTAGCGATGTCGGAGCACAACTGGCAACGTGATCGACACATGGCCAACACTGGAGTACGCATGCCCGCTGCCGTAACAACCGATTCTGTTTGGGAAGTCGTGGAGAAGCATCTCTTTGGTGTCCTCGCCTTCGTCACGCCGTCGCACGAGGCCCGTTCGGCGGGGATCGTTTACGTCGTGCAAGACCGGACCTTTTATATCTCGTCCGGCTCTGAAACGTGGAAGGCTCGCCATATCCGAGCCAACCCGAAGGTCTCGCTGACGGTCACGATCCCCAAGCGCCTGCCCTTCGTCCCATTCCTGAAGATCCCGGCTGCAGTAGCTACCTGTCAGGGGACGGCGGAGATTCTCGGGGTAGATGCCGTTGATGCCTCGATCATCAGAAAGATCTACCGGGGTATGGAGGTGACCGATCAACTTCGTGCCGAGACCCGTGTGATCAAGGTCATTCCAATCGGAGACTTCGTGACCTACGGGATTGGGGTACCGATGATCCGGATGCGGAATCCCGAGGAAGCCCGCGGGCGCGCCCCCGTTGCATAGCGCCGGCAACCTCAGTTCGATGCGAGCCGCTCGGCCAGTCTTTTGAGATCGTTGAGACGTTCACCGACGAGTTGGTCGCCTAGGTGTTTGAGCGCGTCGACGTTCTCCTCGCTGACATCGTCCATCGCGTAACTGGCCGCGTCGGTCAGGTCGATCTGGAAACGCCAATACTGGCTGCCGATGAGCGTACTCAAGACCTCGTCGTGGAGCGCCGCCTGCCCGTCCTCGGCGGCCCGGAATACATCCTCGGCGAGCTTCAACCAGCTCCGACTCACGAACTCCTTGTAGGTCAGGCTCGTAGACCTGCCCGGGATGCCGGTGCCCAGCGAGACCACCTTGACGTCGGTATCGGCCAGACCATTCTCGCGCGCTCTGGTTACTCCTTCGATGTAGCCGACCATCGCCGGGTTCTTGGCGAACACGCCTCCGTCGACCAGCAGGCGGTTCTTCACACCGTCCCAGTCCATCTGCAGTGGAGGGAAGTAGGTGGGTGCAGCCGACGTAGCCCTGGCCACATCCCGCATCAGCGGGTCGATATCGCCGTCGGGCCGGGCGTCACGTGATCGGAACAAGACGGGGCTCTTCGTTTGGAGGTCGTAGCTGGTGATCACGACGTCAACGAGTGCTTCGGAGAGCCGCGTATCGCCGAAGTAGAGCGCGAAGGCCTGTTCGATGCCCTCAGGCGAGTACCGGGCGTTGCCGACCTCCGGGTTGAAGCCGAAGATTGCCGCGTTGGAACTCGCCGACGCCCACCACTCTCGGGCGTCTGCCAGGCTGCGGGGAAGGGCCGACACCGGCCTCGGGAAGATCTCATATCCGTACGCCGTATAGATGTCGCCGACCGTCCGTGCGGTGTATCGGGGTCCACCGGCCTCATCCGGCGTTGCCAGGCCCAGAGCCAGCATTCCGCCGGTCGAGGTACCGACCATCACATCGAATAGGTCCACGATGGGACGTCCCGACAGACTTTCGAGCGCGATCAACAACCGGGTCGGGATGATGCCTCGTACGCCCCCGCCTTCGATTGTGAGAACTCGGATCGGCATGGCTTGGTCTCCTGTCCACGTCCAGGGTAGAGGTTCGGCGGAGGATCGCCGCCACTGCTCGGCCGCTCCCAACCGAACCGAAAGCGCCTATACCACCCGGCGGCGCCGCCGAACGCGCCGGCATCTGAGCCTTCCGTTTCGGCATATCGTCGGGTCGATTTTAAGGTCTTGACGGAAGAAAACCTGAGTGTTATACACTTAGATATGAACAGAACGAGGAGGAATCCAATGCGGGTTCCCCGACAAGTGAGGAGAGAGGATATGGCACTCATTCGCTGGTCTCCTTTCGATGCCTTGACAGCACTCGAACGAGACATGCAGCAGATAATGGATCGGTTGCCGATGTCGGCAGGATCACCTGAGAGAGCCGTTGAGCTCGTCTGGCGTCCGAAGGTTGACGTGTTCCGCGAGAAGGACGCCTTGATCGTTCGTGCAGAGCTGCCGGGTGTGAATCCGGACAAGGACATCGAGGTCTCTATCGAGGATCGTGTGCTTCACATTTCGGGTCAGCGGTCGTTCGATCGAGAGATCGATGAGGAGGACTTCTACCTGGCGGAGCGATCGTACGGCAGCTTCAGACGCGACATCATGCTGCCTGAGGGAGTCGACGCTGAACAACTCGAAGCTCATTTCGAGAATGGGGTACTGTCGATGAAGATCCAGCTGCCTGTCGAGGTTCAGCCCGGTTCCCGCCGGATACCGATTTCCGTTGGAACGACCGTCGACACAGAGATCAAGACTGAGGGTTGATCTGAATGTCACTGGAGTGGGGCGGCCCGGCGTGGCCGCCGCACTCCGGCCGGCGAACAACCGATCAACGCACCTGCAGAGTTTCGAGGATGGGAATCAGGATGGCGTCGATGTACGCCTCCCGATCGGCCGGATCGGAGGCAAGCATCACAAGCACTGTGAAGCCGTTGGTTTCGGCCAGCGCTACCTCGGTCGCAACTCCCTCCACCTCCAAACTGTGGATCTCCCACGCGGCGCTGCCGCCCTCATACGACCTGGTCGCCATGTCTGCTTCGCCTGCGCCCAGCTGCGCCGTGAGAGTGGCGAGGAATAGGTCGGCCTGGTTGCCGGCGATCGCCTGGAAGAGGAGGGCGGTCTGGTCGAGACCGTCCAGGCCGCGCAGGTAGACACCGGTCCCGAATTCGTCCCAGTCGCCGGGAGCCAGTGCCTCGATGGTGGCCCCGAAGCTCTCCACCGTCACCGGCTCCAATGTGATGGCAGCGAGTGGTTCCTCTCCCGTTACGAAGTCCGGGCCTGCCATCTCTTGAATGCACGATCCGTCCGGCGTCACCGAAGGTTCGTCGAGAAACGCCAGAGCGATCGAGAGGGCGCACGCATCGCTGACCGACGTTCCATGTCCAAGGCCCGGAAAGTCAAAGATGGTTGCGTTGCCCAGGGTTGCGGCGGCCAGCCGGCCCCACACCGGAGGGGTGATGGGATCGAACTCACCGGCCAGTACCAGTGTGGGGATGTCGCTTTCGACCGGTTCGTTTTCGATCGGGTCGGCTGCATCGATGTCCCAGAGATTGCAGATCTCGAGAGCAAACGGCCCTGTGTTGACCCCTGCCTCGACGAAGCGCTTGATATAGGGGTCGAAATCGCCCGCCACCTCGAGTTCGGCCGGATCGGTGAACGGCACCTCCTCACGGCACTGCACCGAGTACGTTTGGCCGGCCGACACGAATTCGAGGTTGGCGAAGAAGTTCGACAGGAGCAGTTCCATCGACTGGTAGTCACCGCTCTCAACGTCATCGATTAGGCCGGGGAGGATCGGAATCAGTTCGCTCGAGTACAGCGATTGAAAGAGGAGCCCGATCAGTGTGTCGCCTTTCACGAGCGCGTCGTACTCATCCAGCGTGAATACGTCGAGAAGGGCCACCATGATGGGGTCGGCATCGAGGGCGTCGACCAGGCTGAAGAATCGGGTTTCGAGGTCCGGGAATGCCTCCGAGCACTCCGGATCGTTGTCGCAGGCATCGAAGAACACGCCGAATGCGCGGTCGGCGTTGATCCCCGCCTCGAGGGGCAGGCTCACCTGCAACGGGTAGGTCGAGTCGAGGATGACGCTGCGGATTCCCTCGGGATGATCGCGCATCGTGGTGAGGGCCAGCCTCGTCCCGTAGGAGATTCCGAATAGGTTCCATTCGTCGTAGCCGAGAGCAACCCGCAGGTCGGCGAGATCGGCAGCGCTGGCTGCACTGTTGTACTGGCTCAGATCTGCCTCTTCGACGAGTCGAAGACGGCACTCCTCGAGGGCCGCATACTCGGCGGCGAGCGCTTCATCGGTCGTGATGTCGTCGTCGAGGAGGTCGTAGGCGAGCTCGGTCGTCTCTGCGCATTCGAGTGATGGTTTGGAGAAACCGGTTCCGCGCTGGTCGAACATGATGAAGTCGCGGTTCTCCACGAACGGGGCGAATGCCTGGGTAAACGTGAACGGGATGGCTTCCAGGGCATCGCCACCCGGGCCGCCCTCGAGGTAGACGATAGGGTCGTCCGGAGCTCCCTCGGTCTGCGTGTGGAAGATGGCCACGTGCAACTGGACGGTCTTCCCGTTGTCCGGGTTCGATCGATCCTCGGGGGCGAGCAGCCATCCACACTCGACTTCGAACCCGGCCGGCTCATCGAATTCGCAGCGACCCTCGATGTATCGAGCGCCGGATCCGGCAACGACGGTGGCCCTGGTGACTTCTGTGGTGCTGATCGTCGTGGGGGTTGAGTCGGGATCCAGGCGCTCGGAGGTGGTCGTTGCCGCCTCCTCGCCGGCGTCGTCGGCGACCTCAGCAAAGAGCAGGCCGATACCCGTGACGAATGCTATGGCGGCAATGATTAGTAGCCAGGTGGTGCGATCCACAAAGACTCCAAGCGAGTGGCTGCAGAAGTGTAGGTCTGATCAGGCGCTTTCCCACCACAGCAGGACCCGCATGGCTCTCAGCGTGTTCCACCTGCTGGGCTCTCCGGCCTTCTCTAGTTCGAAATACGTTCGCCCGGGGTGGGTGTTCTGCAGAAGCCAGCTTCCGTCGGGCCTTCGCTTCTTCCGCACTAGATCGATCCCATCAGTGAGCCGTTCGTCTCGTTCCACGCCGGACTCGGCGAGGTAATCGAGTCCTCGCAGGACGTCGAAGTGCCATCTCGGGGGAAAGGAGAACCGCGTGAACGCCGGGTTGATGACTTCGCCCGTTCGGTGGGACCGGTAGAGATGATGGCGGAACAGGAACTGGTGGGCTTGGTTCCGGACGGATGGGACGCGCCCACACGCCGCCAATCCCTCGAGCACCGAGATGGTTGTGTGCATCGAGCCGTGGTCCGTCGGTGCGGTCGCCTCGCAGTTCCAGGCGCCGTCGTCCAGTTGGCGGTCGACGAGATGGTCGACCATTGCGGTGATCCGATCATCGCCTCGCATGAAGGTAGACGTGAGGGCGAGGGTCATTCCAGTCACACAGGTCTCCGAGGCATGTCCGGTGACTGTGAGATCTATACCGCCGTCGGCCCGCAAGCCCTTGCCGAGTAGGAGTTCGACGCCCCGCCTCGCATCCGGGTGGGAGCGGAGGCCGAGCCTCCGCAGGAGGAGCAGTGTGTAGGTGGTCGACGTCCATTTCGGTGAATACAGCTTGCCCGCCCAGGTTCCTCCCTCATCCTGGATTTCGAGCAATCGTTTCCCCCAGCCCTCCCGGGCCACCCTGCCCCGCTGTTCCTGGACGAGTTCGTGTGGCCAGCCGAGAAGATCGCGACCGGCCTGCCAGCGGATCGCCGGATCGCCGTCGAGGAGCCATTCGATGACGTCCATGGCTGAAACGTAGTCGCGAATCGCGGGTGGCGGGTGGCGATATCTCCGGCAGAGGAGTCGGCCGATCCTCGACGCGGCCCGGCCCATCGGGGCCGTCGTGGCTGACTAGGCTCGGCGACAGAAGGAGGTCGCATGCAGTTCGCCAGTTCTAGCTTCTCAGATGGTCGGGCGATTCCAGGAGATTACGCCTTCAGTGTGCCGGACGAAGAGACGCACGCCACATTCGGAGGGAACAAGAGCCCTTCCTTCGAATGGGAAAACCTGCCCACGGAGACTCGCTCACTCGTCCTGATCTGCCACGACCCGGACGTCCCATCTCAGGCGGACGACGTCAACCAGGAAGGGAGGGAGGTTCCCTCAGATCTTCCACGGGTCGACTTCTATCACTGGGTGCTCGTGGATCTTCCTCCGGATCTCGGGTGTTTCGGAAGAGGCGCCTTCTCGAATGAGGTCACTCCGCGAGGTAAGGGCCCGGAGGGTCCCTTCGGGACCCGCTCCGGCTTCAACAACTACACGCAGTGGTTCGACGGCGACCCGGACATGGGTGGCACTTACTACGGCTACGACGGACCCTGTCCGCCCTGGAACGACTCGGTGATGCACCACTACGTGTTCACCTTGTACGCCCTGGATGTCGCCAGGTGTCCGGTGGAGGGGTCGTTCTCAGGTCCGGAGGTGCTGGCAGCCATCGACGGCCATGTGCTCGACAAGTCAAGCATTACGGGGGTCTATACCCTCAACCCGCGTTTGCTCTGATCATCCGGTGAGGCCGGCGCTCGACGAACCGGCGCGGTCCTACGACGACTGACCACGATCGGGCGAAGGAGGGGCCTGCCGAGGCGCATCGAGATCGTGGTTCAACCCATCATGGTGAGTTCGGCCAATGCCCTTCGGATCCGCTTCTCACTGACTTTTCCACGCGTGCCGAGGCTCTGCGCGAAGAGGCTGACCCGCAACTCCTGGAGCATCCAGGCTATGTCGGTCATCTCCGGTGAGGGCGGCAACACCTCCTGGAGGTGGTCGTGCTCCGCCTCTAGCACCAGCACCGTTTCCATCAGATCACGGTCGCGGACCGGATCATCCGGGAGTCGTTTCAACCGGCGTCCGATCGCCTGGAGATACCGGTGGACGTCTTCGAGCCGGTCGGCTCCCAGGCCTGTGCTGAAACCCGGGTAGATGAGGCGCCGGATCTGGAACCTCATGTCCGACACTGCCTCCGGGAATGTGCGGGCGGCGTTGTCGAGATCTGCGCGCAGATTGCCCAGGGTCCACATGACCCGCAGCGATCGTTCGGCAACGACCACGAGTTCTTCGTACAGATCGTCTCGCGTCGCGGACAGGAGTGCGTCGAAGCCAACCGCGTTGGCCGGCGACCCACCCATCCGCCCAAGGATGTTATCCAGTGCACTGGTGAGGCAGTCGGTCGCCCACTCGTCGGGGTCTGCGAAGGGTCCGGCTGTGAGCGCCACCTTCGCCTCACTGGTGAGCAGCGAACGGAGCAATTCGGTCCCGGACGGCAGGTTGAGCAGCAGGAGGCGCCTCGTGCCTTCCCACATCGACCCGGCCTGCTCCCCGGCGGTGGCGAGCAATCGTACGCTCACCGAGTCGCCTTCGTCTACCAGCGCCGGGTACGCCGTGATTGCATGGTCGGGTCCCCGGATCTCGACCGTGCGCGGAAGCTCCCCGACGCTCCAGGTCGTGAGCCCGGTGGTCTCGAGTCGGTGCCGCGTTGCCGATGCGGCGGAGCGCGCTTCGGTGCGCAACTCGTCCTTGAGAGCCGTCAGATTGCGACCTTCGGCAAGAACCGATCCGTCTGCTGCTTCGATCCGGAATATGGGTCTGAGATGCGAGGGAAGCGATTCGAGATCGAAGGAATCCGGCGGGATGGGTTCGCCGATGATGCGTGATAGTTGGCGGCGCAGGAAAGCAGTGAGACCGACTCCCGGCGGTACGCCCCCCGCAAGCACCGCTCGGGCGGTGTCTGGAATGGGCGCCAGACCTTTGCGAAGGCGCTTGGGCAGCGAGCGAATCAGAGCGACTACGAGTTCTTGCCGGTGACCGGGGACATGCCACTCGAACGCGGCAGGATCGATACGTTCGAGAGCCGATACGGGAATGACCACCGTGACGCCATCGGTCGGGCTCTCGGGGTCGAACTCGTATCCGAGGGAGATCTCGACGTCGCCGTGTTGCCAAACCTCGGGATAGGCCGCGTCTTCGACCTCCTCCGCCGCGGGATCGATGAGGTCACTGAGTGAGAGGTCGAGCAAGTGGGGATTATCCGGGCGCGTTCTACGCCACCAGGCGTCGAAGTGGCGGACCGACGTGATGTCGGCCGGGATTCGGGCGTCGAAGAACCCGTACACAGCCTGATCGTCGACGAGCAGGTTCGTCCGTCGGGCCCGGGCTTCGAGACCGAGAACCTCCTGTACGCGCGTTCGATTGAGTTCGACGAAGGCGTGGTCGCTCTGCCAGTCACCGGCGACCAGTGCATTGAGGATGAACAGTTCCCGGGCGGCAGCCGGGTCGACGCGGCCGTAAGGGACCGTCCGGGTGGTTTGGAGGGGAAGCCCGTAGATCGTCACCGTCTCATGGGCGACCGCTGCTCCGCGGTCGGCATCCCACCACGGATCCGAGTGCGACCGTTTGACAACGTGTGAGCCAATCTCCTCGACCCAGTCCGGATCGATCCTGGTGACACCGCGGGCCCACAGGCGGCTGGTCTCGACGAGTTCGGCGGCCATCACCCAGTTGGGAGCCTTTCTGAATAGGGCGGAACCCGGGTTGATGGCGAAGCGTGAGCCGCGCGCTCCCCGGTATTCGTAGCCGTCGGGGTCTTTCACCCCTATGTGGGAGAGAAGACCGGCGAGCAGAGAACGGTGAATCGCGTCGGGCTCTGCGGGCTTGGGGTTGCGAGCGAGCCCCAGCTCACCTGCCACCTCGCGCAGCTGGGCGTGGACGTCCTGCCACTCACGCACACGCCGGTAGTTGAGGTACTCATCCCGACACATCCGGCGGAACTGGCTCGACGAGCGGGACCGCCGCTCGCCGTGCAGGTACTCCCACAGTGCCAGCCAGCTCAGGAAGTCGGAGTCGGGATCGGCGAAGCGGGCATGGAGTTGGTCGGCCTGCTGTTCCTTTTCGGCGGGTCGTTCCCTCGGATCCTGGAGTGCCAGGCCCGAGGCAATCACCAGCACTTCACGCAGGCACCCGTTGTGGTTTGCCTCGATGATCATCCGTGCCAGTCGGACGTCGACGGGGAGCGCGGCCAGCTGACGTCCGATCCTGGTCAGCCACCCGGTTGTTCCCTTTCGAGCCGGATCCACGGCACCGACCTCCTCGAGCAGGGCTATTCCATCACGAACGGTGCGACGATCCGGAGGATCGAGGAAAGGGAACGATTCGATGTCGCCCAGACCGATGGCCGCCATCTGGAGGATCACCGAAGCCAGATTAGTGCGCTGGATCTCCGGTTCGGTGAACGCCGGGCGGGCGTCGAAGTCGTTGCGGTCATACAACCGGATGCAGACTCCCGGACCCTGGCGTCCGCACCGACCGGCCCGCTGTTCCGCGGAGGCCTGCGACACGGGTTCGATGGGGAGTCGCTGGACCTTGGTCCGGCGGCTGTAGCGCGAGATGCGGGCGGTTCCGGGATCGACGACGTACCGAATCCCGGGCACGGTGAGCGAGGTCTCTGCCACGTTCGTGGCGAGCACGATTCGTCTGCCGGTATGGCGTCGAAACACTCGTTGCTGTTCGGCGGCGGAGAGCCGGGCGTAGAGAGGAAGAATTTCGGCATGGGGGAGGTGCAGATCCTCCAGCGCCCGGGCTGCGTCGCGGATCTCGCGTTCGCCGGAACAGAACACCAGAACGTCGCCCGATCCTTCGGTGAGGAGCTCCTCTACGGCGTCGCAGATTCCCTGGGGTTGGTCACGGGGCTCGGGTTGGGTGGGGTCGTCGAGAGGCCGGTAGCGGATTTCGACCGGATAGGTTCGGCCGGACACCTCAACGACCGGGGCGTCGCCGAAGTGCTGTGAGAAACGTTCCGTGTCGATTGTGGCCGACGTGATGATCAGCTTCAGCTCGGGTCGTTTGGGAAGCAAGGTCTTGATGAATCCGAGCAGGAAGTCGACATTCAGGCTGCGCTCATGGGCTTCATCGATGATGATCGTGTCGTAGCGACTCAACCTGCGATCCCTGTTGATTTCCGCCAGGAGCAACCCGTCGGTCATCACCTTCACGAGGGTGCCGTCACCGACCTTATCTGAGAAGCGCACCGCGTAGCCGACGGTACCGCCGACGGTGGATCCGATCTCGTCGGCGATGCGATCGGCGATGGAGCGAGCGGCGATCCGACGTGGCTGGGTATGCCCGATGAACCCGTCAACTCCGCGACCGAGTTCCAGGCACAGCTTCGGGATCTGTGTGCTCTTTCCCGACCCCGTTTCTCCGGCCACGATGACCACTTGATGGTCTCGGATAGTGGAGAGGAGTTCTTCACGTCGCTCGGTGATCGGCAGCTCGGCCGGGTACGTGAGCTTCCGGGGAACGGCTGCTTTGCGAAGGGCATACCGTTTCTCGGCAGCGCTGATCTCATCTGCGAGAGAGGCGAGTACCTCCCGGAGGCGAGTAGGGGAGTCGATCCGGGCGGCTCCTTGCAGGCGGCGCCTGAGTACCCGGCGGTCGGCCGGCGTAAGGCCGCCGAGGCGGGCGCGGAGATCGTCGAGCGTTGTCGTCATGGGAATCGTGACCATGATGCCCGATCGGGCCGGGTCAAGGCCAACGGAGCAGTTCCCGGCCGGGTCTGAGCGGTGGCCAAGGCGCCGAGGGCGCCGACGGCTTCAGAAGGTTACGTATGAAGCGGATCACCGTGATCGGGGGAATCAGGTAGGAGTCGATCCCAGCGAAATGCTTTTTCGAGCACCCGGCGTCGATCACGGTTGCCTTCCTGCCTTCTGTGATGACGTGGAAGTTGCGCTAGGAGGTTCCGGGTCGTTGGAATCCATCAACGATCTCGATCATCCCGCTCTCGCCGGTGGATCAGTGATCAAGAGCCTTGTCCATGCTTCGCAACCGTCCCGACAAGCTCACGAGGATCTTGCGATCGAGTCCCGGCAGATGATCGACGAGGTACTGGAAGTCGCGGCGATGGATGACGAGGAGCACTGCGTCGGACTCAACTCGCAGGGAGGCGCTCCGCGGCTTCCCATCGAGCAGCGACATCTCGCCGAGTACTTCACCTTCCCCGTGGGTCGAGATCTTGCGGTTGTTGCGGCGAACCGAAACGGTGCCGCGCACGATGATGAAGCCTTGACTGCCCTGCTCGCCTTGCTCGGCGAGCACCGTTCCTTTGGCGACGTGTACCTCGTCCGCGCGTTTTGCCACCTCATTGAGATCTTTCTTGCTGAGGTTCGAAAACAGGGATACGTTCTTGAGCATGTCGATCCGGTCGGACCGACGGTGGAGCACTGTCATAGCGCGATCTCCCCTCCAAGCGTGACCCCGAGTGTATACGAGGCATCCCGGCGCGGCCGCAGCAGGTGAGAGTTGGCCGATCAGTCCGGATCGAGATCGAGCGCAGCGGAGTTGATGCAGTAGCGCAGACCGGTTGGGTTGGGACCGTCGTCGAAGAGATGTCCGAGGTGACTGTCGCAAGTTGCACACATGATCTCGGTGCGGACCATGCCGTGGCTGCGGTCTTCCTTGGCGATGACTCGACCTTCGTCAACCGCTGCGTAGAAGCTCGGCCATCCGCTTCCGGATTCGAACTTGGTGTCGGATCGGAAGAGTTCGGTGCCGCAAGCTACGCAGCGGTAGACGCCGTCGTCCTTGACGTTCCAGTACTTGCCGCTGAATGGCGGTTCGGTGGCTGCCTGCCGGGTGACCGCGTACTGCTCCGGAGTGAGCCGTTTGCGCCACTCCTCATCGGTCAGCTTCGGGAACGGGGTGTCTGTCATGGGGTCCTCCCTCATAGAGGTCATAGGTTATTGGTTCTAGGTTGTTGCGCGATGGAAGCACTCGTGGGCGGACGGTGTCTCCCCTATTCGAGATCGACGGCCGCGCCGCGCAAGGCATCGCCGCGGATTGTTCGTGCCGTCGCGAATCCTCCGACGTAGCGGATCTCCTCGGGTATCAGTCGAAACAGCGTGAAGTCACCCAGCTGCAGACGAGGAGCGGCCGTTGGCAGTCGCTCCACGTAGATGCGCCAGGCGTCGGCAAAGGCCGGATCGGCGCGCTCGATCGACTCGACCGACCCCTGCACGCTGAGCCGGGGGAGGGTCTGCGGGTCGATGACATCGGGACGATCCGGCATCGAGATGGCCAGCGAGACACTCGGCTCGGTTACGAGATTGCGAGTGTGGCGCGCCAGGCGGCTGAGGAACATCAGAAGGCCCTGCAAGCCCGGCTCCGGTGCGTAGGAAACCATCGAGGCCAACGGTCCGCGATCGCCGGTGGTGGCAAGCGCCGCCCAGCGAACTGCCAGGATGAGAAGGGCCGCCTCTCTCGCTTCGGTCGAGTTGTCTGGAGGCGTCATAGCGGAGAGCCTATCTGAGGCGTGTGCTGAACGTTCTGGACGTCGATCGAACCCGCTAACCCGCCCTGACGTTCTCCCGACCGACGACAGCCCGGCGATCCCAGATGGCGAAGGTGGTCGTCCCTCCCACTACTAGTGCGGCGGCCACAAGCCACATGGCCCGGTAGTCACCGAGCCTGATGGTCCATCCGAACAACGGTCCTCCCACCAGCGTCCCGACGTCGAATACTGCGGTGAATATGGCGGATGCCGATCCGCGTTCTGAAGCCCTGGCGCGAGTCACGACCATGCCGAACATGATCGGGAACACGTATCCGTGCCCGATCCCGCTGAGGAAGCCCGCAATGGCCATATCGGTGGCTCCATCCGCCTGACTGAGTACGAGGAATCCGGCGGCCAGCGCGCCGAAGGCGGGAAACATGACCCGTTTGTGGCCGATCCGGTCGGGGAGGTCTGCGGCGATCAAGCGCAGCCCAACCGCGGTGCCGGTGTAGACGGCGAAGAACAAGCCGACGGAGCCGATTCCCGTTTCGATCACGAAGGTCTTCAGAAACGTGAAGAATGTGGCCAGCGAGAGCGAAAACACGAGGGCGGCGAGCCAGAGGGGGCGGAGGTCTCGTTGGCCAAGGGACGCCCAGAATCCGCGTCGTTTCTCTGCGGAGTCCGTGCTCGGCACGTCCCGCAGCGGGAGTGCCATCAGTAGTGCGCCTCCCGCCAGCGCGGCGGCGGTGATGAATAGGGTGGTGAAGTCACCGCCGCTGAGGATGAGGTCGCCGAGGACACCGCCCAGCCCGATCGGCATCAGACCAGAAATGCCGAAGATGGCGATGCCCTGCGTTCGGCGTGAGGCAGGCACGACATCGGCCGCGTAGGTGAACAGCGAGGTGAACAGCATCGCCGAAGCGAGGCCGTGGAGGATCCGGACGATGTAGATCCAAGGCCCGAGGGTGGTGACGGTGAGGTAGAGAGCCAGCACGGCCACGTGGAGAACGTTCCCGGCGATGATCACCTGACGACGGCCGCGCAGATCCATGGCTGCCCCGATCCAGGGCCGGACAACGATCGAGGCGATCGCGGTAACGCCGACCAGGATGCCGATCTGGATCTCGTCGGCCCCGAGTTCGTGCAGGTAACCGGGGAAATGCAGAAACAGGCTCCAGGCGAGTTCCTGGAACGCGTTGGCGGCGAACACCGCCACGAAAGCGCGGGTCAAGAGGCGTTCCGGCATGACGCTGCAGTGTATGTCTCCCACTTTCTCCGCAATGCTGTGTATCGAAAACGCGCTATTGCATTGCGGAGAAAACTCTGAGGCGGCTAGCCCATCGCCGCCAGCACATCCCCCATCTGATCGCGGTACTTCTGGAGCGCGGCGCGCCCACTTGCGGTTAACCGATAGACCGTTCTCGGAGTCCTCTCGTTGAACGATTTTTCGATCTCGATGTATCCGGCGTCGGCAAGCTTTGTCGTATGCGAGGAAAGGTTCCCTCGCGACAGGCCTGTTTGTCGGATCAGGAAGAGGAAGTCGGCCTCGCCGACAGAATTGAGAATCGCCAGGATCATCAGTCGGCCCGGTTCGTGAATCACCCGGTCAAGATCTGGAAACGGTCCGAGCTCAGGGATGCTCATCGTCATCCAGAACCGGGTTTCGCCGCAGGAACCGAATGAGCGCCGCCGCACCCGCAACCAGCATGAATCCGCCCATCGCGAGGAGGTAGTACCCGACCGGATCGTAGTTTCGCCCTTCGCCTACAGCCCAAAGCACGAGTCCGGTGGCCATCGAGGCGACTGCCATGGCGCGGTAGCGCAGCAAGCCCGACTTGTCCGCGGTGAACCAGAAGCCTCCCGTGAAAGCAAGGCCGGCTAGAAGGGGAGCAGATCGGCGCCATTCCGCGGCATCTGTGATGTCACCGGCGATCAAGACCGAACCGACCGATACCAAGATTGCTGCTCCGATGAAGAGCAACATTCCCCTCCTGTGTTGCTACCTCCAGGCGTGTCGGCCGAATACCCTATGCGCGGGTAGGTGACGCGTTCCTTCGTGCGGGCCAGGAGCTTCGGGAAGAAAAAGACGGCGGCAGCCGCAGCGATTCCGACGAACTCGGGGCCGGCCAGCCAGGAGAGTGAAAACACGAGGAAGACACCCGCCGCGTATAGTTCGGTGAGGCCGTCGCCATGGCCCGCCGAGCGTGCCTGTTGCTCCAGTTTCGATAGATCGAGTTGATCAGGCATGCGGTCTCCGATCTGCCATGCCAACCGGTTTGCAGCGCAAACCAAGTTTATGCCCTCAGTGCTTGCTGTCAAGATCACACATGTTCTCCGCAATGCTGTGTATCGAAAACGCGCCATTGCATTGCGGAGAAAGCCGGCCTATCCCCGGTTGCGGAGGTCTTTGCCGTCGCGCAGGCGCTTCTCGTAGGTGGCGAAGGTGCGTTCGACGTGCATCCCCGCCTTCTCGTACAGTCGGGTTGCGCCGGTGAGGCTGTCTGCATCTACTCCGAGTGTCACGATCGGAATGTCGTTCTTCCAGAACACGCGAAACGAGTGGAGAAGGATGGCCAATCCGAGTCCGCGCTTCCGCCATGCTTTCCGCACCCCGAGCACACCAACCAACCCCTTTCGTGGGTCGTTCCCAGCATTCGGGTAGCAGAGGGAAACGGCGGCGACCTCGTCGCCGTCCCACAGCACATGGAAGTACTTCGGGTCGTAGTTCGGGTTGGCGGAGAGGTGATGGTCTGCCCGTTCGAACGACTCTTCGGGATCGGCGTCGGCGAATCCCCAGTGATCCATGAAGGACTCGCGGATAGCGTCGTGGGCGGCCCGATGATGCTCCTGCCGATCGAACGGGCGCAGTTCGAGGCCATCAGGCCAGAGTTGCTCGGCGGGCGACTTCGTCTGGGTGATCTCCATATCCCAGAAGTAGCGTGAGCGCTTGAAACCCGCTCCGGCAATGAGGTGGGCGGCATCGGCATTGGCGGCGTCGACCCACGCTTGCGCGTCGACGGCGGCACCTTCAGGGGCACGCCCGACCATTTCGCGGGCGCGCCCCTCGCCCCAGGCCAGCAGGGCAGAACCAAGGCCGTGTCCGCGCTGATCCGGGTGGACACGACCCCAGATGATTGCTCGCACATGGGGTGGGACGGTGAAGGCCTCCTGATAGGCGACGAGGTCGCCGTTTCCGTCGAGTACTACCACCGTGTCGGTGTCGAGATCGAACCCGGGCTCAGTCCACTCACCCCTGGTCTCGTGCACCTCATGCTCGCCGGGTGCACCGGGCGCCAGGAACTCCCGATCCGCGGTGTTGAACAACGCAACGGCAGCCTCGACATCGTTGAGGGTGGCGGGTCGTGATTTAAAACCAGGAGGAAGGTAGAGGGACGGCACAGGCGGAATCGTACCTTGGCCGGGCTGGCCCGGCGGTTGGATTATCCGCAGGTGGCCTCGCGGGTTGCCTTAGTTGCTGACGGTTACCAACCGGCGTGATACCCCACGGCAAACGTACCGACCACGATCAGGCCGACGACCATCTGGGTCCATCCGATGGTCTTGGCAGGAACCGGCGGCCGCCACATTGAGACGGAACCCCACGCCGCCACCAGGACGGCCCCAAGCGCGGCGAGGCGTGGTGTCCAGCCTGCCACGGCGGCGCCGGCAACGGCCAACATTGCGGCAACCCCCGTGGTGGAAGTCGGCAGGGTCACGAAGGTCTGGTCCTTGGCTCGGCGGATCTGCATTCGGACGAGCAGAATCGATGGGACGATCCGGGCGACCAGGACGAGCCACGCACCGGCGGCGATCTCCCAGTCGAGGCCCGTGGCGAGGATGATCATGGGCGCGGCCGCCCCCAGAGCGATGGGCCCGAGCAGCTCCGGCAGGAGTTCGCGGCCCCGGTTGTCGAGATCGAAGCGGAGTTGCACCAGGACGAGTGGGATGGACACGAGGAGGGGCCACCAGAAGCTCTCGTCCGCGGTCACGATGGCCAAAGCGAGACCGGCGGCGGCAACCACCGCCATCCCGGCCACCGAACCCACCGCGATCCCCGTTCGTTCGAGCCGGCGTTCCCTTCGCCGGTCCGCCACCACAATGCGCAACGGTCGCCTGGCCAGAAAGGCGGCGAAGGTCGCCAGGCCGAGACCGAGTGCCGGCCAACCCGGAGCAACCACGAAACCCAGCAGCACTGGTTCGAGGGTGAACCCCCAGCCACCGTGCTCGGTCGGGACCACCACCGTGCGCAGCGTCGATTTTGCGATGGCGGTACCCTTCATACTTCGGACGGTGCAGAGTGTGACTCGTGACCCTAGAGAATACGTGCGCGCGTCCGCCACAATCATCGCCAAATCAGTGAAATCGTTCTCTCGAGGGGACACAATGAGCAAATGGGTATACGCCTTCGATGAAGTTGACCAGGCAAAGGTACACGTTGGTGGAGAGTGGGACGGCGTTCGATCGCTCCTTGGAGGCAAAGGCGCCAACCTCGCCGAGATGACGCGGATCGGGGTCCCGGTCCCGCCCGGATTCACCATCACGACAGAGGCGTGCAACGCGTACCTCGCAGCCGGTGAGCGCTTCCCGGACGATATGTGGGATCAGGTGGTCGCTGCTCTGAAGGACGTTGAATCCGCGGCGGGAAAGAAGTTCGGAGACCCGTCGAATCCCCTCCTTGTTTCCTGCCGGTCGGGTGCGAAGTTCTCGATGCCGGGAATGATGGACACGGTCCTCAACATCGGGCTCAACGATGAGGTCGCTGAGGGGATGGTCCAACTCACCGGTGACGCCCGTTTCGTCTACGACTCATACCGGCGACTAGTGCAGATGTTCGGCTCAGTGGTATTGAACGTCGACGACGAGCCTTTTGAGGATGTTCTCGCCGACTACCGCAGTAGGCGGGGTGTTGATACCGACTCCGAATTGACCGCAGAGGATTTCGAAGAGATCGTTGGGAAGTTCAAGGCGATAGTTCGTCGCTTGGCACGACAGGACTTCCCTTCCGATCCGATTCGACAGTTGGCATTGGCGGCTGAAGCCGTCTTCCGTTCGTGGAACGGAAAGCGGGCGTTCGACTATCGCAACGCAGCCCATATCGCGCACGACCTCGGAACGGGTGTGAATATTCAGACGATGGTATTCGGCAACATGGGCGATGACTCGGCGACGGGTGTCGCGATGTCTCGGAACGCCACGACCGGCGAGGCCAAACTCGAAGGCGACTTCCTCGTCAATGCCCAGGGTGAAGATGTGGTGGCCGGGAACCGCGTCACCGACCCTATCGATCATCTCCGGGAGGTCATGCCTGCCCTCTACGAGGAGTTCGCGGCGACGGCGAAGAAACTCGAGCAGCACTACCGCGAGATGCAGGACATGGAGTTCACCATCGAACGCGGCAAATTGTGGCTGCTACAGACACGCGACGGCAAGCGCACCGCTCAGGCCGCCGTCAGGATCGCCGCAGACCAGTTTGAGGAAGGCATGATCAGCAAAGAGGAGGCCGTGATGCGGGTACATCCCGATCAGGTCGACTTCTTTCTTCATCCCCAGTTCGATCAGGTGTCCCGGCAACAGGCTATCGAACAGGGAGATCTCCTGGCGATAGGACTGAACGTGTCCCCGGGAGCAGCCGTCGGTATCGTCGCATTCGACGCCGATCTGGCGGAGATGTGGGCGAAGACCGAGGGGAAGCATGTGATCATGGTGCGTCCCGAGACGAAGCCGGACGATGTGCACGGGATGCTTGCAGCCGACGGAATCCTGACGAGTCGCGGCGGACGTACCAGCCATGCCGCCCTCGTAGCCAGGCAGTTCGGCAAACCGGCCGTCGTCGGTGTGGCCGAGCTCGAAATCGACATGGCCAATCGCAAGATGGCGGTCTCCGGAAAGGAGATCGTGGAGGGCGACTGGGTTTCCATCGATGGGACCACCGGTGAGGTGTTTGCGGGGCAGCTCAACACCAAGGTCCCGGACATCGAGGATCCATGGCTCACCAAGTTGTTGTCGTGGGCCGATGAGTTCCGTCGGCTCGAGGTGTGGACGAACGCAGACTATCCCCGGGATGCCGAGCGCGCCCGTGCCTACGGCGCACAGGGCATAGGTCTCTGCCGGACGGAGCACATGTTCTTTGAGCCGGAGCGCTTGCCGTTTGTCCAACAGATGATCACCACCGAGTCGACGACGCGGCGCCAGGAGGCTCTGGATGTGCTGCTCCCGTTTCAGCGAGAGGACTTCGCCGGGTTGTTCCGGGCGATGGATGGTCTGCCGGTCATAATCCGGTTGATCGATCCACCCTTGCACGAGTTCCTGCCGAGCTACGAGGACCTGACGCTGTCGATCACGGACCACAAAATCCGGCTTGCCCACGCCACCTCCCTGCTCGAACTCGACGGCATCCTCCACGAGGTGGAGGAACAAGAGCGCATGCTCGAACGAGTTGAGGCGTTGAGAGAGATGAACCCGATGCTCGGCACCCGCGGTGTACGGCTCGGAATCATGATCCCCGAGCTCACGAAGATGCAGGTGCGAGCGATCTTCGAAGCGGCCTGCCAGGTGGCCAGAGAGGGAGTCGATGCCCATCCTGAGGTCATGATCCCGCTCACCAGTCACGTCAACGAGTTGAAGCGTCAGCGTGAGGTGCTGGAAGGCGAAGCCAGGCTCGTGATGGACGAGCAGGGCACCGAAGTCGATTATAAGTTCGGAACGATGATCGAGATCCCGCGTGCCGCGATCACGGCCGATCAGATGGCGGAGTACGCGGAGTTCTTCTCGTTCGGCACGAACGACCTGACGCAAACGACTTTTGGAATCAGCAGGGATGACGCCGAAACCGGATTCCTCATCTCTTATCTCGAACAGGGCATTCTAACGGTTAACCCGTTCGCCTCCCTCGACGAAGAGGGCGTCGGCAAGCTCATGGAGTGGGCAGTTGAACAGGGGCGGAAGACGCGTCCAGACCTGGAGGTCGGAATCTGCGGTGAACACGGTGGCGATCCGAGTTCAATCGATCTCTGCCACCGGCTGAACATTGATTACGTGAGTTGCTCACCGTTCCGGGTTCCGATCGCCAGATTGGCGGCGGCCCAGGCGGCCCTGCGACACGGATAGCTGCCGACCACCCGTTCTCGCGCGGGGATCCGCCCCTATAGGGAGCGATCCCCGCGCGAGAACGGGTTGTACTCACGGTTGGCGCCCCGGCCCCCTAGCCTCCGGTGCATGGAGAGAGTCGTACCCGGTCCCGGTCAGGAGTCCGTCTGGGACTACCCCCGCCCACCGAGGGTTGAGCGAGCCACGCTTCCCATCCGGATCGAGTTTTCCGGGCGTCAAGTGGCACATTCCGACCGGGCCCTCCGTGTGCTCGAGACGAGCCATCCGCCCGTTTTCTACATTCCCCTGGACGATGTCGACCCCGGGGTCCTGGAACCGAGTCCCACCACTTCGTTCTGTGAGTTCAAAGGACGGGCTTCCTACTACACCTTGCGCGTGGCTGAGGCCGTCTCCGTGGATGCAGCCTGGACCTACCTCGATCCCTCTCCCGGCTACCAGAGCCTGTCCGGTGCAGTGGCCTTCTACCCGGGGCGGGTTGACGCCTGCCACGTCGGCGACGAGCGCGTCGAGCCCCAACCGGGAGACTTCTACGGGGGATGGATCACCAGCAACGTTGTCGGACCGTTCAAGGGTGGCGCCGGCACACAGGGTTGGTAACCGGCGGACCCGCGTCGGTCTAGATTCGCCACCATGACGTTCCGGTCCGTGGTCCAGGCGAATAGCCATGCCAGCGTCTCGATCGATCTCGACCAGGGTTGTCGCCTTGCCTCCCTGGTTGTTGACGGCCATGAACTGCTGGTCACCGAGGGATCGGGCCCGATCGACTGGGGCTGCTATCCGATGGCACCATACGCGGGAAGGATCCGGGACGGTCGGTTCTCATTTGAGGGGTCAGACTTCGCACTCCCCAGAACGGTCGGCCGCCATGCGATACACGGAACCGCCTACCTGCAGCCGTGGGAGCAAGAGGGCCCGACGTCGTTCGTCACCGAACTGGGCGATCCGTGGCCGTTCACCGGATTCGTCCGGCAGGAGGTCCACCTCGAGGAGGATGGGATTCGATTGCGGCTGGAGGTCCATGCTGTTGAGCGACCAATGCCCGCCTCCTGTGGCTGGCATCCATGGTTCCGCAGGACCGTCGCAGGTGCTCCGCTGCGACTGGAGTTCGAGCCGGGTTTTGCGTTGAAGCGAGACGCCGACGGGATCACCACGCGAGTGCAGGTGGCGGTTCCATCTGAGCCCTGGGACGACTGCTTCGGCGGGGTCGGCCTCCCACCTGTTGTTGAGTGGCCTGGTGTGGTTCGCCTCGAAATCGCCTCGGACTGTCCATGGTGGGTGGTGTACACGGAGCCAGATCGCGCGATGTGTATCGAACCGCAGACACACCCGCCGGATGTGCTGAACCATGTTCCGTTCGTAGTAGAACCGGGGAGTCCGCTGGTGGCGGCGACGACGATCAGTTGGAGGAGAGGTTGACATGGACCGTGTGCGATGGGGTGTTGTCAGTACTGCCGGCATCGGGCTCGAGAAGGTGATCCCTGCCATCCAGCGGGCTCCAAACTGCGAGGTGGTCGCCATCGCCTCTCGCCGGGCGGGGCGGGCGAGAGCAGCCGCAGATCAATTGGGAATCCCCCTGTCATTCGGTTCCTACGAGGAGCTGGTAAACGCCGAGGGCATCGATGCCCTCTACATTCCCCTCCCCAATCACCTCCATCTCAAATGGACGGCCGCCGCCGCCGGGGCCGGGAAGCATGTTCTATGCGAGAAGCCGCTGGCGCTCACCTCCGCCGACGCCCGCCAGATGGTCGCCGTTTGCGCGAAGGCCGGTGTGAAGTTCATGGAGGCTTTCATGTACCGGCTGCATCCGTCCTGGGTGAAGGTGAAACAGCTGGTTTCTTCCGGAGCGATTGGAGAGCTTCGGGCGATCCAGACCCGCTTCGCCTATTTCAACGATGATCCGGACAACATTCGCAACCGGCTCGAAACGGGAGGTGGGGCTCTGATGGACATTGGCTGCTACGCCATCAACCTGTCGAGGATGCTATTCGGGAGCGAGCCGACCGGCGTTTCGGCAGCCGTCAGTCGGGATCCAGGCTCGGGCGTCGATATTCTCACTTCCGCTTTGCTCGAATTCGGAGCCGGCCAGGCTACGTTCACGGTGTCTACACAGGCCGAGCCCGACCAGCGGGTTCACCTCATGGGAACTGCCGGGCGCATCGAGGTCGAGATACCCTTCAACATCCCACCCGCTGCCGAGACCCGTGTATTCGTGACGGGCGGCGGCAACCCGCCGACGGATCCCGACACGGTCACGATCACTTTCCCCGCCGTCGATCAGTACACAATCCAGGCCGAGCTGTTCGCCGGCGCGATCCTCGATGACTCCGCAGTGCCGACGCCCCCGGAGGATGGGGTTGCCAATATGGAAGTCATTGAGCGGGTCTTTGCGGCGGCCACCGGGTAGGAAGCCCGCGTATTGCCTGCACCGATGCCGGCAACGCCCAGAACTCCGACGCCGGCACCCCGGCCTGATTAGAGGTCGAGATCCATCGTCGCGCTGGTCCAGGCTCCACCGGCGGAACTTGATTCGATTGCGGCTTCCACGAACTTCGTGCCGAGAACCCCGTCCAAGGCGTTCGGGAAGTGCATGGCGAGCGGGTCGGCGGGTACGCCGGAGCGCCGCGCCGCGATCGCCTCGGCCGCATCGGAATATACGTTTGCGAAGCCTTCATGGAAGCCTTCGGGGTGTCCTGCGACGATGCGGCTGGCGCGGGCGGCCAGAGGGAGAGTGCCCGGCCCATTGGGAGTTCGGACCTGGGCCGGACCATCGAGGGGTTTGAAGATCAGGTCGGTCGGTTGCTCCTGCATCCATTCGATCGTGCCGGCGGTTCCGGATGCTCGGATGCGGAGGCAGTTCTCGACGCCGGCTGCGGCCTGGGTGACCCAGAAGCTCCCCCTTGCACCATTGTCAAAGCGGAGCATGGCCGAGGCATAATCGTCGACGAGCCGGTTGGGGACGATGTGGCCGATCTCGGCGGCGACCTCCGACACCTCCAATCCGGTTACGAACCGGATGAGGTTGTGGGCGTGGGTTCCGATGTCGCCCATCACCAGTGAGGGCCCTCCTCTGACCGGGTCGTAGCGCCACGGCAGACCTTCCCGAGGTTCTGGATCATGTTCATCGGCTTTGCCGCCCTGCACGTACTCGACCTGCACCAGTCTGATTTCGCCGAGTTGCCCGCTCTCGACCATGGCCCGTGCTTGTCGCACCATCGCGTACCCCGTGTAGTTGTGCGTCAGACAGAAGACGAGACCAGACGTCTTGACGTGCTCGAGCACGTCAAGAGCTTCCTCGAGTGTGTTGGTGATGGGTTTGTCACAGATGACGTCGAACCCACGATCCATGGCTGCAATCGAATAGGCGTGGTGACTGTCGTTCGGGGTCATGATGGCAACGACATCGGCACCGTCCTGGCGGGCTGCTTCGGATTCCAACAGCTCGAGAACCTCTCCGTAAGCCCGGTCTGCATCGATGCCGATTGCCCGTCCTGCAGCACGAGACCGGTCGGGATCGGATGCCAGAACACCGGCAACAAGCTCATACCGATTGTCCAGTCGGGCTGCCGCCCGATGCGTCGCGCCGATGAAGCTTGCCGGTCCGCCGCCGACGACGGCGAGACGGAGGCGCCGGCCCATCATCTCAATCACAGGATTTCTGTTCATCTCCATCCGATGTGTGAGCGTAACTGTCGAAGCAATCGGAACACACCATAGATCTGCCGGCTCGAGTGGGGTGCCGGAGCCCCGCCCACGGATCAAGGCGTCGGTGAGTGGACCAGAATGGCCGCATGGCCGAGTACGACGCCGTGGTAATTGGTTCGGGCCCCAATGGTCTGGCGGCTGCAGTGGTTCTGGCGCAATCCGAACGGCGGGTCCTGGTTATCGAGGGCTCGGACCGGATCGGCGGAGGAACGCGCACAGAAGAGATGACGCTTCCGGGTTTTCTACACGACGTTTGCTCTGCGATCCACCCGCTCGGTATGGCTTCGCCCTTCTTTCGGGAGATCGGCGCCGGCGACTGGGTCCATCCCGAGATTCCCGTCACTCATCCGCTCGACGGTGGGAACGTCGGTGCCATCTTTCGAAGCTTCGCCGACACCGTCGCTGGTCTGGCCGCGGACGGGCCGCGCTATCGCCGTCGAGTCGGCCGGCTCGTCGAGAGTGCGCACGATGTGATTGGCCAGGTGCTCGGCCCGCTGCGGTTACCTCCTCCGCATCCGGTGAAGTTGGGCCGATTTGGCCTGCCGGGCCTTCTCCCTGCCTCAACGCTTGTGCGGGGTCTGCAGACCGACTCGGCCCGGGCGCTCTACGCCGGTATGGCAGCTCATGCCATAGCTCCCTTCAACCACCCGCTCACGGGCGCGGTGGCTTCGATCTTCGCGGTGACGGCTCACGCCTACGGTTGGCCCATGGTGCGGGGTGGCTCGCAGCGACTTGCCGAGGAGTTGGCCGCCCGAGTTGTCAACGGTGGTGGAACCGTGGAGACGGGGAGAATCATCCGGTCGTTGGACGAGATCCCCCCGGCACCGATCGTCATGCTCGACGTGATGCCCGACGCAGCGCTGCGCATCGGTGGCAGTCGGTTGAATGGTGCGTCGACGCGCCGCCTCAGCCGCCGGAAGACTGGGCCGGGGGCGTTCAAGGTGGACTGGGCTCTCGACGGACCGATTCCGTGGGCAGACGAGGCGAGCGGACGGGCCGGAACCGTACATGTCGGCGGGACCTATGAGGAGGTGGCGGCTGCCGAGGCGGCCGTCCACGCCGGCCGTCATCCCGATCGTCCCTTTGTCATCGTCGCCCAACAGTCGCTGTTCGACCAGACCCGAGCCCCCGCCGGCAAGCACACCGCCTGGGGGTACTGTCACGTACCCGCCCGATCCGATCGTGATATGACCGGATCGATCGAGGCACAAATCGAGCGCTTTGCCCCCGGGTTCCGTGACCTGATCTTGGCGAGACACGTGATGGGACCCACCGCCTTCGAGGATTACAACCCCAACTACGTTGGAGGCGACATTGCCGGGGGAGCGTTCGGCGTTGGCCGGATCCTCCAGTTCGGGGAGACGAAACCCTATCGAATCGGCGACGGTTTGTACCTGTGTTCGTCGGCGACTCCGCCGGGCGCCGGCGTGCACGGCATGTGCGGATATCACGCGGCGCGGGCCGCCATCACGGTGGCGTCCCGGTCGGCCGGGTAGCGCAGTCTCACCCCGGTGGTCGATGCGAGGGCCGGCGGGGGTCGAGGCGCTCTATGCGGCTCCGAATCTCACAACCCGCCAGATGATCGTTGACCAGGCCCATCGCTTGCATGAAGGCGTAGACGGTGGTCGGGCCCACGAACGACCACCCCCGTCTCTTGAGATCCTTGCTCAGTGCAGTGGAGGCATCGGTCAGGGCCGGTAGGTCTTCGAGGTCTCGCGGCGCCGGTTGCGGTGGCGGCGCCTGGCCCCACACGTAGGAGGAAAGCGATCCGAACTCGTCGATCAGGGCGAGCGCCCTGCCGGCGTTGTTGATCGTCGATTCGATCTTCCCGCGGTGTCGCACGATGCCGGCGTCGCCCAGCAATCGCTCCACGGCGTCGGATCCGAACGAGGCGACGGTCGGGATGTCGAATCCGGCAAACGCGGCCCGGAAGTTTTCGCGCTTGCGGAGGATCGTGATCCAGGCCAGTCCGGCCTGAAACCCTTCGAGGCAGAGTTTCTCGAACAGTCGCGTGTCGTCGCGAGACGGGAATCCCCATTCGGTGTCGTGGTACGAGAGGTACAGAGGGTCTGAACCGGCCCACAGGCAGCGGGCCGTCCCGTCCTCCCCCAGGAGAATGCTCGAAAACGCCATCGTCCGATCGTACCCCGGCTATTTCCGGCGCAGCTTGTCCATGACGAACAGCGCCCCCAGCGCAACCCAGATCCAGGCAAGGTCTCCCGGTCCGCTCGTTCCGGTTGCGTCGGCCCGGTACTGAAGTTCGATCAGCCGGTAGTCGGCCGTCTTGTCGATCAGTTCATCGTCGGAGAGGCGTCGGGGGTCGAGCCCGGCCACCGATGCGGCAAAACCGCTGGCAATGAGGATGTCGCGAATTATCGAAATCCGGAGCGGGTGGTCGGAGACGTCTGTTGCTTCGGCGAGCCATCGTCCATCGGGGAGCCAGACCTCGACGGCGGGACCGGCCAGCACGTTGCGGTACCAATCGGCCCGGGCGCCGAATCCGGCGAGCACGTATACCGACGATTGGGATGGCGCATAGTTGAGCGGCGTGAGGTGTCGAGCCCCGGTCTTTCGCCCCGTGTGAGCGAGGACCAGGATTCTCCCTCCAACGGTCGGCCAGACGTTGATGAGCCGTCGGAGACCCAGTCTCCACATCGGGATCATGATCCAGCGATTCAGCCTCTTGAACCATTTCTGGAGCATGGCGGCGGTTGTGTCATCCATTTGCGAGTCCTCCGGTCTCAGCCTGCCACGAAGCCCGGTGAAGCGCCAGGGGACAAAGGACCGAACAGGTGCGTTCGTGCGTCGATGTGCGGCGGTATTCGCCCGGGAGTGACGCAAGAACAGGCATCCGACCGTCGCTTAACAACTGCGAAACAACCCGGCGGAGGCTTCCGTTTGAGCTGCCGTTGGACGTAAGGTGTCGCCCATGACAACCGAATCTTCCCTCAACCCACGCCGTCCGGCCGCGGCCGGGGCGGTCGCAGTTGGCGTCGCCTTCGGCGTGGTCGAATTGCTCTCCGGTCTGCTTTCTACCGGAGTATCGATGGTCGTGGCCGTGGGCAACCTCATCATCGACCTCGCTCCCGAGAGTGTTGTCCGATTCGGTATCAGGATCTTCGGGTTCTACGACAAGCCGGTACTGGTGGCCGGGATCGTCGCGGCCGGATTGGTCGCCGGCGCCGCGGTCGGTCGCCTGGCAGCGCGACATTTCGGGGCGGCGGCCGTGGCGTTTGTGGCCGCCGGCGCGATTGGGTCGATTGCCGCAATGCAGGATCCGCTCGTCTCCCGGGTCCCGGGGGTCGTTGCGGTATGGGGTGGAGTGGCCGCAGGGCTCGCGACCCTCCGTTTCTTGACCAGCCGGGTGGCCGCGGTTGAGCAGGATGAGAGCCGCCGCCGCTTCCTCGTTGCCTTCGGCGGGTTCGCCGCGTTCGCGGTTCTGGCGGCCACCACCGGCCGGCTGCTCGTCGGCCGTATGCGAGCGGCCGTCTCCGGCAGGGAGGACGTGATCTTGCCCGGCCCGTCGAGCGCACAGGCTCTACCTGCGCAAGGTGACGCATTGGCGGTAGAGGGGATCTCCGAACTCGTGACTCCGACTGCGGACTTCTACCGCATCGACACGGCCATTTCAGTGCCGAGGGTCGATCTCGATAGTTGGACGCTGAAAATCAGCGGGATGGTCGATCGGCCGATCGAGTTGACGTTCGACGATCTGCTCGACCTTCCCATGGTCGAGCGCTTTGTCACGTTGTCGTGCGTCTCGAATCGGGTTGGCGGGAATCTGGTAGGGCATGCCAGATGGTTGGGAGTGCCCCTCCGCGACCTCCTCGATCGAGTCGGGGTGCAGGAGGGTGCGACGCAGATCGTCGGCCGGTCCGTCGATGACTTCACGGTCGGATTCCCGGCGGAAGCGGCCTTCGACGGACGCCAGGCGATGGTCGCCGTTGCCATGAACGGCGAGCCGCTTCCCTTCGAGCACGGCTTCCCGGCCCGATTGGTCGTTGCCGGACTCTACGGATACGTTTCGGCCACCAAGTGGTTGTCCGAGATCGAGTTGACCACCTGGGAGGCTTTCGACGCCTACTGGATTCCACGAGGGTGGTCCAAGGAAGCTCCGATCAAAACGCAATCCCGGATCGACGTTCCGCGCCAGGGTGAGCGGTTACCGGCCGGGACCATCCCGGTCGCTGGTGTCGCCTGGGCTCCAGACCGCGGAGTTGCAGGGGTCGAGGTCCAGGTCGACGACGGACCGTGGATCCAGGCGGAGCTGTCGACCGAGCTCTCGAAGGACTCCTGGCGGCAGTGGGCGATCGACTGGGAGGCCGCCCCCGGCGATCACTCCATCAAAGTCCGTGCAACCGACGCCGGCGGTGACACCCAAACGTCCGACATCACACCTCCTGCCCCCAACGGCGCCACCGGCTATCACACACGGGATGTCGTGATCACCTGAGGCTTTCCCGTTGATGGAGTGGGAGGCCGGCTACAACGAGATCGTATGAATGGCCGATCCATTCCTCGAGCTCCTCTTTTGGGATCGTGTCGTTCATTTCGATCGTGTTCCAATGGCGCTTGTTGAGGTGGTAGCCGGCCGAGACGGCTCCCGGATACTGGGCTCGGAGTTCCAGCGCCAGATCGGGCTCACACTTCAGACTGATCCTGAACGGCTCCATGTCGTCGGCCACGAGGGCGAACATCTTTTCGCCGACCTTGTAAACCAGAGCACCGGGTCCGAACGGATAACCGGAGGTGGCGCCGGGAAATGAGTCCAGGATTTGGAGAGGATTGTCGAAGTCCGCCATGACGCTCCAGATCACGAATCAAACCAAGCCGGTCTGGCCGGCTATTCCCGAGCTGAGCCATCAACCCTGCTTCTAAGCTTCTCGGCGCTCGCTTGAACGGTTGTACAGGACGGTGAGCCCGTATCCGAAGGCTGCACTGGCGACGACAAGCAAGAGCATGATGACCATGAACTCGATCAGAAGACCTCCCTCGTTGTCAACGTTGAACCTACTCGTCGTCACCGGCCCGTGGCTGTGTCATGCGGTTCCGCAATCTGACGAATCCCCGGTAGACGCTCACTCCCACCGCCCAGAGCATGAACAGGCCGACGATGGTGAGGAACTCCTGAGCGCTCAGACGTCCGCCGATGAACGATCCGCCCAGGGCGACGATGAGCACGGCGATGATGATGGCAAAGGTTCTACGACCCACGTGCAGGAATCCCGGGTAGCTGCTTGCATCCTACGCAGGAGGTGGCGATGGCCAGATTCGAGTTGCTGTTTGCAGGGTATGTGACGCCCGGTGTGGCATCGACGGTGAGTTACGTGGAGGACGGGGACATTCGGGTCGTCGTGGACCCGGGCATGGTGCCCGACCGGGCGGTGATCTTGGATCCGCTGCGTGCGCTCGGCGCAGAGTCGAGCTCGATAACCGACGTTGTCTTCTCCCATCATCATCCCGATCACACGTTGCACGCGGCGTTGTTCGAGAATGCGCAGTTCCACGACCACTGGGCCATCTACCAGGGCGACCGGTGGACGGACCGCCCCGCAGAGGGGTTTCGAGTGTCGCCAGACGTGCAGTTGATAGAAACGCCCGGCCATACCCTTCAGGACATCACGACACTGGTGACGACGCCGTCTGGTGTCGTGGCGTGCACCCATCTCTGGTGGAATGGCGACATCGAAGGCGACCCACGCGCCACCAATCCGGAGCTGCTCGGGCTGAATCGGGAGAGAGTGAAGTCTCTGGCAAATGTAATCGTGCCGGGCCACGGCGCCCCGTTCGAGATTTGAGGTTCTCGGCAATACTGTGGACCGTGGTGATTCACTGCATTGCGCAGAAAACTCGGGACTAGGTTTCTGGTCGTGACCGACCTGCGCCCTGCCGCCGCTTTCTTTGACCTCGACCGGACTTTGATCAGCGGATCGTCGGCCTTCTCCTTCGGGGTGACCGCGTGGCGGCAGAAACTCATGCCGACGAGCAGCCTCCTGCGGGATGCGGCGGGCGCCTTGATCTTCCGCTGGTTCGGAGCAACCGACGACCGATCCGACGCCGTTCGTGAGCGGATCCTCTCGGCTGTAGCAGGCGTCGAATTGGCCGACCTCGAAGAGGTCGGCCAGGCCATGATCCCCCGGCTTGCGTCCCGCGTGCGGCCGGAGGCGACTGCGCTCATCAAGATGCATCAGGAGGCCGGACGCGATACGTACATCGTCTCAGCGTCTCCCCAGGAGATCGTCGATCGACTGGCCGGGGCCATCGGCATGACCGGGGGTATCGGCACCCAGGGGGAGATCATCGACGGCCGCTACACCGGTAGGCTCACGGGCCATTTCGTCTACGGCGAGGGCAAGGCCCACGCGATGCGCGACCTCGCCGATCGAAACGACTACGACCTGTCGCTCTGCTACTCGTACAGTGACTCGATCAGCGACCTCCCGATGATGGAGCTCGTCGGCCATCCGGTGGCAGTCAATCCCGACGGTGAACTGGCCGATCATGCCCGTCGGCGAGGTTGGCCGATTGTGATCTTCTCCCGGACGGCCAAGAGGGTTGTGGCTGGGACCTCAGCCGCGGCCGGCGCGGTGGCCGCCGCCACCGCAACCTACTTCCTTGGCCGCCGTCACGGACGTCTGGCGTCCGAGAGATGATGCCCTAGCGGTCTACCGGTAGCCCTTCGAGTTTCCATGCGCGGAACCCCCCTACGACATCGCCCACCTCAGAGCGGCCAATCTCCCGGAGGCGGGCAGCAGCCAGACTCGACGAGTATCCGTCGCTACAAACCAGGATGAGGGGACCTTCAGCGTCGGAGATGTCGCTGAGTCGATGCGCAGACGCAGGGTCCGCTCGCCATTCGACGACGGAGAGGGGTACTGCGATGGCCCCCGGAATCGACCCTTCCCGCCCGACGTCTGCAGAGTCGCGGACATCGATCATGAGCGCTCCGAGGTGCTGGGCCTTCAGTGCCTCCGCAGGCAGCCATCTGCGGATCTTGCCGCGCGCCTCCACCAACAGATCTTCTGCTGTTCGCCGCCCGGCCCAAATCGGATCCATGAATTGCTGGATCTCAACCAGGTGTCCATCCGGATCACGCAGGAACACGTGGTAGATATCGAAGCGGTCGTTGCGCGTCGGTGCTGATTCGAACAGCACTCCCGCCTGGGAAAGTTGCGTGAACCACTCATCGACCTGATCGGTCACGATCGTGATGATCACCCCCTCCGAATGCACCTGTTCTCTGTGTGTGCAGATGCCCACATAGGCAGACGGGGTGACCCGGTAGATCCGGCAAGGACCCTGATCGAGCACGAGGTCGAGCCCGAGGAGTTCGCCGTAGAACCGGCTGCTCGAGGTGAGGTCGGCGACGGTCAGAAAGGTGATCTGGCCGTCGATTGGTGGTCGCTGCATGAACGCGATTCTTGCATGGGCGGCGCTAGCCGGATGGTTCGCTCACGATCAGCGTGACGGTTCCCGCCAGTGAACCCGCCGTCCCGCCCTTCGTATAGGCCGCCTCGATCTGAAGTGTGTGAGGTCCAGCGTCAAGGTCGCTGGCGTCGACGCGGAACCGCACCAGGTCGGTTTCGTTGTCTTCAAGGGTGGCGTCATGGACGAGGCTGGTCGAGGTCCCACCCGCCGGATACACGATGGCCAGGCCGCCTGAATCAATGACCGTCACCGAGAATGCCTCGAGGATGGGAGCGAAACCGGCGTACTGCACGTCGACCCAGGTACTCGAGGACGCATCGATAGCTCCCAGGTCGGATGTCACCTGTTGGAGGTCCTCACCGGAGTAGGTGACTATCGGCACCAGGATCTCAACCTTCTTCTCCTGTGTTACGCCATCCGTTTCGTACGTAACCAGTAGTTGGAGGTTGAGGTGCCTACGTCCGTCGTAGGGAACGGTCAGTTTGATGGCGGTGAAATCGATCTCGTTTTCGCTGAGGAGGTCATCTGCCCAGAGGGACGTGTAGCTGCCGGTGTTGGCCGGGTAGGAGTAGTCGACGCCGTCGTCGATCTTCGCCACCGTTACCTGGAAATTCTGCGCGTCGCCATCGCGTGCCAGCCAGTCGATGGTCACCCATGCGGAGTCACCGGCGATCACCGCCGCAGTCTGTTTGGTTTGCGCCTCTATCTTCGCGGGCTTCCCCGCAGCAAGCGCGGGGGCCGCGGTTGCGAAGACCATCACTACTCCGACTGCCAAAACAAGACGAGGTTTCATACAGTTGTATCGGCAACTAGCCGGATGGAACTTGAACGCGAATCAGCCATTGCAGTAGTTCTCATACTCGGCGAGGACTCTGGTTCTGAGTTCGACATCATCGGTCAACGCGTCCTTGAACTCCCGGTAGATCTCGGCCGTCAGCCCGTTCCCGGCCAGGCGTTCGTCGAACGTCCCGGTGAGGTTGTCTAGGTCTTCATACACCGAACGCTGCACGTCGCACTGCCAGCGTGCCTCGAAAGGCACCATCAGTTCGGCGTCGAATGAGGCCCCGCAGGAAGCAGAAGTCAGGGTCACGAGAACGGCCGCGATAGTGATTCGGAAGCGCATCCCTTTCCTATCGGCGCCCTCCCGGGCACAGGCAAGGAATTCTTCGTCAGCCTGCGATGCGTTCTAGTGCCTCGATCACCCGGTCCACTTCCTCGGGCAGGTTGTAGTGGACGAAGCCGATCCGAACGAGGCCGCCGGTGTCGGCCACCCCCAGCGCGGCGATCGGTTCGACGGCGTAGTAGTCGCCACTCCACACGAAAATCCCCTCAGCCCCGAAGGCTGCCGCCACTCGGTCCGGATGCACGCCGTCGACCGAGATGCCGAACGTGGGAGTGCGTTCGAGAGGGTCTCCCTTGGTGACGCCATACACCCGGACGGACGGAATCCGTGCCACGCCCTCGAGGAACCGTCGCGACAGCATCTGTTCGTATTGCCGGGTGGCGGCCATCGCCGTCATGAGGTCTCCCCGGCGTGACCCGATCGATCGGCCACTTTCGGTGAGCGAGGCGCCGATCGACGCCAGGTAGTCGATTGCGGCGATGACTCCGGCTAGGGACTCGAAACTCTGCGTTCCGGTTTCCCACTTACCGGGGCTCTCGGAGGGAGCAGGCCGAAGGCGGTAGGCGTCGAAGCGTTCGAGCAGGTCGTGCTTACCGAACAATATCCCCGTGTGGGGTCCGAAGAACTTGTAGGCGGAGGCGACCAGGAAGTCGCAATCAAACGCCCGAACATCAACGGGACCGTGCGGGGTGTAGTGGACGGCGTCGACAAAGACGAGGGCGCCGGCGGAATGGCCGATCGCCGCGCCGCGCGCGACATCAACCAGGCTACCTACGGCGTTCGAAGCCGCCGGAAGCGCAACGAGTTTCGTTTGAGGTCCGACCGACGACTCGAGCGATTCCAGGTCGAGGGTTGCGGTTTCGACGTCGATGTCCACGAACCGGATCGTCGCGCCTGCATCACGGGCCGCCAGCACCCAGGGGGTGACGTTGGCGTCGTGGTCCAACCGGGTGACCACCACCTCGTCGCCCTCCGACCAGGTCTTGCCGATTGCCCTGCTCAGAGCGAAGGTCATGCTGGTCATGTTCTGGCCGAAGGCGATCTCGGTCGGGGAGGAGCCGAGCAGATCGGCGACTGCTGACCGGGCGTTCTCGTGGAGCGAGTCGGACTCTGCGCTGGCTGAGAAGTACCCGCCGTGGTTGCTGACCCCCCTGTGCAGGACACCGCTCATCGCATCGATGACGGATTCAGGAACCTGCGTCCCGCCGGGCCCGTCGGCCCAGACGACCGGTCGACCGCCCTGTTGTCGATCGAGGGCCGGAAACCTGGAGCGAAGCGTTACGGGATCGAGTCGCACGGTGAAGCCTCCCGGGGAATAGTACGAACCAACGATACAGCTCGCCGTCGGGACGGTCAGTCCGCTTCCCCGGGGGGCATCGGACGTTCCGGAGGAGCATCAAAGGCGAGCGAGAAGACGCTCCATGATTCCTCGCGGTGAAATGTGAGATCGCCACCCATGAGTCGGGCGAGGTGGCGCGAGATGGTGAGGCCCAGCCCCACCGAACCCGGCTGGGTGCCGGGTTCATGAGCCGACTGGTAAGGGGCGAATATCCGTTCAGGGTCGGCTTCGCCGATGCCGGAGCCGTTGTCGCGCACTTCAACCGCGGCAACCCCGTTCGATCTGATGGTTCGAACGATGATGCGATCGCCGCCGTAGCGTCCTGCGTTCGTTATGAGGTTTCTGAGAATCTGGCGCACCCGCGGCCCATCCACATCAGCCATCGCCGGGTGGAGATCAGCCTCGATCGTGGTGTCGATGCGGGAAGCAGTTGCCTCAATGACGCGTCCGGCAATCACCGCCAGGTCGTTCGGCGTGGTGTGAGCGGTGAGTGCACCGAGCTCGAACCGGGCTGCTGTTAGGAGGTCGTCGACGATATTGGCCAGGTCGGTCGATTCGTTGGCGATTGAGGCGATTGCCTCTGCGGTGATCTCGGCGTCGAGTGTGTCCCCGTGGTCCCGGAGGGTTTCGGCGAAGCCGAGAATCCCGGTGAGGGGCGTGCGCAGTTCGTGACTGACGGCGGCGATCAGCTGGTCCTTTGATCGGATGATCTGATGCTTTTCCTCGACTTCGAGCCGGAGCTTTTCCTCCGTGAGTGCTTGGTCGATCTTGGCGGCCACGTGACCGCTGAATGTGCTGAGCAAGCTGAGATCGTCTTCAGAGAACTGGCTGAGCGGTCCGGGTCGATCGCCAACCATGAGCGCCCCCAGGGTTGTCCCTCCCGACACGAGTGGTGAGATGACTCCATGAGTGATGCCTCCGAGTTGTTGCCACGCGGCGATCGGCTCGGGGATGTCGCCTTCGAGGGCCAGGACATGGTGTCCGAGTGCAGCCACGATCTCCCGTGCTGGCTGGTCGGGAACCTCGCTCACTTCGATGGAACCATCCGGCTTGAGCACGGCTCGCATCCATTGCATCGAACTGTCGTGATGCAGGAATTCGGCGGAGTCGACTCGGAGCAGTCGACCGGATTCCAGCAGGACGCGCTCAACGATCTCCTGAGTACTGAGCGGCCCCTCAATCGCCTGGGTGAGCCCGAAGACGGCAGTCAACTCCTCATGACGGCTGTGAAGCCGGCCGTAGATCTTGGCGGCGAAGACCAGGCCGGCCACCACCAGGATCCCGAGGATGGCGGCCCAAATGCTTTGCGCAAGTGCGATGAAGACGAGGATGCTGACGGCGGCAGTTGCCAGGCTCATCAACCAAGAGACCATGAGTCCACCGATGATTTCTGCGAATCGCCGGTCGGCGTCGTTAGCGGCGATGATTATGGCCACCAGCAACCCGGACACGATCCCCTCTACCGTCACTCCGGTCGCCAGGGCCAGCCATCCGCGCGGCTCGGTGATCGTCGCTTCCCCAACCACGGCCAGCATGGTCGTGACGGCCAGCGCGGTGCCGAATAGAGCGTTGGCCGTATTGAACGCCAGCTTGAGTGAGTTCTGCCAGCGAACCCACGAAAGTGTGCCGAGCAGTCCGATCACGCGGGCCAAGGCAATCGCCAACGGGGCTGAAGCCGCCAGGCCGAGGACCAGCGGCAACTCCGCCAGGGTCAGCGTATGTGCTCCCCTGCGAGTTGAGATGTGGATGCCCCCGAGTTCGACGATGGCGAAGAGTATTGCCAGGACCCACCAACTGACCTCAAAAGGCGCGCCGAGGGGAATTGACAAACCTGCGAGCGGGATCAACATGATCCCGCTCGCAGTGGCCATCAGACCTGTGATCGCCCAGGTATTCCTGGTTGGGTGTTGTCTTAGCCTCGAGAGCATGGGTTAGGCCGGGGCTCCTTTTCTGCCCCTGTCGGCCCTTTCAGTTGGCTCTCAAGCGTACTCCGCTACGACCAGGTGTTGCCCGACCAGGTGTTGCCGGACCAGGTGTTGCCGGACCAGGTGTTGCCGGACCAGGTGTTGCCGGACCAGGTGTTGCCCGACCAGGTGTTGCCCGACCAGGCATCAACCGACCAGGTGTTCCCGGACCACGTATTCCCGAAGATGTCGACCTCGCCCTCGAGCATGACCCCGCCGATCCACAATCGCGAGAGGCCGCGTGCTGCATCCAGCGATCCACTGCCATTTGACCATTGGATCGACTGCGAGTAGCTCGGGACCGAAGCTGAGATGGCTTCTGCAACGTTGAGCAGACGGGAGATCCCGAAGGTATCGGATTTCGTCTTGTCGGCGGTCTTCTTCAGGAGCCACTTGACCTGATCGGGGCTCAGATTGGGTCGTGCCTCCAGGAGCAGTGCTACGGCGCCGGACACAACTGCGGCCGCCTGCGAGGTGCCGGTAGCGCGCACGAGATCGTCGCCAATGCGGCCGTCGAAGTTGAAATAGTCCGAGAACGAACCCGGGTTGCGCAGTCCGATGATCGACTTGCCGGGGGCGCTCACATCGATCTTTCGATTGGGAACTCCCTCAGAGGTGAAGTCTGCTTCTGTCTCGGCCCCGGCCAGCATCGAGGCACCGACCGCGATGACCAGCGGGTCGTAGGCCGGGGAACTCAGGCTGGCTCCGGCGTTGCCTTCGTTTCCTGCCGATACGACCACGACTATGCCTGCCAGCCAGGCGCGCTCAACGGCATAGGCCAGCGGGTCGGACGAGTAGGGGTTGGTCGAGGCAGTGCCGAACGACAAGTTGAGGATGTCGATATCGGCTGCACCGCTCTTCTTCTGATCGATGACCCAGTTGATGGCTGCAATCACTTGACTTACGTCCACCGTTCCGTCCGCGGTCCCTGCCTTGATGCTGATCAGGTCGGCGTCTGGAGCGATGCCGAGCACTCGGTCGGGTGACCGTGTGTGGTCGCCGTCGAACCATGCTTGATCAGATGCCACCATGATGCTGGCGAGATGGGTCCCGTGTCCGTTGGCGTCTTTGCCACGCAGATCCGGGATCATGTCATCGAACGAGAAGTCGGGACCGATGGTCACGTTCGAGTATCGCAGCCCGGGGACGTCGACGACCCCCGTGTCGATCAGGGCGATCGTGACGCCGGCTCCGGTCGCAGCCGTCGCGGCGACGCCGTTCCCATCTATCAAGCCGATGCGCTCGGCCACCGCATAAGGTGACCCTTGATACTCGGATAGATCCCCCCCGGTGAGCGCTCCTGCCGCCGGTACGCTCGCAACGACGATGATTAGGGACAAGACCACAATCAGCACACGCGGGCGTGCCCTCCTGGTCCGCCACTCGATACCGTACATTCGCCCTCCCGGTACTTTCCGACCTCACGGCCGAGCTCCGTGCCCGGGGCCCCTTCGTGCCCCGACTGCGCATGCGAAGCACTATTAGACTAACACGCAAAAGGACTAGTTCTCCGGCCAGAACAGGAGAATTCTGATTCGATCCATCCCACTGCCCCGGGTCTATGGCGGCCGGCAGCCTTCGCTGGATGGTTAGCAGGGAGTCCTGCTGCGTCAGTGGAACCGCTGCTGGCGAATTGCGGAGTCGAGCGTCCGCACAACAGCCCAATGAATCCTATGCCTCGATCTCGAGCTCGGCCTGTGCATCGGCGAGGTCGGCGGCTCGAACGAAGACTTTGGCTCTGGCCATTTCAAGACCGGCGTAGGTACCGCCTGCATCGTCGGCCTGGACGAAGGCTTTGATGCCTACAGACTCCAGGTGAGCCCGCGCGATATCTGCCTCGATTCGGCTAAAGAATGCTCCGACTTCTACGGGCGCGTTCGGATCCATGCCCCGACCGTACTCTGTGAGTTCGGCTGGGGGCGAACCAAATCGCTTGACATCTCTGTCGAACTCCCTTAGAACAAGGCGACTCGCATTCTGGAGGTTCGGACCGAAAACCCACGACAACGCACAAGACATCATCCAGAAAGGTGGAGGGAACAGGCCCTGTGAAACCTTGGCAACCATCTCGCTGAGAACGGTGCCAATTCCTGCCCGTGGGAACGGGAGAGATGAGGACCGAGCGACGACCGTCGTGACCGCCTCTCCAACGGATGAAGGCGGTTCTTCAATTGGAAGCTCCTTCATCTCACCAGCGAAGGAGAGCCATGAGCTCCGAATACCGATTCGAAACCCTGCAGGTTCATGCAGGTCAAGAGCCGGCCCCCGGCACAAATGCGCGGGCCGTGCCGATCTACCAGACAACTTCCTACACGTTCGACGATGCAGACCATGCTGCTCGTCTGTTCGGTCTCGAGGAGTTCGGCAACATCTATACCAGAATCATGAATCCGACCACCGATGTCTTCGAGCAGCGGATTGCCGCCCTCGAGGGCGGGGTGGCAGCCGTTGCGACCGCTTCTGGGCAGGCCGCACAACTGCTGGCGATCACCAACCTCGCCCAGGCCGGAGATGAGATCGTCTCGTCGAGCTACTTGTATGGAGGTACCTACAACCAGTTCAAGGTGGCGCTGCCGCGCTTCGGGATCGATGTGAGGTTCGTGGAGGGCACCGAGCCCTCGGATTTCGAAGCCGCCATCAGCGAACGTACCAAGGCGCTCTATGTCGAATCGATTGCCAATCCGGAGTTCATCGTGCCCGATCTCGAGGCAGTCGCCGACGTAGCCCATCGCCGCGGGATACCGCTCATTGTCGACAACACCTTCGGATGCGCCGGGTTTCTGGTAAGGCCGATCGATCACGGAGCCGACGTCGTGGTCGCCTCCGCCACGAAGTGGATCGGCGGGCATGGGACGTCCATTGGTGGAGTGATTGTCGACTCAGGCAACTTCGATTGGCGCAACGGCAACTTCCCGCTCTTCACCGAGCCGTCGCCCGGGTACCACGGCCTCGTCTTCGGGGATGTTTTCGGTCCGGATGGCCCATTCGGCAATATTGCGTTCGCCATCAGGGCCAGGGTTGAAGGTCTGCGAGATCTCGGCGCGGCGCTGAGCCCTTTCAATTCGTTTCTTCTCTTGCAGGGGTTGGAGACTCTCTCGCTCCGGGTGCAGCGTCATGTCGACAATGCGCTAGCGCTCGCTTCCTGGCTGGAGGATCTACCGGAAGTGAGCTGGGTCAATTACCCGGGATTAGCGTCACACCGATCACACGAGCTGGCGAAGAAGTATCTCCGGCATGGCTTCGGGGCCGTCCTGTCGTTCGGCGTCGAAGGTGGATTCGACGCGGCGCGGCGGTTCATCGACGCGGTTGAGCTGGCCAGCCATCTCGCCAATGTGGGTGACGCCAAGACGCTGGTCATCCATCCGGCCTCCACGACCCACCAGCAACTCAGTGAGGAGGAACGTGCCGCAGCCGGCGTGCGGTCCGATCTCGTTCGGGTCTCGGTCGGGATCGAGCACATCGAGGACATCAAACAGGATTTCGTGCGAGCGCTCGCTCGTTCGCAAGAAGCGGTACCAGTGTGAGGAACTCCCCGTCAGCGGCGGTCGGTCAAATTCCGCGCATCGCGAGTAATGACCCGCGTCGACCAGGAGCGTGGTGATGGCCGGCACGGTGGGTCGCGTCGAATCTCGTTTCGTGACCTGGCCGGATGGCCTGGCGCTCGACGGCGGCGAGCGACTTGCGCCTGTGACGGTGTCATATGAGATCTACGGGGACTTGAACTCGGATCGCTCGAACGCCGTCCTCGTGTTCCATGCCCTGACCGGAAGCCAGCACGCGGCCGGCTTCAATGAGGCGGTTCCCGGACTCGACGGCCGGTGGACCGAGGACGTCCAAGTTGGCTGGTGGGACGACTTCATCGGGCCGGGCAAAGCACTCAACACTGACGAGTTGGCGGTGATCTGCGCCAACTACGTCGGGAGTTGCTACGGGTCGACGGGGCCTTCCTCGGTGAATGCGGCGAACGGTCTTCGCTACGGCTCGGCCTTCCCTCGGATCACTTTGGGCGACATCGTCGACAGCCAGGTGGCTCTTCTCGACCGGCTTGGCATCGAGCGTCTCCACGCGGTCATCGGCGGCTCAGTCGGCGGGCTCATGGCACTGAGCCTCGCTTCCCGCTACCCGGATCGGGTCGACGTTGTGATCCCCATCGCCGCCGGCCTGGGCGTGACGGCCCTGCAGAGGATCCACAACTTCGAGCAGGCGCTCGCCATCGAGAATGATCCAATGTTCAACCGTGGGGACTATTACGACGGTCCGCGTCCGGAGCGCGGGCTGGCTCTGGCACGGATGATCGGTCACAAGACATTTGTATCGCTCAAGGCGATGGAGGAACGGGCTCGCACGGAGGTAGTCGACCGGGACGAAACGGGCGGCTACGTCCGGATCACGAATCCCCTCGAGTCGTACATGTGGCATCAGGGAACAAAGTTCGTTCAGCGATTCGACGCCAACAGCTATCTTCGCATCATTGAAGCATGGCAGACGTTCGATCTGCTGAATCAGGCCGGCGCCGGTGATTTCGACGAACTGTTGCGTCGCTGTCGCAATCAGCGGTTCATGGTGTTCTCGATCGACTCGGACGTGTGTTTCTATCCCGACGAGCAGGAGGAACTGGCCGCCGCCCTGAAGCGCGCTGGTGTTCCCGTCCGGCGAATCACGGTGCACTCCGATCGTGGTCACGACGCCTTCCTGCTGGAGCCCGATTTGTTTGCTCCCCACCTCCGCGACTCACTGACCGGTCACTGAAGACCCGTTTTCGCGCGGGGTTCTGCCCCAATACGGTGGGATCCCCGCGCGAGAACGGCTCGACGCCGTGCGGCTATCCGCAACTACCCTTTGTCGCGGCATCTTTGAAGGAGTCTTCGTGACGGTATCGGTCGGCAGCATCATTCACCCTGAAGGCGCTCACACGATCGCGGTGTCGACGCGCGAGGAGATGGATCGCTTTCTCGGCGAGTTGAACGCCAACAAGGAACGTTGGGTGCAGACGTCGATCGAGCGGCGCATCGAGTACCTCGAGTCGATCATGGCCCGCACCCGGGCTCTAGCCGAGCGGTGGACCCGTTTGGCTTGCAACGCCAAGGGAATCCCCTTCGGCGATCCGGTGTCGTCTGAGGAGTGGAACTCGGGACCCCACCTCACCATTCGCAACGCCCGGCTCCTGCGGAACTCGTTGCGCGACATCCTCGAGCACGGCACCCCCCAATTCCCCGGTCCGGTGACGACCCGCAAGGGCCAGACCATCGTCGGAGTCTTTCCGACAGACATCTACGACCGGCTCCTCTGGACCGGGATCAGGGCCGAGATCTGGATGGAGCCGGGGGTGACACCTACGGACCTCGCCGCCACCCAGGCTTTGGCTTATCAAGATGACTCTGATCGGGTCGGTCGGGTCTCGCTGGTGCTCGGCGCAGGCAACATCGCCTCGATCCCTCCGATGGATGCCATGTACAAGCTCTTCGCCGAAAACGAGGTCGTGCTGCTCAAGATGAACCCGGTCAACGAGTACCTCGGGCCGCTCTTTGCCGACGCATTTGCCGACATGATCGACGACGGGTTCATGCGGATTGCCTACGGGGGAGCGGCCGAAGGCGACTACCTCAGTCACCACGAACTCGTCGGTTCCATTCACATGACGGGTTCGGACAAGACCCACGATGCGATCGTGTTTGGAACGGGAGAGGAGGGCGCTGCCCGCAAGGCGGTAGACGATCCGATTCTCGACAAGCCGTTCAGTTCCGAACTCGGCAGCGTGACGCCGGTGATCATCGTTCCCGGGCCCTGGTCCGAGAAGGATCTCGAGCACCAGGGAATGAACATCTCGGCCATGCTGACCCACAATGCCGGCTTCAATTGCATCGCGGCGCGGGTCGTCGTGACTCCCGAGAGTTGGACGCTGCGCGATCGGTTGATCGACGCGATCAAGAACGGCCTGTCGATCACCCCCGAGCGTCCTGCCTACTACCCGGGAGCCGAGGATCGATGGAAGGCGTTCTTGAAGGAACACCCGGAGGCCGCCGGACTCGGTGAAACGACTCCGGGAACTGTGCCCTGGACGCTGATCGAAGGTCTGCGGGCGGAGTCGACGGGGGACGTGTGCTTCACGACGGAATCGTTCACCGGCCTGTTTGCCGAGGCATCGATCCCTTCGCCGGGGTCGACCTCCGAGTACCTCCGGCGGGCGGTGCGCTTCTGCAACGAAGATCTCTGGGGCACACTCGGCGCAACGCTCATCGTTCACCCGAAGTCGCTGAAGGACCCGGAGGTGCGCAGCGCCGTCAACGAGGCGATCGCCGACCTCCGGTACGGAACGGTGTGCGTGAATCTGTGGACCGGGGTCGGCTTCTTCTCAACCAGCGCGACCTGGGGCGCCTTCCCCGGCTCCCCGAGGAGCGACATCCAATCGGGTCAGGGTGTTGTTCACAACACGTACTTGTTCGATCGGCCGCAGAAGAGTGTGATGTGGGGCCCGTTCCGAACGCCTGTGAAGCCGCTTTGGTTCGCCGACCACAAGACGAAGCATCACGTCACCAAGAAGATGGTCGATCTCGACGCGGATCCATCGCCCGTGAAGCTGCCGGGCATCTTCTGGCTGGCGTCGAAGGGGTAGCGCCGGCGCGATGCCAGGCATCGGGAGAGCCCTTTGGCCCTTCAGGGTGTGCCTTCATTCGGGTGGTCCTTGCCAGGGCCATCGTCTAAACTTGAACCGACTCTAAACATAGAGAGAGTTCAGAGTGTCGCTCCGGCAGGCAAAGAAAGAGAAGACCTCGAAGTCGATCCTCGAAGCCGCCTCTGCCAGGTTCGCGGCAGACGGAATCGAGGCCGCCCGCATGGACGACATCGCCGCAGACGCAGAGGTCGCCGTTGGTACGCTCTACAACTACTTCGGTTCGAAGCAGTCGCTCCTCATTGCTCTCTTTGAGGCCGAGGTCAGAGAGATGCTGGCCGCCGGAAGTGCTGCCGCCTCCCACGACGTGGACCCGGTCGAGGCCGTCCGGCACCTCTTCGGCGCCTATCTCGACATCATGCTGGCCACCGATCGTGACCTACTCCGGGAGGTGCTCCGGTTCAGCCTTTGGGGCGGCGAAGCCATTCAAGAACTCGCTCGCCTCGACGAGGAGTTGATGACCCAGCTCGCCGGCGTTCTCTCCGTCCACCAGGAGTCCGGACGCCTCGACTCCTCGCTGGCTGTTGAGGACGCCGTTTTCGTTCTCTACTCGGTCTTGATTGCAGAGCTCATCATCTATTTGAGTCTGGACGGTGTCGCTCCGGGGACGGTTCACGCCAACGTCGGCCGGCGCGTCCGACTCGTTTTCAACGGCCTCAACCCCTAGGAGCTTCGATGTCCATCGTCATGAAACAGGTCGACAAAACCTACGGGGAGGGCGCGACCGCCGTTCATGCCCTGCGCGGCATCGACGTCGAAATCCCCTCAGGCGAATTCGCCGTCCTGCTTGGACCGAGTGGCTCCGGCAAGACGACGGCGCTCAACCTGACGGGGGCTATCGACGATGTGACGGCCGGTTCGCTCGTTGTGAACGGCATCGATGTCACCACCTTGACGACCGACGAGCAGATTGCGTATCGCCGCTCAGAGGTGGGCTTCATCTTTCAGTTCTTCAATCTGATTCCCACCCTGACCGCAGCCGAGAACGTCGAACTCGTCGCCGAACTGACCGGTCACAACGGCGGTGATCGAGCCCGTGAGGTCTTGAAGCTGGTGGGCCTAGCCGACCGGGCCGACCACTTCCCGGCTCAGTTGTCGGGTGGTGAGCAGCAGCGGGTTGCCATCGCCAGGGCGCTCGCCAAGGAACCGCCGATTCTCCTGTGCGATGAGCCGACCGGCGAACTCGACTTCGAGACGGGTCGGATGATCCTCGGGCTGTTGCGAGACTTGAACCGCCGGAACAACCAGACGGTGCTCCTTGTCACGCACAACGCCGCGGTCGGAGATATGGCCGATCGCGTGCTGCGACTGCGGTCGGGGATGGTGGTTGATGACCTCCGGATCGACTCTCCGGTGGAGGCGCAGGCACTGACATGGTGAGCACACTCAATCGGAAGCTCTGGCGCGACATTCGCCGGCACCGTGCCCAGTTCATCGCAGTAGCAGTAACCGTCTTTCTCGGCGTCACGATGTTCGTGGCCTCCTACGACTCGTACCTCAATCTGAACGCCTCCTATCAGGCCACTTTCACCGAGTACCGATTCGCCAACGTGACCTACGTCGGGGGCGATGTCGAGACGCTGGCAGGCTCGGTGGCCGTTGTTGACGGTGTCGAGTCGGTGGCGGTGCGGACCGTGGCCGACCACCCCCTTCAGATAGGTGGGGTCAAGATGCTCGGCCGGGTCGTCGGCGTGCCCGCCGACCAGCAGGCAGACGTCAATCAGTTGAAAGTGCTCGAGGGCTCGTATCTCGGCGTGGGAGACTCTGTGCTCGTCGAAGAGCACATGGCGAATCACTTCGACTTGAGACCCGGCGACACTGTTGACGTTCTAGCCGGTGACAACTGGATCGCAGCTGAAGTGGCGGGCATCGTCTCCTCGCCCGAGTACATATGGCCTTCGCGCAACCGCCAGGAACTCATCACTACCCCCGATAACTTCGGCGTGATCTTTGCCACCGAGGAAACGGCCCGGAGGCTCACTGAAACAGGCCCGAATGAACTGGCCGTCTATTTCGATGGCGGCGCAGAAGACGATGGTCTGCTCGAGCGGCTGGCCCCCATGGCGACCGCGGCGGGGTCGACGGCGGATTACACGCGAGCGGAGCAGCCGTCGAATGCCGCGCTGTCTGAGGACATCAAAGGATTCGAAGAGATGGCGGGGTTCTTCCCTTTGCTGTTCCTCACCGCCGCCGGTCTGGCGTCGTATGTGATGATCAGCCGCCTCGTGCACGCGCAGCGTCCGCACATCGGAGCCATGCTCGCCAACGGGATGACGAAGCGGAAGGTCCTCAGGCATTACCTGGGGTACGGGGTGGTTCCTGGGTTGGTTGCCGCCATTCCCGGAGCGATTGCCGGAGCGTTGCTCGCCCGCGTCATTACGACCTTCTATACAGGCCTGTTGTCGGTTCCGGTGACGCTCATCGAGTTCTACCCGGTCAACGCCGTCGGCGGGATTCTCTTCGGAGTGGGAGCTGCCTTCCTGGCCGCCTTGGCGCCCGCGCTCGTCGCATCGCGTATCCGTCCAGCTGAAGCCATGCGCGGCGAGACTCCCACGGGAGGAGGACGAATCAGCCTGCTCGAACGAATCGTCCCTCCGCTTCGGCGGCTGCCGATTCGCGGGCGCATGCCGCTGCGTGGCATCGGACGCAATCCGCGCCGTACGATCTACACGATTGTCGGGGTCGTGCTGTCGTTGATGCTGGTGCTCGTGTCGTGGGGGATGATCGACACGGTCAACCATCTGATGAACACTCAGTTCATCGACATCCAGCAAGAGGACGCGACGGTCTATTTCACCGGTCCGGTCGGGCCTGCCGAAGTTGAAGTACTGGCCGGACTCGACGGCATCGACTCGGTTGAAGCGAGCCTCGAGGTTCCGGTCACGCTGGTTGCCGGGGTCGAGGCATACGACACGGCGCTGGTCGCTCTTGCTTCCAATACGCAGATGCACAGGTTCCTGTCGGTGGACGGTGATTGGCTCGACCTGGGGTCGGAGGGGTTGCTGGTCGGTAAGGCCGTTGGTGACCTCCTGGGAGTTGAGGTCGGTGACCCTCTCGAGGTGCAGGCAGGGGTTGTCGGGGCATCGTTCACAGACGAGATCGCGGGATTTCTCGATGAACCCCTCGGGACACTTGCCTACATGTCGACCGAGCGGGTCGAGGGACTGGTGGGGTCCGGCCTGCCTGCCACCTCTGCGTTGATTAGATACGACGAAGGTCTCGAGGGAAGTGACCTGCGGTCGGAGATCACCGCACTGCCGAGTGTGGCGGCGTTCAACGACTCCAAGGCGATGTTCGACATGATGCAGCAGTTAATGCTGCTCTTCTATGCCTTCGTTGGGGTGATGTTGGTGTTCGGTGGGGCGATGGCCTTTGCCCTGATCTTCAATGCGATGAGCGTGAATATCGCCGAGCGCCGGCGGGAAGTTGCGACTCTTCTGGCCGTCGGGACCGATCGTCGAACAATCAGCCGATTGATCACAACCGAGAACTTGATCGTGGCGATCATGGGAATCCCGATCGGGCTCGTGGCCGGCTACTACCTCTCCAAGGCCGCGATGGGAACCTTCAGCAGTGACATGTTCTCGTTCGATCTCTATGTGAAACCGATGACCTTCGTCTGGGCTTCGCTGGCCATAGTGGTGGTGGCTCTCGTGAGCCAGATCCCCGGCTTGCGAGCAATCCGTAGGATCAGCATCCCCGAGGTCATCAAGGAAAGAGCGGCCTGAGAGGTGTTCGGTTCTAGGTTGGTGAGTTCAAGATCGATGGCGTCGGCGATAGTGTTCGACAAGCGATCACGCACTGTGGAGGCCCCGAGCATGCGAACACCCATCGTCTGGGCAGTAGGCGCGATCATGACTCTCGCCTCGTGCGGAGGTAGTTCGACATCGGGCGGCCCAACCGAACCGGTACCCACCGCAGCTGAAGTCGCCGACACAACAACCGGCGACGTTGAGTCGGTCTCCCCGTCGTTGCGCGAGCGGATGGACGCCATCGACGAGGCCGTCGCCGCCTGGCGAAGTGCCACATCGGTCGAGGCCGCCCGACTAGCCGCTGAAACGGCTGCGAACCTCGTCGTCGGGCCGAACGGACCCGACTACGGCGATCGCAACGGCGACGGCCTCGTGAGCGGAGAGTCGGCCGTCGGAGTGCTCCCCGGACTGGACGGTACGCCTGCAGGGCTGGCCACCCCACTCGTGACAAACCCATGTGTTGTCCACGACGTACTCGGCGGTGCCTGGACCAACCCCGACGCAGAGTGGGGAGCGATGCTGACTGCCATCGACGATTGGCGATCCGACAACAACACCATGCCGTCGCTCGCCAGCCACCCCATGCGTATTGTCGGCTGGGCTACGTTCACCCTGCGGTCCGACTCGCTGGACGAGGCGCACGAGTATGGGGGTCACGCCAAGCTGCACGTCGACGTCGCCCTCCGTGCACTGGACTGCTGAAAAGACCGGTAGTCGTTCGGACGATTCCGCGACCCAGCCCAGGCGCCACGGCGACCGACCCGACAAGTGCGATCGGTCGGGCGTTGCGGCGGAGCGTCCGCATCTGTGATGTCTAGGTGGGTACGAAATAGACGTCGGTCGGCTTCAGTTTACTGTTCCTAAGGAACCTCGGCTGAACTTCCCTGCCGATCCACTCGAGCGACGCTTGCCTGTGATCGAGGCCGATCAGTCTGGTCAGGAACAGGGTGTTGACGCCTTCGTACTCGATCAGAGCAAGCACGAATGGTGTATCCGGCAGGAACTCCTCCGACCCGAAGTAGCAGACGGTGAACGCGTGCACGGTCGCTGTCCTGTCGGTGATGTCGATCCACTCGGTCTCCCGGCCCGAGTACATGTCATGGCCGCGCGGGGTGGCGTAGGCGTACCCCGATTCGGGATCCTGCGAGGCCAGCAGCCGCTTGTTGGAAGCGCCGGCGAACCAGGGGCTGTCTTGGCCATACGAATGGAGGTAGGTGATCGAGTACTCCTGCTCGATCTGGATGGGCGTCATCCGCTTGAGGAAGGCCAGGGCGTCCGGGTCTGTCTCGATGGGGAATGGAACTCCATGGACGATGAAGCCGCCCAACGTCTCGTCCCGGCGGGCGTCGCTCATCAGTTTCCCTCCTTTTCGAGAATGCTGACCGAAACGTAGGTGCCGGTCCCGGCATGAGAGTGGATGGCGCCCCGGCGGGCGTCGGCGACCTGCAGCGTGTCGTCCCCGAAGTGCTTGCCGATCGTGTTCTGGAGCTGCCAGACGGCGAAGACCCCTTGCATCAACCCCGTGGCCCCCACCGGATGTCCGCAGGCGATCAACCCCCCCGACGGGTTGACAGGACAGACCGGGTCATCGGTCAAATCCAGGCCGTAATCGATGCCGGGCATGAACGCTTTTCCGGAGGCCGCGAACGGCCCACCCTCGCCGTACCGGCACAATCCCAGATCCTCGTATGTCTGGACTTCGCTGGAGGTGTAGGCATCGTGGAGCTCGACGAAATCGAGTTCGGCCAGCGGATCGGAGATGCCTGCCTGGGCGTAGGCCATGTTGCCGGCGGTGCGCCCGGCTCTGAACGAATGGACTCCCGGATATCGGGTACCGCGCTCCCACAACTCCCGGTAGTAGGCGCGGGTGTCATCGGAGTCGCGTTCCTGCTCGGTGGCGTAGTCAGAAATGAACGACTCATAATCAACGTGCGGACGGTCTCCCATCCGCATGGCGTCGGTGCCTCGACCTATGCCCGTCACCTTCACGAGCGGCTGCGTGATATCGGCCCCGGCCGCCGCCAGCCTCTCGATCCCCTCCTCGGAAGCGAAGATCACCGCTGCCGCACCGTCCGACATGACGCAGATGTCGAGGCGGGTCAGCGGCCAGGCAACCATCGGCGAGTTGCGGACGTCGTCGATTGTGTAGCGGTTGCGCTTCTGGGCGTAGGGGTTGTGGTAGGCGTTGAGGTGGTTCTTAACGGAGACCGCCGCCATCTGCTCGACGGTCGTGCCGTACTCCTTCATGTGCCGGGTCACCATCATTGCGTAATAGCCCGAATAGAACCCTCCCACCGGGTAGTCCCACGACACGTCCGATGCAAGCGCAATGAACTCGTTGCCTTTCCAGGTTTCGACGTGGCTCATAGTCTCGAAGCCGTAGGCGACGCACACATCCATGTGGCCGGACGCAATCGACTTCCACGCCTCTTGAAAGCAGAGACCCCCGGTAGCGCCTCCGCCTTCGACGCGGTGCGATGGTTTGGGTACCAGTCCCAGGTAGTCCTGGGCCATGATTCCGGCCATCAGTTGGCGCGAAAAGTGATCCGAGAAGTAGGAGGCCACCGAACCGTCGACGGCCTTCGTGAAGGTGGGGAAATCGAGGCCGAGGTCGGCGATCGCATAGTCATAGGCCTCTTTCACGATGGCCTGGAAGGTTTTATCCGGTCTGGCCTTGGCGAACTTCGAGACACCACCGGATAAGGCGTAGACGGGTCGCATGCAGAGAACCTCCATCGTGTACGGCCTGCGCTGAGACTACCCAGCGCATGACGCCGCCGACGGACAAGGTGGTAACCCGGATTCCTGCTCAGCGACTTCACTAGCCTCGATTCCATGTACCGGGACATCACCGAAGGAACCGTCCTGTGGGAGCCCTCAGCGGAGGTACGGAGAGACGCCAAGCTCACCGAATTCTCGAACTGGCTGGGGAGATCCCATGGCAAAACGTTCGACGACTACGCCGCCCTCTGGGAATGGTCGGTTTCTGATCTCGAGGGATTCTGGGGCGCGGTGTGGGAGTACTTCGGGATCGAATCGTCCTACGAGCGGGTACTGAGTGGTCGAGACATGCCCGGCGTCCGGTGGTTCGAGGGCGCCCGACTCAACTACGCCGAACGGGCCCTATCCCGCAAAGACGACCATCTCGCCCTCATCGCCACCGACGAACTGGGCGTTGTCGAGGAGGTGACCTATGCGGCTTTGGCCGAGCGGGTGGCGGCCGCCGCGGCCGGCCTCCGCCGTCTGGGGGTTGGAACGGGAGATCGGGTGGCCGCCCTGATGCCCAATATCCCGGAGACGCTGGTGGCGTTCCTGGCCACGGCCAGCCTCGGAGCCGTGTGGTCGAGTTGCTCACCCGAATTCGGAATCGGAGCGGTGGCCCATCGCTTCGAGCAGATCGAACCGAAGGTGCTGTTGTCGGTCGACGGTTACCGCTTCGGGGGACAGGTGTTCGATCGTCTCGAGATCGTGGAGGAGGTGGCGGCTCGCCTTCCGTCCCTCGAGGCGACGGTCATTCTCAATCGGATCGGCGCCCGCCGCCCGCCGTCCACACTGGGCTGGGAGGAGCTCACTTCCCGCCCGGAACCCCTTCGCTTCGAGCCCGTCCCGTTCGACCATCCGCTGTGGGTGCTGTACTCATCGGGAACCACCGGGCTTCCCAAGCCAATCGTGCACTCGCAGGGCGGCATTCTCCTCCAGCACCTCAAGGATCTGGTCTTTCACATGAACCTCGGTGAAGGCGATCGGTTCTTCTGGTACACATCGACCGGGTGGATGATGTGGAACCTCCTCGTGTCCGGATTGCAGGTAGGCGCAACCATCATCCTCTATGATGGCAGTCCAGGCTATCCCGACCTGAGCGCCCTTTGGATGATGGCCGAGCGGCTCGAACTCACCTATTTCGGGACGTCCGCCCCATTCATCCATGCCTGCCTCAAGGCCGACCTGGACCCGGGTCGCGAGTATGACCTGTCGCGGCTGCGAAGCGTTGGCTCGACCGGCGCGCCGCTCACGTCGGACGGATTTGCCTGGGTCTATGAACGGGTCCACGATGACCTCCTCCTCGGTTCTATCAGCGGTGGCACCGATCTCTGCGCGGCATTCATCGGCTCCTGTCCTGTGCTTCCAGTGAAGGCAGGCGAGATCCAGTGCCGGTATCTCGGCGCCCGGGTCGAGGCTTATGACGTGCTGGGTAAGTCGATCGTCGACGAGGTCGGGGAACTCGTCATCACTGCGCCTATGCCGTCGATGCCCATCTACTTCTGGAACGATCCAGACGGGTCCAAGTACCGGGCCAGCTACTTTGAGATGTATCCCGGCGTGTGGCGTCACGGCGACTGGATCAAAGTGACCTCCGAGGGCGGGTGCGTCGTCTCGGGCCGGTCCGATTCGACCCTCAATCGAGGCGGGGTACGGACGGGGACCAGCGAGTTCTACCGTGTCGTCGACAGCTTCCCCGAGATCGAGGACAGCCTGGTCATCGATACCGGCGCTCTTGGTCGCGAGGATCGGCTTTTGCTGTTCGTCGCTTTGAAGGCCGGCTTCACATTGAGCGCGGACCTGCAGGATCGGCTGCGCTCCGCAATCCGCTCTGAGATCTCGCCCCGCCACGTCCCCGATGAGATCCACCGGATTCCCGACATTCCGCGCACTTTGAACGGTAAGAAGATGGAGGTGCCGGTCAAGCGGATCATCGGGGGGGTATCGATCGAACAAGCGGCCCGCCTGGACGCGATGGCTAATCCGGGAAGTCTGGATGCCTTCGTTCAGTGGGCGGCGGAGCGCAGGGATCAGCAGGGCGAGAAGTCCTACTAGGCAATGGGCCCCGCCGCCTCCGATTACTGCTGATTTCGGATCGCGCGGCCGGATGGCTCCCATGACGGAGCGCACGAGTAGTCCGGTTCGTCGATTCCGGCGGCCGGAGCCACCGACCATGGGTCTACTCTTCTTTGACCAGGAGGAACACCGTGGATTTTGTGGAGACGCAGGAGCAGTTGATGTTGCGACAGGCGATCGCAGAGATCGCCGCAGGCTTCGGTCACGAGTACTACGCCGAGCGGGGTCGGCGCGGTGAGAAAGTAGAGGAACTCTGGGAGGCGCTGGCGGGCGGCGGGTTCGTCGGCGTCAACATCCCGGAGCGATTCGGCGGTGGCGGGATGGGCATCTATGAGCTCGCCATCGTGTGCGAGGAATTGGCCGCCCAGGGCCTCCCGTTACTGATCCTCATCGTCTCGCCGGCCATCGCCGGGTCGATCATCGCCAAATTCGGCACGGACGGACAGAAGCAGGCCTGGTTGCCGGGTCTGGCAACCGGAGCGCGACGGATCGCCTTTGCCATCACGGAACCGGACGCCGGGTCGAATTCCCACCGTATCTCAACGACGGCGAAACGCGATGGCGATGTGTACCGCCTCAACGGCCAGAAGTACTACATCTCCGCGGTTGACGAGGCCGATCAGATCCTCGTGGTGACCCGCACCGGAATCGATGAGTCCACCGGGAACGCTCAGCTGTCGCTGTTCGTGGTTGATGTGGACACGCAAGGATTGACCAAGCAGAAGATCGACATGGAAATGGTCTCCCCGGAGAACCAGTACACACTGTTTTTCGACAACGCGGCCGTGCCTGCCGATCGCCTGGTCGGGACCGAGGGGGACGGCCTCCGTCAGGTCTTCCAGGGCCTCAATCCCGAGCGCATCACCGGGGCCGCTATCGGAGCGGGTATCGGCCGCTATGCGCTCGACAAAGCAGCCGATTACGCCCGTCAACGAAAAGTGTGGGACGTCCCTATTGGTGCCCACCAGGGGATCGCTCACCCGCTCGCCAAGGCCAAGGTCGAGGTGGAACTCGCCAAGCTCATGACCTACAAGGCCGCCTGGCAATACGACCACGGACATGATGCGGCAGAAGCCGCCAACATGGCCAAATATGCCGCCGGCGAGGCGGCACTCGAGGCGCTCGACCTATCGATCCAGACGCACGGAGGAAACGGCCTGACCTCCGAATACGGTCTCGCCGACATGTGGGGGAATGCTCGCCTGTTGAGAACCGCTCCAATCAGCCGCGAGATGATCCTCAACTTCGTTGCTCAGCATTCCCTCGGGCTTCCGAAGTCGTACTGATGAAAGAGGAAGCCGCGCCCCCTTCTCCCGACCCGAAAGAGGTCGCGCCCGGGGTCATCAGAGTGCAGCTTCCGATCAACTTCACCGGTCTCGGGCATACGAACATGTATGTACTCGAGGATGATCGCGGCGCCGCCGTTCTCGACACGGGCTTGCCCGGCAGGTCGGCCTGGTCGGCGATCCGCCGTGGATTAGGTGCTGCCGGTGTCCCGATCGCCAGGATCCACACGATCATGGTCACACATTCGCATCCCGATCATTTCGGAAATGCAGCCAGGCTCATGGCCGAGTCGGGCGCCGATCTGCTGACCCACACGGCGTTCCAAATCTGGTGGACTCCCGACGACCATCTGGCGCTCGACGAGGATGAGATGGCACGGCATGCTGAGGCCCGGGCCGGCCGGATGCCGTGGCACGGAGCGTCGCAGCACCGTTCGATCCGCGCCCGCGCCCGCGGATGGTGGATGCGCAATGTCGGCCATCGCATGTATCCGACGCCATCCCCGACCAGGCGACTGATCGATGGCGAAGAGCTTCAGCTCGGTCGCCGCACCTTGCGGGCGGTCCATACGCCGGGGCACACGGCGGATCATCTGTGTTGGTTCGAGCCGGAGACGGGGGTGCTGTTCAGCGGTGACCACGTCTTGCCGAGCATCACGCCGCACATAGCCGGAATCGGCGCCGGCCCCGACCCACTGGCCGACTATGTGGCCAGCCTCGACAAGGCGGTCGCTTTGCCCGGTGTTGGGTTGGTGCTTCCGGCTCACGGCGACCCGATCGCCGACCTCGCCGGTCGGGCGGCCTCGATCAAAAATCACCACGAGGAGCGCCTCGATCAGCTCCGGCACATCGTCGAAGCCTCCGGCCCGATGACGGTCGAGAACCTGGCAGAGGAGCTATTCCCGAAACGTTCGTGGGGTTTCATGGCGGAGAGCGAGACGTTCGCCCATATCGAGCATCTCCGCTTCCTTGGTGAAGTCGACCGGGCAGAAGTCGACGGCAGGGTGGTGTTTGGAGCCGTCGGCCACTAGCTCCCGAGCCTTGAGCACGGTAGAACCTAGAACTCAGAACGTAGAACTTCCCTACGACCTATGAAGAGCCGATCATGCCCCAGCCCGGTAGCACGATCGGCTCTTCATTTCGCCCGTCCCCGGCGAGAGTCTTTTCTTGGCAACATGGGTCCGGTCGGCACTCGGCTTCACTTTCGCGATGAGCATTCAACTTTCACTCTGAATGACTAGTCACGAAGCCGTCGGGACTTCCGTGGCGGCTGAGCCGTGGCCGTGCGAATATGATCGCCCAACTGCGCGGAGTGCTCGATGATCTACACCAGCCCGTATCCCGACGTCTCAATCCCCGACGTGCCCATCACGACCTACGTGTTGGCGGCGGCGAGTGCCAACCCGGACAAGCCGGCGTTGATCGACGGCCCGACCGGCCGGACGCTGACCTTCGGGCAGCTCGATGCTGCCATCCGTTCTTTGGCGGGCGGATTGCGCGAGCGGGGCTTCGGCCAGGGTGACGTACTCGCCATCCTGGCGCCGAACCTCCCGGAGTACGCGGTGGCATTCCACGGCGCGGCGATGGCAGGCGGAACGGTGACCACCCTCAACCCGACCTACACCGCCGAAGAGGTGAGGTTTCAGTTGGAGGACTCGGGCGCCTCGTATCTAGTGACGATCGGCACGATTATCGATGTCGCCAGGGAAGCGGCGGCTGGGGCCGGGCTGGAGAATGTCTTCACGATCGACCCGACCGAAGGCGCGGCGCAGCTGAGTGAGCTGTTCGGCGCTCCGCTTGGCGAGCACGCGCCGCTGAACCCCTCTGAGGAAGTTGTCGTGCTTCCGTATTCGAGTGGGACGACGGGCCTGCCCAAAGGGGTGATGCTCACGCATCGAAATCTCGTCGCCAACCTCGAGCAGAGCCAGGTCGTTCTCGAGATAGAGGCGGACGACGTTGGCATCGGGATTCTTCCCTTCTTCCACATCTACGGGATGCAGGTTCTGATGAACGGTGCCCTTGCACAGGGAACGACCCTCGTGACAATGCCCAGGTTCGACCTCGCTCAATTCCTTCAGATCTGCCAGGACCACGCAGTGACGCGGTACTACCTCGTACCGCCGATCGTGCTGGCCCTGGCCAAGCACCCGCTGGTCGACGAATACGACCTCTCTGCCGCCAGGCAGGTGTTCTCAGGTGCCGCACCGCTCGGAGCTGAGGTCGCCGCCGAAGCCTCGGCGCGGATTGGATGCGAGGTCGTCCAGGGATACGGCCTCACTGAGACGAGCCCGGTCACGCACGCCACCCCGATGGGGGGGTTCAAAGCTGGATCCATCGGCGTGTTGCTGCCGAACACCGAGTGCCGGATCGTCGACCCGGAGTCGGGAGCCGATCTCGGCCTCGACGGCGATGGGGAGATCTGGATCCGTGGTGCGCAGGTGATGATGGGGTATCTCAACAACCCGGTCGCCACCGCAGCCACCATCGACGAAGAAGGCTGGCTGCACACCGGCGACATCGGCCACGTCGATGCCGACGGGCACTACTTCATCGTCGATCGGCTCAAGGAGTTGATCAAGTACAAGGGGTTCCAGGTGGCACCAGCCGAACTCGAAGCTCTGCTGCTCACCCACCCTGCCGTTGCGGACGTGGCCGTCGTTCCGATTCCCGATTTGGAGGCGGGTGAGCTGCCTAAGGCTTTCGTGGTGGCCAAACCGGGTGCGGTCGTCACGGCACAGGACCTCCAGGAATTCGTGGCGGGTCGCGTCGCGCACTACAAGCAGATCCGGGTCTTCGAGTTTATCGATGAGATCCCGAAGTCGGCATCCGGGAAGATCCTCCGGAGAGTTCTTCGCGACCGCGGTTAGCGCAGACAGCGATTGGCTCCACCTGCGCCACTAGGTTGGGTCAGAGTGAAGCAACGCCTCCGTGCCCTCGTTCGCCGCCAGACGACGGCCGTGTTCATCGGGTTGTCGCTCGTTGTCGGGGTGCTGGCCGGCCTGGGCGGGGCCGCAATGATCGGGAGCATCGAACTCGTTCGCGACGGCGTCACTTGGATGGACGATTCTCTGTCGTGGGGGCGCTTCGTGCCGCTGCTCACCGTCCCGGTCGGGCTGTTCGCAGCCTGGGCTCTGGCACAGCGCTTTCCTGAGTTGCGCGGCAGCGGCGTTCCGGAGACGACCGCCGGTCTGGCGGTTCGATCCGGCTACGTGCCTACCCGTTCCAGCTATCTCAAGATTCTCGCCACCGCATTGACTCTGGGCAGTGGCGGTTCGGCCGGGCGGGAGGGTCCAACGGTGATGGTCGGTGGGGCAATCGGTTCATCGATCGGACGCTATTCGGGTCTCGGAGAAGACCAGGTGCGCAGCCTCGTGGCGGCGGGGGCGGGGGCCGGGATCGGAGCATCCTTCAATGCGCCCATTGCCGGGATGTTGTTCGCGATGGAGGTGATCCTCGGCAACTTCGCCATTCGCCACCTCAACGCGGTGGTCATTGCCTCCGTAACTGCCGCTGTGACCGCCAGGTCGATTGTCGGGGAGGACCGGATTCTGTCTGTCCAGCCTCACAGTCTTGGCGATCCAACGGAACTCATGCTCTATGTGATTCTGGGATTGCTGGCCGCGGGATTTGGGTTTCTCTTCCTGAAGACGTTCGACTCGGTTCACACACCGTTCGCTCAGTTCGAGAGGCGGACATGGTTGCGTCCGCTGGCGTTCGGGATTCCGGTAGCCGCCATCGTGACGATCGAGCCGAGGGTCCTCGGCACCGGTCAGGACTTCATCCAGCAACTCGTGGGCGGCGGGATCATGGATATCGCCTGGTGGGTTCTGCTGTTGCTGGTCGGCCTGAAGATCCTGGCGACGGCAGGGACCCTCGGTTCTCAGGCCTCGGGCGGCCATTTCATGCCGGCGCTCTTCATCGGGTCGGCGCTCGGCGCTGCATTTGCCGTGCTCGTTGAGCCGGTCTGGGGGTTCTCTCAACTCGACTCGGGCGCGTTTGCAGTAGTGGGGATGGCCGCAATGTTCGCCGCGGTGGCGCGCGCACCGCTCACGTCGATTCTCATCGTGTTCGAGTTGACCGGCGACTACGGTCTCGTGCTGCCACTCATGTTGGCCACCTCCTTGTCGACCGCTATCGCCGATCGCATTCACAAGGAGAGCGTCTACACCATCCCGCTGGTGCGAAGGGGCATCCGATTACTTCGTACCAGCGATGTCGACCTGCTCGACACAGTGGCGGTCGGCGAGGTGATGACCCCGTGGAGCGAGGTCCTCCGACCAGGGATGACGACCGGCGAGGTGCAGGCAATGCTCGACCAGCACCGTCACCACGGGCTGCCGGTCGCCGACGATACAGATCGCCTCGTCGGCATTCTCACAGTCACGGACATTCTGCGGACGGGTGGCCCGTCGGATCAGGTGACCGCCGCCGAAGCCATGACCCCGCGTCCCGTCACGGTGACACCGGGAACGCCCGTATCGCTGGCACTCGAGCGCATGGCCAGCCTCGGCGTCGGGAGACTGCCGGTCGTCTCCGAAGATGATCCGACCCGCCTGGTGGGGATGTTCCGGCGCGAAACCGCCGTCAAGGCCTACCACCACGCACTGACCGGGGTCACAGAGACAGAACTGTTGCGCAAGCGCCAGCGCCTCTGGACGCGGCCGGACGCCGAATTCTTCGAGTTTCACATTCCGGCCGGGTCGATGGCCGACGGCAGGCAGGTGAAAGAGGTCCATTGGCCGGCTGGTTGCACGTTGGTGGCCATCCGGCGCGGTCGGGCCGTGCTGGTTCCTGAGGGCAACACGGCCCTCCAGGACGGCGACATCGTCACCGGTTTCGGAGCGCCCGGTGCCCGGTCGCAGGTCCTGGAGCGGTTGCGCGCAACGGCACACGACGAGGATGTCGCACCGGGTGACTAGCGGGGAGACTGCCGCTTCTGCCGGCGGGCAGGGGTTAGACAGTGGAATCCATCTCGCGGAGCGGAGCAAACAGGTCAACCGGGTTGCCGTCGGGATCGAGGACGGTGGCATACCGCTGGCCCCACGGGGCGTCGAACGGGGCAACGTGACTTCGATGCCCGGCGGCGACTATGAATCCGTGTTGGTCGTCGACTTCCTCCGGCGAACCGCACAGGAAGGCCAGTGCTATGCGATGACCGCCCGTCGGCGTTTCCCATTGCGAGAACGATCTGACGACGTCGACGGTGTCGAGCATCAGTCGTAGTCCGCGGGCGAGGTTCAACTCGACGTGCCCCTCGTGATGTGATCCGGGCGGAGTTTCGAGTCCGAGCAGCTCGTAGAACGCCAGGCTCTTCCGCATGTCCTCGACGATGATTCCCATCGCATCAAATCGAACGGCCATTGGCACCTCCATGACGAAGTGTATGGGAGTCTGCGCCAAATACACATCAGAAACCTGCCACGATGGATGCAATGAACACCGCAGATTTCCTCGTGGTCGGCGGCGGCATCGCCGGAGCGTCGGCCGCCTACGAACTCGCCGCCCACGGTCGCGTCGTCCTGCTCGAACAGGAGTCTCAGTGCGGTTACCACACCACCGGTCGATCGGCCGCATTGTTCACCGAGGCCTGGGAGGCAGCGGTCATCCGGCCTATCGTTGCAGGGGGCCGGTCTTTCTTCGAAGAACCTCCCGATGGCTTCACCAACGTCCCTCTGGTTGCGCCTCGCCGCATCTTGCTCATCGGTCGACAAGATCAGCGGGAAGCCGTCGAAACTGCTGCCGCGGCCGCCCGCACCGAGATCCCTTCCGTCCGGATGATCGACAAACAGGAAGCCGTGGAGCTGTGTCCGGTGTTGCGACCGGGCTACGTGGATGTCGCGGTCCTCGAACCCGGCGGCTACACGATCGATGTCGACGCGCTCCTGCAGGGCTTCCTTCGCGGGATACGTGGTCGCCAGGGAGAGGTGGTCACGGGCGCTCCCGTCATCGGAATAGAACACGGAGACTCCGGCTGGAACGTCACCGCCGGTGAACAGCGCTTCACCACACCGGTGCTCATCAATGCGGCAGGAGCGTGGGCGGATCAGATCGCCGGTCTGGCCGGCGTTCGGCCCGTCGGGCTGGCGCCGTTGCGAAGAACGGCCTTCACGTTCGCTGGCCCGTCGGATCATGATGTCCGACGGTGGCCCGCCGTGATCGACATCGACGAGCAGTTTTACTTCGAACCTGAAGGGCCGCAACTGCTCGGCTCGCCGGCCGACCAGACCCCGACGTATCCGCACGACGTGCGCGCTGAGGAGATCGATGTGGCTCGCGCAATCGAGAGGATTCAGGCGGCCACAACGCTCGAGATTCGCCACGTTCGTCGGGCATGGGCAGGGTTGCGGACCTTTGCTCCTGATCGCTTGCCGGTGGTGGGGCCGGACCCGGATGTGCCCGACTTCATCTGGCTGGCCGGGCAGGGCGGGTTCGGGATAATGACGTCGCCGGCAATGGCGCGTATCGCAACTTCCCTGGCGATCGGAGCCGGCTTTCCTATGGGTCTTCCGGCGCAGGTCGAGGCGGCCATCCGGCCAGAACGGCTCCGGACGTGACCCGGCGCGTTCCCGTTGCCGGCATGGCGATCGGGCCCGCCGACTCGTGAAGATTTCAATCATCGACCCGGCCGACCCGCGGATCCTCGACTACATCGGGTTGCGCGACCATCAACTGCGCCGGCAGCGGGAGTCGCCCGGCGGCGACCTGGCCGGCGTGTTCATCGCCGAGGGGGCCCTGGTCGTCGAGCGTGCCCTCCTGGCGGGCTACCGGCTCAAGTCGCTACTGATCGACGCCACCCGGGGTGAGCCGATCCCGGCGATGGTCCCTCCCGACGTTCCCCACTACTTCGCGGGTCCAGACGTTGTACTCGAGGTCACGGGCATCCACCTGCATCGAGGTCTCATCTCCGTGTTCTACCGCAAGGAACTTCCATATCCGGAGGAGGTGCTGGCGGCGGCGCGCCGGATCGTCGTACTCGAAAACGTGACGAACCCGACCAACCTTGGAGTCATCGTTCGGGCGGCCGCCGGCCTCGGGATGGATGGACTGCTCCTAGACCCGAGGAGCTGTGATCCCCTCTATCGAAGGTCGCTCCGGGTGGCAATGGGCGAAGCATTCGCCCTTCCGCATGCGCGGATCAACAGGCTGCCGATGGGTCTCGATCCCGTTCGCAGGGCCGGGTTCCGGATCGCAGCCCTGACACCGGATGCGACGGCCACCCCGATTGATCAGATCGTGATCCCGCCGGATGAGAAGTTCGCCATCCTCCTCGGCGCAGAGGGGCCCGGGCTGTCGGACGCGGCACTGGCTGCGGTCGACGAACGGGTGGTCATCCCCATGCAGAATGGGGTTGACTCCCTCAACGTCGGGTCGGCCGCGGCCGTGGCCTTCTACGCTCTGACCCGTCGCTGAAGACCCATCCGGCCTGCCGCCTCAGAGTTTTCTCGGCAATGCAATAGCGCGTTTTCGATACACAGCATTGCGGAGAATCTGTCGGCGTCTTCGAAGTGCATGATCCTGCGGGCTAATGCTCAGCGGATCTGGTCGGCGATCTCCTGGTATTCGGCGTGGCGCCCCGTGGCCTTTTTCGAGTAGATCAGCGTCCCATCAACGACTACTTCGAACACGCCTCCGCGCGAAGGGATCAGCGTGACGGCCTGCGTCTGCTCCTCAAACTCGGTCAGTAACTGCTCGACCATGCGAACCGCACGGTCAAGATACCGTCATTGAGCGCAATACTCGATGCTGATGATCATGCGACCTCCTGGCGGCGAGCCTAGCCGCAGGACACGTCGCTCATTCCCGGTTGCCCAGACGGAAGGGTGAGGCGGAACACACTTTCGCTGCTCTCTTCGTCGAAGTCGTAGACCAGGTCTCCTGCCATGAGTTTTGCCAGCCGGCGAGACACGGCAAGTCCGAGCCCCACGGAGGCGGTAACGCCCGGCCGGGCGTGCGCCCTCGCGTACGGTTCGAAGATCCGCTCGCGGTCCTCGTCTGGGATTCCCGGGCCATCGTCGCGCACTTCGATCGTAACGACATCGTCGTCGTGGCTGCCGACGATACGTCGCCTCGTCCCCCCGTAGCGGTGCGCATTAGCTATGAGGTTCCTGACGATCTGGCGGAACCGGACCGGATCGGCGAGCACCTCGCAGTCGCCGACCGGTCGTGTGATCGAATCGTCCCATCCGAACTCTGTGACGATTCGCTCGACGTTCTCTGCGACCTTGAATCGCTCGGGGGCGATGCTGATCTGGTTGATATCGGCACGGGCCGCAACGAGCAGGTCCTCAACGATGAACGCCATCTCGCGCGATTGAGCTGCAATGAGGTCAAGCAGTTCAGCCCGTTCCGAATCAGAGAACTCCATAGACCCGTCAGCGAGTTCTCCGGCCAGGCCGACCACGGCCGTAAGTGGGGTGCGCAGTTCGTGGCTCACCGAGGCGATGAATTCGTCCTTCGAGCGGATCAAGTCGGCCATCCCGCGGCGGACGCGCATCTCTTCCGTGATGTCGTGGACTGCAATCACCAAACGGTCGGGATTCGGCCCGACGCGGAGCGGTCGAATCCACCGGACGTCGACCCAGAGCTGGTCACCGTTGAACGTCACCGTTTCATAGGTGCACTCGAAGGTCAGTCTGCCTTCAGTCATCGCCACGACTTCGGAGACCAGGGCCTCCATGGATGTCTCGTTCACCCTGGTGGGCGACATCGGGCCAACCAAAGCGGCCGGGTCGTCGAGCCCGAGCAGTTCGGCAGCCGCAGCATTGACGCGCACGTAGACGATGCCGGCCGCGAGATCGGCGACCAGTTCCGGGCGGGCGAGGAGGTACTTCCGCAGTTCCTGCGGATCCTCGATCCCCAGGTTCTCCACCGCTCGCAACGTCGCGCCCCAGTCCTGTTCTAGGAGCGCAACAGGGCTGTCTTCAAATAGCCGAACGTACCGGCCGGCCGACACTGATGTCGCCAGCCGGACGGACAGCATGATGAGAGCCACCAAACAGAATCCGGTCACGATGGTCGCGGCCGTGGCCACCCCCTCCTCCGCCCATAGAAAACCGGCCAGCACAAGAAGGGCACCGACCCCGATCACATACGCGAGGCGCCTCGTGTCGACGAACAGCAGCCCTATACCGCCGATTATGACCAACGCCAGAGATGCCGGCAGCAGCGTGGCGGCCGTGCCGACGAGGGGGTACGTGATCACGACCGAGATGAGCGACACGATCAAACTCAGGACAATCTGCCGGCCGCCGGATAAGGCTTGCCAGCCGAAGAGGATCGCAACGATGGCCGGCGTTATAGATTCTAAGAGCTGATCGGTACTTCCCGTGAAGAGGCCGGATGTGAAGATCACCAAAGCGGTCAAGGCCGACGCGATGGCCCCCATGCGCATCATGGTCAATCGGACGGTGACAATAGCCTCCTGGAAGACATCGGTCTCCTCGGGTTTGTACTCAACGAGTGCCCGGAGGGTTTGACGGGTGGTTTTCAGGGTGGTGCTGGGCTCATGGAGCCGGGTTCCAGCCGGTCGACGATTGTTCATGGCCCGTCTTCCGTCGGGGTCTCAACGGTGGTTACGACGATGAGGATCTGGTCGGCAAGGACCTGGTCCTCCGGTTCGATCCGGACCGACGTGATCAGACCGGTTGTCGGAGCACGAACGGAGTGCTCCATCTTCATGGCCTCGATGACCACCAGCACTTCGCCCTGGGTGACCCGGTCGCCTTCCCGTACTGCAACGGAGACAACCCTCCCAGGCATCGGAGACAACAGCGAACCCGGTTCCTCATGCGCGGCCGCTTCCGGGAATCGAGGGAGTTCCAGAAGTGCAGAATGCCCCAATACGCTGTCTACATACCAGGTCTCGCCGTTCTGGTGCGTGGCGAAAGCCCGCAGTACTCCGTTGATTTCGATCTCGACGGACGCGGCCGAGCATGATCGGAGCACAGCCGGTACCGGTTCGCCGCTGAGACACACGCTCAGGCCCCGGCGATCGAACCGGTAGCCCACCTCGATGTCTCCACTTTGTCCCCGGAAGCTGAAGTTCTGGAGCTGCGATGGGCTGTTTCTCCATCCGGAGGGGATCGTCTTCAGAAGGGTGGCTCCAGACCGTGCGTCGTACTGGCCGGCCAGGGCGGCAGCCAATGCGTGCATTCGCTCTGACGCCGGATCCGCCAGGGGTGCTCCCAGCTCGGCCGGGTCGTGTCGGTCGAGGAAGTGGGTGTCGGTCCGGCCGGCCAGGAATTCCGGATGGCGCAGAATCCTGACCAGGAGTTCCCGGTTGGTGTAGAGCCCGTGGATTTGTGCACGTGCCAGTGCTGCCGCCAGGCGCCCGGCTGCCTCATCCCTGGTTGGTGCATGCACGACCAGCTTGGCCAGCAGCGGGTCGTAGTGAATCGACACCTCGGAGCCGTTTTCGACTCCGGTGTCGACACGGACGGACGTTTCGGGTTCGGTGAGCTCGAATCGGTGCAGCGTACCGGTGGTGGGCAAGAACTCGTGTCGAGGATCTTCCGCGTAGAGGCGCGCTTCGATGGCGTGGCCGCTGGTCGTCGCTCCGATCACCTCCGGGTCGAGCGGATGCCCTTCGGCGATTCGGATCTGGGCTCTGACAAGGTCGATGCCCGTCACGAGTTCCGTGACAGGGTGTTCCACCTGGAGTCGGGTGTTCATCTCGAGGAAGAAGAACTCGCCTCCGGGGTCGAGAAGAAACTCGACGGTCCCGGCCCCCAGGTAGCCAACCACCTCTGCGGCTCTCACCGCCGTCTCACCAAGGGCGGCGCGCTGGACATCGTCTACGACCTGGGAGGGTGATTCCTCGATGATCTTCTGATGGCGGCGCTGTATCGAGCACTCGCGTTCGAAGAGGCTCACCATCGTGCCAAACGAATCGCCGAGTATCTGGACCTCGATGTGGCGTGGTTCCTCGATGTAGCGCTCGAGGAAGAGCGTTTCGTCGCCGAATGCCGACTGCGCTTCCCGGCCGGCAGCCGCCATGGACTTTTCGAGTTCGGCCGCATCCCGAACGATGCGCATACCTTTCCCACCGCCACCCGCAGAGGCCTTCACGAGGATCGGATAACCGATCCGGGCTGCAGTAGTTGCCACCGTCGCCGTGTCGAGTCCGGCGATCTCCTCTCCAGGAACCACGGGAATGCCGGCGGCCAGCATGAGGCGACGTGCCTCCACCTTCGAGCCCATGGATGCGATCGCTTCGGGCGAGGGTCCGATGAAGATGATGCCCGCCTTCGCGCAAGCAGTCGCGAAGGCAGCGTTTTCGGCTAGGAAACCGTATCCGGGGTGGATGGCCTGTGCGCCCGTCTTGAGTGCGGCGTCTATGACCAGGTCGCCGCGCAAGTAGGTATCGGCAGGAGCGGCGCCCGGGAGCTCGATTGCTTCGTCTGCTTCTGAGACGAAAGGTGCGTGGCGGTCGGCGTCTGAATAGACCGCTACCGTCGCGATGCCCATCAAACGACAGGTCCTGAACACCCGTCGGGCGATCTCGCCCCGGTTCGCAACGAGGATCTTGCTGAACCGCATCACGTCCAACTCCCGTTTTCGCGCGGGAATCCCACGTCATAGGGTGTGAATCCCGCGCGAGAAGGTGATTTGACCCGTTTCACATTCGAAAGACCCCGAACTCGCCGGTGCCCTTGACCGGGGCCGAATGAACCGCGGAGAGGGCGATCCCGAGGACCGTGCGCGTGTCGCGCGGGTCGATGATTCCATCGTCGCGGACGCGGCCGGTCGAGTAGTAGCCAAGCGCTTCCCGCTCGATCTGTTCCTCGATGGCGCGGCGACGCTGCTCTTCCGCAGCCTCATCGACTTCCTGCCCGCGGGCGGCTGCGCCGACCCGAGTGATGATCGACATCACGCCGGCCAGTTGCTCACCGCCCATCACGGCGACCTTGTGACCGGGCCATCCGAAGACAAACCGGGGATCGAACGACCGGCCGGACATTCCGTAGTTGCCGGCCCCGTACGACGAACCTGCCATCAACGAGATGTGCGGGACCTCGCTGTTGGCTACCGCATTTACCATTTTGGCCCCGTCTTTGATCATTCCACCCTGCTCATACTCCTTGCCGACCATGTATCCGGTGGTGTTGTGGATGAAAACGATCGGTGCGTCGTAGCGGTTGCAGAGTTGGATGAACTCTGTCGCCTTCTTGGCTTCTTCGCTGAACAAGACGCCGTGCTGGTTGGCGACGATCCCAACCGGAAAGCCATGGATCGATCCCCACCCCGTGACCAGCGACGTTCCGTAGGCGAACTTGTATTCATCAAAACGTGATCCGTCGAGTACGCGAGCGAGCACCTCTCGCATGTCGAAAGGCACCTTGAGATCGGCCGAAATGATTCCCAACAGGTCCTCAGGGTCATACCGCGGCTCGTCCGGCGGCTGGTTCGGTCCGTAGCCGGATTTGCGCCAGTTGAGATGGTTGACGATTTCTCTCCCGATGCGGATTGCATCGTATTCGTCGGCCGCCAGGTAGTCGGAGAGTCCTGAGATCCTCGAATGCATCTCGGCCCCACCGAGTTCCTCGTCGGTCGAATCCTCTCCCGTCGCCATTTTGACGAGCGGGGGTCCGCCGAGAAACACCTTCGCTCGCTCCTTGACCATGACGGCATAGTCGGCCATGCCGGGGACGTACGCGCCGCCGGCGGTTGAGTTCCCGAACACGAGGGCGATCGTCGGGATGCCGAGTTTGGACATCTGCGTCAGGTTTCGGAACCACTTACCGCCGACCAGGAAGACATCCGCCTGGGTCGGGAGATCTGCCCCGCCCGACTCAACCAGATTAATGAGGGGGAGCCGGTTCTGCCGGGCGATGTCTTGAATGCGAAGGCTCTTGGGGAGCGAAATCGGGTTGGACGAACCCGCCCGGCTCGTCGGGTCGTTGGCGCTGATGGCGACCTCGATTCCGGAGACGACCCCGATGCCGGTGACGAGGTTGGCGCCAATCGGGAAGTCCGTCCCCCATCCGGCCAGCGAGGACAACTCGAGGAACGGCGTGTCACGATCTAGCAGCAACTCGATTCGCTCTCGCGCCAGGAGCTTGCCGCGACTGTGATGCCGCTCGACGTACTTCGGGCCACCACCGAGGCGCGACGTGTTCATGAGTTGCTCGAACTCCGTCAGCCGTTCGATCATGGCTGCACGGTTTGACAGATACTCAGTGGAACGTGTGTCGATCTTCGAAGTCAGCACCGGCATTGCCTCGGCAGGTTAGTTGCGGAGAAACGGGGTAGCCGATCCCTGCTGGGTACCATCGCCTTCATGCGGTGGACGCGATTCGTGGGTGTGCTCGGGATGCTGGTGGCCGTCGGAGGCGTTTCGGCGGCGATGGTTGCCTCAGGGCAGTTGCGGGCTGCCGTCGTCGACCGGTCCGGCTCGCTCGACCAGGCGCTCGCCGCCAGTGGTGAAGCTCTCCGCACGGCCGATGACACGGTCGCCATCGTTGCCTCGATTGTGGACCAGCTGGCCGGCAGCCTTGTGGCCGTCGAGGACGTCGCGTTCGATTCGATCTCCACCATCGATGGCGCCGAGATCGGACTACGGAAATTGGCGGAGATCAGCGGAGAGGACCTTCCGCGCATCGTCGAGTCGCTGCAAGAGGCAATGCCGGCTCTGATACAGGTAGCGGACGTGATCGATGGAGCCCTCGGAGCCTTGAGCTTCGTCGGCGTACCGTACGATCCGGATGTCCCGTTTGATGAGTCGCTCGCCGGTGTGGCAAGTTCTATCGAGACCCTTCCCGAACAGGTTCGAGCCCAGGCCGTGCTCATCGAGGAGGTTGCGGACGGACTCGATCGGCTGGCCGATCAGGCCGGTGATCTGGTCGTCGAAGTCGGCGCGGCACGTGCGCAGCTCGCCGACGGACTGGAGTTGCTCAATCAGTATCGAGCGACCACTGCCACTGCCATCGATGGCGTCGAATCCCAGCGGCAACTGCTCGACACACGAATCGAGTCCGAACGTTCGGCAATCTGGTGGATGAGTGCGGCGATCCTGGTCGCCCAGTTCGGCTTGTTCGGCGGCGGAGCCTTGCTGGCGTTTCGCAAGGATGGCCGATCAACATCGGTGGACACGGTTAGCTAGCGATTCGCCGCGGTTTCCGACAGGGGTTCGGGACCTCGGGCCGAACGCCCCCGGAGCCGGACCTTCCGACCCTATGGTCACCCGACCGAGTCGGCGACCATGAGGCCGTCATGGGAGGTCATCGCCAGACTCCGATGGCAGGGGAGACACCTCGAAAGGCAGGAGTCGTAGCCCTTGTTGGTCATCCCAACGTCGGCAAATCGACGCTGTTCGAGGCACTCACCGGTCATCGAGTAATCGCCGCCAATTATCCCGGCACGACGGTTGAGATCGTCCGTGCTTTCGGGCGCCGTCTCGATGACACGTTCATCGACTCGCCCGGAATCCTCTCGTTCCCTTCCCGGACCGAGGATGAGCAGGCAACGGTGCGCGTGCTCCTCGACTCCGCTCCCGTCGGGGTGCTGCAGGTAGGCGATGCCAAGAACCTGCGCCGGACTCTTCTCGTGACCGTGCAACTCGCCGAGATGGGCCTGCCGCTCACATTGGCGCTCAACATGGCCGACGAGGCCGAAGACCGCGGCATGCCCGATCGGGCCGAGGAACTCTCCCGCCTTCTCGGTATCCCGGTTGTCGCAACAACTGCAGTGCGTGGTGAGGGAATCGGAACCCTCGAAGAGGCCATGCGCGCTCCCCGGACTCCTTCCATTCGTGTCGGGTATCCCGAGCCGATCGAAGCAGCCCTTCGCCGACTTGCCGAAATCCTTCCCGATGGTTCTCTCAGCGAGCGGTCGGTCGCGCTTCTTTTCCTGGCCGGGGACCCGGTCGCGGACGAGTGGGTTCGTGACCATCTGGACGGCCGTCGGGTCGGTGAGATGGTTCGCCTCCGAAAGAATGCAGCTGAGGAACTCGGATCATCGCTCTCGTCTGCGATCCTCGCTGCTCGGATCGCGATCGTTGACTCGCTGTTGGCAGATGGCATCGGGACTTCGGTGATTGGTGAGCAGATTCGCAACCGCCGGATCAGTCGCCTGACGACCCACCCGGTGTGGGGCATTCCGCTGCTGGCTGCTGTGCTTTTCGGGCTCTACTGGTTCGTCGGGGTCTTCGGGGCAGGAACACTCGTCGGCTGGCTCGAAGGGGCGCTCTTCGGTGAATACATCAATCCCTGGCTCAGCGCGGGTCTCGACCGGATCGTAGCCTTGGACTGGCTCCGTGACCTCCTGGTGGGCGAATACGGCCTGTGGACCATGGGGATGACCTATGCACTGGCTCTGATCCTGCCGATCGTGGCAACCTTCTTCTTCGCCTTCGGGCTGCTGGAGGACTCGGGATACCTTCCACGCCTTGCGGTCCTCACGAACCGGATCTTCAAGGCGATGGGCCTCAACGGCACGGCGGTGGTGCCGATGGTGCTGGGACTCGGCTGCGTGACGATGGCCACAATGACGACTCGGATTCTGTCCTCGAAACGCGACCGGTTGTTGGTCATCCTGTTGCTCGCACTCGGTGTGCCGTGCAGTGCTCAACTGGGCGTGGTGATGGGCATGGTGGGCGGCATCTCGATGACTGCATTGATGATTTGGGGGTTCGTGGTGGCCGGCGTGTTGGTGGCTGTTGGCTGGCTGGCCGCTCGTCTGGTGCCTGGCGACCGCTCGGTGTTCGTCGCCGAACTGCCACCGATGCGTCGCCCGCCGATGCGCCCCCTCGTGCTGAAAACGGTGGCCAGGGTCGAGTGGTATCTCCGGGAGGTCCTGCCTTTGTTTCTGGTCGGCTCGGTGCTGCTGTTCGCGCTCGATCGGCTAGATGCTCTTCAATGGCTGGTCGGTGTGGCAGAACCGCTCGTGGTCGACTGGCTCCGGTTGCCCGCCGAGGCGGCTACCGCCTTCATGATGGGGTTCTTCCGGCGAGATTTCGGCGCCACCGGCCTGTTCCTTATTGCCGGCGCCGGGCTACTCACACCGCTCCAAATCGTCGTGAGCATGACCACCATCACGTTGTTCGTCCCATGCGTGGCCAGCGTGCTGATGATCGCCAAAGAACGCGGAGCAAAGACGGCGGCGGCGGTGACGGCTCTTGTCTTCCCGCTGGCCATCCTGATCGGCGGCCTGCTCAGTCGTGCACTCGAGTTCGTGGGATGGGGAGCATGAGTCGCTCGATGTCTTGTCCGCTCTGCGGCGCCCGTTTCGATCCGGACATCGAAATCGCCTGTGGAAGTTGTCCCATGCACGGTGCGTGCACTCTGGCCTGCTGCCCGGAATGCGGGTATACGACCGTCGACATTGGAAGGTCTCGTTCGGCCGGGCTGCTCGCCAAGTTGTTTTCCTCACGCAAACCAGAAACGATCGTGGCGGCCACACTCGACGTTGCTGCGCTCGGTGAGGATGTGGCGATCGCCGGTTTCGCGGAGAACATGACCACCGGACACCGGGAACTCCTGCGCGCCTACGGAATCGAACCGGGGCGAATGGTGCGCGTCGGTCAGCACTCGCCCGTGACCGTTGTGCGGGTCGATGAGACCGAGATTGCGTTGGAAGCCGACCTGGCGAGGTTGATCTTCATCGGCGCCGCCCCCTGACCGGTTCGTGTTTTCGCGTGTCGTTCTCTTGCCCCCCGGTCGGACTTCAGCGCGCGATAAGGGGGTTCAGGGAGGTAGCGTCGTGTGGGTAGCGCCAATGGAGGGTTTGTGAGCGAGAGGATCGGATTCATCGGACTTGGGATCATGGGATCGGGCATGGCCCGCAACCTCGTGGAGAAGGGCCACGACGTCACCGTGTGGAACCGCACTACGTCCCGGGCGGATGAGCTGGCCGCGGTGGGCGCGACGGCGGTGGATTCGCCGAAGGCGGTGGCCGAGTCCTGCGATATCACCATGATTTGCGTCTCCGACACGCCCGACGTCGAGGCGGTGCTGCACGGGGGTCAGGGCGTGTTGTCCGGTCTGGGCGAAGGGCAGCTCGTCATCGATCATTCCACGATCAGCCCGTCGGCCACCCTGCGCTTCGCCGAGGAGGTTGGCGACCTGGGCGCCTTCTGGCTCGACGCCCCGGTCAGCGGCGGCAGCGAGGGAGCGGCGCGCGGCACCCTCTCGATCATGATCGGCGGTGACGCCGACCAGTTCGAACGTTCGGTGCCATTCCTGGAGGCGTTCGGAACCACCATCACCCATGTTGGCCCTACGGGTGCCGGGCAGTTGGTGAAGCTGGTCAATCAGATTCTGGTGGTCGGCACCCAGCTGGCGGTATCGGAGGCTCTCCTTTTCGCTGAGGCCGGCGGACTGGATCTCGAGAAGACACTGAGTGCCGTCGCCGGGGGAGCGGCCGGGTCGTGGATGCTCTCCAATCGGGGTCCGCAGATGATTGTTCGCGATTGGCGACCGGGCTTCACAATCGACCTCCAGCAGAAAGACCTTCGTCTCGTGCTCGAAGCCGCAGACGAATTGGGAGCACCCGTTGTCGGTACCGGTCTGGTGTTCCAGATGTACCGGGCTTTGCAGCGTCGGGGGCTGGGCGGCGACGGCAACCACGCACTGGTGAAGGCCCTCGAAGAGATGTCGGGAATCACCCTCGGAACATGACGATATGGTCACAAGACGACTACGTTGATTCAAACTACGACCGGGAGTGACATGGCGGCGGTTGATGCCCTCCATTGGACCGAAAACGAGGACGCCAACCGGCTGCTGGCGGTCGATCCTCTGGCACTGCTGATGGGCATGTTGCTCGACCAGCAGTTCCCGATGGAGCGAGCGTTCTTCGGGCCATTCCTCCTTTCGCAACGGCTCGGGCGCGATCTCGATGCAGCCGACATCGCCTCAATCGACGAAGAGGAACTGATCACGCTGTTCAAGGGGCCACCGGCGATTCACCGGTTCCCCGGTTCGATGGCCAAGCGCACTCAATCGCTGTGCCAGTTCATCGTCGACGAGTATCGCGGTGATGCCGCGCAGATCTGGACGACCGCCTCCGACGCCGCCGAACTCCTGAAGCGGCTCAAGGCGCTCCCGGGCTACGGTGTCGCCAAATCGCGAATCTTTGTTGGAATACTCGGCAAGCGACTTCAGGTGGCCCCTGCGGGTTGGGAAGAGGCGGCCGCAGACTGGCCTTCAATTGCTGATGTCGCAGCTTTCGAAGACGTGCTCGAGCTGCGCGAGAAGAAACGGGCAATGAAGGAAGCGGGCGAGACGAACGCCTGAGCCGGCTCTTCGTGGCTGCCGCTAACCGGAAACGGATTCCCGATGGCGTGCCAGTGTTTGCTCAGCGAAGTCGATCAGCGTCCGGCGGAGCGCCTCGGGCGCCGTTACCTCGACCGCGCCACCCCACGGCAGAAGCGCAGATCGAGCCTGAATGATGTCGTCGAAGCGGAATACGAGCCGTGTGCCGGAGACGCTTAGTTCGTTGCCGAATTGACGACGGAGCAGCGGTATGACGGATTCTGCAGCCGACGCCTCGGCAACGAAGTTTCGCCGGCCGACGGTGGCGGCCTTGGCATAGCTTTGCCAGAAGGCGGTGAGTTCGAAGTCGGCCGGGCGTTCGAATGATGTGGTAGTGAGTTTCGCCGAGGCTATTGCATTGACCTGGTCGACACGGACCCGTCGATCGGCCTGTGTCCATACGAGGTGCCAACGCTCCGCCTGGGAGACGAGACCGAGTGGCTGCACGCGGCGTTCTATCCGGGAATCGAACAACCTCGTCAGTACTAGGTCGACGCATACGTCCGCGTGGACCGCGCGGTTGAGAACCTCGAGCAAGGTGTCGCCTGCGGCCGGGTCGATATAGACCCGGCCCTCGGGAAGGCGCAATTCCGCCGGGATGGCGGCGCTGAGTTTGGCGAGCGCCGAAATGAGACGTCCGCTCCCCAACGAGGCCGATTCCGTTGTGGTCAAAAGGGAAAGTGCTTCATACTCCCCAGCAGTCAGGCCGGTCAGCTCCGTCCGCCAGTCTCCGTAGAGGCGTGCTCCGCCTCCCGGTCCGGCATCGGTGATGAGCGGCACCCCGGCGACACGCAACCCGTACCAGTCCCGATAGATCGTTCGAACCGACACCTCGAGGTCCCGCGCCAGCTCTTGAGCGGTCACTCTTCCCTTTCGCTGCATGATGAGTAGCTCGGCGAGCAGACGATCGGCTCTCACCGGAGCACACCCGGTGACGGTTCCGTGTGAGGATTTCGGCCAGAATGCCGGCGTTGTTCGTGTTCCATTTCACCTCGATCCATATTGCTGACACTAGATGACAGGTATCGCGCCGTACGGTGTGGGCGAAGGAGGTCATATGTCGGATATCAAGACGGAGATACGAGACTTGGACGCAATGACCGTGGCCAGTGCCCTCGGCTTCGGGACCGAGCCCGAATATGAAGCATGGGATTTGATTAAGGGGTTTGCCGAAAGGCACGGACTCGATCTCACCTCGGGCGAGCACCGGTTCTTCGGGTTCAACAATCCGAACCCATCACCGGGCAGTCCCAATTACGGGTACGAACAGTGGATGACGATCGATCCGGACATCGAGGTGGAGGAGCCACTTACGCGCAAACAGATACCCGCGGGAAGGTACGCGGTGACCCGTTTCAAGGGGATCCAGAACATCACGGAAACTTGGCGGGAGTTCGTCGCCTGGTTCGAAGAGAGCGGCCGGCAGCCAGGGCGCGGATGGGACCAGTGCCTCGAGGAGTTGCTGACGCCGATCACCTTGCCACCGGAACAATGGGAGTTCGAGTTGTATCTGCCGGTCGCCGTCGGCCGGTAGCGTCTGGTCGGTGTTCTCCGTGCCGGCGCATGGTCGACGGAGCACGGCTGGTCCGCATAAGAGCTCCGTCTCGGCTATCAATGGTCCATGCAGGTCTCGTTCTATTTCGACCCGATCTGTCCGTGGTGCTGGGAAACGGCTCGCTGGCTCATCGAAGCGCGTAGTCACCGCCCGATCGAGATCGACTGGAGGCCGTTCAGTCTCGACGTCAAGAACGAAGGTGCCTCTCCGTCGGAACGCGGGAAGAGAATTCGGCTCGAGGGCAGGAGAGCGCTCCGGGTGGCGGAGTACGTGCGGGTGGAGTCGGGGCCTTCAGCGGTGGAGAAGCTGTATGTGGAGATGGCGCGTCGTTGGCACCATGAGGGCGAGCGGGCCTTCGACCTGGCGTCGATCGTAGAGGCGGTTGGTCTCGAAGCCCTCCCAATCGGTACGGCCGACGATTCTGACTGGGACGGCCCAGTTGAGGCCGCGATGGCAGAGGCGATGTCCGTTGTCGGAGAAGATGTTGGTGTGCCGATTGTCGTGTTCGAAGGAACCGACCCGGTCGGTTTCTATGGCCCCATAATGGCTCCCGCACCGAGGGGCGAGGAAGCCGCCGATCTCTTCGATCATCTGATTGCGCTGGCCCGTCTTCCCGGATTCTTTGAACTCAAACGCGGCCGGGACGCCCGCCCGCAGCTGAGGGGAGCTCCATGAACCGTGAGGTGCTGGCCCGGAGAATACGGAGCGTCGGTTCCGTCTGCATCATGCTGGTCGTGCTGACCCCCCTCATGCCGCTCCTCCTGGCCCTGGCCGGCCTGCTCGGCTTGCTGCGACGCACGAACTTCGTGGTGGTCCGACTCCTTGTGTTCGCGTGGTTGTATCTCCTCGGTGAGTTGCTCGGTGTGTGTGGGGCTGGGGTGATCATGCTGATCGCCAGACCGGGAAGCCGCCGCTTTCTCGACCTCAACTACCGGCTTCAGTCCTGGTGGGCGCTGTTTCTGTTCCGCTGGGTCTCACGTTTGCTCCGCCTCTCCTTCGACGTGCAGGGTGATGACGAGATAGAGCCGGGACCCATCCTGATCTTCATGCGCCATGCGTCCATCATCGACAATCTGCTCCCCCTGGTGTTTGTGTCGAAGCCGCACAATCTGCGCATCCGCTACGTTCTGAAGAAGGAACTCCTGTCGGATCCGGCGCTCGATATCGTCGGCAACCGCCTTCCGAACTGCTTCGTCGATCGAGCGAGTGGTGACGAGGCTCAACTGCAAGCTTTGCGTGACCTGGTGACCGGCCTTGAACCTCACGAGGGCGCCATCATCTACCCGGAAGGAACGCGGTTCACTCGTCGTAAACGCCGTGCGATCCTCACCAAGTTGGAGGGGTCGGAGTTCTTCGAGCGGGCGTCCGCCATGGAACGAGTGTTGCCCCCGCGCATCAATGGGCCGCTGGCCATGCTCGAGGGCGCCCCCGGAGCAGATGTGATCATCTGCGCTCATCACGGCCTCGAAGGGTTTGCCACGGTGGGTGACATCCTTTCGGGTCGGTTGGTTGGATCGACGATCACCGTCATGTTCAGGAGGATTGCTCGCCGCGATGTCCCGACCGATCGGCAGCTTTGTATCGACTGGCTCTATGCGGAATGGGCCAGGGTCGACGCAGACGTAGCTGATTGATCGCTATTTGCCCGCACCGGGCCTGCAGGCCACACTGCGGATGTGGCTGCTGACACCTCTCAGGGATGGCCGGACAAGGGCAAGGGACGATCGATGGTGATCGGCATTGCGGGTGGCTCCGGTTCCGGGAAGTCGACAATCGCCGACCGCGTGCTCAACGCCATCGGGGTGGACCGGGTCCTGCGCATCGAGCACGACGCCTACTACCGCGATCGTCCGGAGTTGTCCGCCGAGCAGCGGGCCAAGATCAACTACGACCATCCGAACTCTCTCGAAACGGAGCTCCTGGTCCTGCACATCGAGGCGTTGCTGGCGGGGCGGAAGATCGAACAACCGTTGTACGACTTCAGCGTCCACGCCCGTCGGCCCGAGACGGTCGTGGTCGAGCCGCGCCGGGTGATCATTCTCGAGGGGATTCTCGTGCTCGCCGAGGAGCCGTTGCGAGAGTTGATGGATCTGAAGATCTATGTCGATACCGACGCCGACCTCCGCCTCGCCCGGCGAATGGATCGAGATATCCGGGATCGTCACCGGACGCCGGAATCGGTGTTGGATCAATACCTGGCGTCTGTACGGCCGATGCATCTCCAGTTCGTCGAACCTTCCAAGCGCTACGCCGACATCATCATTCCAGAGGGCTACAACAGCAGCGCCGTCGGCACCGTGATCGGGATGATCCGCGAGTACCTCGCCCGGGAGTAGGAAGCCGACCCTTTTCTCGGCAATGCTGTGGTGTGCCACGCGCCATTGCATTGCGCAGAACATCTCGACCCGTTTCTCGGCAATGCTGTGGTGTGCCACGCGCCATTGCATTGCGCAGAATACGGGCCTCTTCAGTCGGCGATTGATGCGCGCGTGCCGTCGTTCAGCTCGATGAGCAACCCGGGCCGCACCTCTAGTTGCACCCCGCGCTGGCCGCCGCTCACGTAGACCGTCTCGTGCTGGAAAGCGGACTCGTCCACGTAGACCGGAATCCGCCGGGTCCGGCCGAATGGGCTGATGCCGCCGACCACGTATCCGGTCAGCCTCTCGGCGTCCTTGGAGTCCGCCAGGTGGGCGCGTTTGCCGAGGGCAGCCCGGGCGAGAGCCTTCATCGAGAGGTGGCGATCGACCGGAACAATGCCGACGGCCGGCCGGCCGTCGACCGAGGCAACCAGCGTCTTGAACATCCGGCCGCCATCTACACCCACCGCCGCCGCCACCGACTCACCGTAGGAGCCCTCGTCGGAGGCGACGTGGTAATAGTGGACGTGGAACTCGGCTCCTGCTCTTTCGAGCGCCTGGATTGCCCGTGTCTTGGTCACGACGCATTGTTCCACGCTCGGCTCCTCGCGCGTCGAGCTCATATACTGTTTCCTCGTGACTCACGAACATCCTTCCGTTGCGATTCTCGGCGCCGGAGCCATGGGGGAAGCCCTCGCCATGGGCTTGATCGACGCTGGTTGGGGGCACGCAGACATCGAACTCGCCGCCAGGCGAGCCGAGCGGGCTAGACGCGTCGAGGCAAACACCTCGTGCCGGTGTGTGCTCGATCCTGCCGAGATCCTGCCGGGCAAGGACGTCGTGGTTGTGGCGGTGAAGCCACGCGATGTGCATCACCTTCTGGAACAGATCCACAACGCGCTCGGCGCCGGACAAGTCATCGTCTCGCTGGCTGCCGGGGTACCGACCACCGTCTTTGAGAAGGTTCTCGGTGCAATCCCCGTGGTGCGGGTGATGCCGAACACGCCAGCGATCGTGCGCCAGGGCATCACCGGTATGGCCGCCGGGGCCTACGCCGGCCCTTCCGACCTCGATCTGGCCGAGCGAGTCCTGACCGCGGTCGGACCGGTGACCAGGCTCGACGAGCACCTCCTCGACGCAGTGACCGCAGTGTCTGGCACGGGGCCTGCGTATGCATTCCTGCTGGCTGAGGCACTCACAGAAGCAGCCATCCGTGAAGGGCTTCCCAGAGACGTGGCCGAACTGCTTGTTCACCAGACGATCAAAGGTGCCGGGCACCTCCTTGTCGATACAGGGCGCAGCCCCTTCGAGCTTCGATCTGAGGTGACCTCTCCCGGGGGCACAACCGCGGCGGCCATGCACGTGCTCGAGGAGCGTGGTTTTCGGGCACTCGTTGAAGATGCGGTCCGGGCCGCCGCCCAGCGATCGAGGGAGATGGGCGGATTCGCCGTCGCTGCCGAGGAGGAAACATGATCAACGCCTTCAGCAAAGTCATGCTGAAGGCAACCGATCTGCGGCTGTCGAAATGGCTTTTCACTGACCTGAATGCAGGTCGCAAACTGGCACTGCGTTTCGTGGCCGGTGAGACGCTCGAAGAGGCGGTGGCGGTTGCAGAATCACTCAACGCCAAGGGAATGAGCGTCTCCATGGACCACCTCGGAGAGGCGGTCACGGATGTCGGCTCTGCCCGGGCTGCCCGCGACGATTATCTGGCCTGTCTCGACAAGATCGCCACCACCGGTCTCGATGCCAACGTGTCGGTGAAGCTCACCCAGCTAGGCCTCGCACTCGACCGGGGGATTGCGATAGAGGCGATGCGTCAGATCGCCGGGCGGGCGGCAGAGATCGAGACGACGGTCACCATCGACATGGAAGACAGCCCCTATACCGATGCCACCTTCGACATCTACGAATTGATCCAGCAGGAATTCGGGAACGTTGGGGTGGCCGTTCAGTCATATCTCTACCGGTCCGGAGCGGATATCTCCCGGATCGCTCCACTCGGCGGGCACATCCGACTCTGCAAGGGGGCATACGCTGAGCCTGAGTCGATTGCGATGAGCCGCAAGGAGCACGTCGATGCCAATTTCGCAACTCTGACCCGCCAGCTGATGAACCAGCACGTTGCTAAGCCGGCGATTGCCTCGCACGATGATCGGCTGATCGACCTGGCGAGAACCCTGGTGGCCGGCCGCGCGTCGCCGTTCGAGTTCCAGATGCTGTTTGGAATCCGGACGCAACTGCAGGAAGAGCTGGTGCGTCAGGGTCACCCACTGCGCATCTATGTACCGTACGGCTCTGAGTGGTACCCCTACCTGACCCGGCGGCTGGCCGAACGCCCGGCGAACACGCTGTTCTTCATGCGAGCGTTGTTCGGCAAGTAGCGTGTGGAGAGCTACCGACGACGATTGTGCGAGGTGACGGAGTGCTCGAAGTAGGCCAACAAGCCCCCGTGTTCAAGCTCCCCGACGAGACTGGGACGCTGGTTTTCTCGTCCGACTACATCGGTCGGAACCTGGTGATCTTCTTCTATCCGAAGGCGATGACTCCCGGGTGCACTGCGGAGGCGTGCGACTTCCGCGACCGTGCCGATGCGTTGCTGGCCGGTGGATACTCGGTAGTGGGAGTGAGCCCGGATCCGATCGACCGGCTGGCCGCCTTCAAGGACAAGGAGTCGCTGAATTACCCCCTCCTTTCGGATGAAGAGCACACGGCCGCTGCCGCGTATGGAGCCTGGGGAATCAAGAAGAACTACGGGCGCGAATATGAGGGCCTGATCAGGTCGACCTTTGTTGTCGACGCGACGGGAACGTTGAGTCACGTCTACCGGAACGTGCGCGCCAAGGGGCATGTCGGTCGCGTGACGAGCGACCTCCTCGGCGCGTGACCGGAACCGTGCTTGCCCGCTGCCCGACAGACCCACCGGCTTGGCCCATCGCTATGCTGCCGAAGGTGATACGCCGACTCTCGATCTTCGTGCTGGTTGTCTTGGCGGTCCTCGCTGCCGTACCTGCCCTCGCAGCCGAACCAGAAGACATCGCCGTCGAACTGGAGTTCCGCAACTACGCAGCGGAGTCGGGCACTTCGGTGGATATCAATGCACTCGAGGAGCTCATTGTCGATGTCGATGCGGTCGGACAAAGCGTGTACTTCGTCGTCCTCGCATCCGACCCGACCGGAGGCAACGACCTGTTCGCAGCCCGGCTACTCGACCTGCAACTCGCGGGCACGGTGGTCGTGATCTCTCCGAATGAGATTGGAGCGGCCTCATCCATCTTCGAAGACGCGGCCGTAGGCAATGCCGTCGACGCGGCATACGACAAGTTCCTCGATCGCGATGACATTGGGGCGTTCAGGGCGTTCGCCCAGGACCTTCCGAATAGCGTCCAGCCGGGGACCGGGTCCACGGCCGCGGTAGAAGAGCCGGCCCCGGCCTCGCAAGCATCCGGGGGAGGAGGAGGATGGTTCTTCCTCTTGTTCATCCTGTTCATCGTTGGGGGCATCGGCTTCATGCTTTGGCGCAACTCGCGGCGGGACGAAGCGGTTGCCGAAGGCCGGGTGGATGAAGCGCAGGATGAACTCAAGGGGCAGTTGGACGTCATCGCCAACGAGATCCTCGATCTCTCCGATCGGGTGACCGTTGCCGAGAACGATGAGGCGCTGGCGCACTTCCGCGCCGCCAGCGACACGTTTTCGGAAGTGACCGACGCGGCAGAAACAGCCACGGCTCTTGCCGATCTCGAGGCGCTCTCAGATCGCCTCGATCGCGCTCGCTGGCAACTCGAAGCTGCCGAAGCCCTCATTGAAGGCAGGGAGGTTCCACCCGAGCCGGAAGACCGGCCTGCTCATTGCTTTTTTGATCCTGCTCACCGTGCAGGTGTAGAAGAAGCGGAGATCCGCACTCCTGCCGGTTCGAAGACGGTGAGTGTCTGCCGCGAGTGCGCCGCAAAGCTTCGCAAAGGCGAGACGCCGACGCCACGTTCGATCAACGTTGGAGGGCGGCCGGTCCCGGCACCTCGGGCACCGCGATCGTACGGTGGCGGTGGGCTCGACTGGCTTGGAGCCTTCTCGATCATTCTCGGGGGACGCGACAATGGCACCTCCTACGATTTCGGAAGCACGCGTCGCGCCAACCGGAGTAGCGGAAGCCGCGGGGGCGTCGGCTCAATGCTGGGCCGCCTCGGCACTCGGAGCCGCGGAACCGCTCCGATAGGCGGGACGCGGAGCACGACGCGGTCGACGCCCCGTCGAGCCGCGACCAAGCGAACCGCTCCCCGGTCCACGTCCTCGAGCACCCCGGCGCCAAAGGTCAAAGGAAGGGCTCGCCGCCGGCGCTAGAACCTGTTTCCGGCGCCTTCTCGCTCGGATCCACTACGAGCAACATGTGACCCGGTGTTCGCCTCCACCGCCTCCTTCCCGGTCTTAGTATGGTTCGCAGTCATCGACAGAGATCGGAGAGACGATGTTCAAACGCGTGTGGGGGTACATCAAGGCATTGTTCAGGCGCACCGTCGAAGGTGCCATGGATCCTGAAGTGGAGATCGAGCAAGCCATCCAAGAGGCACGCAGACAGGATCAGGTACTGCGGAACCAGGCTGCCAAAGTCATCGCCCACCGAACTCAGCTGGAAGCCAAGATCGAGCAGGCTGCCGACACCGTTGGCGAGGCTCGCGAGATGGCTAAGAAAGCCCTGCTGCGCGGCGAGGAGGCTAAAGCGCAGGGTGATCTCGACGGACTGAACAAATGGAATCAGGCTGCTCAAAGCCTGGCTCTCAAGCTCCAGGCAGGCGAGAACAACCTCAACGGACTGAAGGATCAGTACGAGGTCTCCGTGAATCAGGCCGAGGACGCCAAGCGAGCTGTTCAGCAGAACGCGATGCGGCTGCAAGAACTGGCCGCCAAACGGATGGAATTGGTCGGTCAACTCCAACAGGCCAAGATGCAGGAAGCGGTCAACTCGGCCGTCGAGTCGATCTCGGCGTCGATGGAAATCGAACAACCCAGCCTCGACAAGGTCCAGGACAAGATTCAGGCGCGACTATCAGAAGCGAAGGCTCGTGCCGAGTTGCGCGAAGCGACCCCCGAAGGCTCGGAGGCTGAGCTGCGTGAGGCAATCTCGCTGGCCCAGGCCGACACCAAGCTCGAAGAGCTGAAGGCGGAACTCGGGCTGACGGAGTAGCAGCGCCGGATCGTTCGTGATTAGTGCCGCAGCGGCAGAAGCCGCTGCGGCACCTTTTCCCCCTTCGGGGAGATCGAAACGCGTCGACTCGCTACTCGCGACTCTGTGACCTTCGACCCTGACGGGGAGCCGTCTGCCGGGCGGGAGGTTCGTAGACTCCTTCGCATCGCCCAGACGAAAGGACGAATCATGGAGCCCCGCCGACGCCCAACTGCGACTCTCGTGCTTCTCGTCATGGCGTTTGCGGCGTTTCCCGCCACCCTGCTCTTGTGGTGGATGGGGACTCTTCCCGGTCACCACATACCGGAGATCGGGAGAGAGATCTTCGGCAACGTTCCGGGTCCGTTGCAGGCGGCGTTCTACGTGGGTGTGGGAGCGTTCCTATCGCTGACCCTGTACCTGTTCTCCGAGCGTTCGCGGAGCTGGGAGCGTGGGGCGAATGAATCCCGCGTCGGCCGCTGGGGCGAGCGGTTCAAGACCTTGATGGCGGGTCTGGAGATGCGGACGCTGCTGCGGGATCGAGCGGCCGGAGTCATGCATGCGCTCATCTACTACGGCTTCGTGTTGTTGTTTCTCGGCACCGTCACCCTTGAGATCGATCATCTCCTGCCGGATGGTTTGAAGTTCTTGAGTGGGACGTTCTACAAGGTGTACTCGGCGATTCTCGACGCGGCGGCGATTGCGCTCGTGGTCGGCGTTGTGTGGGCCGTCATCCGGAGATACGGCCAAGCACCCTGGCGGCTTCGATCAAAGACGAAAGCGGAAGATGCCTGGATTCTCACGGTGCTTGGTCTGATCGGGGTGACCGGGGTTTTTACGGAGGCAGCCCGGATCGCGGTGGACGGGCGGCCCGACTTCGAAGTGTGGTCGTTCGTCGGATACCCGCTGAGTTCGTTGTTTCCTGCTTCTACCGTTGCGGGATGGCATCAGTTTTTCTGGATCTTCCACGTAGTCACGTTTGTCTGGTTTCTCGTGATTTTGCCAACGACCAAGCTCCGCCACATGGTGACTTCGCCTGCCAACATGTTCCTGGCGCCGAAGGACCGACCCAAAGGGGCGATGAAGGCGCTTCCGAACTTGATGGAAGCAACCGACATCGATTCGCTCGGTGCTTCTGTGATCACGGACCTCACCTGGAAGCAGATCTTCGATACCGACGCCTGCACGGTGTGTGGCCGTTGCACGAGCGTGTGTCCGGCCAACATGACCGGAAAGCCGCTCGATCCCCGCGAGATGGTGTTGAAGGTCGGGGAGGTGGCAGCATCGACTGCGCCGGCGCGGATTTCCACGCCCGTGTCAATGGATGCGGAGATCACGATTGACGCCGGCAGCTTGTTCGACCGGGTGACGCCTGAGGAACTCTGGTCGTGCACCACATGTAGAGCATGTGACGCAATTTGCCCCGTCAATATCGAAATCCTCGACAAGATCCTCGATATGCGGCGCTACAAGGCACTGATGGAAGCCGACTTCCCGACTGAACTCGGTAAGGCGTTCGTTGCTCTCGAGAACCAGGGGAATCCGTGGGGTCTGAGTCAGCAGAATCGCATGGACTGGGCCAAAGACCTGGACTTCGAGGTCAAGGTGCTCGGCGACGATGGGGTTGATTCGGCCGACTACCTCTACTGGGTCGGATGTGCCGGGTCATTCGACGATCGCAACGTCGAGGTCACGAAGGCGACTGCCCGGCTACTGCATGAGGCCGGGATCGATTTCGCCATACTGGGTCCGAAGGAGTCGTGCACGGGCGATCCGGCTCGCCGTTCCGGCAACGAGTACCTCTATCAGCAGCTCGCCCTGTCGAATATCGAGACACTCAACGATCTCGGAGTTGTGAGGGTGATCACGCAGTGCCCACACTGCTTCAACTCGCTGGCCAACGATTACCCGCAGCTCGGCGGTGACTACGAGGTCGTTCACCACAGCCAGCTGCTCATGGAGTTGGTAGGCAACGGCTCGCTCGACACGGCGGCGGCAACCGGGACTACTCCGCAGATAACATTCCACGACCCCTGCTATCTGGGCCGCCACAACGACGTCTATCTGGCGCCACGGGAGGTCGTATCCGCTTCGGGTGCGTCTCTCGTCGAGATGGAGCGGAGTGGCACCAACTCCATGTGCTGCGGAGCCGGCGGAGCACGCTTCTGGATGGAAGAGCAGACCGGCAAGAAGGTGAATGTGGAGCGCGCCGAGCAAGCGATCGCCACAGGCGCAGACGAGGTGGCAGTCGGGTGTCCCTACTGCTACGTCATGATCGACGACGGTGTCAAGGAACTGGGATCAGAGATGCGGGTCAGGGATATCTCGATGATCCTTGCAGACTCGGTGTTCAAGGAATGAGCTCGAGCCTCGAGAGCTGAGCTGCTCTCGAGGGCCCAGCGGCGCCGACACTTGGTTCCGCGGAGGCCCTGTAGCCTCATACCAGACGGCCGCGCTAAGCATTGCTGTCCCTACTAAGAGTGACTATGATTGATGCTGCGGATCGCGGCCGGGCGGGCGGCGATTCCACGGAAGCGTGAACCGCCACTGGTCGGTTGACGTGGCCCCTGGGGAGCAAGGGAGGCTCGATTGCGGCACAAATCGGATTGCAAAAAGGGAACGCACGCGTTCGGACGCCAGGTCGATGTGGGAGGCGGAATCCGGCGCCAGGTGTGCAAATCGTGTGGGTTGGTCGAGATAGATCTGAGCTCCGATACGGAAGTCGAGGGTTCCAAGCTGTTTGCCCCTGTTCGGACGGACAGCATCTTCGCCATTCAATCTGTGCTGGAAGCCGAGTTCGAGCTACCCGAGCGCCGTTTTGGGGTTCGTCCCTCTCGCAGGTCGATCGCCAGCGACGTGTCCTGAAGAGTAATCCCGACCCGGAGTGGGACGGCCTCTCGGTCACGTCGGCCGAAACCCCGCGATCACCGGATTCGATACATTCACCGACAGGATCACGATCCTGGGGGCCGCGGGGCGGCGGCAACGGTGACGATCACCGTGACTGCCTCGTAATCTGAGTACCGGGTACATCTCGTTCCTTTTCTCACCGAACTCTCAGATGGTTTCCAGATGTGCCTTAGATCCGCCGGGCATCCTCCGGTAGGAACGTGAGACTTCGCCATTGGACAAGAGGGTGTGGCGAGAGGTGACTTCGATCCCTCAACTCGGTCCTGGCCCCGGCCCACTCTGATTGCGATCAGAACACGAGAGGATGCAAGATGAGTGAAACCAAGGTCACATCGGAGTCACACATGCCACTAGATGACGAATCCTCACTCGAGGGTGTGGGAGAGACCACGACCACAACGCGGCGACGTCGACGCTGGATGGGGTGGGTGGCCGGTCTCCTGGTCGTGGCAGGCGCGGCCACCGGTGCAGCGCTCACGGCCAACGAGGCCGCTTCCGATTCGACTGCGGTCTCAGCCGTCCGCCTGAATTACGGGGAGGCGGTCATCACCGATCTCGTACAAACCGAGAGCTTCGACGGCACGCTCGGCACCGTGGAAGGCGATCCTGTGACCACCCAGTTCTCAGGCACCGTCACGAGCGCGGCGGCCGCCGGCGAGAGGGTTGAGCAGGGTGATGTGTTGTTCAGCATTGATGGAGAACCCGTCGTACTCCTGTACGGCGAGGCGCCCGCCTATCGCGATCTGGCACGCGGTGTCGACAGCATGAGCGTGCCGGGCCGGCTGGCGGGAACCATCACAGGCATCGTCGCACCGGGGACCGCGGTGGAGCAGGGCGACGTCTTGTACCGGGTGAACGGGGAGCCTGTTGTGGTGCTCTACGGTGAGGTTCCGGCCTACCGGGCCCTGCGCGACGCCCCCACCAATCTCGAAGGCGACGATGTCGAGCAACTCGAGGCGGCGCTCGTCGCCCTCGGCTACGACGGCGGCGAGACCGTGACCGTCGACCGGGAATTCACCTACAACACTGCACAGATGGTGGAAACCTGGCAAGAAGACATCGGCGCCGACGTCGACGGGGTCGTCGACCTCGGTGAGGTGGTCTTCATCCCGGGCCCTGCCCAGGTTCGGAGTGGTGCGGCGATCGGGGAGGCCACGGGTACGGGGGGGCCCGTCGCTACTCTCATAACCGGTGAGGCAATGACGGGGGCCGACGTGGAGCAACTTGAAGCCGCACTCGGTGCTCTCGGCTTCAATCCCGGCACCGCGGACGGCACGTTCACCGATGAGACCCGGATCGCCGTCCTCGAATGGCAGGCTGCGACGGGACTCTCTGCGGATGGCGTCGTCGACCTCGGTGAGATTGTGTTCCTGGAGGGTGCTGTGCGAGTGAGCGATCGGCTCGCATCGGTCGGTGCTCGCGTCAATGCCGGCAGCCCTGTACTAGCGGTTTCATCGTCCGAGAAAGTGGTCCGCCTCGACCTGCCTGCGCGCAACCAGGGCATTGTTTCGGTCGGCGATGAAGTCATCATCGTGATGCCGGACTTCTCGGAGACACCCGGTGTCGTTGCCTCTGTCGCTACTACCGCTTCCGTCGACCAGGGCAACCAGGCTGTGTTCGAAGTGATTGTGGAGCTCATCGATCCGTCCGTGGCGGATGGTCTCGACGAGGCCCCCGTCGATGTGGATGTGATCTCGGAGTCGGTTGAGAACGTGCTGGCAGTCCCCGTATCCTCGCTCGTCGCTCTGACTGAAGGCGGCTACGCCGTTAGGGTCGACCGGGCTGGGGACGGGCCGCAATTGGTGGCCGTCGACCCCGGGTTCTTCGCGGACGGCCTCGTCGAGATCACCAGCAGCGAGGTGCAAGCGGGCGATCGGGTCGTGGTGCCGTGATGCCGTCCGAGCCGGTCCTTTCCCTGCACAATGTGTTCAAGGAGTACCCGACCACACCGGTGGTTCGTGCGCTCCGTGGCGTGAGCTTTGCAGTCAACTCAGGTGAGCTCGTCGCCGTGGTCGGTCCATCTGGATCCGGCAAGTCGACTCTGTTGCACATCATGGGAACCCTGGATCGACCAACCTCCGGCGAGGTTACGGTGGCGGGTTTCCAGGTCTCCCAGCTGTCTGATAAGGACATGTCGTCGCTGCGAGCCCATCACATCGGCTTCGTGTTCCAGCAGTTCCACCTACTCAGCGGTTTCACCGCGCTCGATAACGTGGCGGATGGCTTGCTCTACACGGGCTTGCCGTTGCGCACTCGTCGCGAGATGGCGGAAGTTGCGCTGCGCAGGGCCGGCATGGGTCACCGCCTCGACCACGTTGCCACCAAGTTGTCCGGTGGCGAGCGCCAACGTGTGGCAACCGCCAGGGCTCTGATCGGCAATCCCTCGATCGTGCTGGCGGATGAACCAACCGGCAACCTCGACTCGAAGACATCTGATGCAATCGTCGAACTCATCGAAGAACTGAACGAGAGCGGCACGACCATCGTGGTGATCACCCACAACCCTGAGATTGCCGAGCACTTCCCTCGCTCCGTTGGTCTTCGCGATGGACAGATCGAGTACGACACCTCCTGGAAGGACGTTGCCTGATGGCAGCCACCCTTCAGCCGAGCAGCCTCCATCCCCGGGACCTAGGGAGGACCGCAACGGTCGGGCTCCGGACCCGCAAGCTGCGAACCGCGCTCTCTGCTCTCGGCATAATGATCGGCATTGCGGCGATGGTCGGCGTACTCGGCTTATCGGAGTCGTCAAAGTCGGAGTTGCTCGCGCAACTCGACAGGCTCGGAACCAACCTGCTGACCGTGGAGGCCGGAACCGGAATCGGGATCGGCACAGGAGAACTCCCAGAGGAAGCGGCCGGGATGATCGCTCAGATCGGACCGGTCGAGACCACCACCGTGGTGAGTGCGGTTGACGACGCCGACGTCTATCGAACCGACTACATCCCGGAAGGACAGACCGGCGGTATCTCCGTTCAGGCCGTCGACCTGACGTTGCTCGACACTCTGGCCGGAAGCGTTGCTGATGGCCAGTGGTTCGATGCTGCAACAGGTGCCTATCCGACGACGGTGCTCGGGTCTGTTGCCGCCGAGCGATTGGGGGTCACCGAGGTGACCGGTACCGAGCAGGTGTGGCTCGGCAATCAGTGGTTCACCGTGATCGGCATCCTCGAGGAGTTCGAGCTGGCTCCGGATCTCGACCGGGCTGCCATGGTTGGTCTCAGAGCAGCCACCGACTACCTCGGCGATGACGGGGTGCCCACTCGCATCCTGGTTCGCGTCGATCCCGACCAGGTCGACGCGGTGATGGGCGTGATGGCTGCTACTGCCAATCCGGAGAACCCGGAGGAAGTCGAAGTGGCCCGTCCCACGGATGCATTGGAGGCCAAGGAGGCTGCCGATGATGCCCTGACGGCGCTGTTTCTCGGGCTGGGGGCGGTTGCCCTTCTCGTTGGAGGGGTCGGAATCGCCAACGTGATGGTCATTTCGGTGCTGGAACGGAGGGCCGAAATCGGGCTTCGTCGTGCTCTGGGCGCAACGAAGCGGCACATCGCTTCGCAGTTCCTCGGTGAGGCCCTGTTGTTGTCCGGCATCGGAGGGATCGGTGGCGTCTTGGCGGGCGTCGCGGTAACCACTGCCTACGCCCGCATTCGCGGCTGGTCGGCGCTCGTGCCACCTATCGCCATCGGCGGCGGGATCGCAGCCGCGCTGGTCATCGGAGTCGTCGCCGGCCTGTACCCGGCGATTCGGGCAGCCCGCATGTCGCCAACGGAGGCACTCCGCACCGCCGGGTGAGTGCGATCTTGTCTCGCCCGACGTTTCGGGGACTGTTGGTATTCCCAACCCGTGCGGGTGGAGGATATGCAAGTTGCGTCTTGCCCCCTCCGCCTCGTCGACTCGGCACCTCCCCCGCTTTCAGCGGGGGAGAAACGCACTAGTACCTAGTACCTAGTACCTAGTACCTAGTACCTAGTACCTAGTACCTAGTACCTACCTACGGCCTATTGCCAACTTCCCATACGGCGCCGGAACGGGGTGCCAATGCGATGTGGATCTCTCCGTCGGTCGACTTGATCCCGCCCGCTCCCCACAGCGTCCTGAACTCGGTTCCGAGGAGCTCATCGACGATCGTGGCCGAGGATCCGAGGTCGGATGTATTCACTGCGATGAGAAGCTGTTCCTGGCCATCTTCCATGGCGAAGGTATACAACGAGGAGCCGTCCTCAGCCGGCAATCTGCGGTACTCGCCGTGGCGTAGCACGCGGTGCTCTCTTCGGAGCGCGACGAGTGATCGGTGGGTGCGCAGCAAACGGTCATTCCAAAGGTCGGTGCGTTTCCATGGGAATGTGCCGCGTGATCCCGGGTCATTGCCACCGCTGAGCCCGATCTCGTCGCCGTAGTAGATCGACGGAGCGCCGGGGAAGGTGAAGTTCAGGAGAGTCGACAGAATCACCGAGTCGATGTCACCGCCCACCACGCTGAGAACCCGGGCCGTGTCGTGAGAACCGAGCAGGTTGAGGTTGGCCAGATGGGAGTGACGCGGATACCTCCGCAGGAGTTCCTCAACAGCATCCCCGTAAGCCGGTGCATCGAGCGCCGGCGCCACCGGGAATGGGAGTCCGGCGGCCAGTTGGGCGTTGACCCGGTCTCCGGCCGTGAAGGCAATCGTCCTGCCCCCGAAGTGGTAGTTCATCGTCCCATCGAACCGGTCGCCGCGCACGATCCAGTCGGTAGCGTCTTCCCAGATCTCTCCGACGATATAGAGATCCGGGTTGATCGCTCGCACTCGCTCCCGGAACTGCTCCCAAAACCCCTCGGTTGTTATCTCGTTCGGCACGTCGAGCCGCCAGCCGTCGATACCCCGGCGAGCCCAGTACTCCCCAATATTGAGGAGATACTCGGCGACCTGCGGGTTGTCGGTGTTGAACTTGGGGAGGGCCGCGTTGCCCCACCAGGCCTGGTAGCCGGGGTGTTTGCCGTCGTAGGCGTGGAGGGGCCAGCTCTCGATGAGGAACCAGTCGAGCCACGCCGAGCTCTCTCCGTTCTCGAGCAGATCGTTGAATCGCAAGAACCCCCGGCCGCAATGGTTGAACACCCCGTCGAGCACAACGCGGATGCCGCTTCCATGGCAGGCATCAAGGAGCTCGTCAAAGGCAGCTTCACCTCCCAGCATCGGATCGATCTGGTAGTAGTCCCAGGTGTGATAGCGGTGGTTCGAAGCCGACGAGAAGATCGGGTTGAGATAGACGGCGTTGATGCCCAGGTCGACCAGGTAATCGAGCTTCTCAGCGATTCCGAGTAGATCCCCGCCCTTGTAGCCGAAGATGGTCGGCGGACTGTCCCAATCTTCCAGATTGGGTGCCTTGTCAACGCGATCGGACGATGCGAACCGGTCTGGGAAAATCTGATAGAAGATGGCGTCGGCCACCCAGGCCGGGGGGCGGTCTATCTGTCTCGTCATCGGTCCTCCCGTTGCCTTGCTTCATACTCGCGGCAGTCGGTCATGCGTAGCTCGTCGCTCATCTCTGCTACAGCGGGTCCGCCACGACGCGTGCCGTCAACGACGATCGCGGTATGAACAGGGGACACCGGACTCCGGGGCCTCGTCAACTGAGGCGATCATGGCCTCTCCTGCCGGCTCGGCACACACAAAGAGTGAATCTAGCGTTCGGAGGCCCGCTATCCCACCCGTGCTCGGTAGGCTGCCGCCGAGCCACGAGGATTGGATGGCACTTGAGCTCGGGCCTTGTCTGGTTTCGCAAAGATCTCCGCCTGTCCGACAACCCGGCCTGGGCGGCCGCGACGTCTGATCACGAGATCGTGCAGGCGCTCTTCGTGATCGACCCCCGGCTATGGGAGCGGGCGCCGGCTCACCGCCGGATCCAGCTCGGGGCAAATCTTTCCGCGCTCGATCGTCAACTCATAGGGATGGGCGGGCGACTGAAAATCCTGACCGGCGATCCGGCCGCGCTGGTTCCGGCGGCGGCGCGCAACCATCAAACCATTTACTGGAACGAGGACGTTTCCGCCTTCAGCCGCCGCAGGGACGCACAGGTCCGGGGACGGATCGTCGGTGAACTCGCCACGTACCACGGGTCTCTCGTGCACCCACCCGGGGCAATCGTCACGGCCGGCGGGGACACCTATCGGGTGTTCACGCCTTTTTGGCGCAAATGGTCGGCTACGGAGTGGCAGCCGTGGCCGGAGGCAGGCAAAGCGGTGGTCCTCGCCGATCCGGGAGACGGCATCGCTCCGTCCGGGATCGCTCCGTATCTGACCCCGGGCGAAGAGGGGGCGCTCGGGCGCCTGCGTGCCTTCGACGTTGACATGTACGAGGCAGAGAGGAACCGGCCGGACCTGTCGGGCACGTCGATGCTGTCGGTCGACTTGAAGTTCGGAACCATCAGCCCGCGAGCGGTCATCCGTCATCTGTCCGGCCCGCGAGCAGAGTCGTTCATCCGACAACTCGCCTGGCGGGACTTCTATGCCCACCTGCTGGCGGCCTTCCCGGGGATGGCGACCAGCAACCTGCGGTCCGAATACGACGGGATCGCCTGGCGCAACGACGGCGATGAGTTCGAAGCATGGCAGACGGGCAACACCGGATATCCCATCGTCGACGCCGGTATGCGGCAGCTCCTCGAGACGGGATGGATGCACAACCGGGTTCGGATGGTGACGGCTTCGTTTCTGGTCAAGGACCTTCTCATCGATTGGCGGTGGGGAGAGCGGCATTTCCGCCGGTTGTTGCTCGATGCCGATCCGGCCCAGAACGCCGGCAACTGGCAATGGGTGGCAGGAACCGGAGCAGACGCGGCCCCCTATTTCCGGGTATTCAACCCCGTCACACAGAGTCGTAGATTCGATCCGGACGGCGCGTACATCCGACGCCATGTTCCGGAACTCGCCTCACTTCCAAAGCACCTGATCCACGCCCCCTGGGAGACCGGTGGCCTGGAGCTGGCAGAGTACGGGGTCACCATCGGCCGGGACTACCCGGCGCCACTCGTCGATCACGCCATCGCCAGAGAGACGACAATCCTCGCCTATCAGGCGGCCAGAGCTCGGAATGTGAATTGATCTGACCTCCGATTCCACTCCGTAGACCATGCAGAATCAGGCCGACCAGGAGGACCCTAGATGACCCGGCTTCACGAACAGATCATTACGCCGACCGATATCGATGAGGCGTTCGCATATGCGGTCGACTTCGCCAATATCCAGGACTGGGATCCCGGTATTGCCACCTCCGCCCGGGTGGGAGCCGGTCCCATCGGCACAGGGAGCTCGTTCGAGCTGCTGGTAGCGTTTGGGGGCCGTCGGATCCCGATGACCTACACGATCACGGAGTACGAGCCTCCACACCGGTTGGTTCTCGTGGGGGAGGGAGCGGCCCTCACCGCGGTCGACGAGATCACGTTCGCAACCGTCCCGCAGGGTACCGCCATTACCTATACAGCCGATCTGATGTTCAAGGGTGCCTTGCGGTTCGTTGTTCCGCTGATGGGCGGTGTTCTCGAGGGCGTAGGCCGCAAGGCGGTCGAAGGCCTGGGCCGGGTACTCGACGATGGTTCACCCTTGCCGTCGAACCCCTAGTCGGCGCTCGATTGCCCGGGGCAACTTTGTGGGACGCCTACCGAACGGTCCCGAGTTCCCGATCAGGTATTGGAATTGCAAAGACGACGACGTTGCTGTCGTAGCTACCCGAGGACTCACTGAACCCTCCACCACAGGTGATCAGGGTAAGCACCGGTGAACCCTCCCTGGCGAAGATCGTGTCGACCGGCAGTTCGTCCTTTCGGTAGATGGTCCTTGCTTCGACACGAAACCGACGAACCGAACCGTCGCTGAACCCGACGGCAACGATGTCGCCCGGATCGACGTCTCGTAGATGAAAGAAGACACCGGGTCCCTGATTCGCCAGATCGACGTGAGCGGCCAGCACCGCGGAGCCGCTCTCGGCGGGGCGAGGCCCAAACTCGTACCAGGCGACGTCCGTGACATTGCGGGGTACCGCCATCTGGCCGGTGCGGGCATCGACGCCCGTTGGGATGATCGGAGCCTCCACATCGATCGACCCGACGGTCAGCATCACCGGGAGGACGGCGTCCTCGACTCGTGCATCGGAGAGCCGGCCCGGCCAGATTGGTACGGCAGAAGGGGACGGGTCATCGGATGGGAGAGGAAGGCCGGCTGTCGTGCTGGTGGCGGTCGAGGGGGTCGTGCCCGCTACCGGATGACCGAGAGACGCCTCAACAGCAGCGACGTTGCCGGCTTCACCGGATCGGCTGGTGCCGATGAACGCGGCGGCCACGGCCATCAACGTGATGAGGCTGATCGTCAAACCAAGCGTGAGGGTGCGGCGGGACATCTTGTGAGTGTAGAAAAACCCCGGGGAGGCCACCAGCGGCCTCCCCGGGGCTAACCCCCGGTATTTTCGCTACCTGCCGGAACGGCGAGTGAGTGCAACTCCGGAGCCGACCAGGCCGATCAGCGCCATGCCGCCAGCGATCGCCAGGGCGAGCGGGAAGCTGTCTGAGCCCAGCCCGGCGGTGCCGGTGGGAACGCCGGTGGGAGCGGCACCGAGGCCCGAAATGGTCTGAACCGCCACCGTGAAGCTCCCGCCGTCGAGCGAGCCGATGGCGTAGACGATTGTTGAGGTTCCCTCAGCCAGGGCGAGGTCAGCCTCGAATACGACCGGCTCGGTTGCGCCGGTCGGGACCACCTTGGCGTTGTACGTTGCGGCAGGAACATCGCCGGAAGCTTCATTCGGATTGCTCAGTCCCGCGAACAGGACTCCGTCGTTGGCGAGGATGTCGACGGTCGGGGCGGCCGCGGTATGACGTACCGTTAGGCGGGTATTTCCGGCTGCAATCTCTGACGTGTCGTTCACGAACACGGAGGCGGTGGCGGCACCAGCCTCGTCGAGGTGAGCCTCGATAGTCGCGTTCGCTCCGGCCGGGAGGGTCACGACCAGTGGTCCGAGCGCCGGGTCGGTGCTCGCAGGGTCGGCTCCGGCGCCGTAGATCTCAATCGAATAATCGGCAGCGGCCAGGGTGACGGGCCCGGCGAAGTTGCCGAAGGTCAAGCCGGGGATGAATGGAGCCGAGTAGTCACCGTTGACATAGATATCGACCGGAAATCCGCCGTCGCCGGGGATACCGTGCAGAACGGAAACAGTACCGTCGGTCGTCTGGGCGAGCGCGGCACCCCCCGGCAGGGCCAGCAGCAAAAGTGCCACTATGAATATGCGTCCGAGATTGCGCATGAGTTCTCCTTGTAGTTGGCGCCCGTATTTCGAGCTTCATACAGGTGGTCTACGGAGGCGCAGGTGGACATGGATGACACTTGGTGATAGAAACACGGGGCGGCCGAGGTTTCTTTCGGAAGGGGCCGCTGCAATGCGTCCAACAGAACTGTCAACGCTCGGCGACGCTCCCTTGGTCACGGCTATCGGCCGCTTCTCCCAGGAGGCGCTCGGCGAGGCGTACCGTCGTCATTCTGGAGCCGTTCACGGCCTGGCGCGTCGCCTCCTGCGCGATGACACTCTGGCGGAGGAGATCACGCAAGAGGTCTTCCTTCGCCTCTGGAATGATCCTGAGAAATTCGATGCGGGGCGCGGTTCGTTGCGTTCGTTTCTCCTCGCCCATACTCACGGTCGCAGTATCGATCTCATCCGCTCGGAGTCGGCGCGCCGTACAAGGGAGGACAAAGATGCCCGGCTGGCTCCCGGTTCGGGCCAGGACGTCGAGGAAGAAGTCTGGGAGATGGCCCTGGCCGACAGCATACAAGAGGCCCTTTCCACCCTGGGAGAAGGCGAGCGTCGACCGATCGAGCTTGCCTACTTCGGCGGGCACTCCTATCGGGAGGTCGCCGAGATCCTCGGCGAGCCCGAGGGAACAGTGAAGAGCCGGATCAGATCCGGATTGAAACGGCTGCGTGTATCGCTCGATGCCGCAGGTGTGAGCAACGCATGACGCAACACGACGATTACACGGATATCGAAGAGCTGCTGGGGGTGTACGCCCTGGACGCAGCCGACGCGCCCGAACGTCACCTCGTTGAGCAGCATCTCCTGGTATGTGAAGTCTGCCGGGTCGAGTTAAGCCAGCACCGCACGGTCCTGGCCGCGTTGAGCGCAGACATGGAGCCGGCTCCCGATCGAATCTGGGCTCGAATTGCCGGCACGCTGGACGCCCAACAGCCCGGGCCCGCCAACATCATCCCCTTGAAACGGGTGTCTGGCATCACCGGTTTCAAACCCCTCCACTGGGCGGCCGGCGTAGCCGCCGCCATGGCTGTGGTGCTGGGCGGCGCCGTGTTCACTCAGGCCAACCAGATCAACGACCTCAATATCCGGGTGGCGGCTCAGGAGCAAGAAATCACCGCGCTGGCCTCGGTACCGGCCGGCAATCCCCTCGAGCAGGCAGTCACGGTGGCGCTCGACGACCCAGGTGCGCAGGTTGCCACATTGACGGCCGAAGGGACATCCGGTGCGATGTTGATCGTGGTCCTGCCGGATGGAACCGGCTACGTCTATCAGAGCACTCTCGAGCAACTCCCCGACGGTCTGACCTACCAGCTCTGGGCCGTGATCGATGACAGAGTGATCTCGGCAGGTGTTCTCGGGAACCGCCCTAACATCGTTCCGTTCCACATCGATCCGGAAGGCCTCCAGGGATTGGTCATCACTCGAGAAGTTTCCGGTGGAGTGGCTCAATCTGAGGCCGAACCGGTTGTCTCATGGTTCAGCGCGTAGCCATGGGCATCTCCCGGTCCCTCGATTTGGATGATGTGCTCGATCGGACGGTGATCGGAAGCTTCACCAATATCGGGTTCGCCCTCCGGAGCCGCAGGTGGTCTGGTGAGCTTCCCTCGCTTGATGGGAAGACGATTGTCGTCACCGGCTCGACGTCGGGACTGGGGCGGGCGGCGGCGGAACGGCTCGCCGGTCTCGGCGCACGTCTCTGTCTCGTCGGGCGTTCCGCAGCAAAGCTCGAAACGGCTCGCCGGGAGATCCACGCGGCCACCGCCAACGAAGACCTGGCGGTGTACGTTGCCGATCATTCCGATGTGGGTTCGGTACGTGAACTCGCCGATGCCCTTCTGGCAGGTGAACCCAGAATCGATGTGTTGATCAACAACGCCGGCGCCTTGTTCCCGAAGCGATCCGAGACCGCAGCCGGTATTGAGCTCACCATCGCCACGAACCTCCTGAGCCACTTTCTGCTAACCAATCTCTTGATTCCCCGTCTCGAAGCATCAGCTCCGGCACGCATCATCAATGTGTCATCGGGTGGCATGTACACGCAGCGCATCAGAGTGCGCGACCTCCAGTCCAGGCGCGGTGAGTACAAGGGTTCGATCGCATATGCCCGGGCGAAACGTGGTCAGGTGATACTCACCGAGTTGTGGGCCGAGCAACTGGCGGATCGTGGTGTGGTTGTCCACGCGATGCACCCCGGCTGGGCCGATACTCCGGGGGTTGAAGAGTCGCTCCCGACCTTCCGTCGAGTCACGAAACCGTTTCTTCGGACTTCCGAACAGGGAGCAGACACCATGGTCTGGTTGGCAGCCTCTGATGAAGCTTCCCGATCCACCGGCTTGTTTTGGCTCGACCGCCGTCCCAGGCCAACGCACCGGTTGAAGAGCACCGTCGAGGCGCCTGCCGACCGCCAGGAGCTGCGTGTGGCCCTCAACGCCCTGGCCGGCACCGCCTTCTGACGTCGACTGCGCCTTGCTCCGATCCGCCCGGCCCCCCGGCGGACCGCGCTTTTCAACGTGTCACCATCCGGGCACTGCCAACCCGGTGTGCGGCTTCTAGGCTTCGGTGGCTTTTGGAGACAGGAGAACCATGCATCTCGGCGTAGCAATATTCCCAACCGACACAACGCTCCAGCCTGTCGATCTGGCCCGGGCAGTTGAGGAGCGGGGGTTCGAGTCGCTGTGGTTCCCGGAACACAGTCACATCCCGGTCAGCAGGCGAACGCCCAGGGGTGGGGTGGCCGGGGCCGCCCCTCTCCCGGATTACTACTGGAGAACCCACGACCAGTTCGTGGCACTTGCTGCAGCAGCAGCGGTAACGTCGACTCTCAAGTTGGCCACTGGTATCACGCTGGTAGCTCAGCGAGATCCGCTCTGGCTGGCCAAGGAGGTTGCGTCACTCGATCTGATCTCCGGCGGGCGGGTGCTGTTCGGCATCGGCTATGGGTGGAACAAAGAAGAGATGGCCGATCACGGACTCCGGTACGCCCGGCGGCGAGCCGTGCTCCGCGAGAACATTCTGGCCATGCAGGAGCTGTGGACCAAGGACGAGGCGGAGTTCCATGGCGACCACGTCGACTTCGAGTTGAGCTGGTCGTGGCCGAAACCCGTCCAGAAGCCGCATCCTCCTGTCATCCTCGGTGGGGCGGCGGGTCCGAAAACGATAGAACACATCGTTGAATTCTGCGACGGATGGATGCCGATCGCCGGGAGGCACTCGTTCGAGGATCGGCTCGACGACCTGCGCGTGGCGGCCGAGCAAGCAGGGCGCGACCCGGCTTCCATCGAGCTTGGCCTGTTTATGGCTCCTCCTGACGCACGTGCCCTCGAACCGCTGGCCGACTCCGGCATCGCCCGGGCCGTTCTGGGACTCCCGCAGGGCTCCCCGGAGGAGGTACTGGAGGCGCTGGATTCGTTTGTGCCACTCCTCGACGTGGTTGGAGGGTGACGGGCACCGCCTGGATCGTCGCCTTCTGTCTCGGGATGTTTTTCCTGGCGACCGGGGCCATGAAGTTGATCGTTCCGTTTGAGCAGGGCAGGGCACACGTCGGCTGGATCGGGGACGTTCCGGCGGGCCGCTACCGGCTGATCGGATGGCTGGAAATCACGGGAGCGATTGGCCTGGTGTTCCCGACGCTGGTCGACGCCTTCGACTGGGTGGTACCCATCGCCGCCGGCGGTCTGGCTGCCATCATGGTGGGAGCGATGAGTCTCCACGTTCGCCGTCACGAATGGGGATCTCTACTGCTCGCCTCGGTGCTGCTGGCGGGCTGCGCGTTCGTGGCGGTCGGTAACCTGGGATGACGTCAACTGGTACCGACTGCGGGTGTGCCGGTCAAACGAGTACTGGAATTGCGATGCGCTGGACCCGGCTGCGGAGTTCGGCCAGTTGGGTCAGAAACGCGGATCCAAGGTCGAGCACTCCTGCGACCGTCGCGTAGTAGTCGAGTCCCTCGAGGAGATTTGCTTTGACCTCATCGAAGTAGCTCGCTTTACGCTCCGAGAGATCGAGCACGAAGCGATCGAGTTCCCGAGCGACGAACTCAAGGTAGAGCTCAGCCTCGCGGATGAACATGTGGGGACGCCCGGGTTGTGACATGAGCTGGGCGCGTCCATAGATGTGGTCGACCATCTCGCGCAGGCTGGCCAGCTTCGAGAAGTTCACGATATTCGGACCGGTGCAGATCGATGTGTGCGACCGGTTCTTTATGGCGTTCTTCCCCTCGGCTCCGCCGGCCAGATCGCGGCACAGGCACGTTTTCGCCAGGATATCCTCGCGAACGACCTCGAGTTGTTCCGGTGTGTAGCCCTCCTGGTCGAGGTGGGCGAGCTTTTGGACCTGATAGGTCCGCGACGCAACGCAGATCGGCTCTTCGCTGAACTCGGTGTTGGAGAGGGCGAGATACCCTTTGGGGCAGGCGCTGCCCGGGCGGCCTTTCTCGATCTTGTCGCGGCGGTTTCTTTCGCTTTCCGACGTGCGCAGGCTCCAGAACGGGATGCCGAATGGCGATGAGTTGCTGAGGTATACATCGTCGCCGGTGGCCTCCTGGAGCTTCACCAAATGCTGGTCATCGACGTTCGTGACTTCTGGAACCAGTAGAAACGGAGTGCCCCACCCCGCCGAGTCGACTTTGAAATACTCCACGATCTGCCGGTGCTCTTCTGCCGTGCCGATTCCGCCCTGCACGGTGATTCGCAGCTCGGGTGGGTTTGCGACGGGCGACCGGTCCGTCTCCTCGAGACCCCGGTTTCGCATCGAGTGAAGTGTCTCGATCAGCTCGGCGCGCTTCTTCTTGAACTCCTCGAGGATCGGTCCGAGCAACTTTCCGGCGGTTGGGAAGGTATGGCCGCCGCAGTTGAGTCCCGACTCGACACGGAATTCCGATACCCACAGACCCCGCTTGGCTAGGTACTTACCCTGGATGAGAGCGGAGCGGAAGTCGCTCACCTTGAGCACGATCTCTTTTCGCAGTTCGCCCCTGTCGTCCGGGTAGAAGTCGTCGAACTGAGTCAGGTAGTTGTACAGCCTGGGGTTGAGCCCGGCAGAGAACACGACGGCCGAGCGCAAGGTGCTGCGGGCGAAGCCGCGCAATCCGGACAGCGCATCACTCAACTCGGGCGCTTGTTTCATGCCGTCCTGGTAGGCGTCGCGATCGACCTTGGTCATGAGGTTGACGTCGATGGAACCCGCCGTGACATGGCGCCGCAGCAGATCCTGGAGGCGGCCCCGCTCTGCCTCGTCGCGGCTCTCCCTCATTCGCTGGTAGGCCTGGCGGAGGGGTCCGGTGGGGAGCATTTCGAAGTACTTCGTGAGATCGTTGCCGGCTTCGAACAGCATCGACTGCATGGAACGAATCTGCTGAGCAACCTGGGTCTGAACCAGATCGAGGTAGGCGGTGATCCGCCTGGCTCGCGCATCGTCGGCGTCGTCGGGGATCTCCTCGTAGGTCGCTCCCGCCAGCTCACTGTGGAACTTGCGCATCTGCTCGATGAGCATGTCGTCGACGATCTGAATCACAGACGAGATGCCGTATCGGGCGACCTTCAACGGAGTGTCGATCGTGAAGCCTGTTCCCATTACCGGGATGTGAAAAGAGTGGACGGCAGCCGTCAAAGTTGGTTCCCCGTTTTCGTGGACTCCAGTCAAGCAGGTAACCGCCGCAAAGGGGAGAGGCAGAATCAAGAGATTCCGAGTTGTAGGTTTTGGGTCGTAGGTTGCCGCGGAGGGTCTATGCCATCACGGGCGAGCAACGCCGGCTAGAACCTACAACCCAGAACCTCGATCAGCTCGTCGCGGCTTGCGGTAGGCGATAGGCAATGGGTGAGAGACGTTGGGCAGTTGGCCGCACGAGTTGTTGGAGAGCCATGACCCGTCACGGGCGAGCAACGCTGGCTGGAACCTACAACGTAGAATCTGAAGCCTCGATCGCAGATCGACTCGTCCGACTTCCCCTCAGCTCGCTATACCTCGGGTAGGTGCGCCAGCGCTTCTGCGACCTTTCCTTCGGGATAGTCGTAGTCGGTGATCTCTCCGGCCAAGAACTTGTCGTACGAAGCCAGATCGAAGTGTCCGTGCCCGCACACTGCGGTGAGAATGACCTTCTCTTCTCCGGACTCCTTGCATGCCTCGGCTTCGCGGATGGCGGCGGCAATGGCGTGGGTCGGTTCGGGAGCAGGAATGATCCCCTCGGTCCGTGCGAACCGGATGGCGCTCTCGAAACACTCGACCTGGCCGATCGCGGTCGCTTCGATGAGCCCGAGTTCGTAAATGTGCGAGAGCAATGGTGACATGCCGTGGTAGCGCAATCCGCCTGCGTGGATCGGGTCCGGAATGAAATCATGGCCGAGGGTGTGCATCTTCATCAAAGGAGTCATTCCCGCCGTGTCGCCGTAGTCGTAGGCATAGACACCCTTGGTGAACGACGGGCAGGCGGCCGGTTCGATAGCCCGGATGGTCGGGTTGATCTTGCCTGCCATCTTCTCGCGAAGGAACGGGAAGCTGAGCCCGGAGAAGTTCGAACCACCTCCCGTGCAGGCAACGATCACGTCGGGCGACTCACCGATCTTCTCGAACTGACGGATGGTCTCCTCTCCGATGATCGTCTGGTGCAGTAGTACGTGGTTCAAAACGCTGCCGAGCGCATAACGGATGGTGGGATCCTGGACCGCAGCTTCAACCGCCTCTGAGATGGCGATGCCGAGTGAGCCAGGACTGTTCGGGTCCTGCTCGAGAATCGCCCGGCCGGCGGCCGTGAGCATCGAGGGACTCGAATGAACCGAGGCGCCCCAGGTCTCCATCATCGACTTGCGATAGGGCTTCTGGTCGAATGAGGCAGCTACCTGCCATACCTCACACTCAAGACCGAAGAGTGCGCTGGCAAATGCCAGGGCACTGCCCCATTGCCCTGCCCCCGTCTCGGTGGTCAGCTTTCTGATGCCTTCTCGGGCGTTGTAGAAGGCTTGCGGGACGGCCGTGTTCGGCTTGTGAGAGCCGGCCGGGCTCACTCCTTCGTACTTGTAGTAGATGCGCGCCGGCGTATCGAGGGATTTCTCCAACCGCCGCGCCCGGTAGAGCGGGGTGGGCCGCCAGAGCCGGTAGACGTCGAGGACTTCACCCGGGATGTCGACGTAGCTGTCGGTGCTGACTTCTTGCATTATCAGCGCCATGGGAAACAGCGGGGCGAGGTCTTCGGGTCCAACCGGCTGCTTGGTGCCGGGATGAAGGGGCGGGGGAGGAGGTTCGGGCAGGTCGGGCACGATGTTGTACCACTGGGTCGGCATCTCCGACTCGTCCAGCATGATCTTGGTGGCGTCACTCATAATTTCCCTCCAGGGCGGTCTTGGGCGATCGTAGCGATTTCTGGGTCTCGAAGATCTAGTTCTTGACGGTCTCCGAGCGACGCAGAACCCAGAACGCAGAAGCTATTACTCTTCTGGCTCATGCCAGTTGGATACCAGGGCGAGGCCTTCTCCTACAGCGATCGGGCCGCCGGCGAACTCTTTCCTCAACGTGAGCGAGTCGGGTTCGAGAACTTCGTAGATGCATTTGCGGCGCTGACTGCCGGAGACGTCGGCCGGTTGGTCCTGCCCATCGAGAATTCGACGACCGGGAGTGTGCTTCCGGTGCTGGACCGGCTCGTGGCCGGAGGGGCCAAGATCGTTGCCGAGCACTACGTCGAGGTGCGCCATGCGGTCCTCGGTGTGCCGGGGGCCACCCTCGATGGCATCGTAAGCATCCGCTCGCATGCAGAGGCTCTGTCGCAGGCAGGCGACGCCATTGCCAGGCGGGGATGGCAGCCGGTGCCGGTCAATGACACCGCCGGCGCCGTGCGGATGATTGCCGAGCGTGGCGATCCGACCCGGGCCGCGCTTGCTCCGCCTGAGGCGGCTGAGCCGCACGGGCTGGCGATCCTCTTGAGCGACGTCGTCGACAAACTCCACAACACGACTCGCTTCGTCGTGCTCGAAGCGGGCGATCCGGAGATACCGGCGGACGCCGACAAATCCAGTGTCGCCTTTGAAACGCTCCACCGCCCGGGCGCTCTGGCGCTGGCCCTCACCGAACTCGGCTTGCGGGGCGCCAACCTGACTCGTATCGAATCGCGTCCGACCGAGACACCGTGGACCTACCGCTTCTTCGTCAATCTTGTCCACCAGCCGGGCCCTGAAGGCTTCACGGCAGTTTTCGATCCCCATCCGGTAACGATGGCCGAGATCCACCATCTCGGCACCTACCGATCCGAAGTGAGCTGAGTGAACCCGGCGGGGGCCTGGGATCGACTCGAGGAGGGCTGGCAGGTGGCCTTCCTCCAAAGCTGGACGGCCTTCTGTCGCGGCTCGTTTCCCGTGGGGTCGGCGCTGGTCGGTGGTGATGGGGGTGTCTTCGCCGGTGGTCGCAACAGAGTGTTCGATCCGGGCGAGGGGGGGTTGTCGGGATCTCTACTCGCCCATGCAGAGATCGCCTCCCTGAGCCACTTGGTGGTCGACGAACGGCACGACGATGTAACGCTCTTCACGACCCTCGAGCCGTGTGTGTATTGCATGGGAGCCGTTGTGGTGTCCCGAGTCGGCACGATCCGGTATGCGGGGGTAGACCCGTACGGTGGGGCGGCGGGCCTCCCGTTGGATCTCAATCCGCAGACTGCCCGCTACCCGTTGCGTGTTGAAGGCCCTTAATCGGCCCGTTCGGTACCTGGGCGGCCGTCCTCCCGATCGTTTTCCTTCTCGGTGCCGACCGCTGGCAACGGGTTGTCGACCACCTTGGTCGGGCCGATCCGCGGCTTCTGGAAACAGCTCGCCGGGTCGGTGAGCTGGAATCGTTGCTGGATCCGAAGTCAGCCAGTCTGGCCGCCGCGCTCGACGAGGCCTGGCCGATCGTTCAATAGGGACTCCGCCCTACGCTAAATGCCATGATTTGGATTGCGGTCGAGACCGCTGGTGTCCTCGCCGTTTCGGGACCATGGGCCCTATGGTGTAGTCGTGATCGCTTCATAATCTCGCGGTGAGACGAGGGGTATTTCATGGACGACATGTCGAACACGCCACAGGACCCGGAAGACCACGACGCTGTTGAGGCGCCGGAGGCCGAATCCACCCGTTCCGCCGAGAATGATTACACCATTCAGTCGTTGTACGGCCATCCGCTGGCGGCGCTGGGCGGGGCACTCATGCTGGCCGGCATCCTGGTCTTCATCGTGCTGCTGGGTCTCGACTACCTCTCCGAGACCGAAAACCCGTACCGCTCTCTCGTAGCTTTCATCGGGGCGCCCGCGGTCGGGTTCCTCGGTCTGCTCCTATTCCTGATCGCCATTCGGGTTCAGGTTTCATCGGCCAAACGGCACGGTCAGCACATCCGCTGGCGGCTGACGATCATCCCGTCGAGCGCCAGGTACATGCGCAACCTGTGGCTGTTCCTGGGACTGAGCGCGGCGCTGGTCATCATCTTCATATACGCAGGTTTCAGGGGGTACGAGGCCACCGAGTCCGTGGCATTCTGCGGAGAGACCTGCCATACGGTGATGGGTCCGCAGATCGAGACGTACGGCGACTCCGCCCACGCCCGGGTGCCGTGTGTCGAATGCCACATCGGCCCGGGTACCTCGTTCTGGGTGCAGTCGAAGATCGACGGCATCCGGCAGGTTCTGGCCGTCGCTCGGAACTCCTACACCCGGCCGATCCACACGCCGGTCGTGAGCCTGCGGCCTGCTCCAGAGACGTGTGAGCAATGTCACTGGCCGGAGCAGTTCTACGGCCAGAAACTGCAGACGAAGCAGTACTTCCGCACAGACGAACAGAACTCGCCGTGGACCATCTCGCTGCTGGTGAACATCGGTGGCGGCAACCCACAGACGGGCCGGGCCGAAGGCATTCACTGGCATATGGTCACCGATAGCGTGGTCGAGTACATCGCAGTAGACGAGAAGCGTCAGGACATCCCATGGTTCCGGGTCACGAAGCCGGATGGGTCGGTGCAGGTGTATGCAGATCCGGGTGCCACGTATCCCGATCCCAACAGCGTGCTCACCGAGAAACGGGTCATGGACTGCGTCGATTGTCACAACCGGCCGAGCCACACGTTCACTCCTCCGGCAGTGTCGGTCAACCTCGCGTTGTCGAAGGGTGAGATCTCCCGTGACCTGCCGTTCATTCGAGCAGTCGGTGTTGACCTGCTCAATGAGGAGTACGCAACGCTCGACGAGGCGTTGGCCGGCATCCCGGCCGGTCTGCGTGAGTACTACGACCAGCAGTATCCCGACCGGGTCGCAGAACTGACTGAGGGCATCAACCAGGCGAGTTCGGTGTTGCTCGGGATCTACAAGAGCAACTTCTTCCCGGAGATGAACACCGACTACCGGGCGAGGGAGAACAACCTCAGCCACTTCGTCAACGACGGGTGCTTCCGGTGCCACGGCGGCGACCAGGTCAACGAGGCGGGCGAACCGCTGCCGGCCACCTGCGACAGCTGTCATGAGATCATCGCGCAAGGCCCATCTGCGGACCTCAACGAGTTGCAGAATGACATCGCCGGCGTGAATTTCGTGCATCCGCTCGAGATCGGCGACATCTGGGAGACGGTGAAGTGCACGCAGTGCCACACCCGGGAGTCCGGCTACTAGACAAGCTCCCTCCCAGGT
>JAHEDK010000029.1 GCA_024641245.1 Actinomycetes bacterium
GGAGAGGAAAGGGATGGCAGAAGCCATGGAGTTCCGGCTATTGGGGCCGGTCGACCTGGTGGCAGGGGGCCGCAGCATCCTGCCCGGAAGCACGCGCCAACGGGATCTCCTAACCCTCCTGTTGCTCGACCGGAACCGCGTCGTTTCGACCGATCGTTTGATAGATCGGCTATGGGATGGTCGCCCTCCGGCAACCGCGACCGCGGCTCTCCAGGTGTATATCGCCAAGTTGCGCAAGCTGCTGGCCCAGCACAACAGTTATTCACCCGCCGTCATCGTCACGACAAGTGGTGGATACTCACTCGAGGTCGATGAAGCGTTCATCGATGCACGCTGTTTCGAAGACCTGGTACATAGGGGGCGCGCCGCCATGGCTTCTGGTTCGGCCCGCTCGGCTTCCGTCACGCTGGCGGAAGCGCTCTCTCTCTGGCGCGGCGATGCTCTGGCGGACGTTCGTCATCTCGACGGAGCCCAGATCGAGGCGACACGGTTGGAAGAACTGCGCGCCGGTGCACTGGGCGATCGGATCGACGCCGATCTGGCCATCGGTAGGCACGGTGAACTGACCGCCGAACTCGAGAAGCTCGTTAAGCACCATCCGCTGCGGGAGCGGCACTGGGAACAGTTGATGCTGGCGCTCTACCGGGAAGGACGTCAAGCGGATGCTCTGCGCACATACCAACGCGCCGCCGACATCCTCGGAGAAGAACTTGGGATCGAACCGGGCCCCCACCTCCAGGACCTGGAAGAGAGGATCCTGCTTCAGGATCCCAACTTGGCGCTCGCCATTGCGTCTGCCGAGACTCCCACCAACCTCGACCCACCCGCGGCCGCCTTCATCGGACGGCATCAGGAACTCGAACGCATCACCGAACTCACCCGGCAACGTCCCCTGGTAACTCTGACCGGGCCGGGAGGCTGCGGCAAGACCCGACTCGCCATGGAGATCGGTCGTCTCCTCCTCTCCGAATGCCCAGACGGCGTGTGGTTCGTCGACCTCGCCCCGCTCACGCCCGGGGACGAGATCATCGATGCAGTAGCAGAAACCCTCCACGTTGCAACGGAAACCGGCGAGGAAGTCATCGACGCGATCCGGAAGTTCCTACGGGCGAAACGGACTCTGCTGATCCTCGACAACTGCGAACACGTCATCGACGGATGCGCCGGCCTGCTCTCGAAGCTATCACTCGACACCGAAAGCACGTCGGTGCTGGCAACCAGCCGCCAGCGCCTCAATGTAGCCGGCGAGACCTCCTGGACGGTGCCACCGATGCGCCTCCCCGATCCGGCCGACCCACCCGAGAGCATCGCCGAAGCCGATGCCGTCATCCTGTTCATCGATCGGGCCCGGAACCGCAACCCGGATCTGGAAGAGGACGCCGGGACTTTGCTGAGCGCCGGGCAGGTCTGCCGCAGGCTCGACGGCCTGCCGCTCGCCATCGAACTGGCAGCCGCGCGGGCGAACGTGCTGAGTATTCCCGAGATTGCAGAACGACTGGAAGAGCGACTCTCCCTCCTGACCCGAGGAGACCGGGGTCTGCCGCACCGACATGTCGCCCTCCGCGAGACGATCCGCTGGAGCTACGACCTCCTGACCGACCGTGAGCGCCGGCTGTTCGACCGCCTATCGGTGTTCAGGGGTGGATTCACTCTGGAGGCTGCCCGCCACGTAGGGGAAACAGCATCTGAAACACTCGACCTCATGAGCGGCCTGGTCGAGAAGTCGCTGCTCCAGGCAGACATCACCGCCAGCCGGCCGACTCGATATCGCTCTCTCGAAACGTTGCGGGAGTTCGCCGCCGCCCGGCTGGAAGAAGCGGGTTTGACCGGCGCCTGCGCAGGCCTGCACCTCGACTACTACCTGGCCGGAGCTAGAAAGGCGGCTGCTTCGGTAGGTGGACCAGATGAACCGGCCTGGTTCGCCGGCCTCGATCAGGACCACGACAACTTCCGGGCCGCCCTCGATCGTGCAGCCGCCGACAATCCCGTCGCCGCGATCGAGCTGGCCGACGCCCTCACATCATTCTGGATGCATCGGGGTCACGCTCCCGAGGGCAGGAAGCGCCTCGTCGAACTGCTCTACCGACACCGCGATCTTCCCGAGGACCTCGTGGCCAAAGCGGAGTGGACCCTCGGAGTCCTCGCATACTCGATGGACGACTACTCGGCGGCTCGCATCTCAATGGAGCGAGCCCTGGAAATCGAACGTGGAGCAGGCGAGACCGGAAGGGTGGCTCGCGTTCTGAACGGAATCGGCGTGCTGGCACTCCAGTCCGGAGACTATGCAACGGCCAGGCAGCGATATGAGGAGTCTTCGGCGTGGTTCGAGGCACTTGGAGACGCCCGGGGAATGGCAACCGCGGAGCTCAATCTCGGCATCGCACTCGTGAACCTCGGCGAAGTCCCCACAGCACGAAAGCACTTCGAGGCCGCCAGAGATCGATTCGAGAGATTCGGCGATGACCGTGAGCGGGCCCATTGTCTGCTCCGCCTGGGATTCGTCGACGAACTGGAGGGGCGACCCGACACCGCGCTCCATCTCCACCACCAGGCTCTCGAGATCAGCCGGCAGCTCGGGAATCGTCTCGGGGTCGCCGACGCCGCCCAGTACACCGCCGATCTCGAGGCCTCGCATGGGTCGGAAGACACGGCAGCTCTCCTCCTCATCGAGGCACTTGAAGCGTTCGTCGACTTCGACTCGCCTGTAGGGGTGGCCAGAGTGCTCTTCACTACCGCCGTACTCGCCGCACGGCGAGGGGACCCAGACCGTGCGGCGATGCTCTACGGAGCCGAAGAAGCCATCCGGGATGGGGCCCGAGCACCCGTACCCGCCGCCAACCGGGCCGGTCACGACGATGTGGTCGCCTCACTCCAGGACTTGCTCGGGACCACCCAGTTCGAAGTTCTCCGGATCCGTGGTCGCATGCTGAGCAGGGACCAGAAGGTCGAACTGGCTCTTCAGGCCCTCCACAACTGAGTTCACCCAACCGGCCGAACGGTAGATTCGAGTTCCATCACATAGTCACGCAATGCCGGCACCGCGGTGATCCGATCGTAGAAATAGTCGTTGACTAGCTGGGCAAGGTCCTCCCGAGCCGACGCGACGGCGGCCGACCTACCGTCGAGGTTTCTGTCACGGCTGATGCTGTCACGTAGAAGCAGCAGGTGGGTGACGATCGCAGCCTCTGCGTCCCCTTCGAGAGTGCGGACGACGGTGAGGATCAGCTGATCTGCTTGCCTCAACACCGTGTCGCGGTCGATCGGAGAGTCGGGGTCGGCGGCTTCCTCGAGAGTGCGGAGTAGCGACCACACCTGATAGAGGACCGTCGCAGGCTCGTCAAAGAGTTCGCGGAGGTACGAAGCTTCTTCATATCGCCCCTGCAGTCGAAAGATGTTGTACATCCGCTTGGCCGCTTTTCCGAAGTTCTTCGGCTCATGTCCCACGTATTTGCGGACTTGCTCTTCGAGTGCCCCCACGTACGTGTCGAGAGCATCCGTGGACACCTGCTTGACGATCTTCGAGAACAACGGTATCGAATCCGCTTCCAGGTAGACCTCCTGGAAGTAGGGGTCGAGGTAGCCGTCCAGCGGTACGATCGTCCCGTCCGGTGCCTCCCATGTTGCATCGAGCATGTTGCTGGCGTTTGAGATGTGTCCTCTGACCGGGTCGGCTACCACCCAATCCAGCTTGCACCATCCCGGTTGCCGGGCAGCCTCCGCCCACGAAACGGCGCGAGGATTGCCATCGGCAGTGAAGACCGAAACCACGCCGGCCTGAAGAGCCTCGACATCCCAGGAAATGGGGGATCCCGCCGGGAGTTCCAGGTTGCCCTGGTAGACGCTCTCCGGATACTCCCCGAACTTGACTTCCATGAGCCGGTAGGTCTCACCTTCGAGCGTCGACAGCGCCTTTCCCAGCACGAGATCCCCCAGGATCTCGCAGGCCTCATCCCGAGTGGCCGCCAGGATGTTGACCCGCTCGAAGAAGTCACAATCGCCCGGAAACGTCTGGATCTTCGACTGGGCGGCGGAACCGGAGAGCGCGATAGCCGTCTCCACGCCGGCTCGGTCCTGGATCTCGACGACCTTCTCCACCGTTCGGATGTGGGCGAGATCGTGCGGGCTGAAATCGAGCATTGAGATACGATGCCCGAACACACCCGAGCCGGCGTCCACGACGATGTCGGTCGAACCCTCAGCAAGTGACATCGCGGTCAGCCAGCGCAGGGCCTCCTGTTCATCCATTTCAATACCGAACCTGGTCGCCGACTCCACAAGGCGATGGAGGTCTTCACTTGACTTCGCTAGGTCCACAGAGACACCTCCTGGATTGTCGTTCCTCGCCCGCACCGGACGGAACGGACGGGCACCCGATATTGTCGACCCACACCGTTAGTGTCGAGGTTGAGGCCAAACGATCACCAAAGCCCGGGCCGGGCTCAACTTCCCTTGATCCGGACCCCATCCCGCCCCCGGTGGAAACCGGTTCAGGGCTCCGAACCAGCGGCCGCCGCCAGGATACCCAATCCCAGCAGGGTGGTCCCTCCGACATAGCGCTGCAGCCGTCCGACCCAGACGCGACGGCGAATGGCTGTGCTCAACGTGCCGGCCACCACCGCATACGCCCCGTCGCTCGCCAATCCCATCATGACAAACAGCAGTCCCAACTGGAACACTTGAACTCCGAGAGAACTCGTCTCCGGCGATACGAACTGCGGCAAGAAGGCAAAGAAGAACAGCGCGGTCTTTGGATTGAGGACGTTCACGACAATCCCCTGCGAGAAGACTCTCCGCAGTGATGTTGCCTGTGGGCCCGGACTCGCGGCCTCCTCACCACCAGACAACCGGCGCAGCCCGAGGTAGGCGAGGTAGGCGGCGCCGAGGTACTTCACCACGCGGAACGCCGCCACCGATGACAGCAGAACCGCCGACACCCCGAGAGAGGCAGCAGCGACGTGGACCATGGTTCCGAGCGCGACTCCTGCCGCCGAAACCAACCCGGCCCTTCGACCCAGGTCGACACTCCTGGCCACGATGTACAACACGGCAGGGCCCGGGGTGAGCAAAAGGGCGAGTGAGGCGACCACAAAGACGCCCAGATGAGCCACGTCCAACACGAGCAAACGATACAGCCCCGGGGGAATCCGAGCCTTTTCGAAGGAACCTGCCTTCCTACACTGCATCGATGCTCATCGCCGACTCGGCCGCCGTCCTCGCAACGCTGCTGGCGTTCGTCACGCTCGTCCCACAGGTGATGAAGCTGTGGCGAACGCGCAATGCCGACGGTGTCTCAACTACATGGGCGAGCCTCGGGATGGTATCGAACGCGGCGTGGACGGCATATCTGTACTCGCAGAAACTCTGGCTGGCACTTCCTTCCACCGCCTCGATGGTGCTCTTCTACGCCCTCACCATCGGCCTGATTGCCTGGACCGGACGACCCATCGCCCGGGCCATCATGCTGGGGTCATCCTGGGCCATGATCCTCACGCTCGTCGGCGTGATCGGTGGCTGGGCCGGACTGGGCGTTCTGCTCGGCGTCTCCTTCGGAGTGCAGGCGACGCCTTCTCTCTGGACGGCTTTCAGGACCTGGGCACCAAAAGGAATCAGCCCCGGGACGTGGCAGCTCACTCTCGTTGAAGGCCTCCTCTGGCTGGTGTACGGCGCCGCCTATTCGGACCGAGCCATCGTCATGTTCGGGATCCTCTCCTCCGCGGCTTCCTCGTTGATGGTGGCCCGGTACTACGGGACCCGCCGCCGATGGCTGGGACCCGCACACGCTCACTCGCTACGCTCGCCATGATGAAGATCTCCCGCCGTTCCGACATTGCACCGTTTTACGTTATGGAGGTCATGAAGGCGGCGGCGCGCCGTGCAGCCGCCGGTGGCGAAGTGCTTCACCTCGAGGTCGGTCAGCCGTCAACGCCCGCACCACAAGGAGTGCTGGCCGCAGCCGAGGCAGCCCTCCACTCCCATCGACTGGGCTATACGGATGCCCACGGCGTCCCCGAGCTACGGACACGGATCACCCGGCACTACCTCGATCGGTACAGAGTCGACGTCGCCGAAGATCGGATCGCAGTGACCGTCGGGGCCTCGGGCGGATTCGTACTGGCAGTTCTGGCCGCATTCGACGAAGCCGACCGGGTGGCAATGACCGAGCCCGGCTATTCGGCCTACCGGAACATCCTGCGCGCCCTCGGCATCGAGGTCGTTGAACTTCCGGTTGGGCCCGACACCAGGTTCAATCCAACGCCGGATCTGCTCGAAGCGCTCCTCCCACTCGACGGGCTGGTAACCGCCTCACCTTCGAATCCCACCGGCACCATCCTCACCGAAGTCGAGCTCACCGATCTTGCCGGGTTCTGTGAGACACACGGAATCCGCATGATCGCCGACGAGATCTACCACGGCATCACTTACGGCGACGAGCCGGCTCCAACCGCCATCGCCAGGGCCGACCACGCGGTCGTCGTGCAAAGTTTCTCGAAGTACTTCTCGATGACGGGCTGGCGGCTCGGCTGGCTCGTGTTACCCGAGGACATGATCCGACCGGTTGAGCGACTGGCGCAGAACCTCTTCATCTCGCCACCGACGCTGTCGCAACTCGCAGGAATCGCCGCTTTTGACTGCGCGGCCGAACTCGACGCCAACGTCGCCCGCTACGCCGAGAACCGCCGGATCCTCATCGACGGCCTGGCCAGAGCAGGGATCGATCGGATCGCCCCGGCGGACGGCGCCTTCTACGTGTATGCGGACGTTTCGCATCTCAGCGACGATTCCCAGGCGCTCAGCGGGCGGTGGCTCGACGAAATCGGAGTGGCGGCGACCTCGGGGATCGACTTCGATCCGACGAACGGTCACCGTTTCATCCGTTTTTCGTATGCGGAGTCGACCGCAGATATCACCGAGGCAGCCGAGCGGATAGTTGGCTGGGTGGAGCTTCGCAACCGCTCAGCAACTCGCCAATAGGAATCTCCGACTCGCTGTGACCAGGAGCCATTGATTGCGCGTGATATCCGGAGCCTATTCGATCACTTCGACGTCGTCGCCTGTTCGGATTACTCCGCTGATGATCACCTTGGCGTAGACGCGGCTCCAACCGGGGTGCTCCGCCTGGCTTATCCGGGCGGAGTCACGGTCTGAGAACGAACCGACGATCTTCCAGCACGGCGACGTGAAGCCGGTGATCTGAGCGACCGTTTGTCCAATCCGCAACCTGGTGTCCGGCCCGACCCGATCCCAGTCCAGCCCCGTGATCGTCAGGTTCTCACCCGTCGAGCCGGGCGCGATCGGGTGCCCCTCGGCCTGCAACGCCTCGATCACCTCCAGCGAGAACAGGCACAGCGCCCTGTCGGGTCCGCCGTGGTGCTCCTTGCTCGCTTGGTCGTCACCGATGATCCCGTTGATGTCAACGTCCACCTCGTCGATCGGCAGCTTGGGGACACCTCCGCCACTGATGTTGATCTGATGCACCGATGCCATCCCCAAACCCTACAACACCATTTTCTCCGCAATGCAATGGTGTGTTTTCCGTACACAGCATTGCGGAGAAAGTGTTGTGGGATTCCTAGCGGCCGAAACGGTGCTGGAGTATCCAGTGGTGCATGGCGATACCCGAGGCGACGCCGGCGTTGATCGACCTCGTCGAGCCATACTGAGTGATCGAACAAACCATCGCCGCGGCAGACCGGGCGCCCTCCGATAATCCCGGGCCCTCCTGGCCAAAGAGGAGCACGCACCCGGCCGGGAGTTCAGTCGATTCGATTGGTACAGAACCGGGCATGTTGTCGATGCCGACCACCGTGAGCCCGGCTTCACTCGCCCAGGCTAGGAAACCTTCGATCGTCGGATGATGGTGCACGTGTTGGTATCGGTCGGTGACCATCGCCCCGCGACGATTCCACTTTCGTTTCCCGATGATGTGCACGGCGGAGGCCATGAAAGCGTTGGCGTTCCGCACCACCGACCCGATGTTGAAATCGTGCTCCCAGTTCTCGATCGCAACATGAAACGGATGCCTGCGACCGTCGAGATCCTCAACGATGGCTTCGTGGCGCCAGTAGCGGTACTCGTCTACGACATTGCGCCGATCACCGTACTCGAGCAATTCGGGATCGAGTCGCGGATCATCGGGCCATGGCCGCAGGTGCGGTCCGACGCCTACCTCGCGCTCGTCATCCATGCGGCGGGTGTCAGTCCGAGCCGATGATGACGCCCACAAATCCACCGCCGAACACGCCGGTCAGGATCCCCGGCCAGATTCCAAGGGAGAACGCCCTCGTCAGGTCTGAATCCGTGAAGATCCACATGGACAGCACGATGAAGATGATGGACAGCGGTGTGCCGACCACGATGCTCGTGGCAATCGCACGGCCGAACCTCTTCTCATCGACCTCACCATGGTGCTTCGTTTCGTGTGTTTCGATCGTCATCGCCAGTCTCCCCGCATATCTTCCGCAACAGAGTAGTGGCGCAGCCCATTGCTCTGAAGGGGCACAACGAAAAGATGTGGCCCGAGGGGCCGGGTGGCTGCGATCTGCCCTCCTCAACGGACGGGTGGGGCCGGAATGGGGTTAGGATTCCCCGAACTCATCAAGAGCGGTGGAGGGATCAGGCCCTGTGAGACCGCGGCAACCGGCCCATAGGGGGACACGGTGCCAACGCCTGCACGATGGGGTTGCGGAGACGCTCCTCGTTGGAACAACCGGAGGCGAGGAACGCCGTGAATAGCTACGTCGAAGCCACGAGATCCAGAGTCGTCATCTACGACGGGGCGATGGGCACCTCCCTTCAACTGGCCGAGCTGACTGCAGACGACTTCGGTGGACCAGACCTCGACGGGTGCAACGAGTTCCTCAATCTGTCGCGACCCGATCTCGTCCAACAGATACACGCCTCCTACCTCGACGTCGGTGTGGATGTGATCGAGACCAACACATTCGGCGCGTTCGCCGTCCCGCTGACCGAGTACGGCATCGAGGACCGCGTCCATGAGATCAACGTCGCGGCTGCCCGCCTGGCCCGGCAAGTGGCAGAAGACTTCTCGACCCGCCATCGGCGCCGCTGGGTTGCCGGCTCGATCGGCCCCGGCACGAAGTTCCCCACCCTCGGCCAGATCCGCTACGTCGATCTCCGCTCTGCCTACGAACAACAAGCCCTCGGCTTGCTCGAAGGTGGAGTCGACCTCTTCATCATCGAAACCCAGTTCGACCTGCTCGGACTGAAGGCGGCCATGAACGGAGTACGCCTCGCAATGCACAGCACGGGGATACGGCTTCCGATCCAGGCGCAGGTCACGATCGAGACGACCGGTCGAATGCTGCCCGGTACCGAGATCGGAGCCGCCCTGGCAGCCATCGACCCCTTGCGCCCCGACGTCTTCGGCCTCAACTGCGCGACCGGGCCCACGGAGATGACAGAACACATTCGCTACCTCTCAGAGCGGGCGCGCATGCCGATTTCAGTAATCCCCAACGCCGGCCTCCCGGAAATCCGGGACGGGGCGATGTGCTACAACCTCACGCCAACCGAACTCGCCGAGTATCACACGCGGTTCATCTCCGAGTTCGGGGTGTCCGTTGTGGGTGGATGCTGTGGCACCACTCCGGAGCATCTCCGGGCAGTCGTTGATGCGGTAGCCGAACTGCAGCCGGTCGCGCGTACTGCTCGGCACGAACCCGGCGCCGCCTCGACCTACTCGTTCACGCCGTTCCGGCAGGACACATCGTTTCTCATTATCGGAGAGCGGACCAATGCCAACGGGTCGAAGCGATTCCGCCAGACCCTTCTGGCGGAGGACTGGGACGGCTGCGTCCAAACCGGAAAAGACCAGGTCAAAGAGGGCGCACATCTCGTGGACCTCTGCGTCGACTACGTCGGACGGGATGGGGTCGCCGACATGGACGAGCTGGCTTCTCGCTTCTCGACCCAAATCAGCGTCCCGCTCGTGCTGGATTCCACAGAGCCGGAGGTCATGGAGTCCGGCCTGCGATGGATCGGTGGCAGAGCCGTGCTCAACTCCGCCAATCTCGAAGACGGCGACGGACCCGGCTCTCGATTCGACCGGGTCATGTCGCTGGCGCGCGAGTACGGCGCAGCGGTCGTTTGTCTATTGATCGATGAGGACGGACAAGCCCGGGACCTGGAGTGGAAGATGAGGATCGCTCATCGCATCCACGACCTGGCCATCGGACGACATGGGCTCGAACCCGGTGATCTAATCTTCGACCCACTCACCTTCCCACTTACCACCGGTGGCGAGGATCTGCGCCGGGATGCCATGGCCACCCTTGATGCCATCAGGGCAATCAAGTCCGAACTCCCCGGAGCTTTCACCAGCCTCGGTATCTCGAATGTGTCATTCGGGCTGAAGCCGTCGGCCCGGCATGTACTGAACTCCGTGTTCCTCAACGAAGCCCTCGAGGCAGGTCTCGACGGAGCCATTCTCCACGCCGCCAGAGTCATACCCCTCCACCGGATTCCGGACGATCAGCGGCGGGCGGCTCTCGACCTCATCTACGACCGCCGATCCGACGGCTACGACCCGCTCGAGAGAATTCTCGAGCTCTTCGCCGGCGCAACGGCGACGGCCGTTGAACGAGAGGACCGGGGTGACTGGCCGGTTGAACAACGACTCGAGCACCGGATCGTCGAGGGCGATCGGGACGGCCTCACCGACGACCTCGAAGAGGCGCTCCAAGGCCGGTCTGCCATCACGATCATCAACGACATCCTCCTGGCGGGGATGAGGACGGTAGGCGACTTGTTCGCCGCCGGTGACATGCAGTTGCCGTTCGTACTTCAGTCGGCGGAGACGATGAAGGCAGCCGTCGGCTATCTAGAACCTCACATGGAGAAAGCCGATGGTAAGGGCCGGGGGTCGATTGTTCTGGCGACGGTGAAGGGAGACGTGCACGACATCGGGAAGAACCTCGTCGACATCATCCTCACGAACAACGGATACAGGGTCCACAACCTCGGCATCAAGGTCGGCATCACCGAGATGATCGAGAAGGCGCTCGAGGTGAACGCAGACGCCCTCGGCATGAGCGGGCTCCTGGTGAAGTCCACTCTGATCATGCGTGACAACCTGATCGAGCTATCCGACCGCGGATTGGCCCACCTGCCCGTCATTTTGGGCGGGGCCGCGCTGACCCGAATGTACGTCGAACGCGACCTGCGTGAGCACTACCCGGGTCCGCTGTTCTACGGAAAGGACGCCTTCGCCGGACTGGCTGTGATGGAGGAGATCGCCGCTGAGACTCACCTCACAGATCCCGATTTCGGTCGCGTGGCGAGTGGCCGGCCCTTGCCCCCACGCCGGACTGAGGGGGCACCGGTGGAATCGCTCCCGGGCCGGTCCCCCGAGGTAGCCGGCGACAACCACGTGTTTGTACCACCCTTCACCGGCTCGCGAGTGGTGAAGGGCATCCCGCTCGATGACATCGCCTCGTACCTCAACGAGACGGCGCTCTTTCGCAATCAGTGGCACTTTCGCCCCGAACCCGGAGAAACCGACGGCGCATTCAAGGACCGGATCCGACCGTTGCTGCGCGACCAGATCGATCGGGCGAAGCGCGACCACCTGCTGGTCCCGCAGGTCGTTTACGGCTACTTCCCGGTCAATGGCGACGGCAACGACCTGGTCGTGTGGTCCGACGAGGAGCGAAGTCGCGAGATCAAGAGGTTCACATTCCCTCGCCAGGCGAGCAGTCCATTCCTGTGTATTGCCGACTTCCACCGCCCGATCGGTGCCGGCGCCGACTACGCGGCTTTTCACATCGTCACAATCGGCGATCGAGCGTCAGAACGAGCGGCAGAGCTGTTCGCTGCCCACCACTACGAGGACTACCTATACCTGCACGGTCTGGCTGTGGAAATGGCGGAAGCGCTGGCCGAATACTGGCATCACCGTGTCCGCTCGGAGTGGGGCTTCGCCGACCAGGACGGGCCGTCCCTGGCCGGACTGTTTCGTCAGAAATATCGCGGCGGCCGCTACTCGTGGGGCTACCCGGCTTGTCCGGAACTCGAGGACAACGAGACGGTCGCCGACCTCCTCGGCGCCGACCGAATCGGTGTGTCGGTCGGTGAAGAAACGGGATGGCAGTACCAACCCGAACAGACGACGTCAGCCATCCTCTGCCATCACCCGCAGGCCAAATACTTCATCGCTCGCTAGCGAATCCCGGAACCGCGGCGTCGCCGGTCCTTCCGTCGCTCCGATCAGACGACCGGCCACCGGAGCAGCAAGCCGGAGCCGCCCAACCACCGCTCACCCGTGCATCGAGAACCGCAGTAAGGCTCCCACTCCATGCTGATCGAGCAGGCTCGGAACTGAAATCTGATCGACCCGCCCGCCCATCCGGAGCACTTGCTCCATCGCCGCACCGACCACATCATCAGTTGGCGAAACGAGCAAACCGCACCCGACGCAGGCTTCTCCCAGGCGATCGAGTCTTCCGCAGGTCGTGCACACCACACCGTCTTTGGCGAAGCGGCCGGCCACAACGAGATGATCGACGGCCCCGGCGTTCACCGCCTCGAGCACATTGGCCAGCCCGACTGCAGCTCTGCCGCCCTCCTCGGCCGATTCAGCCACCCTGACGGCCAGTTCTTCCTGTTCCTCGCGCAATGCAGTCTCGAGTAGACCATCAACTCGCTTGGCGACGTCGCTATCCGTCATGGTATGCGGGTCGATGACGAATGAGCCGATCAAACGATCACGCAAGTACGGGTGAAGGGATGAGCCGAACCTTGTAATCGTTTCCTCATGGCCACCAACGATGACCTTGCCGAACGGAGTTGCCCGATGGTGCTCAAAGAGCCGGTCGGCCACCTGCCGGAAATGTCGCCGTTCGAGTGTCTCGGCATGACTCCTGGCCCGGCGCTCATCGTATCCCGAGAACCCCCCGAAATTTCCCTTGTGTTCCTCCAACTCCTCCACGAGCTCGAGGAGCCGGACTCCTGCACCGTCCCAGCTGTAGAGCCGGGCATGTTTGCGATCGACAACGGCCACCGCTACCACCTCGCTCTCACGGACGCTGCGAAGCGGACGCAGGTACGGTCGATCCGAAACCATGGCCACATCCCACACCGGGACCGGAAGAGAGACGTACTCGAGGAGTCCGCCACCCTGACAGGCGAACAAGGCAGTTGCCGGTGCTTTGTCGGCGTCGATCCGATCACTCATACCTATCACCGTCTCTAGATCGGCTCGCAGGGACATCTGAGAATCGTGGTCGAGGTCACCGAACTCGCGAAACGGCTTCAAGAGGTCGCCGATCCGGGAACGCACCGCCGGGTTGAGGGGGTCTCGATTGACATAGACAGAAAGAACCGGATAGTCGGCACTCTCGAAACGGGCGAGGCGATCGAGATGCATGAGCCTCCCTTGGGTTGGTCCGGGGGCGCGCCAGGGCAACACAGATTGGTGCGGAGACGCGGAACCCGGAGAGCCGGACAACAGAGGTGTGTGAGAGAACGTCACCTCGATTTCAGGCTACCCGTTGAGCGAGGTACTTGGGTGGCCGATTCAGCCGGTCAGTGCCATGCCGAGATCGTCCTGCAGGTCCCTCACATCCTCGAGGCCTACCGACAACCGGACCAGGGAGTCGGTGATCCCCATCGCGGTCCGCTGCTCAGGTGTGAGCTTCGAATGAGTGGTCGTTGCCGGGTGGGTCGCAAGGCTCTTGGCATCGCCCAGGTTGTTCGAGATATCGAACAGATGGAGCCGGTTCATGAATCTGAACGCTGCCTCCCGGCCACCCACAATCTCGACTGAAACCATCGATCCGCCGCCCTCCATTTGCCTGTTCGCCAACTCGACCTGAGGGTGTGAGTCGGCCGTTGGATAGAGAACCCGTCCGACTCCCGGCATCTCGCTCAGGTACCCCGCCAGAGTCGCCGCGTTACGCGACTGCTCCCTGACGCGCAGATCGAGCGTCTCGAGACTCTTGGCAACGACCCAGGCGTTGAACGGGCTCATCGACGGGCCGGTGTGGCGCTGGAACTCCTTGAGCGGACCGTCGATGAATTCCGATGGGCCGAGTACCGCGCCGCCCAGGGTTCGACCCTGACCGTCGAGGTGTTTCGTTGTCGAGTAAACGACGACATCCGCGCCCAATTCGATCGGGCGTTGCAGAACAGGAGTAGCGAACACGTTGTCAACGATCACCCGGGCACCGACTGCGTGGGACCGTTCGGCCACCGCCGCGATATCCACCAGCTCCAGCATCGGATTGGAAGGCGTTTCCATGAACACCACCTTGGGCGGCACGGCCAGAGCCTCATCCCAGGCATCGAGGTCCCTCCCGTCGACGAACACGGTGCTGATACCCCACCGCCCGAGCAACCGGCCGAGAATGGCGACGGTGGAACCGAACAGAGAGCGGGAGGCGACAACCCGGTCACCCGTATTGAGGTCGCAGGCGAGTGCGGCGAATACGGCGGCCATCCCGCTCGCAGTCGCCCGGCATGCCTCGGCCCCGTCCAGGAGTCGGAGGCGTTCTTCGAAGACCGCGATAGTCGGGTTGCCGTAGCGGGTGTAGATGTAGCCGTCGGCATCACCTCGAAAGACGGCGGCTGCTTCTTCAGCGGTCTCGTACACGTAGCCGGACGTCATGAAGATGCCTTCGGCCGTTTCGCCGAACGCGGTGCGCTCGTGTCCTCCGCGCACCTGGCTGGTCCTCGGTCGCCATCGATCCATGACGAAGTACCGTACTCGAACATTGCCGTCGAATGGCCGCCGTCGTAGTGTTCGGTCCCGATCGTCGATCAGCAGGACCGAATGCTCAGCACAAACCGTGACTGGACCGAGATCGTCGAGGTCAACCCTCCCGATCTCCCCGATATGTCGCACCTTCTCCTCGAGGGTGCCTGGTCGCACGTGCTCGTCACGGACAACGTGTTTGGAAAGATCCGGGTGTCGCCCTACGCCTACTCAGCCCGGATCACCCACGACGTGCCGTCGGTCCACCCGACGGTCGTGGTCTCCACGCGGGACCGCAACATTCTCGCCATCGAGAGCGAGGTGCGAGGTGCGCTGGGTAACGGAGTGGATTCGTTCCTGGTTGTCATCGGCGACACCGTCCCTCAGATCGACCACTACGCCGATCATTATGAGGTCGTCGAACACCTGCGCGATCTCCAGAACCGGACGCCGCAGTTCGAAGTCGGCATGCCGACCCGCTTCCAGGCGTGGCAGTTCCGCCGCCGTATCGAGGCAGGCGGACAGTTCTTCGTCGCCGGCCCTCTCCTCGATCCGGCCACTGCCGGGCGGCAGATCGACAAGCTGAAGATCCGCGCCGAAGACCCCCCTGTCTACGTGATGGTGATTCCTCCGTTCACTCTCGACTGGGTCAACCGGATGGAGTCTGTCGGAGCGGTCCCCGCCGGAGACGGCCTCAAGGCGGAGCTTGCTGCTCTGCCGGACGGGGACCGGAGGGCCTTTGGATGGGATACAGCCGCATCGACGGCTGCCAGGGCTCGTGATGCAGGCGCAGCCGGTGTGATTCTCATGGGTCTTCGCTTCGACACCGTCGTCGACGAAGCCGCAGAGGGTTGGCGCGGAGCCTCACAACGGCAGCCCTAATGCTCGGTGTCGGCTGCCCGAGACCCCGCCGCCCGGGAGCTGCTCCGCATGGATTCTCACGCCATCCTTATCGTCCGTTTGGCGCATAAGTACCCCGGTCGGGTTGAATAGCCACAATGCGTTCCCGAATCTCCCTCTTCATTGCGGTGCTGGTCGCCGTTGCCGCCTGCTCATCGGCTGGTTCGACGAAGACAGCGGACCAAGCCTCGACGACCTCCAACAACGAATCCCCGACGACGACGGCAACGGTCCCGGTATCCACCTCCGCGATGGGCACGACCCTCCTGGTCACCGACTGCGACGACCCGAGCGCCGACTTCGAGTCTTTTTGCGACGCCTACAGCCTGATTCGCGGCCACTACGTCGACGACGTCGGTGAGGCGGCGCTGGCAGCAGGTGCCCTCGAGGGATTGGCCGAATGGGATATCGAAAGCGGGAGCGGCGCCCCCGACGAGGTCACCTGTTCTGAGCCGAGCGATGCCTTCGCATCGTTTTGCGATGCGCTGGTGGCGGCTATCGACGATAGGGACGCCAGCCTCGGCGAAGCAGTCGAAGCGGCCCTGGCCGGCATGGTCAATGTCGGCCTCGACGACCCATACAGCGTGTACCTCGATCCCACTGCTCTCGAAAACTTCAGAATCGACACCTCCGGAAGCGTTGAGGGCATCGGTGCATTGGTGCGCGGTGAAGACCCGACCGATCCAGAAGACGATGCGTGCTCGCTGCTCTCGGAGACCTGCCACATGGTCATCGTTCAGCCGCTGGAGGGAAGCCCGGCGGAAGCGGCCGGAATTCAAGCCGGCGACTTCGTAGTGTCCGTTGATGGGAAGGACGTCGAAGGCAAACTCCTCGACGAGATCGTGGCCATCGTGCGGGGCCCGTCGGGAACGGACGTCACGCTCGGCATCGAACGTGAGGGTGCGCTTCTCGAATTCACGGTCACGCGGGCGGCCATTTCCGTGCCCAACGTCGAATCCGACGTGCTCGAGTCGGGAGTCGGATATCTCAGGCTCTTCAGCTTCGCCAGCAACGCGGACGAGGCGATCCACGAAGCGCTGGCAGAGTTGCTCTCAGGTGGGGTGACCGAGATCATCTTCGATCTACGCAGCAATCCGGGCGGATCCCTGGACGCAGCAGTCAACATCGCAAGCGAGTTCCTGGACGATGGTCTAGTGGTCATAACCGAGGCACCAGACGACAAACTCGAGTACCGGGTGCAGAACGGCGGCCTCGCCACCAGCGATGACATCAAGCTGATCGTGCTGGTCGACCGGGCGAGCGCTTCTGCTTCGGAGGTCGTGGCCGGCGCGCTGCAGGAGGCCGGGAGGGCGACGGTCGTCGGTGAGGTCACCTTCGGGAAGAACACCGTGCAGCAGCAATTCAATCTGAGCAACGGTGGCGCCATCAAGCTCACCATCGCTCGATGGTTGACGCCCGGCGGAGTGGATCTTGGGGACGGCGTTCAACCCGACATCGTCATCGAAGTCGATCCGAGTACTGAAGTTGACCCCTGGATCGACGCGGCGCTGCGACTCCTCGGCCGCTGAACCAAACCACTTTCTCCGCAATGCTGTGTACGGAAAACACACCATTGCATTGCGCAGAAAAATGGGTGAGGTCGGTTTAGGCGCTCAGGCCGGTCGGACAAGACACCCCGGTCCCACCCAGGCCACAGTACCCGGCGGGGTTCTTGCCGAGATACTGCTGGTGGTAGTCCTCTGCGTAGTAGAACTCGCCGGCCGGAGCGATCTCCGTGGTGATCTCGCCGAAGCCGTGTGAGGCCAATTCGGCCTGATAGCGATCCCGCGACCGCTTGGCGACGTCGAGTTGCTGATCGGTCGTCGCGTAGATCGCCGACCGATATTGCGTGCCAACGTCGTTGCCCTGCCTCATTCCCTGGGTGGGGTTGTGGCCCTCCCAGAAGGCGCCGAGCAACCGGTCGTAGCTGATAGCGGCCGGATCAAACACCACCAGGACCACCTCTGCATGGCCGGTCCGCCCTGTGCAAGTCTCTTCGTAGGTTGGATTCGGTGTGGACCCGCCGGCATATCCGACCGCGGTCGAGTACACCCCTTCCATCTGCCAGAAGATGCGCTCGGCACCCCAGAAACAGCCCATCCCGAACACGGCCGTCTCCAGGCCGTCGGGAAACGGTGGAACGATGCGGTTGCCGTTCACGAAGTGCGCTGCGGGGACGCGAATCGGTTCAGCGCGTCCCGGCAAGGAGCTGCCGTTGCTTTCAGTATCTTGGCGGCGGTACCAGGCCATAAGATCTCCTCGTCGTCAGTTCGACGGTAGCCGGACGGGTGAGCTATCCACCGATGCGCAGGGGTCGATCCCGAGGAGAAAGGTTGTGGCCAACTCCTCGACTGCAGACCGATCTCATCGAGCAACCCCGGCTAGATCTTCAGCACGACCGACCCGCGGTAGCGCCGACAACCACCTCCTGATGGGCGGCCGGACTCGCATCCAGGGCGGTTGCGACCGAAAACTGCCGACTTCTGCTCCCCTATCCGCGCAACCGGCAACTAGCTTCGAGGCTGTGAAGCGCCTGATTCTGCTCCGCCATGCCAAATCTGACTGGACGGCCGAGTCCGGCTCCGACCACTCGCGGCCGTTGAACGAGCGCGGGATGGCATCCGCCAGAGCTATCGGGGTCGCACTGGCTCGTTCGGACCAGGCTCCGGATCTGGTGGTTTCGTCATCTGCGCTCAGGGCCCAGTCGACGGCCTTCCTCGCGGCAGATACCGGCGGATGGAACTGCGAAATCCGGATCACGGACGAACTGTACGGAACCTCTACCGGATCCGTTTTGAGCATCGTTTCCGACACGGCCGACGAGGTTGTCCGTCTCATGCTCGTGGGACACGAACCAACCTGGTCGACCACGGCCGGCGTCCTGATCGGTGGCGGTCGAGTCAGGGTAACGACCGGATCCGCCGTCGCCATCGACCTTCCTTCCTGGGAACTGGCCGAACCGGGGCGTGGAGAGCTCGCCTGGATGCTGACCCCGCGCCTGTTCACGGACGGCGAGTGGGACCTCGGCGGCTGAGTCCTGATTCCTGCCGGTTCATTCTCAGATGCTTCTTCAGTCCACTTCACCGTTTCCTAACGAGTGCCTCCGATCATGTCGGCAGAGGCTCTTGAAAGGAGACCAATCATGCGAAAGACACTCGCAACCCTGGTGGCGGGCGCAGTCGCCGCCATCGGCATCTCGGCCGGCGCGGCCGTCCTAGCCCCGACCACGGCGGTGGCACAGGAAGACGCGGCCGTCGAGCAGACGCCCGGCACGCTTGAAGGTGTACTCGGTGAACTCGTCGAAGAAGGCGTCATAACCCAGGAACAAGCCGATGTCGTGGCCGATCGAATCCGTGAGCAGGGACCGCTCAACGGCTTTGGCGACCGCCGGGGCGGCGGCGGGCATCTCGAGACGGTCGCCGGCCTCCTCGACATGGACATAGCCGACCTGGTGAAAGCGCTTCGTGACGGACAGTCGATCGCCGATCTCGCCGGTACCGAGGGGACCGCAACCGTGATCGAGGCCCTCGTTGCAGAGGCTACGGACCGATTGAACACAGCCGTCGCCGAAGAACGGCTCACCCAGGACGAAGCCGACGAGAAACTTGCGGAAATCGCCCAGCGCATCACCGATATGGTGAACGGTGAGCTGCCGGAAGGCTTCGAGGGTCCACGAGGCATGGGCCCGAGAGGCGGCGGACACTTCGGTCCACATTCCGATCGGGTCGACGCAGCCGATACAAGCGCCTGACGGCTGCCCACCCAGCCGGGAGCCCCGGGTGTTCTCACGCCCGGGGCTCGACATTGATCGATGACGGCCGCAAGCACGAAGCCGTCGGTGTATCACTCGGCGGAGCGCGGAAGCCTTAGCGAGAAGACACTCCACCCATCTTCAAAGCGGTAATCGAGCTCGCCACCCATGAGACGAGCGAGGTGACGGCTCACCGTGAGACCGAGCCCAACCGAAGCCGGTTGTCCCTTCGGATCGTGCGCACGGTGATATGCATCGAAAACCGCCATACGGTGCTCCTCGGGAATGCCCGGACCGTCGTCGCGAACCTCGAGGATTCCGTGCTCCTCAGATTCGGAGAGCACGACCTCGATGTGTGGCCCGCCGTAACGAAGCGCATTGGTGACCAGATTGCGAACGACCTGGCGAAACCGGGCCGGGTCGGCATCCACTTCCACGGTGTTACCGGTGACGCCCACCCGTGAAGCTTTGAGTTCGGAGAGGCCGACCAGGATGGCTGCGAGTTCATCTACCAGTTGCACCGGCTGCGGGACCACCGTCACTCCGTCGATATCTGCGCGGGCGGCCACCAGAAGGTCTTCGACGATGTGTGCGACGTCGGTTCCCTGCTGGGCGATGAGCGTGACGAACTCGGCGATCTCGTCGTTCGTGAATGACGTCAAGTGATCCCTGAGTTCCTGAGCGAGACCGACGACGGCAGTCAACGGCGTCCTCAGTTCATGACTGACCCCCGCCACGAACTCATCTTTGGACGCAACGAGCTCTGTCAAGCGGGCGTGGGCGGCCTCACGTTCCCAGTGAGCAGCGATCATCTGCGCGCCGGCCTGGAGAAGCTCCAGTTCATCTTCACCCCACTCCTGGTGGCTTTCCGCGTGGGAGAACCCGATGACTCCGGCCAGGACCCCGTCGACAGTGATCGGCAGCTTGAGATCCGAGATCCGAGGATTGGGCGCATTCTCGTACTGGGCTCGATCAGCTTCGTTGATCGAGCCCAGACCATGGCTGTAGGGTCGCCTATCCCGGAGTCGCGCCCAGGCGGTTGGGATCCGGGCAAGCGGCACGCGCTTCCAATACTCATAATCGTCCACAGATACGTCGACCCCGGGCGCAACAGATGTCAACAACTTGACGAGGGTCGGGCCGGCTGTGGGATCGTCCTCGACGACATCGACAAAGCCGAATGAAGAACCGGATGCATCCCGCATTGCGTCGACGGCCCGCTCGAGTGCCGACTCATCCGGGCCGAGCAACAACTCCCGCGCACAAATGGCGAGCGCGCGCTGATATCTGAGCTGACGGTCGGAGGCGTCGAGAGCCGCTTCCAACTCATGCCTGTTCGTGCGACGCTCCCAGAAGGCACCAACCATCTGCGTGGCCGCGCCGAGCAGGGCGACTTCGTCATCGGTCCAAGAAAGGCCGCGGGCGGCCGCGATCCCCATGTGACCCACCCACTCCCCGGCGATCAGAATCGGAATCTTCAGGACTTCGTCGGTGAATCCGTCGAAGTGTTGATCTCGCTCGCTCCCGGCGAGAGCTTCGACCACGTACATGAACGGTTCGCCGGCCGACAACGCCTGGCGGGCGGCCGGCATAGTCGACCACGCGACCATCTTCCAACCGTCGAGGCCGACGCCATCGCGCCCATCGGCGGAGACGGTGATGACATTCTCGGCGGCGAATCCTATTTCTGCGTCCTCAACGTTCCGGTCGATGAACAGATACTGAGCTTCGGTAGCGGATAGCAGCGCACGAGCCGCCACCTCGAGTGCGGATGACTCATCGGTGGTCAGGAGTGAATGGGCGCATGCCGCGATCGCCTGCTCATAGCGCAGGCGACGACTCGAAGGTTCATCCGCAGAATTGCGGAAGATCGCCACCATTGCGCCGGCTCCATTCAATTGTGTACCCGTCGACTTTGGCCGCCGGGTGCGCAGATGTACAAGTACTTATCGAAGGCCCATAGGCGCTCCTTGAAGGGTATGTTTCCCTGATGGGAAACAGATACTTCACCCCCAAGCTCTTCGCGTTCCTCCGCGAACTCGCCCAAAACAACGACCGGGACTGGTTCAAGGCCCACCAGTCCGACTACGAGGAGCTTGTGCGTGAGCCCGCACTCGACTTCATCACCGACTTCGCCGCCCCATTGGCGAAGATCTCAGAGAATTTCGTTGCCGATTCTCGGACCGTGGGTGGTTCGCTATTCAGGATCCAGCGAGATACGAGGTTCAGCAAAGACAAGACGCCCTACAAGCCGAACACGGGAATGCAGTTCCGCCATATTGTCGGCAAGGATGCGCACGCACCGGGCTTCTATCTGCATCTTCAGCCGGGCGAATGCTTCCTCGGGGTCGGCCTGTGGCGACCGGAGACCAGGACTGCCTACATGATTCGGCAGCAGATAGCCGATCACCCCAACGACTGGAAGAAGGCAACGCGCGGCAAGCGCTTCGCCGATGTCTTTGCGCTCAGCGGCGATTCACTGGTTCGCCCTCCGAAAGGCTTCAACGAGGACCATCCCCTGATCGACGACCTCAAGCGCAAGGACTTCATCGCCTCGAAGCGGCTGACTCAAAGCCAGATCACCTCGGATCACTTCATGGAGGATGTCACCGATTACTGCAGGCGCGGGGCACCCTTCATGAGGTTCCTCTGCGAGGCGGTGGAAGTACCGTTCTAGCGGTGGCCGGGACGGCCTCCACACCATCCCCGGCCACCGCCCTCCGCCTACAGACAGGCGGAGAAACCGTGGTGGACGCCGGGTTTGTGACCGTCGTTTCCAAGCAGGCCTACTCTTGCCATGGCAGAAATGTGGTGCCGGCCATACTCGAAACCGGACGGCATCCCGTCACCATTCGCGTCATTGCATGGGGGCGCGATATGGGCAAAGGCTGCGGGTATGGCCATGACAACCAACACGGACAGGACGAGCACCAGAACGACAAGGCGTCGCATGTTGGTCTCCCTTCAAGACTTGTACTCGCAACCAATACGACCGAAGAACCCAGCCGGTTCTCGACCGATCACACCGATTCGGCGAGCCAGTCTGACGAACCCTCGAGAAGAAAGAGGCTGATGTCGTGGGCGCGATCGAGGGCGTCGCACAGTTGTTCTCGACCCATGAACGCCTCTGAGAGAGATACTTCGACCCGACCCACAATCGTCAGGCTCCTTTGGGCGGCATCCGTCACGGATGCGAACGAATCGATCGCCGAAACCTCCAACGGAAGATCTGTTGCTCCGATCCCGGCCAGGTCGGTGGCAAGCACGAGGAGATCCGGCGGGTACGGCAAAGGGGGCAACGCCCAGTTGAAGTAGAGAGGAAGATGATGCAGATCCTCGGGTTCTGTGAACTCCTCTCCGAGGTCTGCGAGTTGATCCTCGAATGCCATCACGACCCGCGGATCAACCTCGAGAGCCAGGTGCAAGTCGAGGGGACCGCCGCAGGCTTCCTCGGGGTGCAGGACCACTTCCCACGACTGACGCATCGAGTAGGTCTCCACAAAGTGCCGCTCGTCGTGCACATGGAAGTGGTGGTCTACCGCGTGGTCTTTCAAGTCCGCGATGAAGCCGGGTATGTCGACCGCCGCCAACGGATTCCTTTCGTCCTGCCGCACACAGGGTTGCAGATCCGCGCCTTGAACTCAATGGAGGCAACCGGCCCAACCCAAGATCAAGGACAGGCTACAGGCGGGTCACTTCTTTCGCCGGAGTCACCGCTACACCACCCATCACCGTCGAAGCCTCGATGATCAGATGCGGAGCGTCGTCGGGGATCTCCTGTTTCCTGGCACTGTTGGCGTGACCTCCCATGAACGCCCAGCCCTTCAACTCCACGTTCCACCCGCGCGGCACCCGAATCTCGATGCCTCCCATGATCGTCACGACCCTGAGGTGGGCGCCGGCCGGATCGAGGGTCACCTGAGTGAGGTCCATCTCCATGCCGCCCATCCCGGTGATCACCGTCCCGGATCGCAACGCCTCTGCCTTGCCGACCCAGTTCCGACCTCCGGTCATGGTCACGACCTGGAATACGTCGCTGTCTTCATCGCCTACTTCAGGAATCAACTGCTTGGCAATCTGGGCCGCGATGAGAGCCACCAGATCGAATAGCAGGGCCCACTTCAGGAACTTCATCCATGCACGTTTCATACGATCACCTCTCCAACACATTCTGTCAGGTTGCGACGGACCCCGTCAGTCGACGTCGAAACGAGTCCCAATCGCAGACGGAGGATCGCTTCCGAGGATGCCGCGCAGTGCCGGATACCGATCGGTGAGGCTGCGGACCTGGTCGCTGTATACGAGGACGAGCGTAAAGATCATGATCGGGAAGGGCAGCGTGCCGAGGACCTGGGTCAGGTCGGGGAAGACATCCTGGAGCTTTATTGCAGAGAACTGCAACGCTCCGAAGAGGTACACCCCAAACGCAGCCCGGTACGGATGCCAGCCTCCGAAGATGACGATGGCGAGTGCGATCCACCCGAGGCCGGTCGTGTGGCCCTCCGACCATCCGATTTTGGCGCCGAGTGAGTAGGCCGCCCCTCCCATGCCGACCAGGGCGCCCCCACCGGCCGCGTAGAGGTAGCGGAGTCGATTGACCGGAACTCCTCTCGAGTGGGCGGCTTCAGGCCGTTCGCCGACTGCCTGCAGCTTCAACCCCCGGCGGGTGCGGAACATGAACCAGTAGGTGACGAAGATCAACACGATGCTGCCGTAGACGACCAGATCGTGTTGAAAGAAGACTTTCCCGACAAATGGGATGTCTTCCAGCAACGGGATCGGACGGTACGTGACGGTTGGGCCCGGAACGCGAACGTATGGATCCCCGAGGAATGCGCTCATCTCGCCGGTCAGTTGGAATAGCACGAACCCGACGGCGACCTGATTGAGGCGGAGAGCAATGCTCGAATAGGCCACCAGGAGAGCCGCCAGCGCCGAAACCAACGCCGCCGCCGCGAAACCGACAATTACCGAGCCGCTCTCGTAGGCGCCGGCGAACCCGACCATCGCCGACAGAAGAACGGTCCCGTCGAGAGACAGGTTGATGACGCCGGCCTTCTCGGTGATCGTTTCGCCGATGACAATGAAGATCAGCGGTGTGGATGCAGCCAGAATGGAGGCAAGTGTCGCTTCCACTAGCCCACCTCCCCCGGAACGATAGGCGGCTCCGGCGGCCCCGCCGCCACTCCGTCTGATCGATTCTGTCTGCGTGCCTGCCAGCCCTGCGCCAGGATCGTGAACAGCACCAGCACGCCCTGCAATACACCGCCGACAGATGAATCGAGTCCGAGTTTCAACGGCAACAGCGTGCTGCCCACCGCCAGCATGGCAAACACGAACGCGATCGGTGCGATCCAGCGCGCCGCATAACCGGCCAGCATCGCCACCAGGATCGCCAGAAAACCGTACCCACCAGAGATGGAAGGCACCAGTTTGTGATGGAACCCCGTTGCCTGAACGGCACCGGCGAGACCCGCCAGTCCTCCACCGAGGGCAAAGGCGGCCAGCATGTAGCGACCCGTGGGAATCCCGAGAAGGAACGCGCTGCGCATGTTCTTGCCGACGGCCTTCAGTCGAAGGCCGAAGCGCGTGCCACGCAGCAGGTAGAAGACGACCAGGACGGCGATCACCGCCACGAGAACGGCGACCCAGGAGAGTCGGGTTGAACCCAGCGTCGGGAGCCACGATTCTCTGGGGAACGGTTCGGTTCCACTCGTCGAGGCAACGCCTGGTCGCTTCCACGGTCCAAGCACGAGGTAGACGGCGAGTGCCTGTGCCACGAAGAACAACCCGAGGCCCCCGAAGATCTCGTTTACCTTTCCATACGTCCTGAGCAGGCCAGCGAGAAACGCCCAGAACCCTCCACCGGCGAACCCCGCCAGCAACGCCAGCGTCACAATCAACCAGGTAGGACCGGAAACTTCTCTGGCAACAAGTGAAGCGGCGATCGCACCGAAGACGATCTGACCTTCGACGCCGATGTTCCAAAGTCCGGCCGCAAAGGTGATGAGCAGTCCGGCGGCCGCCAGCACCAGCGGTGCCCACACCATCAGCGTGTCGCCGAACCTGGCGGTGCTCCCCAGCGACCCGTCGATGATCACACCAAGGGCCTCAAACGGGTTGGCACCGGCAACAAGGAGCAACAGAATGCCTACGACCAGTGCCATTGCCACTGCGAAGACACCCGTCCGGCTGCGTTTCCAGAGATCGGCGAAGTTCATCGACTCACCTTCCCCCCGATGAGGTGACCAAGTTCGTCGACACTCGATGTGCGGGCGTTCACTTCCGCAAGAACAGATCCGTTGAAGAACACGAGAATCCGATCACTGTATTCGAGCAGCTCATCGAGGTCGGCGGAGGCAAAGACGATCGCCGTCCCGTCCTCCCTGCGCAACAGAAGCTGTTCCCACACCCAGGCTGCGGATTCGATGTCGAGGCCGCGCGTGGGATGTTCCATCAGCAGTACCGAGAGATTGTCTTGCAGCATGGCGAGAAGAAGACGCTGCTGATTGCCGCCGGACAGAGACTCGGCGGTGGACTCGGGAGTTCCCTTGATGAAGTGGTCCACGATGTCCCGGCCGGCTTCCTCCCTGGCACTATCCCAGTCGATGCGGAAGCTATCACTACGGGCGGCCAGAACGAAGTGCTCGGTCAGTGTCAGTCCGGCTACGAGGCCTTCCTCGAGACGGCCGGCCGGAAGGAATTGCACGCCGGCGGCGAGATAGCCGCGATATCCGGTTTTGGTGAGATCCCGGCCCCCGGCCTGGATCGTCCCGGTTTGCGCCCGCCGGAGGCCGGAGAGTGCGTCGAGCACAATGCGCTGACCGCTGCCCTCCAACCCGGCCAGCCCGATCACCTCGCCTTCAGCCACTTCGAGGTCGAAGTCTTCGACACTCGCCAGCCGGTCCTGGACCCCAAGGCCGGATACGACCAGGCGGGGTGGGCCCAGGCCGACGATGGGACGCTCGCCCACCTCCACTTCGCCACCAAACATGAGCTCCACCAGCTCCGCGGCCGGACAGGGGAGATCACGTTCTCCAACGACCGCGCCCGCTCGTATGATCGTGACCCGTTCGCACAGTTCCTCCACCTCTTCCAACTTGTGCGAGACGAAGACCACGCTCATTCCATCTGCGGCGAGCTCGCGCAACGTTGCGAACAGCTTGATGCGCTGCGGTGCCGAGATGCCCGTGGTTGGTTCGTCGAGGATCAACACACGGGCACCCAGCCACAGCAACCGGAGGATCTCGAGTTGTTGACGCTCACCAACGGTGAGCCTCCTGGTCGGCGTATCAGGATCGAAATTGAAACCGAAGCGCTCGGCCAGGGTGGCCAGTTCCCGGGCGGCTTCGCGCCGGTTCACGCGCTCGGGGCCGGGACTGCCGATGATGAAGTTGTCGAGCACCGTGAACGGCAAGAACACGAGTGGATCCTGATGCAGCATGCCGATGCCATGCTGCATCGCGTCGGCCGGCGTCCTGAGTTCGACCGGTTCCCCTTCAACCAGGATCTCGCCGGAGGTTTTCTGGTGAAAGCCCGACAGGACCTTCATGAGGGTGGACTTCCCCGCCCCGTTCTCACCAAGCAGCCCGTGGAGTTCCCCGGATGCGACGCTGAGGTTGACTCCGTCGTTGGCGCGCACGGCTCCGAAGTGCTTGTGAATCTCACGCAGCTCGAAGCCCATGCGGGGAGACTAACGCGCGGCACGCAAGGCGCGGCGCCTGGTCCCGGGCATTTGGCAACTGACGATTGGGACAAGGCCCAGAGCCTTCGGAGGTTCTGAGTAATCGGTAGCCACGCAGAACGTAGAACCTAGAACGCTGAAGGGGGAGGGGATTCTTCCCCTCCCCCCTCTTCGTCGTATCAGCCTGTTTGGTCTATCCGCCGGAGGCGCTCTCTCCCGTAATGCCCTCGAGCAGTTGCTCCGTGTACCAGATCTGGAAGTCAGTGGCTTCCTCGCCGTCGGCGAGATACACGCTTCCGTCCTGGTAGTTGAGAGGACCCGTAAAGAGATTGATATCTCCCGAGCCCAGACCGGCGATGAAGTCATCGAGGTCGGCAGAAGCGTCGGCCGAGAGACCGTCGCCACTCACCCAGCCGAGGGCCGTCTTGGTGTTATCGGTGAGGTTGTCCCAGTCCGGTCCGTTCCATTGCCACTCGGCTTTGAAATCGCCGTTGACGACCGAGTTGACGATCTCTAGATAGGCGGGACCCCAGTTGAAGTAGGGAGTACCCAGGCAGATGTCCGGCGCCTCTGCGCACGCACCTTCGAAGTCGTAAGGAACAGACCAAACGGCCTCGCCCTCGCTCGCCCGTTTGCCTGCCTCCACCAGTGCTTCGGTGGTGTCAATGCCTGAGATCAGCACGTCGGCACCGGAGTCGAGGAACTCGTTGGAGACCTGTGTCGGATCCAGGGTGAACCCGGGAATATTGAACCAGAACCCGATCCAGGTCACTGCGAAGTCCAGCGGGGTCGTCTCTTCGCGATAGGTCTCCCAACAGTATTTCGCTCCGAGATACGCGGAGTTGACCAGCCGCTGGGTTTCGTCGTTGGTGAGCGGACCCACGTAGCCGATCGACCCGGTCTGAGTGGTCAACCCGGCCGCGCAACCGGCAATCATCTTGCCGAACTCCATCTTGCCCATCACGTTGCCCAGGTTGTCGAGGCCGGCGAATGCCTTGCCGTCTTCCCAGGCGCTGTCCCCGGACGACCAAATCATCGGCACGTCGGGATTCTGCTCAGCAGCCAGGAGGATGCCATCCTTCATGTCGTCCGAAGTGGCAAAAACGAGCTCCGCACCCAGGGCAATGAGGTCGGCCGCCACCTGATCAACGGTCTTCTCCGGCAGGTCGGACGGATTGACTTTGTCCTGCACGATCATCTCGGCACCGGTGAGTTCGGCGACGTACTGGCCCGCCTCGTAGTGTGCCTGGCTCCAGCCGTGGTCGTTCTGCGGTCCGACCAGGATCATTCCGAATTTGAAGCCCTCGGCATCAACGGGCTCGCTATCGCCGCAAGCTGCGGCAATGAGTGCGAACGCGACGAACACCAAGAGAACACGGGATACCTTCGTCGTAGACATTCCCTTCCTCTCCTTGTTACGAAAAAGCCGACAAACCGGCAGAACAATTGTCCGCCGCTGCCCGACCTGAACACTAGGGACCATGGTCACAAGGTAGAAACTGAGACGCAGGAATCGGGCAACCGACATCACCTTCGCTGTGACCTGCAAGCAATGAGCCTCAAGAGTGGCTGCCGGCGCGGTAGAACCTAGAACCCAAAACCTAGAACTTCTTACCCTTTGCTAGTTATTCGGCGTGAAGACGCGCTTGGCCGTCTCGATCTGACCCGCGTAGGAGTCACCATCCTCTATCGAGCGCAGCCGCTCGAGAATCTCGGCGAGTTCTTCTTCGAGAGCCCGCTCGGCCGGACGTTCAACCACCCTCACCAAGGCCGCGTATCCCTCGGCCATGGCGGACTCCACCTCAGATCGGCCCTCGTCGGCCGACAAACGGGCGGCCAGAAACTCGGCAATCGACTCCTGATAGCGGTCGAGCGCTAGGAGGGTCGCCCCGACCATCCAGTGGCCTCGCCCGATCGCAATCGACCCCTTCTCTAACTCGACGGCTAGACGCACGTTGGTGCGGGCGGAATCAAGCGCAGCGACGAGGTGGTGCCGGTTGATCGTTATCCCATCCTCACTCCAACCCGGCCAGGCGAATGAGGCGAGGTTGAACGCCATCGCTTTGACCGCACTCCGGAGGTCGTAGGGCTGGTCCGAGTAGGTCGACAGCGCCACACCGGTGGTGATCCCCGACTGGGCAATCGCCATCGCCTGGTCCAGATCCTTGCGCTCCCAGTAGGCCTCATTCGCCAATGAGCGGAAGACGTCGAGTGCCTCTACTGGGTCGGTTCCGTCTGTCAGGTACTCAACCAGCGCGGCCATGTCCTTGTGAGCGACGAGTTGGCGAGCATGATCGATGAGACCCTCCATGGTGGTCGGAGCATAACGACGGAGCCAGTCAGGTGCCCTGAGAACGAGAAGTATCTGGAAAGCTGGCAATTGGCAATTGGCAATTGGCCCTTCTCCAGGCGCCGGCAAAACCTAGAACTCAAAACCTAGAACCGCCCACCCGCGAACTCGCGACCCGCGACAAAGGACCCGCGACTCTTTACGGCCATACGCCGCGCTGGGTGATCGCAGCCCTGCAACGACTCATTGCGATGACATACGCCGCCACCCGCAATGTTGGCATCTCCAGGTCCGGGGCATCCGGTTGGGCACGGTGCCATGCGGCCTGATACCGGGCCAGCCCTTCAGCCAGTCTGGCTCGCTCGACGAGAGTGTGCACGGTGGCCTTCTCAATAATGTCCCGGAGGCGCATGAGTGTTTCGTGGTGGTC
>JAHEDK010000030.1:0-7644 GCA_024641245.1 Actinomycetes bacterium
TCCACACGATGATGTCTGAGCCGATCAACTCCCCTCTGGCCGGGTTGTCGCCGTGGAACAGCCACTCGCGCCAGCGGCCCTCATCGATGGCGCACTCCGGCACCGGGCCTTCGAACGAGTAGCGGAGATGAAACCCTTCCGGGGCCGTGAACGAGCCGTCCGATTGCACGCTGATCCAACTGGTGACTTCTCCGTCGGCGATTCCGCCCCCGCCCTCCTCGCCGCCCGCGTATGCCTTTCCCTGCAGCCCAACCAGAGAGAAGACTGTGGCGATAAGCAGTGCGCCGAGCCGGTAGTACGTCACTGTTCTCCGTCCACGACTTCACCAAGCAGTCCAGTGACTCCGACGCGCCATCGTCGATCCGTCCCGCGTTCAAGCCCGAATAGAACAACCTTGTTGATGTACTCGTCCCGTTCGAGGCGGATCCGTTGACCCGATGCATCCATCACGAACTGAGGCGACCACGAGTCTGTGATCTGAAGCAGTACATTCCCGTTGTCGAACTCCTGCGTCACAATCGCCTCCTTCACGACGATGCCACCGTCATCTTGGACCCATCCTCGATCTGCGTATTCGTTCAGGAAATCGAGCACTGCTCCGTAGCACTCGCAACTCTCGAGATACACGAGATCGAGATACTCCGGACCCTGAACGGGAACGGTGTGCAAGTAGCTCACGTACTCCAAGATCGCCACGATGGCTTCCACCGGGTCGTCTACATCGTTGTTCGGGAGGAGGATTTCGACGGCTGCTGTCGTCGTTGTAGTGGCGGGGGACGACGTGGTCGTCGTGGCGAGGAGAGCAGTCGTGGTCACGGGCGCAGTGGGTAACGTTCCCGGCAGGTCTGGTGCCGCGGTCGTGGCCGTCGACGAGGTGGAGCAGGCGCCGAGGAGCAGCAAGGTTGCGACGAGCCATCTCGAGGTTCCCTGGATCCGCATCCCTTACCTATCGTTAGCAAACGACTACTAACAAGAGTACCCAGTCATTTCCTGCCCCGCCAGCAGGTCGGCAACTCACTTTTCGCGTTTTGCCTACGGTTCGTGCCTCTATGGGTAACGCAGGTAGAAGGCATGGAACGAGCTCAGAATCGGCCGTTTCGACTGGGTGAGCCTTGGGTAGAGTTCGAAGGACGGGCGACCCTACAGCCCGCCAACACTGAGGAGGAGAGATGCCGGAGCGCACCTCGTATGCACAGGGGATCCCGAACTGGGTGGACCTCCAGACTTCAGATCAGCCCGCGGCCAAGGCGTTCTATGGTGAGTTGTTCGGCTGGACCTACCGCGATCAGCCGGTTCCTCAGGGGGGCGTCTACTCGATGGCTTACATCGACGACAAGACGGTGGCTGCGATCTCGTCTCAGACCCCGGACATGGCCGCGCAGGGCGTTCCGCCGATGTGGAACACGTACTTCGCGGTCGACGACGTCGACGCGACGGCGGCCAAGGTCGCCGGTGCCGGTGGGATGCTGGCGATGGAGCCGTTCGATGTGATGGACGCCGGCCGCATGGCCGCGGTCATGGATCCGACTGGGGCGTTCTTCATGCTCTGGCAGGCGAAGAGCCACATAGGTGGACAACTCGTCAACGCACCGGGGGCCCTGATCTGGAATGAACTCGTGACTGCAGAAACGGACAAAGCAGTGGTGTTCTACGGGGCGATCCTCGGCCTCGAGGGCGAAGCAACCGACATGGGCACCGGACCGTACACGACCTTCAATGTCGGTGGCGAAGCTGTGGCCGGCTCGATGCTTCCTCCTGAGGACGGAATACCGAGTCACTGGGCCGTCTATTTCGGAACCGCCGATACCGCCGCCACCTGTGAGAAGGCGAAGGAGTTGGGAGGCGCGGTCGAGGCCGGTCCTTTCGACACTCCGATCGGACCGATGGCGGTCATCCGCGATCCACAAGGGGCTTACTTCTCCGTATTTCAGGTGCCGCAAGACGGATAGCGCACACTCGATTAGTCCTGGTCGACTGCTGATCATCGGCTGCAACGTGCCCCGGTCGGGAACCGGTTTCTTTCCTGCTGCGTTGAAAGAATGGGTGAAGGCGCATTGACCTGAAAGGTCTGGAGGAGGTCATCGTGGCCGGCATCGCCCATCCGGGAATCGTCGGGGTCGACCCCATCAGCCGGCCCTCAGCGCCGGGCAACAAGTGGGTTCCGTGGCTACTCGCCGTGCTCGTTGTGGTGTCGGGGTTCGGCCTCGGCGCCATGTACTCATCGGCGGTGTCCACCGGGGCGGCCGCACCCGGTGTGGAGGCTCCGCATGCTCTGGAGGACGAGGCCTTGCCGCCTCGACCCCTCGACGCCGCAGCCGCTCCCGCCGCCGGGGTCGCATTCCAGACCACACCATCGAGCCGGGTGTTGGGCCCGACGGAGGTGTCGTTGCTCTCGCGCTTACCGTTGATGAAGTTCGACTGGGAATCGGTCACCATCCCGACCGACGCCGGTTTTGAGTTCCGCTGGTTTGGAACGCTGGGAAACGGTTATGCCGTCGTCGGTTTTCACTGGTCCGAGGATGGACGAGGACAGGACCTCACGACCTGGACTTCACCGGACGGCCGCAACTGGACGAAAGCCGGGATAATGCCGATCACCGAGCAGCTGTCGCTGTATGAGGTTGCCGGTTCCGGCGATCGTCTCTTCGCCATCGGGGAGACCTGGGGTGACGGCAAGCCGGGCGACCGCGTGCTCTATTCCACAACAGATGGAGTGGAGTGGAACGAGTTGCGTCTGCCGCCGGTAGGAGAGCCCATCGACTACGTGTACATCCAGGGGGTCGCCTCGAACGACACCGGCATCGTTGTGGCACTCACCGAGGAGAGCTACCCGCCAGAGCCGCCGCAGATACTCGAGTTTCCGAACTACACCGTCGAGGTCGACCATCAGGCCGCCGTCTACAAGTTGATCGACGCCTCGGGGACGGTGGTCTCGACGGGCCCGAACTCCGACATCTGGCACTGGGATGACAACGGCCAGGGCATCTTCGACCCGGCGACCGGCGAACTCATCACCGTGGTGCCGTGGCAAGTGTGGGAACAGGCTTGGGGCTCTGCCAATGAGGGGGGATCGCCGTCCTCGCCGCTTCCCGTCCCGATGGAACCGGCCGAGCCGTATGTCGTGCCGCCGATCGTGATCGAGTGGGACGGCTTCGTGATCACGCTCAACGAAAACGAGGGTGTCTTCGAGGTCACCGGCGAAGACGTGGCCGCCTCCGGTCCGATCGACTACATCTGGCGTGGGCCCGCCCCTTCGCTCATCGACCAGTCGACCGGCGAAGTGCTGTTCACCGTTTCCTGGGAGGAATGGGATCAAGCTGAGATGGCGTCCTGGGAGAGCCGCCAGGACGCCTACTACGGTGGCTCGTATCCCACGAACATCATCGTGTTGTTCTCCGCCGACGGATTCGAGTGGGAGAAGACCCTCCTCGCGACGAGTTCATCCGGGGCGTCCCTGACGGTCACAGCCACCAACGAGCAGTTCGTGATCTTCGTGAATTCGTACAGCGAGTACGGGGAGAGCCGCTCGTTGTGGACCTCGATCGACGGCATCGACTGGCAGGCCACCGAATCAGCCGACGAAGGAGAGCAGTACCTGCACAACACGGTTGTCACCGCCGATGGCCTGATGGGTATTGGTGATTGGCAGGGCGATCAGGGCGTCTGGTCATCCGGGGACGGACTCGCCTGGGTCAACGAGTTCAGCGTGGGACCACAGGATGACGGTCGGTACGTCTGGCTGAGCGCACTGGCCGACGGCCCGCTCGGAACGGTGGTGGCCGGAAACAAGGAAGGGCCGTTCGACTACCACTTGCTAACCGTATCGAAGGACGGCATGACGGCCGAGTTCGAGGGTGATGTCATTATCCGGATCACGGACGACGCAACCGGCGATGTGGTCCTCCTTCTCACCTGGGGCGATTTTGAATCCGGCGCGCTGGGCGATCGCATCGTCTACGCAGACGAAGAGACCCGGTTCTTCGATGCCGACCGGAACCTGGTCCTGACGATTACCGACGAAGAGGCCCGTGACGCCTATCGAGTCCGTGATGAGAACTCCCCGGTCGTGCAGCAAGTCGTGTTCATCGAATCCGACGATGAATGGTTCGAAGTCGAGGTGGATGGCGCCGGTTTCGACACCGTCACCGGGTTGGTCGTGGGCGAGGACGAGGTGCTTCTCGGCGGCATGGACTGGGGCGTGACGCGCTACTGGGAAGAGGCTCCCGCAGTCGGCGCCAGCGTCGTGATCGTGATCGGCACCCCTGCCGGGTAGTCACCGGGTGAGGGCCCGTAGTTTCCCGGAGCCCCTATCTGCTTATCTAGGGGTGTGAACTGGGATCTCATCGTTGAACTGATCGGGTATCTCGCTTCGGCACTGATCCTCGTCTCCGTGACTCGCACGTCGATTCTCAAGCTGCGTTTGTTTAGCCTGGCCGGGGCGGTGACCTTCGTTGTGTACGGCCTGATCATCCAGGCCTATCCAATCGCCCTCGTGAACGTGGTGATCATCGGAATACAGATCTTCTTCTTGCGCGACCTCATGTCGAAAAAACGTGAGTACTTCACAACACTCGAGGTGCTCGCCGATTCGCGCTACCTGGAGTACTTCCTGAGATTCCATGAAGACGACATCCGCACGTATCGGCCGGATTTCCGGTTTGAGCCGCGCGATGACCAGATCCGGATCTTCCTCCTTCGGGATCTGGTGCCGGCCGGCCTGCTGATCGGGAGGCCGTGCACGGATCACTCGTTCGAGGTGGAACTCGACTATGTGATTCCCCGCTATCGGGATTTCCGGGTCGCTGAGTTCTTGTTTTCCGAACGTTCCGGCGTGTTTACCGACCCTCTGTGCTCACGGGCATGGAGCAAGCCCGGCACCCAGGTCAATGTTGCCTACCTCGAACGCATGGGGTTCAAGGCGGCGACCGACCCCGGGGGCAACACCGTCTATGTGAAGGATCTCGTTCCGCTGCAGACCTAGGCCGGGGGCCGGGTTTCGCTATGCGAGGAAGTCCAGCGCCACCGCGGTGTGGAGGGCAACCCCGGCCGCCATGGCGTCTTCGTCGAAGCGAACCAGGTTGGAGTGGTTGACCGGCGCCTTCCCCGGTTCGAGATCAACGGGGCACGCTCCAAGAAAGACCATCACGCCCGGTACCTTCTGAAGCACGTAGCTCCAGTCTTCGGCTCCCATGATCGGCGTCGGCGCCTGGTTCACACGATCGTCACCGAGGAGTCCTGCGGCGAGCGCGCTCACCTCGGCGGCCACTTCGTCGTCGTTGATCGTGACGGGGTAGCCGCGCTCAATCGCGACGTCGACGGTAACGCCGTGAGCCGCCCCGATCCCCGCCGAGACCTGCTCGATCATGGCGTGGATCTGATCCCGTCGCTCCTCGGACACGGTGCGGGTGGTGCCCGTGAGCGTGGCGGTGGCCGGGATGACGTTGTAGGCGGTGCCCGCCGCCATCTGGCCGAACGTGAGCACCGCCGGGTCGAACACATCGACGGTACGAGTCAGCGCCACTTCGGCGGCCATGATGATCTCGGCCGCCACCGGTACGGGATCCACGGCGTTCCACGGCGCTGATGCGTGTCCACCCTGTCCGTGCACGGTGATGGTCACTTTGTCGGCAGCTGCCATGTAGGGCCCCGGCTTCAGGTAGAGGGTGCCGGCCTCGTACAGGCTCGTCACATGAATGGCGAACGCCCGGGTCGGTGACGGATCGACCTGGTCGAGGAGGCCCTCTTCGAGCATGAAGCGAGCACCGTAGTGGCCCTCCTCTCCTGGCTGGAACATGAACAGCACCTTGCCGGCCAGGTCGTCTTTTCGGGCAGAGAGCAGGCGGGCGGCACCGACGAGCATCGACGTGTGGAGGTCGTGGCCGCACGCATGCATCCGGCCGTCGTGTTCCGAGCCGAAGTCGAGACCGGTGTCTTCCGGCATTGCGAGACCGTCCATGTCGCCGCGCAAAACAATCGTTGGGCCCGGTCGGCCGCCTTCGAGGACTGCGGCGATGCCGGAGGTCGTCTCGTGGAGATGGATCGTCAACGGGAGCCCTTCGAGTGCCTCGAGCACCGCTGCTCTGGTCTCGGGTAGGTCATTGCCTACCTCGGGGATGCGATGAAGGGCCCGGCGCAGCTCAATGAGCTGGGGGAGCATCTGTCGGGTGTCTTCGAGCAGCGTGACGTTGTCCATGGTGAGGGATGCTAGAAGAACGGGGAGATGATCCCGGCGCAGGGCTACTCCGCTTCGTCGACCCTACGCTCTCCCGCATGCTGGAGTGCGGCGATGGCGCCTCATCCGGCCGATCGGAACTTGTCCCCGCTCTTCGCTTTCTCGGTCAGGATCTTCGCCGGGGTGAAGCGGTCTCCGTGTTTGGCGGCCAGGCCTTCGAGATCGGCTACCACCCGATCTGCTCCCACCTGGTCGATCCAGAAGAACGGGCCACCGCGAAACGGCGGAAACCCCAGGCCCATCACTGCCCCGATGTCACCGTCGCGAGCCGATCCGAGGATCCCCTCTTCGAGGCATCTGACCGCCTCGTTGGCGAAAGCCAACCACAGTCGCTTCTGAATCTCGCCCGGCGAGATCTCGGTTCTCGGGCCAAGACCGAGTGCCGCGTAGACGGTTTGATCCACGTCTCCGCGCTGGCCCTTCTCGTCGTAGAGGTAGAAGCCGCGACCGTTCTTGCGACCCTTTCGATCGTCTGAGATGAGGCCTTCCATCATCGACGGCCCGCGCATCCGGTCACCGAAGGCGTCGATCAGAATGACGGCAATCTTGGCACCGACGTCGATGCCGACTTCGTCGGCGAGCAGTATCGGTCCGATGGGAAAGCCCCAGCCGACCATTGCCTTGTCGATGGCCTCGACGGATGCACCTTCTTCGAGGAGGTACATCGCCTCATTCGAATAGGGCCCGAGGACGCGGGTCGTATAGAACCCGGTGCCATCTTTGACCACGATGACCGTCTTGCCCTGCTTCTTGCCGAACGTGACCGCAGTGGCGGTTGCCCAGGCGGCCGTCTGGTCGGTCACGATTATCTCGAGCAACGGCATCTTGTCCACCGGCGAGAAGTAGTGCATGCCCAGCACCGTCTCGGGCCGGGACGAGGCCGAAGCAATGCTGGTGATCGGTAGCGATGAGGTGTTCGAGGCGAACACCGTGTCGGGCCCGGTGATGGCTTCGACTTCTCGAAGAATGGACTGCTTGAGTTCGATGCTCTCGAAGACCGCTTCTATCACGAGGTCGCTGTCCTCGAATCCCCGCCAGTCGGTCGACCCGGTGACACGAAGCATTGCCTTCTCGCCTTCGAAGTCCCGCAGTCGCCTGCGCTTCACCTGCCCGCCGATGACTTTCTGTACCTGGGCAAGGGCCCTCCCAACGCCGGCAGTGTCGATCTCTTTGATCCGAGTAGGAGTTTCGGCCTTGAGAGTGGAGACCGCCGCGATACCCCCGCCCATGAGGCCTCCGCCGATCATCGCTACCTTCGAAACCTGTTTCGGTTCGACGTCCTGCGCCACCCAGGTCTCCTTTTCGAGGGAGCGAGATGCAAAGAAGATCGAGCGTAGTGCCAGCGATTCCGGTGAAACGACGAGCTCACCGAAGAACCTCGCCTCGGCCGCGTACCCGGCGTCCGGGCCGTC
>JAHEDK010000030.1:7744-29730 GCA_024641245.1 Actinomycetes bacterium
GAAGTCCTTCTTGGCCGATCCCCAGACCACGGCCTCGATCGAGTCATCGGTCTCCAATCGGTCGAGGATGGTATTGAAGTCGTCGAAGATGGCCGGCCCGAGGGTGTTCATCTGCTCGTTTGCCCGGTCCATGAGCACGGTTGCGATACCGTCATCGACCGTCAGTTGGAAGTGGGTGAGTTCGTTGGTCATCAGCGCTCCAATACAACGGCGGCGCCGAGGCCCCCGGCGGCGCACTGGGTGATGAGGGCGGTGCCCGAATCACGGCGGTACAACTCGTTGGCCATGGTGAGGAGTTGCCGTGCTCCTGTGGCGCCGAACGGGTGGCCGAGGCTGATCGAACCGCCGTAGAGGTTGAGCTTCTCGGCTGGGATCTCACCGATGGCCTTCTTGCGACCGAGATAAGTGCGGGCAAACTCGCCGGATCCGAATGCCTGGATGATCGATAGCATTTGCGCGGAGAACGCCTCGTGGATGTCGACGACGTCGATTTCGTCCATGGTCAGCTCCGCCCGATCGAGCGCAATGGGCGAGGCGAACGCCGGGCCGATCAGGAGTTGCCAGTTTGGGTCGACTGCGGCAAAGCCGTAGGACCGCAGGAATGCCTTCGGAACGAAGCCGAGTCGCTCGGCGGTTTTCTCCTCCATTAGAAGGAGCGCCGAGGCGCCGTCCGTGAGCGGTGACGCATTGCCGGCGGTGACGGTGCCGTATCGCCGGTCGAACACCGGCTTGAGGGTTGACAGCTTCTCGAGGGTCGAGTCGGCCCGTGGGATGTTGTCCCGCTCGACCACTGTTGTGTATCGCGGTGGTACGGGGAACGCCATGACCTCGTCCGTGTAGATGCCCTTGTCCCATGCCTCTACGGCCTTCTGGTGGGAGCGAAACGCGTACTCGTCCTGCGCTGCGCGGGAGATGCCGTTCATCCTGGCCATCTTCTCGGCGCTGTCGCCCATACTTCCGCCGGTCGAGCGGTCGGCGATGGCGGGCGGATGTGGGGCGAGGTCTTTCGGGCGGAGGGCGGCCAGCGCCTTGACCCTCGACATCGGATCTTTGGCGCTCTGCGCCTTCATCATGACGTCGACGAACTCATCGCTGAACATGACGGGCGGCCTGGAGAGGGAGTCGGCGCCTCCGGTGAGGACGATGTCGGCCTCACCCAGCAAGATGGCCTGGGCGCCGTCGACGAACGACTGCGTGCTGGTGGCGCACGCCCGGCTGACGGAGAAGGCGTCCACCGTGTCCGGCATGTTGCATGAGAGAACGATCTCTCTGGCGAGGTTGGGAGACGATACGTCCTGAACGACGCTGCCGTATACCACCCGATCGATGAGGCCGCCGTCGACGCCGGAGCGATTCAACAACTCGGTGACGACCGCCTGAGCGAGGCCGAGGGTGGTGACGTCTTTGAAGGCCGTTCCGGATTTGGCGAATGGTGTGCGGAGTCCGTCGACGATGGCGACTCGTCGCCCGTCTACCACTCCCGGCCGTTTCTTGGCCATGAACGCTCCTCGGGTCGCTTGTTACTCACCAGTATCGCGTGATCTTCCATTTCTCCGCAATGCAGTGGCGCGTGGTGATGCATTGCATTGCGCAGAAAATCCCTATTCCGCCTGCCATCTGCCTCCGCGCGTCCGGTAGGTTCGAATGAGAGGAAGAAACGGGAAGGGTTCTCATGTCTGTGCTCCCCAAGGGACGATCCTCGTTCCGAATCATGCTCGTACTCATCGTGGTCGGCGCCATGGTGCTCGCCGTACTACCGGCGAGTGCCGCGCCGAAGGCCGACCGCAACCGATCATATGCAATCGAGGTGTTATCGAGTCCGGCCCATCTGGTCAGTGGCGGCGATGCGCGCCTGGCCGTCGACGTGCCTCCCGGTAACCTCGGTCGAGCGCGCATCCGCCTAAATGGTGAGGACGTCACCGACGACTTCCGGGTTGTTACCGGCACCTCGACTCTCGAAGGCGTGGTCGATGGCCTGGTTGTCGGCGATAACCTCGTTCAGGTTCTGCCGAATGCGCAGGCTCGTGGCTCCGCCTCGTCGCTCACGCTCACCAACTATCCAATCTCGGGGCCGATGTTCTCGGGCCCTCAGCAGGAACCGTTTCTTTGTGCGGATGACGGCGATCGGGCCAACGCCGAACTCGGCCCTGCCCTCGACGAGGATTGCGCCACCGAGACCGTGGTGTCGTTCAAGTACATGAAGACCGGAGGGGGTTGGGGTGACTACGACCCCACGTCACCACCCTCCGATGTGGCGACAACCACCACGATGGATGGCGAGACGGTCGACTACATCGTCCGTTGGGAGCGCGGCACTATCAACCGCTTCATCTACTCGATTGCCGTGCTCTCTCCCAATGGTCAAGACGTCGAACCCGACCTCTCCGCCTGGAACGGCAAACTGATCTACTACTTCCAGGGTGGCGTGGCTATCGGTCACTATCAGGGCGACCCCAGCGGAAGCCGGATGCTCTACGACTACGGCCTCGGCAAGGGGTATGCCGTCGTCTACTCGACCGGGACGAAGACCGGCACGCACTACAACCTCGAACTGGGCGGCGAGACCGCCATCATGGTCAAGGACCGCTTCGTATCTGCCTACGCGAACCCCGTCTATACGGTTGGGGTCGGCGGGTCCGGCGGTGGCATCCAACAGTACGTATACGCCCAGAACCATCCCGGCCTGATCGACGCGGCCATCCCACAGTATTCGTATCCGGACATGGTCACACAGACGATCCACGTCGGTGACTGTGAATTGCTGGAACGGTGGATGGACTTCGAACTGTTCTTCGGCGACCCCACCTGGGCCGACTGGGAGCATCGCAGTTGGCTCGAGGGCCTGAACGCATCGAACACCGTCTCAAACCCCTTCGGCGCGGTGATGCCGCCCGGATTCCCGGCTGGTTCGTCGGAATGCATAAATGGCTGGCGGGGGCTCTCCCCCTTGACGCTGAATCCGCACTTCGGGACGGTTCCCGGCATCTCGCCGGCAGATCAGGCCGCCACGGATTGGACTCACTTCGACGACCTGATCAACATCTACGGCTACGCCGCCGATGGCTATGCGGCCAGTACCTGGGACAACGTGGGCGTGCAGTACGGGTTGCAGGCGCTCGTCGACGGCAACATCACACCCGGACAGTTCCTCGATCTCAACGCAAACGCCGGTTCCTGGAAGAACGAACCCGAGATGGTGCAGGAAGGATGCCCGTTCATCGGTGCACTCTGTGCCTTCGATCCCACCGGATTGGACCCCTTCCCGGATATCTGGCCGAACCGGATCGATGTGTGGTCGGCCCGCAACATGGCGCTGTCATCCGATGGCGGTGTGACGCCTGCCCCGCGCAAGGAGGCCGATCCTGGGGCTATCGCGACGGCCTTTGCGAGCGGGATGGTCAACGTCGGCGCCATCGAGATCCCGATGATCGATTGGCGGAACTATCTGGAGCGCGAGCTGAACATGCACAACTCGCACCAGTCGTTTGCCTCCCGGCAGCGCCTCCTCAACTACGACGGGGACGCCTCCAACCAGGTCATCTGGTTCACAGACGACGGCGTATTCGATCAAACCCCGATGGCGTTCGAGGTGATCGACGAGTGGATGGCCAACATCGCGGCCGATCCGAAACGGCGGGTGGCGGCGAACAAACCCGCTGGGGCGGTGGACTCGTGCTTCGATTCGTCGGGCAATCTGATCTACGCAGGCGACGACGCCTGGTCGGGGATTCTGGATGGTGGGGCGCCGGGAACCTGCACCGAACAGTTCCCCATCTTCTCTACGTCGCGGATTGTGGCCGGCGCACCGATTACCGGTGACGTGTTCAAGTGTGAGCTTCAGTCGGTCGATTCGGCCATCGCTTCGGGTATGTACGGATCGTGGGCACCGGATGCCGCCGAGGTCGCCCGGTTGAATGCGATCTTCCCAACGGGGGTGTGCGACTACTAGGGAGGCTGGGAGAGGGGGTCGGTCGGGAAACCGACCGACCCCCTGCCGTCCGGGTGGTCGACCACAGGTTCGTTCAGGCGGAAACCCTTGTCTGATCTGCCCTAAGATCGCCGGATGAACCTCGGATTCGGATTGCTCAGCGCGCAGCTACGACCCGGCGAGGCCGACTGGTCGGCCGCCTACGACGAGACCATCCGTGTGGCGGTTGAGGCCGAACGGCTCGGTTACTCCTCGGTGTGGACCACGGAACACCACTTCGTCGACGACGGCTACATGCCGTCTCTGCTCGTGGTGAGCGCCGCCTTGGCGGCCGTCACCGAGACGATTGAGATCGGTACCGGCGTCATACTCGCTCCGCTTCACGACCCGATTCGCCTGGCGGAAGACGCCTCCACCGTCCAACTGCTCAGCCACGGGCGCCTGATCCTCGGACTCGGGCTGGGCTGGAGTCAGGTCGAATTCGATGGGCTGGGCGCCGATCTGCGGTTGCGGGGCCGGGCGATGGACGAGATCCTCGAGATTCTTCCCAAGGCTTGGACCGGCCAACCGTTCCGGCATGTAGGTTCGGTGTACGACCTGCCCGAAGTCGGAGTCCGCCCCGCCCCGTCCGTTCCGATCCCGATCGTTATCGGCGGGAATGCGGAACGAGCCGTTCGCAGAGCAGCTCGCCTGACTCAGGGGTTCTTCGCCAACTCGGCCCCTGATCGATTCGTTCAACAGGTGGAGTGGATACTGGAAGAACTCGACCGGGCCGGTCGGGATCCCGATGAGTTTCGCTTCATTCACTACTCGATCCTCTATCCCGCCGACTCGGAGGAGGGCGGCTGGAACGAGATCGGTGAACACGTCTGGGCGATGGAGTGGAAATACGACGACATGGAAGCGTCCGCCTCCCGGATTGGGCTGCCTTCGCCTCCGCCCAAGTTGCCTCCCGAGCACGAGAAGGAGTTCAGGCGGCGGTCTGCGTTTGTCGGACCGTCTGAACGGATCGTCGAACAGCTTCGCTCGATCCGAAATCGCGCCGGTGTTCCGGTGGAGTTCGTTGCTCGCTCGTACTTCCACACACTCGATCACGAGCGCCAGGTCGAGGTGATGCAGCGCCTGGCCGCCGAGGTCGCACCGCACCTCTGACCGGTGAGCTAGCGTCGAGTACATGAGCTCCGGGCATCGTGTCTTGCGCTTGGCACTCCTGCTGGCAGGTACCGGCGTTTTGGTGCGTGTATCGAGGCGTTCGGGAGTCACTGATGACGAGTTGCACGGCGCGTTTCCCGGCGACGCGCTCATCGCGAGCCCGATGATCGAGTGGACTCGGGGGACGACGATCAGTGCGAAACCCGAGCAGGTCTGGCCGTGGCTCGTGCAGATGGGCTACGGGCGTGGTGGGTGGTATACGAATGAGCGTTTCGATCGGATCGTCTGGCGCATCGAGAGCAGGAGTTCCGACGTGATACTTCCCGAGTGGCAGCACCTGAAAGCTGGAGACATCGTTCCCGACGGGCCCGGCTACGCGGCCTACTTCCGGGTGATGGAGGTTCGAACACACGAGGCAATCGTGTACCACTCGATTCGGCATCCGTATCGGGGCCAGACGCTCGATCCGACCGATGAGAGTGCGTTAGTGGCGCGCGAGCGTGAACTGATCGAGGGTGGCAACTACCTCGATTTCAGCTGGGTATTCGTGCTTCGCCCGCACGGATCGACGGCGACCCGGTTGTTCGTGCGGACCCGCGCCAACTTCGAGCCGCCCTGGGCGCGGTTGGCCGTGGTTCCGCTGGGTTTGGTCGACTTGTTCCACGTGGCGACCATGTTTCGCAACATCAGACGCAGGGCAGAGACCAACCCGATACAGCAATCGGCGGACACGGGAAGCTAACACCTCGGTCGGGTCAGGATTCGACGGCCGGCGTCTGAGCGGCGAGCGCACGGCGCGCTTGATCGAACCGCTCCCTGGTGATCTCATACCGGAGCAGCACCAGGGCTGCCGCTACCAGGAACAGTCCGGGAATGAGGCCCAATGCCAATCGCACTCCCATGACTCCGGACTCGGTCTGCACGTCGGCGGATCCGTCGTATCCAAATACCTGGAGGAAGACTCCGAGCAGCAGGCCGCCGAACCCGAGTCCGAGTTGATGAATCGTCAGCCATAGGCCGAAGAACACCGACTCGTGCCGCTCGCCGTACTCGAACTCATACCAGTCGACGAGATCGGGAACGAGTGATCCGGGGATTAACAGATAGGCGGACATCGAGGCGCCCAGCACCGCGGACCCGACGACGAAGAGAACGGTCGAGTCGGCATCGACGATCAGGCCAACGATCAGGAGTACGACGGCGGCGATCAGGTTGGCCACCAGCAGCAGGTGCCGCTTGTCGTGTCGGCGGGTGAGGCTGGTCATCAGCGGGACGAGCAGCGCGCCGACGATGGTGTACGCCGCCACGCTGATGGCAGCGAGGCCCGTGTTTCCCACCACGTGCTCCGCGAAGAACGGGAGGGAGGCGGCCAGCACGCCGGTGGCAACGGCGCTGAGCAACTTGAACCACAGGAGGGTCGACACGTTCGGCTCCCGGGCAAGCGCCACATACCGCCGCAGCGGCACACGGCTGATATCGGAATCGTTCTTGGCTTCGAGTCCTTTGACACTGGCGGCGGCGACGAAGATTGCAGCCGCGCAGAAGATCGCGAAACCAATCGACATTCCGTGCAGGGCGCTCTCCACGCCGTCTTCGTTGGAGACCAGCAGCGCAATGCCTCCTCCGGTGATGGTGCCGAATGAGGAGAACATGGCCCGGAACCCGATCACCTGGGTGCGTTCGTCGTAATCGACGGTCATGATCGGAACCATCGCCATGTACGGAACGGCCACAAGTGAGTAGGTGGTCGCGAATAGAAGTATGGCGGCTGAGGCCAGGACGAAGGTGATCGTTTGGGAGGCGCCCAGCGGCAGCCACCAGAGGAGAGCGAAGCTCACCGCGAAGGGGATTGCTCCGTAGAGGAGGTAGACGCGCTTGCGACCGTGGCGGGAGCGGGTGCGGTCGCTCATCACACCGATCAGCGGATCGTTGACGCCGTCCCACAGTTTCCCGATCAGCACCACGGTGCCCGCCGCCGCGGCCGATAGTCCCACCACATCGGTCAGGTAGAAGAGGAAGAAGAACCCGAGAGCGAAGTATGCGATCGAAAGCCCGAGGTCTCCGATGGCGTATCCGATCTTGGTTCGCCGCAACACGAGTTCCTACTTCCCGGTCGTGGGTACCGGCTCATTGTCGCTTCCTCGGGGTGCGACTTCCATCGGGGAGTTCCCTGGTTGGTACCGGGGGTATTGAAGCAAAAAGGAGCGGACCCCGGAAGGTCCGCTCCTCGAGGATACGTGACGCTGCTATGGACAGGGTGTGGCGAGAATGTGACCGCCGGGTGTTGCGAAGTCGGTGAACGCACAACCGAAGTCCGGTGCAGCTACCGCAGCCGCATCCAGCCAGTTGTCTCCTGCCGGCTTCACCCCGTACTCCACCCAGGCAGCCAATTCGGCAAAGGCGGTGGCGAGTTCGGTTCCTGTGAAGCCGCAGTGGTTCACGCCTCGAATCGCCCGTTGGACCAGCAGGTCGCTGTTTCCGTGCGCCGCCACTCGTTCGGCGTACACGACCTCGTTGTGCACCGGCACGAACAGGTCGCCGAGGTTGTGGAGCGTCAGTACCGGAATCGAGATGTCACCCGAGATGACGGGCACCTGGGCGAGGCCGTTCCTGTGTCGCCCCTGTGGGTCGGCGGCGATGCGGAAGATCGAGTCGTTGAAGGCTTGCTCCGCCCCCGTCAGCGCCGGATCGGTATCGAACTGGTACACCACGTCGGTGTTGTCGAGTCCGACGCCCGGAGTGCGGGGCAACGTGCCGTCACCGATGGCCAGGTCGAATAGGAAGTTGCCTGGCCCGCTGGCGAAGTCGGGGAATGTGTTCCAGAAATACCAGGCCTCGTCGAAGTTCGGTCGATCGCCACCCGAGCGCAGTTCGGTGAGGTTCTTGAGGTTCTGTCCGTCGCCGTTTAGCGCGAACGGCCATCCACCAGGAAACGCCTCGAGATTGGCCTTGATCGCCGGAACCGTTGCACCAAGGTACCCGAGCGGGTCGACCGGGTACGTTGATGACCCCGTTCCGATCTGTTGCGCAGCCAGATTGAAATCGAGGAAGTAGTCGAATAACTCGTAGTCGCCGAGCACTCCACAGAACGGCATGGCACCGTCGTAGGTATTCGGATATTGCTCGATCGCAACTGCGGTGACGTGACCACCCATCGAGGCTCCCGTGAGGTACACCTTGTCGGGATTGCCGACTATCCCGTTGAACCGCTGGGTGAGTGCGTGGGTGTCCTGTACTCCGGTCGTGATGTCGTAGTCGTTGCGGCTGTAACTCGAGGACGCCCAGGCGTATCCGCTGGGGATCAGGAAGGCGCGCAACGGGTGGTTGTCGACCGTCAGTTCGAGGCCGGTCCCGCGGAACCCGTGCGCCCACACCACGAGATCGCCGTTCCAATTGGCTGGGACTTCGATCCGGTAACCCGCTCCCTTGTGGACGCCCCAGTAGGCGGTTGCCCCCGGTAACGCCGTGAACGGCAGTTTCGCCTCGTCGACGAAGTAGTCCGGCTTCGGCCCGCCTCCGGCACCGGCCGAGGCCGATGGTACGAGGGCGACGACCAGCATGGCTGCCAACAAGGCAATCAGAGTCTTCTTCATGGTGGGTTCCTCCTCCCATACAGCCGGTTGGGCCGACTGTGCTTCGAACCTAGTTGCAGCAGAATCGATGTGGTCGAGAGACCCGGGTTTTCCTTCCCTCGTATGGTTGGGTGCTTCACTAGATTCGGTTCGGCCATCGATTGAGGGGGAACGACCATGGTGCTCGTCACCTATGTCGAGAAGCCGGCGTCGCGATGCGCATACAGGCACCGCGTAGTTGCTACCAGCTGGTAACTTAGAGGGAGAATGACCATCGAAGAACCAGCTGAACCCGTTACTCCCAAGCCGAAACTGCGCGGGTGGCTCCATGCGGTGATGTTCCCCGTTGCCGTGGCGGCCGGGATCGTGCTCGTGGCGCTCGCCGGGACGACCGAGGCGCGGATCGCGTCTGCAGTGTTTGCGATGAGCGCCGCGCTCCTTTTCGGCGCGAGCGCGCTGTTTCACCGCGGCAACTGGTCTCCGCGAGTCCACGGCCTTCTCAGACGCCTCGACCACTCGAACATCTTCCTGATCATTGCCGGCACTTACACGCCCTTTGCGGTGCTGGCTCTTCCTGAGAGCAAGGGCCGGGCACTCCTCTGGATCGTGTGGACCGGTGCCCTGGCAGGCGTGGCATTCAGAGTGCTGTGGGTGGGTGCCCCTCGCTGGCTGTACACGCCGGTGTACGTTGCCCTGGGGTGGGTGGCCGTGTTCTACCTACCTGATTTTGTGAGCGGCGCCGGTATCGCCGCGGTCGTGCTCATCATCACCGGTGGGCTGTTCTACAGCGTCGGAGCATTGATCTACGGCTTGAGACGCCCAGATCCGGCACCGCAGTGGTTCGGATTTCATGAGGTGTTCCATGCTCTGACCGTCGCCGCCTTCATCGTGCACTACGTGGCGGTGGCGTTGGTCGTCTACGCGTAGGCGGCTCTGGGTCGGGGGACGCAGCCGTCCTAATCGTTTGAGAAACGGCGCTGCTGCGTACGGTGCGTATCGGTCGGTTGCCGGCGAGACCGAAGAACACAACCACTGCACGTCCGAGCCTGACCATGTCCAGGTCGCCCGCCGTGAAACGGACGGATCCTTCTGTGGTGCAGCCATCCAGCAATGTTGTATCAGGGTCGCGTTTGAATCCCTATCGCGGCTCCTCAGCCGTCCATCTGATCGAGGTCGCGCAAGGCTTGGCGGGCCGCATCCCCGATCGCACCTCCTTGGTCGGTCAGGGATTGGAGCCCTCGACGGGCGTGGGCGGACCCGATGCTCGTCAACACATCCACCAGCTGGGGTGATCCCTTGCCGCTGATCAGGGCGCTCGTCACAGGATCTACCGATCGATCGCCCGCCCGGACCAGCAGCATGCCGGCCAGCATTTGGTTGCTCTCGTCGGTCGAGTCTGCCGCCTCAACGAGAGTGGTTCCGGCGCGGGCGGCGCCGGTGAGCCGCCATACCGCTCCGGCGGCGAGCACCCTGGCCGAGGCTGCGAGACCCATCAGCGTGTCTTCATGGACTGGCCAGCTTGGCTGGAAGGTCGTGCATGTCCCAGTAGCCGGGATCATGAGTATCCCCGTGGTCAAACCAACCATGCTTGTAGCTCTTGACCTTGGCCCGGTGGGCGGTCGGCGGGTTGAAGGTCTGCCCTCCCCGGTCGGCGATTATCACGAGATCGAACCTCACTCGGACGTCGATCACCAGGCGAACGTTGTTGAAGTCCGGGAGCCACTCCTGGTGAACCGGCCAGCTCAGCAGGACGAGTCGGTCGAGTCGCAGTCCACTGCGAGTCGCCAGGTTGCCCACGGTCCCTCCGTGGCTGTGGGCGATGAAATCCGGTGTGTCCAGTTGTTGATCGACGGTCCAGACTTGCAGTTGATCGGCGGCCAGTTGTCGTCCGGTCTCGGAATAGAGCCCCGACCATCGGAAGCTCGGATCGTGGAGGTGCAGAGGCGGTGCAAGACCATCGAGATACTCGTAGAAATCACCGCCGGGCCGCCACCAGCGGCTCCGTGAGGCGAAGGTTCCGTGGGATAGCACGGCGGTATTCGACTTCTCCGCTCGTCCCGTCAGCCTGGCCGGCCGTCCGACCACGTTCTTCAGTGCCTCATGCGTGCGATCGATCCGGCCGAGCGCGACTCGTGCGATGTCCCTGGTGAGAGGATCACGGGCGCCGGCGCCTTCGGACAGGCAGTGCATGACGTCGGGGCGCGGGCCGGTTGTATCGAGGGCGGCGACCGCCGCGGCGGTCCGGACCAACTGGTGCCGGCTGTGCATGCTGGCCTCGACGAGTGAGGCGGCGCGAATCGGGTCGGGACGATCGATCAGCTGACGGGCGAGGGCGGCGCCTTCCGCGGCCGGGACCTTCAGGTCCTGCTGCTCGGTGTAGGCCGCCGTATCGACGTCAAGGTAGGTCAGGGCTCGCTCGATCGGGATCTTCCGCTTCCGTTCCAGCTTGGCAAGTTCAGGGAGCACCATCTCCTTCTGGCGTGGCATCCGATTGCCGTATCCGGCTACACCCGAACCGGTAGCCAGTACAAAGGCTGCCTGGGACAGCTGTGCCGAGCGGCTTCGCTCCTCAAACGCCTCCGGTCCCGGTATTGGTATCGCTTCTCGATAGGCGGCCATGCGGCTCCCCTCTCTCGACTGGCTGGTCCGTGGCTAGCCGTCTGGCTCCAAGGTAACGCATTGCTCGACTTCTGTTCTTCCCGCGGGTCGATGCCGGACCCTGCGGCGCCCCGTGAGCGATGTCCTCATGCCATTCCGTAGACCTGGTGAGGGGTCAATACCTCCGGGAAGCGGTGCAAGAGCGAGCGCCGTGTCTCGAAACACAGGTGGCACTCATCGACGTACTCATCATCCGGATCAAACCCGTACGAAGATGCCAGCTCGACGGGACCGCCTTCGACGAGGGGTCCGCAAATCGGATGGTCGGCGGCTCGATAGTGCTCCATTATCTTTCGGACCGGCGTCTTCCACACGTTGCCGATCGAAATCCCCTGGCACAGCTGTACGTGCCCGTATGGATCGACATGGATCCGGGTTGGAGTCTCGAGTTCTTCGAAAGGGCACTCGTTCAAGGTGTCCCACGCCCGGCCGGGCAAACCCGGGGCGAGGCGGTCGACTGCTCTGCCCCTGAACATGACGGACCCACCCGCCACAGGTTCGCCTTTCGCCTGTCCGATGGTTCCGAACCCGTCGGGAGGGTCGATGGAGATCGAGCCGGTTGGAATCCCGAGATGCTTTGCGACCCTAATTGTTCGTTTGGCCGGGTTGTCGGTCTCCTCACCGTGGTGGAATGCGTCGTCGCTTACGCTGAGATCGGCGATGCCGAGCTGGGCGAGCGGACGCAGCCAGAGTTCGGCGTCCGCCTCTGTCGCCGCGAAGAAGCCACTGGTCACGATTCCGACTTCGAATCCGCGCTCCCGCGCGGAACGTACACCCTCGACCAGGAGCGGGTAGAACAGGAAAGACTCGCCCCCCTCGAAGTAGATCCAATCGATTGTGGGGACATCCTGTGCCTGGTCGAGCAACTGGTTGAGCCGGCCCACGCTGAAGGTCCCCTCAGCGTACGGGCTCGAGTACACAAAACAGTGGTCGCACTCGAACGGGCATGTGTAGGTGAGCAGGATGTGGAGCTGGGCAAGCATCGTGTCCTCTCTACCGGTACTACCGAACATAGCGGAGCGGCGCACGGTGCGACCCATATTCGTTTTCGCGCGGGATTCCCACCCTATGAGGTGGGATCGCCGCGCGAAAACAGGTCGGTTGCAGGGTCGAGGTTGCCGAGGATCATCGGCGATTCGTCGAGGAGGCCGGTCAGGGCAATGACGAGTGCCGTCAGGGCGATGAACACCACCATCGAGCCGGTCATCGAGCCGGTCGTTTCGGCTTTGAACGCGTCCATGCCGAGGATGAATAGGACTCCCGAGACCTGCCCGGCCATCACAATGATGCCCTGGGAAGTGGATTCCGGAGCCGGATAGCTGATCTCCGCGCTGTACTGAAAACCCAGCGGATAGGCGCTCATCAGGAAGAACCCGAACACGAAACTCGACAGGAGCAGCAGCGGATAGCCGGCGGCGAACGTCAATCCGATCAGTCCGGGAGCCATGCCGGCCACCGCCAGAAGCAGGAACGGTTTGCGCCGGCGTCGACGATCCGACAGCACCGGCAAGATCCCGGCTCCGAAGATCCCTCCGACCACCATCAGGGCGCCGATCATCCCGGCCTCCTCCGGTCCGAATCCGCGTGGGGCGACGATCTGTTCGATCCACGTGCTGATCGCGTTGAACATTCCCAATCCGACGAAGAACAGCAGCAGCAGGATCAGCATGTCCTTCTGCCGAAAGATGTGCCGAAGTCCCTCGAACACCCTGGTCCGCCGGTTGTCGTCGGTGAGGCTCGGTGGCGTCGGTGGCCGCTCCCGAATCAACACTAAGGCCACAACCGCTCCGACCACAGAGAGAACTCCGTAGATCATCAGCATCCCGGTCATCCCCGAGCCGCTTACAACGTACGGCGTGGCCGCCATCGCCACGATGATCCCGACGAATTGTGCAAGAGAGGGTATAGCCGCGGCAGTCGCTCGCTCGTCGAGGGGAAACCAGTGGGCCGCCACTTTGGTGATTGCGTTCATCACGAACGGCTGCCCGACTGCCAAACCGATCTGGCTGATCAGGACGGGCGTGTAGGCGTCGGCGAACATGCCGCGTGTCAAGGCGAACACGCCGGTTAGAAGAGCACCAATCCCGATACCGACCCGGATCCCATAGGTGTCGATGATGTAGGAGGCTGGGATTGAGACGACGATGAATACCACCATGAACACGAGCGACAGAAGGCCGATTTCAAGTTCGCTCACCCCGTAGAACAAAGCCGCGTCCCCGGTCACCGGCGCGAACGTGATCCAGTTCATTTGGACCAGAGCGTTGAGAAGGGCAAAGCCGCCCAGAACTACCCAGCGGTATCCGTACAGCCGAACGGTGGTCGCCTCAGCCATCACTCCCTCGCGATCGGGTGATCGTCACGGTAGTAAGAAGCCGGGGCGGAGGGGATAGGGATCGAGGAGTTTGCCGTCGTCCGGAGAGAACTGGATAGCGGCAGTTGGACCGTCGTGTGCCAATCGACCCGCTCGGCCGCCAGGGCCGCGACGAGATCAACGGCGAGGGATCCCAGCCAGATCCAGGCTCGCCGGGGGCTATCGATGAATCCACCTGCCAGCGCGAGAACGCTACCGACCATGGTCGGCGGAATGAAGCTCCATTGGGCTTCTCGCGCTTCCCTGTCCCCATTCAGAACTCCAACCCCGTCGGCCACGAAGCGGAATACGAAGTAGGCACCAGCGAAGTAGGGCCCATCGTCACCGAGCGCGTCGGGAATCACTCTGGCCATGAGAAGCGACATAGCCATCGCGATGAAGCGCGATCCGAACTCCGAGGCCGGTGTTTCCGACGAAGTTGAGCGTCCATGTGAACAGCGACCATCCCCAGTAGAGCATGGCAAGAATGAGCGCACCTCTGAGGACCCCGGTCGGAGACGGATCGTGGTGGATAAGGGCCGTCACCTCTGTGATGGCGACCACGAACTCCAGGTCGAAGAACAGCTCCAACGGCGAGATCCGCAGCTCGCTCTCGGTTGTGACGGCGCTCATTTGCTCTCCCCCTCTGGCGGCGACGCTGGCAAGACTCGTGTTCGCTCGTGTGTGAGTGCATTCCGGTCGCAGGAGCCGGCGACCAGGAACGGTGCGATGACTCGGCGAAGAGGGCCATTCGCCTCTGGCCCACCCGATGAAGGTTCGAGAGACTCGCGGATGGGGCGTCGCGCATCGGCGCCTGCGACTCGGAGGGTTCAACATGGTGACTATCAAGCAAGCGGCCGCCGATTTCTTGGCTCAGAAGCGAGTTGCGGTAGCCGGCGTATCCCGGAATCCGCAGGGGCACGGAAGCAACATCGTCTACCAACGACTCCGGGACCGCGGTTATGAAGTGTTTGCGGTGAACCCCAATGCAGATGAGATCGAGGGGGACCGGTGCTACCCCGATCTCGGCTCGATCCCGGGTGGAGTCGATGCGGTGGTCATCGGCACGAGTCAAGACAACACGGCTGCCGTCATGCGCGACGTCGTGGCGGCGGGTGTGAAGCGAGTGTGGATGCACCGCTCATTTGGACAGGGCAGCGTTTCTGAGGAAGCGACCCGGTTCGGCCGCGATAACGGCGTGGTCGTCATCGATGGCGGTTGTCCACTGATGTTCGACCCGACCGCCGACTTTGGTCACAAGTGCATGCGGCCCTTCATGTCATTGATGGGAGCGGTTCCGAAACAGGTCTCTTAGTCGGCGGCCGGCCGTTCAATCGTCGGTGTCGTCGCCCTGTGGGTCAGCATCGTTGGTCCGGTCCGTCTTCTCGGGCTTCTTGCCATCAGCCTGGGTTTTGTCGGGTTTGTCGGCTTTCTCCGGCTTCTCGTCGGTGGCTTCGAGTGCGTCGTCATCGCCTGGTGACTCGGAATCGTCGACCGAATCGGACTGCTCGTCATCGCCAGACTGCTGTACCCCGGGTTCGTCATCATCGCCGAGACCAAACTGTGAAGGGCGGGGGTGTGGTCCGCAGACTTCCTTCGGATTCAGTCCTTCTCCGTGGTGGCCCTTTGCATAGTCCGAAACACAATCTGCCCACTCCTGGGCGGCCGTGGCGAGCTTGTGGGCGCTCACTGCCTGGTTCTGCGCGGACGAGACCAGCGAGGTCATTTCGTCGAAGGTGAGGTCGGGGGCGGGCGCGCCGATCTGATCGCGAGGGGCGTCGAGCTGGACGCCGGCAACGGTCGGTTCCATTTCGCCGGCTGACCGGTCAGCCGGGACAACAGATGCGGAGGCGAAACCGCCTACCGCTGCTAATGCCACAGAGCCCATCATCAGTTTGATGACGAGCCCGGAAGTAAAGAAGCCGATGACGGCCGTTCTCCGGCGTCGGGGTGGCGGGATCTTGATCGGGCCATCGCCGAGGGTGCGGCGGACACCGCATCGACCGCAAACCAGCGCGCCGCGCTGGTAGGCGATGGCTTGCCCGCTGCAGAATTCGCAACGTTCGGTTGTGATGGCTGTCATCTGCCCGCTCCTTACCTACCTCATCGTCAACGGCGCAAAGCGGTTGAGAGCCAAAGGCCCTGGTGACGAAAGGACTAGTCAGGTGGCGAGGAGCGGGAGGGTCCGGCCGAGTGTTCCCGGCGGTTGGTCTATCCGTTCACGACGGGAATCGCGAAGAGAATCAACCCAATTGTTGAGAGGACCGCGAGCGCGATCAGCTCTCTCTTGTTCGGCATGCATGACCCCCGATATGACGGACGAATTGTACCCGGACGTGAAGTCGGCTAGTTCCGTCCAGGTGGGTCAGGCGTTGCGCTCGCTGAGAGTGGCGTCAAGCGCCTCGACCACCATATCGGCATGGGATTCGTCGAACACCAGAGGAGGACGGATCTTCAGTACGTTCCGACGCAGCCCGGTCCGGCCGATGAGCACGTGGCGACGACGCAGTTGGTTGACGAGCCATTCGGCAGTGTCCGGATCAGGTTGATCACCTGAGACGAGTTCGACGCCGACGAATAACCCGGCGCCCCGGACGTCTCCGATCGACGGGTGGCGGCTGGCCAGCGCCCGGAGTTCGCCTCGAAGGTATGCGCCTACCCGCTCAGCGTGGGCCGGGAGATGCTCGGCCTCCATCACGTCTAGAACGGCCATTCCGGCCGCCGCAGATACTGAGTTGCCCGCGAATGTCGAGAAGTAGTACCCGCGCTCTGTGAATGCTTGCGCGATCTCGCTCGAAGTGACAACGGCGGCGACCGGGTGGCCGTTGCCCATCGGTTTGCCCAGGGTCACGATGTCGGGAACCACGCCCTGCTGGGCGAAGCCCCACATTCGCTCACCGACCCGACCGAAGCCCCCCTGGACTTCGTCGGCGATGAACAACCCACCGGATCGGCGGATGTGGCCTGCCGCGGCTTCGAAGTACCCGGAGGGAGCGTCGTAGATCCCATCGCTGGCGAAGATCGTGTCACAGATGAAAGCGGCCGGTCGGTGCCCTGCCTTGCCGAGAACCTCGACGGCACCGGGCACGAATCCGGCGTAGTACTCACCGGTTTCTGCGTCGCGTCCGCGGCGGGTGTCGGGTGCAGGAACCGTCGCTACCCAGGGTTCGAGGCCCTCGTGTCTGAATTCCTCCGGCGAGGTGGCCATGGTGAGGTAGGTCGAGCCGTGATAGGCGTACCGGGTGATGACGAAGCCTTGGTTGCCGGTCACGGTTCGGGCGATCCGCCAGGCGAGATCGTTCGCCTCGCTTCCTGAGTTGGCGAAGAGGACGACCTCGAGCTGGTCCGGAAGGAGTTCAATCAGCCGGTCGGCGTATGCGACCACGTCGTCGACGAGGTAGCGAGTATTGGTGTTCAGGACTCCCGCCTGGCGGGCGATGGCGGCCGTCACGGTCGGATTGCTGTGCCCGACATGCGGCACGTTGTTGTAGGCGTCCAGGAACCGATCTCCTGCGGCGTCGAATATCCATACGCCTTCCGCCGAGGCTGCGTGGACGGGTTCCGCATACGACAGTCGAAGGCCCGGGCCGAATCTTCGCTCCCGATGCTCGATCAACTCGTGTTCGGGTAGACGTGAAGGCGCCGAACGCAGACGGCACCGTCTTCGAATCTTCTCAACTAGCTCATCGGCGTCGACGTCGGAGAGGCGTCTCAAAGCCAGCCAGGTGCTGTCGGAGTAGGCGAGGATGTAGTCGGTGTTGTCCTCGTGATGCCCGACACGCCATGCAGCTATCACCAGCGACTGCAGCAGTCTGCCAACGACCAGATCCGGTAGAACTTCCAGATCTCCGGACTCGAGCGGGATCAGTTCGTGATACGCAGCCGCCATATCTGCGATTACGTCGGTCGGGTCCTCGTCACCAAGGATCTGGTAGGCGATGGCCACCGCCAGGTCGACAACCAGAGGACCGTGGACCATATCGCCGAAGTCGATGATGCCTGCGATGCGGTCGGGTTCTTCGGGGTCTACGAGGAGATTGTCCGGATTGAAATCGTTGTGGATGATCTGCGCTCGCAGATGGGGTAGCCGCGGAGCAACATGACTGTCGAACCGATTGAGCCAGTGCTCAATGAGGGGTTGCTGGGCGGGTTCGACGTGGTGGAGCTTCGGGCGGAGTGCGGCGAGATGAGCCAGGTCCCAGAGGAGCACACGCCCGGCAGCCGGATGGAAGAACCCGCGTAATGCCAGCTCGAGGCGGGCCAGCATGGTGACAACGTCGCGACGAAGCGAAACCGATGAGACACCCTGTTGAAGGGTGGCGCCGAGGAGGTAGCTCACCATCCGCACCGGAATCGTTGTTCCTCCGACGGTGTAGCTGCCGAGCGTTTGACCATCGATGGTCCGGCGCGGCCGGGGTACGGGAAGGTCCGGATCCGTTGAGGCGATGTGTTCGAGAGCCGCCGCTTCCATGGACAGCACCAGCGAGCTCTCGGCCGGGTTGGCGAATTTGAGGACGTGTGGCCCATCCTGGCCCCTGATCAGGAAGTTGCGGTCACGCTCGCTGTCCAACGGATGGGCATCTCCGTGGGCGCCGAACATGCGGGCCGCCACCTCGGTGGCCTCCGCGGTGGTGATTTCTGGGACCGGTTGCTCGAGCAGTTCGTCTGCCGGATAGGACATAGGCAGACGATACCGTGCTCCACACATCCCGTGGATCAGCTGCGGAGGTTCACTGCCGCCACGGCCGCGTTGACGATCTGCTCGGGCAGCAGTCCGAAGGATTCGTAGAGTTCGTCGATCGTCCCCGATTCGCCGAACCTGTCGACTCCAATCGGCAAGACCCGCTGCCCGAATACAGAGCCGATCCATGCCATGGCATGGATCGACGCATCATGGATCGTGACAATAGGTAGGTGCCGCTCACTCTCCTGGAGAAGGTTCTCCAGGTGAATCGTCGCGGTCGCAGGCCGCAAGGATCGAACCGCACCTCCCAGGTGGCGGCGCCACTCATGGAACAAGCGATCAAGGCTGGTGAGGTCGAGAACTGTGGCGGAGATGCCCTCCTCTTCCAGTAGGACGGCGGCGGCAAGGACCTCGGGCATGGTGGGCCCGCTGCCCGCCAGGACGACTCCGGCCGACCCGACGGCGGACGGTTCTCGGAGCCGGTAGCCGCCGGCCAGAACGGCGCTGCGCAGATTTGCGAGGCCGTACCGGTGCACGGCTTCCTCGAAGGGGGTCTGGTCAATCGGCCGGGTAGACAGACGGAGGTACAGGCTGGTGCCGTCGGGGTCCGCAAGAGCGGAAATGCCATCAGAGAGCTGCCAGTCGAGTGCCCGACCGTAGGTTGGTTCACAGTAGGTGATGCCTGGTAGCTCCAGGCCGACCGATGGAGTGATGCTCGACTGATGAGCGCCACCTTCCGGGGCCAGGCTGACCCCTGACGGAGTGCCTGCCACGATGAACCGGCTGTCGTTGTAGAGCGAGTACACCAGTGCGTCGAGCCCGCGCAATACAAACGGGTCGTAGACGGTGCCGATCGGAATCAGCATCTCGCCGTGATGGTCGTGAGCAAGACCGAGTTGGCCGAGCAGCAGAAAGAGGTTCATCTCGGAGATGCCGAGTTCGATGTGGTGGCCCGATGGTCCCGGCTGCCAGCGGAGTAGCCTGCCGTCGCCGAAGTAGTCGGCGCGCTCGGTCGGAGAGAAGACGCCCATTTTGTTGATCCACCCCCCGAGGTTGGTGGACGTGGCCACGTCGGGTGAAACGGTCACCATTCGGCCCGCGACCGCCGGGTCGTTCCCGAGGGCAACCAGCACCCGCCCGAACTGCTCTTGCGTCGAGGTGGGTCGACTCCCGTCCTGTGACGAAATTTCAGGAGGCACGGGGACTACCGGGCGAGGCGGAGTGGGCTCGTTGTTGATCTCGTCTCCGACGGTCGCGCACAGCATGCCCTCCGCCGAATCGGCCGGCAGGCGGTCCCATTCTGTGTCCGGCGTCAGGCCCGCCGCCATGCGCAACCTGTCGATTTGGGCGGGGGAGAGCAGCGCCGAATGATTCAGCGGATCACCGGCAATCGGAAGTCCCCATCCTTTCACGGTGTAAGCGAAAACAACGCTCGGCCGGTCGATTTCGGCATCGCAAGTGCGATATGACCGGATGAGGATGTCGAGATCGTGGCCGCCGAGGTCGCCGACGAGCGTGGCGAGATCCTGGTCGGCTACGTCGTCCAGGAAAGTCTTCAACTCCGCAGGGGCACCGGCGAGAAACCTGCTCCGCAGGTCGGCACCTTCGAAAGCGAACAGGCTCTGATACTCCTCATTCGACATGTCATCGATATGTCGGCGGAGGTTCTCGCCGCCGGGCCTGGCGAAGGCGGCCTCGAGTCGGTTGCCGTACTTCGCTTCGACTACATGCCAACCGGCGTCTCCGAAGAGCCGCTGGAGTCGCCCGGACTGGATGCCGGGAACAACCCGGTCGAGGCTCTGCCGGTTCAAGTCGATGATCAGCGTCACGTTGCCGAGACCCTGCAATGCAGGTTCCGAGATGGCCTCCCAGACGTTGCCCTCGTCGAGTTCGGCGTCTCCGACGGTGGCGATGAACCTCGCAGGTGGGCGCGACCCGAAGTGGTGGTCGATGTACCGGCGGGCGGCTGCGGAAAAGAGTGGAGCGACGGCCCCGAGTCCAACCGAGCCGGTTGAGAAGTCCGCTACATCCGGGTCTTTGGTCCGGGACGGATACGCCTGGAGTCCTCCCAGGCGGCGGAGCCGGGTCAGGTAGGAGCGGTCGAGTTCGCCGGTCAGGTACTTGATGGCGTGGTACACCGGTGAGGCATGCGGCTTGACGGCCACCTTGTCGTCACCTCCGATGTGGGCAAACCAGAGCGCGGTCATGATCGAGACCATCGAGGCCGACGACGCCTGGTGACCGCCGGTCTTGATGCCGCCTGCGTCGGTTCGATTGGCATGGTCGACCATCCGGACGGCGAGCCAGAGAATTCGTTGTTCGATGGTTCTCAACACGGCGAGATCGGGAGGGTTGTTCAAGCGGGCGGAGGCTGCCATCGTGGGCGCATTCTCGCGGCTCGCAGGCCCGACTGCTGCACTGTCCCTCTTCCACAGGACAGAATCAGACCCGGGTTCGCCGGGTCGGGACTCCGGGGCGAAGGTGTCGAATGGCCGTGAAACGGCTGCCGGGTCTGCACTCGACTTGATCGGATCAAACCACGCGGGCCGGTCCGAAGTTTCAATTCAGTTCGGCTCATCGCCTGCCGATACATGAACTCGTGGATTCCAGAAACAAAACTGTGGTCCGATGGGGAATCTACGGGTTCCTGTTTGGAGCGCTCTTCCCTGCGATCGGGTGGGCGGCCGCGCTGCGCGGCGCACCGCGGACAATCGCAGACGCCCACGCCTCACAACCGGTGCTGTGGATAGTGGACCTCGCTCCCCTCGTCCTCGCCCTGGCCGGGTTCGTCATCGGGGTCAAACAAGCCAAGTTGGCTGCAGCCCTGCGGGCAACCGACCAGAAGGTGACGGATCGAACCACGGAGTTGCGCGTCGCCAATCAGCGACTCGAACATCTCATTCGATCGAAGGATCAGTTTCTGGCAACGGTCAGTCACGAGTTGCGTACTCCGCTCACGGTCGTCTGCGGATTCGCGCAGGAGTTGCTCGATGACGAGGCTCGGATTTCCGGCCTCGAAGCGAAGGAACTGATCGGCGTCATTGCCGACCAGAGCCAGGAGCTCAGCAATATCATCGAGGATCTGCTCGTTGCTGCGCGCGCCGACATCGGCGCGGTGTCCATTTCCCGGGTGGAAGTCGATCTGGCCGCCGAGGCCGAGATGGTGGTGCTGGGTTGTGTCTGCACGAAGGACGAGCGCGCTTCCATCCGCATGGACCTCGAACCCGCCGTGGCAGAGCTCGACCCCACCCGGCTGCGTCAGATCGTCCGGAATCTATTGACGAACGCGATCCGTTACGGGGGGCCCGAGCGGTCTGTCGAGACCCGGACCAGCGATGGGGCCGTGACCATCTGCGTACGTGACAACGGGCGAGGTATACCGGTTGAAGACCGCGAACGAGTATTCGAGCCGTATCAGAGCACCGGAGCTGAGCACGGTGTGTCTGGTTCGGTCGGACTCGGCCTGACCGTGTCGCGCAAACTCGCCACGCTCATGGACGGCGATCTGTCGTATTCCTACGAGGATGGAACCAGCACGTTCATGCTGTCGTTTCCCGCTCTGGAGTCACGTCAGGTAGCGGCGATCGAAGGAAAAGACGATCTGTCCATCCAGTCCCGGAGTGCCTTCGTCGCTCGCAC
>JAHEDK010000043.1 GCA_024641245.1 Actinomycetes bacterium
GTGACCTAGCCGGCATGACGTCTACCTTCTACGGCGGCTACCCGATGTCAACCGTGTTCATGGGTGTCTATACCTTCGCGTTCGCCGGGGGACTGGCGACTGCCACAGCCCTTTCGGCGGCGACCATTCTCAGGCTCATCCAGTCAACCGGGTCGGATCCCACGAATGATTCGGCCGCCGTGCTCATCTACCTGTTTGGTGGAGTGCTGGCCGGTTGGGCGGTTGGGGTGATTCGACGAAGCGATCGGTTGCGGAGGGATGCCGAGGATGCCCTCGTCGAAGAGCGCGCCTCGCGGGCGCGCGCCGAGGAGCGAGCCGATATGGCAGCCCATCTGCACGATTCGGTCCTGCAGACACTGGCGCTGATCCAGCGGGCAGACAAGCCCGAACAGACTGCTGCGCTGGCCCGCCGACAGGAGCGGGAGCTGCGTGCCTGGCTGTTCGGTGACGGTGCCGGTGCAGATGACAGCTTCTCCGTCGCGGTGCGCACGATGACGGCGGAAGTTGAGGAGTTGTTCCGCGTTCTCATTCATACGGTCGTGGTCGGAGACGCGGCTCTCGGTCCCAGCCTCGAGGCGCTGGTGAAAGCAGGTCGCGAGGCGAGCATGAACGCAGCACGACATGCCTGTGTCGAGGAATTCTCCGTGTATGCGGAGGTTCGAGAAGGTGTGGCCAGCATCTTCGTCAGGGACCGGGGAATCGGGTTCGATCCGGAGACGATTCCGAAAGATCGTAGAGGCATCATCGAGTCGATCGTGCGTCGAATGGAAAGGCACGGCGGCACCGCCCGGATCCGCTCGAGCCCGGGTGCGGGCACCGAAGTGGTTCTCGAACAGGAGGTTCCAGTGTGACGGTGCGGGTGTTCATCGTGGACGATCATGATCTCTTCAGGTCGGGAGTTCGTGCCGAGATCGGCGCCGGCATCGAGATAGTCGGGGAGGCTTCCGAAGTTGGCCCGGCGATCGAGTTGATCGGCGAACGCCTTCCGGACGTTGTACTTCTGGACGTACACATGCCGGCCGGCGGGGGCAAGGCCGTGATCGAGGCTATCGCCCCGCGTCACCCCGAAGTTGCTTTCCTTGCCTTGTCTGCCTCGGACGCTGCCGAGGACGTCGTTGCGGTGGTGCGGGCGGGTGCACGAGGCTACGTCACCAAGACGATTTCCCCATCTGAATTATCGGAGGCGATCCGGCGAGTGGCGGCAGGAGATGCCGTCTTCTCGCCCATGCTGGCGGGGTTTGTGCTGGACGCCTTCAGCTCGATTCCCATCGCCGATATCGATCCCGATCTCGACCAATTGACCCCCCGGGAACGCGAGGTACTCCAGCACATCGCACGGGGCTACACATATCGGGAAATCGGAGAGCAGCTCTTCATCTCGGTCAAGACCGTGGAAACACACGTCTCATCCGTTCTCCGCAAACTGCAGCTCACCAACCGGCACGAGCTCAGTCGTTGGGCGCAGGACCGGAAGCTCATCTAGGAGCCCCGGAACGTCGAGAGCCTTCCATCATCACCCTCTTGACAGCGTGACACTATTATGACATCATAGTGCTGTCACACCGAAGAGAGGACCGAGAGATGTTGACCACGCCAATCATGGGAATGGAATACCACCGCATTCACAGTGAAGAGCTAATGCGGAGTTTTCGCCCTACGGCGCACCGCTGGGAGCATCGTGAGAAGGGGAAGAAGTGAATATCACGGCAGCCGTTGCCGCGCTGGAACAGGCGGTTGCACAACAGGTGGCGATCGGAGGTGGCGATCCCACCGTCGAGGCCGCCGCCCTGGCCGTGCTGGCTGCCATCGAGCCTTCGATGAAGCAACTAGCCATTGACCTGGCCGAGCAGGCATCACACGAAATCGGCGCACAACTGCCCGACCATGAGGTCGAGGTGGTGCTCATCGACGGTGATCCGGCGTTGCGCGTTCGAGCCATCGAGGGCGACGGCGCAGAGATGACCCCCGGGGACTATGAAGCCCGTCTGACGTTGCGTCTCCCGGAGCTTCTCAAAGACCTGGTCGAAGAGAACGCCGGCCAATCCGGCGATTCAGTCAACACGTGGGTCGTCAAGGCCTTGTCATCCAAGGCACGAAAGCGGACCGAGCGCGGAGGGAAAGTCACAGGGAGTTTCGAGCTATGAGCGAGCGCCGCGAGTTTTTCCAGGTCGGGGGGCGTCCCCGTATCGAAGTACGCATCAGCTCAGGTCGAATTGTGATCGAAGGGCACGACGACGGTGGCGTCGAGGTGAGAGTCGACGGCAAGAACGCCGACGGCTTCACCGTTGAGCAATACGGCGATGGCATATCGGTCCGCCAGTCGTCCGAGCGGGGTCTATTCGGCGGCTCGCATCGTGTGTCATTGCGGGTACCGGCGGATGCTGAAATCGACACGTCGGTTGCGTCGGCCGACGTTGACGTGATGTGTCCCGTCGGTGACTTGCGGGTGTCCGCAGCATCCGGCGATGTGACGGCCAGAACCATTGAACGTGACTTCACCTTGAAGACTGCCTCGGGTGATGTCGACGTCGATCAAGTGGGCGGCAGGGTGCAGATAACCACCGCTTCAGGCGATATCGGCATTCACAGCGTCGGGCGCCACTGCACTATCTCGACTGCCTCGGGTGATATCCAAATCGGTAATGTCTCGGGCGATATGCGGCTCAAGACTGCATCTGGTGACGTCGACATCGCCCGGTTCCTCGGAGGAGAGATCGACTGCAAAACGGTGTCCGGTGATCTGACTCTCGGTGTTCCTGCCGGTCGCCGAGTCGAGGTGGATCTACAGACGATGACCGGATCAGTGCACTTGCCCCGAAGCCGGCGCGACGCCGCGGACGGCGAGGGAGGGGAATCGGTGTCGATTCGATTTCGATCGGTGTCCGGTGACGCGCGATTGGATCGAGCATGATCACCTGGCCGTTGCGCGTCGTGGGAGGTCTGGTGGGCGTTGCCTTCCGGTTGGCATTCGCGACGATCGCAGTGGCACTGATGGCGCTCGGCGTGTTGATCAGCCTGTCGGTCGTCGGCGCCGTCGTCGGGATCCCGCTGTTCTTCGTCGGGCTGCTGGTGCTTTGGAAGTCCGTGGTCAACTGACGTCCGGATCGGCCGGTTCAGTCCTGGGCTTTCAGTGTCACCGCCGTGCCGGTTGCCGTGAGAACCGTCGAACCTCCCAGCGAGGCCATCGTGGTCGAGACTCCAACGATCGCGTGGGCGCCGCGAGCCATGGCTTCATCGACGAGAGCGCGCATAGCCGCGGTTCGTCGCGAGGTCATCTCGACTTCGATGGGACCGGATCCGAGCACAACGTCGGCCGCCACAACACCCAGGTAGGTGTCGATCTGCCACTCAGACAAGATTGGACTGGTGGTGACGATCGGTCGCCAGGTGCTACGGCCCTGTTCGTCTTCAACCCATCCCTGAGCCGACTCCTGCCAACGCGAACCCCATTCGATGGGAGCTGTTTCGCTGGCGGCAGGTACTGCGGTCGATTCGGCGAAGGCCTCCTCGGGAGCCGGGACGGCGGGTGAGTCGAATGCCGGTGCGGCTTCGGCAATCGCTTCGATCGGCATTGCCGGTTCTTCGACGGCAGCAGGTTCCGCCGTGACGAACGCGTCGGCTTCAGTCGAGTTGAAATCGACGCTATACGCTTCTAGGCCGGGACCCTCCGGTTCGTCTTCAGCGATGTCTGTGAGATCCTGGGTATCGATCTCGTCCTCGACCAGATCGGCTGCCTCGAGATCGCCGACTTCCTCAGGGGCAGATTCCGGGCGATCTTTGCCGAATGTCACTCCGAAGACGGGCGCATCCGGCTCCGACGGTTCGTCGGCGTACTCGAAGACGGCCCATTCCGAATCGGTGGTTGCCACCTCGTCGGCCGCGTCGGCAGATTGGTCTGTGCTTCCTGTGTCTTCCTCGATGGCGTCTCCGACGGTTTCGACGACCTCGTCAATGGGGGCCTCGTCGGGTTGCAATGCCGCCAAAACCGGCTCGATCTCAGTAAGGGCCTCCAGTTCGCGATACACGCTCGGAGTGTCGGCGGGGTCGATGGTGATATCGGATGCCAGGTCGTCGACAGGGATCACTTCGTCGCGGCCGGGCTCGGAAATGGTCAGCTCGGCGACCAGCGATTCGAGATCGGCCTCCGCAGCCAGTGCCTCGTCGATGGCCGTCTCCATGACCGGTTCGATTGCGTCCTCTGCGTCGAAATCAGGCACGTCAATGCCCGGGGCAGAATCATTGGCGAATGAGATTTCCGCGAAGGCGGCGGCGGCTTCGTCGAGCGCGGCACCGGCTTCCGGGTCAGCGGACTCCTCGATGAAGGCCGGCGGCGTGAAGTCGGGAAGCTGGCTTGCCTCATCCGGCTCGACGGCAGGTGGCTGGGAGATCATCCAGGGTGGGGGTTCTGAAGGAAGATCGGCGTCGGTCGCACCGATGCCGACGAGTGAACCGACCGCGGGAGCAGATAGGCCGGGAGGCTCAACCTCGACCTCCGTGGCTTCGAGTGCCGCCAGTTCGCCGTCGGAATCGCTCTCCTCGCCGTCGATGCCGGCCGGGCTTTGTGACTCTTCGTCCTCAGCGGGTTCTACAGACCGGGGAACTGGAGTACCTCCGAAAAGTCCCGAGGCGGCTAGAACCTGAGAGAGCGGACCGCGCGACTCCGGTTGAGAAGGCGCAGGCGAAGGAGAGTCGGGTTCGACCGTCTCATCTCCCTCCGGTGATCCGGCCGGCTCGAACGAAACATCAAAGATCGGTGCGGCAGGAGCGTTTGACGGCTCGTCTGGGGCCGAAACGGTTTCGGGGGCGATGAGGTTGGCATCCTCTTTGGCGTCGTCTGAATCGGTAGCTGGGATCGATGGTTCTTCAGGCAAACCCCAGGGGTCTGCACCTGAGTCTGTTGTGTCGGACACGGTCTTGTCCCTCCGCGCGGCTGGTCTGCGAGCATACCCCATCTGCTCATTCGTACTAGCTTTCTTCGGTCGTGAAGATCACAGTCATAACCATATTTCCTGATTATTTCTCGAGCCCGCTCGGTGTCGGGATTGTCGGGCGCGCAATCGAGGCAGGGAATCTCGATGTGCAGACGATTGACTTGCGGGATTACACGACGAATGTGCACCGCCAGGTCGACGACGCTCCGTACGGCGGGGGTGCCGGGATGGTGATGATGATTGAGCCGCTGGCGAAAGCATTGGACCCACTAGCCGACACGACCCGGGTGCTCATGTCGCCGGCGGGGCGACCTCTCGACCAGTCCATGCTCGATCGGTTTGCCGAACTCGACCGTCTCACCCTCGTGTGTGGTCGCTACGAGGGCGTCGACCAGCGCGTCTCCGATAACTTGATCGATGAAGAGGTGTCCGTCGGTGACTTCGTTCTTCCCGGCGGCGAGGCCGCCGCGCTCACCATCATTGAAGGTGTCGCCCGCCTGCTTCCGGGGGTCTTGGGCAACGCCCAATCGATCGCCGGGGAATCGTTCAGAGATGCGCTTCTTGAGGAACCGCACTACACCCGACCCGCCGAGTTTCGAGGATGGACCGTGCCCGAGGTGTTGCTGTCTGGTGACCACGCTCGAATCGAGGAGTGGCGAGTAGCACAACGGCTCGAACGAACTCGCCTGCGGCGGCCCGATCTGCTCGGCTGAGCGATCTTGGCGTCAACCCTGGCGACGGTATACAATGCGATGCCGCCGGGCGGTCGTCCGTCGCGTCCCAAGGAGTTTCCCATGAACAAACTTGACCACATTGAGAGCGCGTACCTGCGTGACAACATCCCCGAGTTCAAAGCCGGCGATACGGTTCGGGTGAACGTGCGCGTGGTCGAGGGTGGCCGTGAGCGAGTTCAGGGATTCGAGGGAGTCGTGATCGCCCGTGACGGCGGTGGTCTTCGGAGCACTTTCACCGTTCGGAAATTGAGTTTCGGTGTCGGCGTCGAGCGCGTCTTCCCGGTGCACGCACCGATCATCCAGAATATTGAGGTGCTGCGACGCGGTGATGTGCGACGGGCCAAGCTGTACTACTTGCGTGATCGGGTCGGTAAGGCCGCCCGCATCAAAGAGCAGCGTTAGTGACCGCCCTCCGGTGCACACCGGATAGTGGGGTCTGCCTTGGCTGAAGATTCGAGTCCGTTGGCCGGTGATGACCCCGTCTCGAGACCCGAGCCGAACACCTTCGACGCTGATCCGTACTTCGATGTGCCCGACGCCCCGTCTCGCCAGATTCCAGAACAGCCGGCGGCTCGTCCCGGGCGGAGGAAACACGTCAAGAAGGGCGGATTTGTTTCGTTTCTCATTGAGCTGCCCGTCCTCATTCTGGTGGCGCTCGTCGTCGCGATTGTCATCAAGACTTTCTTCGTTCAAGCGTTCTTCATCCCATCGGGATCCATGATCCCGACACTCGAGATCGACGATCGGGTCATGGTCAACAAGCTGAGCTACGTGTTTGGTGAGCCCCAAAGGGGCGACGTTATCGTCTTCGATTCTCCGTTTGCGTCGGCCACGGATGATCAGACGTTCATTGCCGCCTCGTGGCGGGCGGTCAAGGAATCGCTCGGCATCCAGACGGCACTCGTTCCAGACGACCTCATCAAGCGCGTCATGGCCCTCCCAGGGGAGTCGATCGAGATCCGGGACAACACAGTGTTTATCGACGGGAATCCGATCGACGAGCCTTACCTTTCACCCGGGGTCGTGATGCAGGACTTCGGTCCTCAGACGGTTCCGGACGAGATGGTGTTCGTCATGGGAGATAATCGGAGCTCCAGCCAGGACAGCAGGAAGTTCGGCGCGATCTCCCAGGAGCACATCGTCGGAAAAGCCTTTGTTCGCCTTTGGCCGTTCGACAGGTTCGGTTCCCTCTGAGGATTTCTGTCTCCTCTAGCGGGTACAACGGTTGAGTCGGGGGATCTGTATGATCGTGGTCCCCAGGCACCACACAGAGGAGTCTGTGAATGCACGAAGAAGATCTCGAACGATACGAAACCGAGGCCGAGCTCCAGATCTACAAGGAGTATCGGGACGTCCTCACGATGTTCAAGTTCGTGGTTGAGACGGAGCGCCGTTTCTACCTCGCCAATCAGGTCAGTGTCGCAAAGCAGGAGTCGAATGGTTCCGTGTACTTCGAGATCGAGCTCGAGGATGCTTGGGTATGGGATATGTATCGACCGGCGCGCTTTTTACAGAACGTACGTGTCATGACATTCCGAGACGTCAACATCGAGGAACTGGAACCCGGCGTTCAGATCTGAGCAGGGGCGAGGTTGGGAGACTCGGTGAGTCGATCGCGGCCCTGTTCCTCGAGCGCCACGGCTTGACCATCATCGACCGCAACGTGAGAGTCGGGCGCGGCGAGATCGACCTCGTTGCTGATGACGGCGGCAGGCGAGTGGTTGTTGAAGTGAAGACCGTGCTGGCCGTCGGCCCCGCACCACCGACCGCTGAAGATGCCTTCACCGCCGACAAGGAGCGAACCGTGCGCCGGTTGGCATCCAGGCTCCATGCCCCTGCGCCGCGCGTCGACCTGATCGCTATCTCGCTCATGGAGTCCGGGGTGCGGTTGCGCTGGCTCAAGAGCGTCGCTTAGAAAGTGCGACCGTAGCGCCTCCGCCGTTCTTTGAACCAGCACCCACGATGCCAGTGACGGCGGAGGTCCGGCGCCTCCGGCGGGACGACCACGACGTGAAACGTTCCGGGCTCGATTGTCCCTTCGCACCCGGGGCAGAGGTACTGCTTCCTGGCCGCGTGCGGCTGAACCGGTACAACTGCCTCATTCATCCGACGATGGCCCAGATGATCAACGCGGTGGTGACCGCGATGGCGACGACCACCAGGGCGACATCGAACGCGTTGGTGCGCTGCTCACGGAACGGATTGAATCCCATCTCGGCGCCCATGGTATCTCTGCGCGGCAAACCGGGCGCGACCCTACCCATGCCGGATAGGCTCTGGGCATGTTCATTGAGATCACCGATCGCGGGCGGGTCCGCTGGCTTACCCTCAACCAACCGGGACGGAAGAACGCCGTCCCGGCCGACGGGTGGGCTTCACTGGAGTCCGAATTCGCAGGATTCGAGGCGTCCGATCAGCGCGTTCTGATAGTGACCGGCGCAGGAGGCGAGTTCTGCTCGGGTGCAGATCTCGGTGGAGGCCGGTTCGAGACGGAGTCGATCTCTGAGCGGGTCGGCGGAATGAAGCAGGTCGGGGCTGCTGCTCTGGCGCTTCACCGACTCACTAAGCCCACGATCGCCGCCGTCGACGGCATCGCGGCGGGAGCCGGTATGAACCTGGCACTTGGT
>JAHEDK010000010.1 GCA_024641245.1 Actinomycetes bacterium
CAATTGGCCCCTCTCCAGGCGCCGGCAAGACCTAGAACTCAAAACCTAGAACCGCCCACCGCGAACTCGCGACTCGCGACAAGGGACCCGCGACTCTTTACGGCCATACGCCGCGCTGAGTGATCGCAGCCCTGCAACGACTCATTGCGATGACATACGCCGCCACCCGCAATGTTGGCATCTCCAGGTCCGGGGCATCCGGTTGGGCACGGTGCCATGCGGCCTGATATCGGGCCAGCCCTTCAGCCAGTCTGGCCCGCTCGACGAGAGTGTGCACGGTGGCCTTCTCAATAATGTCCCGGAGGCGCATGAGTGTTTCGTGGTGGTCCCAGTCCTGGTTCTCGAGATTCTGCACCCACTCGAAGTACCCGGCAACGATCCCACCGGAAGCTGCAACAACATCGGGGAGAACCCGGACACCTCGTTGCCGGAGAATTCGATCCGCAGCAGGTGTAGTCGGGTAGTTGGCCGCCTCCACGATGAGGCGCGCGCTGATGGCCGAGGCGTTGTGTTCTGTAATCTGATTCTCGAGCGCGGCCGGGATTGCGATGTCGACCGGCAACTCCAGCACAGCCCCCGGACTCAGTTCCTGTGCGCCGGGGAACCCGCCCAACCGCCCCGTCGCACTTTGGTGTTGTCCCACCGCCTCGATGTCGAGCCCTTGCTCCCGGTATATGGCGCCGGTCGAGTCGGCCAACCCGACGATCGACGCACCGCTCCTCGCGAAGAGGCGAGCGACCCCTGCTCCCACATCTCCAAAACCCTGAACGGCGACTTTCGCCCCATCGAGGCCGTCTAGTCCGGGGACGTATCCAAACTCGAGGATCCGGCGGGTAGACGCCAGGACACCGTGCGCCGCAGCCTCGCTTCCCAGCGGTGAACCACCAAGATCGATCGGTTTGCCGGTAACCACTGCACGGTTGTTTTCGCCGGGGTGGAGGACTGAGTAGGTGTCGTAGACCCAGGCCATCGTCTGCTCGCTCGTGTAGAGATCAGGTCCCAGAATGTCTTTGTAGGGCCCGATCGTGTCGCCGAGAGTCGCGACATACCGTCTCGTGATCCGACGCCGTTCCTCCTCGGAGAGGACGGTGGGATCGCACCGGACTCCCCCATGCGCCCCTCCAAACGGAATAGACGCCACCGCCGACTTCCAGGTCATCAACGCCGCCAGCGCGCGGCAGTCGCTCTCGTCAACCGCCGGATGAAAGCGAATGCCGCCCTTGGCGGGTCCCCTGGCAGCTGAATCCAACACCCGGTACCCCTTGAAAACGTGGACGAAGCCGTCGTCCATCACAATCGGAATGGTTACCTGGAGCACGTGATCCGGTTCGCTCAGCCACTCTGACGTCCCCCGCCACCCATGAAGCTCTGACGAGAAGGGCACGGCAGCCGCGAATCGGTCCTGCGCGGCACGGAGAAGTTCCTGCGTCATCAATTGTCCTTCTACTCCTCCAGTTGCCAACTGCATAGAGCCAAATGAAAGCATTTGCTTCCCAAGCGGCGTCACAGGCGCGGCCTCTAGGCTGTTCCCACGCGGAAAAGGAGCAGCGATCGATGAGCGACCACTCCCCACAACCCGGCGAGCCGACGACCACAACGAACGGCAAGCTCAAGAAGAAGTACTACGAAGCGGAGTTGCAGCGACTCCAGGTCGAGCTCGTCAAGCTCCAGGAGTGGATCAAGGATCGAGGCCTCAAGGTCGTTGTCATCTTCGAGGGCAGGGACGCGGCAGGGAAGGGCGGCGTCATCAAGCGAATTACCGAGCGCTTGAATCCGAGAGTGGCCCGAGTCATTGCCCTACCTCAGCCGACTGAGCGAGAGAAGACCCAGTGGTATTTCCAGCGGTACGTCCAGCACCTCCCGGCCGCAGGTGAGATGGTCTTGTTCGACCGGAGTTGGTACAACCGCGCCGGCGTCGAGCGTGTCATGGGGTTCTGTACGGAGGACGAGTACCGGGAGTTTCTCCGCTCATGTCCCGAATTTGAACGGATGCTGGTGCGGTCCGGCATCATTCTCTTGAAGTACTGGTTCTCAGTCAGTGACGAAGAACAGGAACGGCGGTTCCAGTCGCGAATCGAAGACCGCACGAAGCGCTGGAAACTCAGCCCCATGGATCTCGAATCGCGGCGTCGGTGGATCGAATACTCGAAGGCCAAGGACGAGATGTTCGCTCACACCGACATCAAACAGGCACCCTGGTTCGCCGTGAACTCCGATGACAAACGGCGGGCTCGTCTGAACGCGATCAGCCACCTACTGGCGAGCATCCCCTTTGAAGACTTGACGCCCGAACCGATAATCCTGCCGCCGCGCGACGACGCCTTCTCGTATGTGCGACCGCCGATGGATGATCAGACGTTCGTACCGGAGGTGTACTGAGTCGCCAGACGGAAGCTTCATCGCGCACCACCGTTCACGGAGCTGCTAGTCCAGACCTCCGATGTCGACGTTGAAGGCCCGGTAGACGAGGTCGGCTCCCTTCTGGCGGTGACGGCTCAGCTTGCCGAGCAACTCCAATGTGGCGTTGCGGATTTCGTCGCTTGCTTCCTCGGGCTCATCCACCGGAACTGCTCCCACCATGTGGATGATCTCGCCGATCCGGGCGTCCATCTCCAGGTGATCTTTGCGCATGAGCTTGACCAAGTTCGAGAGGCGCGGTGCCTGATGCACGATGTCGGCGAGAAGCCCGTCATCACTCTCGACGGCCTTCGTGTGGTCGGCCAGAGCCCCCCGAAGACGGTGCAGTTCGCCGTCTACGAGTTCGCGCCAGGCGACCCCTCTGCCGACCGGAGAGGCAATCGCGAACTCCAGCCCGGCTGCCGCGTCCAGCAGTACGGCTCGATGTCTACCTGCTGCGCTCAGCGCTTCATTGTCGCCCACGGTGCACCTCCTTTGCGGATGCGATCTCTGCGCTAGCTCCACGATGACAGACGTAGGCGGTCCCGGTAAAGGGCCAATTGTCACCGGATCGGCGCCACCATGCCGGCGACAGAGTCGTCGAGCGCCGAGAGAGCCTCGAGGGTCCTCTGCCACGATTGCTCGAGGGCAATGCGGTCTTGCTGGCCGAGTTCAGTGCCCAATTCGATCGATACCGGAACGATCCGGTACGAACCCCGTTCGACCTTCGTTGGCACAAACTCGATCTCTGAGACTGAGAACCCGTCGACTCCTTCGACCACGTCGAGAATCGCGATAACGCCGTCCTGGGTTGGCAGGCTGAAGAACTGGTTCGAGACGAGATTGCCCAGACCGTACAACACGTATTTCCCGTTGATCCTCTCGACCGCCTGCACAACATGTGCGTGATGACCGATAATCACGTCGACATCCGGCGAGGCAAGTAGCGCCTCTGCGATCCCCCGCTGGTAGCTGCTCGGCAGAGGCTGATACTCGTTGCCCCAGTGAAGGCTGACCACGATGAACTCCGCACCCAGCGCACGGACCGCGGCGGCATCGGCGATGATCCGCTCCTCATCGATCAGGTTGACGAGCCATGGTTGATCGGCGGGCAGTCGAAATCCGTTGAGCCCATAGGTGTACGAAAGATGGGCAACGGTCACCCCATCAACGTCGTACATCCACCAAGAAGGATCCCCGGCGAGATCGGTGGTACCGGCATGACCCAACCCGGCCTCGTCGATCACGCCGAGTGTGCTCAGGACACCGTTCGTTCGCTTGTCGAATGAGTGATTCGAGGCAGTTGAACAGCCGTCATACCCCGCCGCCACCACCGCCTCCGCGACTTCCCGGGGGGAGTAGAAGACCGGATAGGACGAGAGTGCGGCATTGTCCGACGACAGAGGGGTCTCGAGATGGCAGAGCCCAAGATCAACGGCGGAGATGATGGGTTCGATGTCGGCAAACATCGGATCGAAGTCGAACCCGCCGTCGCCGTCGTTGCGGGCGGCCTGGCTCATCAAGGGCGTGTGGGGAAGAATGTCACCGGTGGCGGCGATGCTGAATGATCTCCTGGACGGAACCTCAGGCAACTCGAGGTTGGCGGCCGAAACGAGCAGCACGGCCAGGGTGGCCCGATCGACCGGGGTCTCACCGCGCCGCATGCTCACAAATCCGGGGAGCGGGGCTGCAAGTGCAGCCGCGACTACCGAGACGGGAATCGAAACGGCGGAGCAGAGAGAGCTCCCGCACGAGAGCCTCGACGGCCGGTTTACCGAAGCCCGAGCGATCCCACGGTCCACGTCGGTCCACGATGCCCGGCTGGAGGGGCAGAAGCGATCGGGACGGGCAGGGTCACATCCGTCTAGATACCCGGCCGCGAACGCCGCCTCGATGTAGGCCTCCGCCGGATGCCCGTCGTCATCGACGAACGTGCCACCTGGGCCCAGGTCGGAGAGGGCCACGGCTACGTCGCTGTCAACGGCCAGGCTCGCAACAACCAGCGAGACGACGAGAAGAAGGGTTCGCACAGGCATTTCGTCACCGAGGATACCGTCGCGGTCGTCAATTCATCATGGCAGACTCCTTCGGAGAGAGGAAGGTCCATGCCATACCGAACCATCATCGAACCATTCCGCATACACAGCACCCAGGAAATCAACCTCCCGACGAGTGACGAGCGTGAGGAGGCATTGAGGCGAGCCGGTTTCAACTTGTTCGGCCTTCACGCCGACGAAGTCATCATCGACCTCCTCACGGATTCGGGAACAGGAGCGATGTCCGCCAAGCAGTGGGCGGGCATGATGGTCGGCGACGAGTCCTACGCCGGCAGCAGGTCGTTCTACCGCTTTCTCGAAACAGTCCAGGGGATCACCGGACTCGCAGAAATAATCCCAACCCACCAGGGGCGAGCAGCCGAACGGATCTTGTTCTCGGTCATGGTCAAATCCGGCGATGTCGTCCCGAACAACACCCATTTCGACACCACCCGGGCCAACGTCGAATACCAGGGGGCGGAAGCGCTTGACCTCGTGATCGCCGAGGGTCGCGATCCGTCGAAGAACCACCCGTTCAAAGGGAACATGGACATCGAGGCCCTCGAGCGCACTATTGCGGAGGTCGGGGTCGACCGCATCCCGCTGGTTATGGTGACTGTGACCAACAACTCCGGAGGCGGGCAACCTGTATCCATGGAGAACCTGCGATCCGTGCAGGAGGTATGTCATCGCCACGGAATCCCCTTCTTCCTGGATGCGTGCCGGTTCGCCGAGAACGCCTGGTTCATCAAGCTGCGCGAGCCCGGCTACGAAGATCGCACTCCACGAGAGATTGCGGCCGAGATGTTCTCGCTGGTCGACGGGTGCACGATGTCAGCCAAGAAGGATGGCCTAGCCAACATCGGCGGATTCCTGGCGATGAACGATCCCTCGATGGCGGTCGCCTGCCGCAATCTGCTCATCCTCACGGAGGGGTTCCCGACATACGGGGGACTGGCCGGATATGACCTCGAGGCGATCTCGCAAGGCCTCGAAGAGGTACTCGACGAGCGGTACCTTCGCTACCGGATCCGATCGACCGAGTACCTCGCCGATAAGGTGGCGGCTGCCGGCGTTCCGATCGTACGTCCGGCCGGCGGACATGCGGTTTACCTCGACGCCAAGGCCTTCCTTCCGCATATTCCTCCTTCAGAGTATCCCGCCCAAGCTCTGGCAGTCGAGTTGTACCGTGATGGTGGCGTTCGCGGAGTCGAGATCGGATCGGTGATGTTCGGGACGTTGCACGACGATGGAACCGAGACGCCGGCTCAGATGGAGCTCGTACGATTGGCGATACCCCGCCGCACCTACACGCAGAGTCACATCGACTACGTCGGTGAGGTCGTGTTATCCGTTGCCGAGCGCGCCGGTTCGATCGGCGGCTACCGGATCGTTGAGCAGGCACCGTGGCTCCGCCACTTCACAGCGCGGTTTGCGCCAGTCGGAGAACAGGGATTAGGCAATAGGCGATAGGCCACAGGCGATTGGGAATTGGCGATTGGCACCTGGGGATCCCGCTTTCGCCCCGTGATGCGTTAACCTGCCGCGGATGACGATTCGGGTCCTTCTCGCCGACGACCACGCCCTGGTGCGCGGCGGCCTGCGTGCCCTTCTCGAGGCCGAACCGGATATCGAAGTCGTCGCCGAGGCGGATACTGCGGCCGGGGCCGTCGAAATGGCCGGGGAGGTCCGACCCGATCTCGTGGTACTCGATGTCAATCTCCCCGATGGATCCGGGGTGGACGCCTGCCGCCAGATACGAGCCAAGTGGAGCGATATCCAGGTCGTCATGCTCACCGCCTTCGCCGACGAGCAGGCCTTCGTTGATTCCGTCGGCGCCGGTGCTCTCGGTTTCGTTCTCAAACGAACGCGGTCCTCGGATCTGCTGGCGGCCGTCCGCAAAGCCGCAGCCGGTGAGTCACTTCTGGATTCCGAACTCAGCGACCGCATCTTCTCGAGAGCGCACGCCGGACGGGATTCGGATCCCCTCCTGGCGGAGTTGTCCCCCCAGGAACGCAAGATCCTCTCCCGCATCGCCGACGGCAAAACCAATAGGGAAATTGCGGCGGAGATGTATCTGGCGCAGAAGACCGTCAAGAACTACGTCTCGAATCTCCTGCGCAAGCTGCAGATGAACAATCGGGCTGAGGCGGCCGCCTACGCCGCCCGATTGGAGGCGCTCAGAGAATCAGATCAAGAAGGTTCTGCGTTCTAGGCGATCGTCCAACGCCTCCCACTCAGCGCCGGTATCCGGTTGGCTGCCTACTCTCTCTCCAAGGCTTCGCTGATCCTGTCGACGAATCCCTTGACGCTGCTCTCAGCGAGGCGATGCATAACGACCTTGTCGAGTGCTCTACCCAGTGCTCCCATCGGTGGCTCGTATGTTCCACGAAAAGCGAGCTGGGTGTACTCGGGTCCGACCCCGGCCATGATCAGATTGCCTTCCATTATCGGAAAGAGCGCCGTGGGCCCTGTTGCCTCCCAGACGATCGGAACCGTCGTTTCTGCTCGACCGACCACCGGGTCGCCGACGCGCATCCGAACCGTCTTCGCCACCGTGGCCGGGCCGCTCCCTACCGAGATGTTGGCTCTCAGCTCCTCCCCCTCCCGATAGGCAGACTCCGCCCATGAGCTGAAGCGTGAGAAGAACGAGCGAAATCGAGGCTCGATTACGTTGATCGGCCGTTTGAGTTGCACGTAGTAGTAGATGAACACGGTCTCATCGAACCAAACCACCGGCTCGCAGTTGCCGCAAGGGCCAAAAGTCACGCCAACCCGGGTATCGCCGTCGATCCTCCCGGATGCGCTACCAGTTGGTAACGTGTATCTGATGACCACTCGCCTCCCGGCGCACGAGCGACGCCAGCAATTGCTCGACGTTGCTCTGCAAGTATTCTCTGGTGCCGGTTATCACGCCACGACAATGGACGACATCGCCGCCACCGCAGGCGTGACCAAGCCGGTCCTCTACCAGCATTTCAGCTCAAAACGCGCCCTTTACCTGCACCTCGTTGATGACGTAGGCAATCGGATGGCCAGGGCGATCACGGATAGGACATCGCGAGCCGATTCTCCCCGCCGGCAGGTCGAGGTCGGAATCGGCACTTACTTCGACTTCATCGCCGACAATCGTGCCGCCTTCCTCCTGCTGTTCGAGGGCGCAGATCGGAGCGACGAAGACGTGGCGGATGCGATGAGCCGAATTGAGGACAGCATGGCCGAGCTGGTCGCTCCCTTGATTGCCGCCGGCATCGACGCCGACCAGCAAAGGGCCCTTGCGTACGGGATCGTTGGAGCCGCCGAGGCGGCCGGCCGTGCGTGGGCAACCGGGAAACTCGAAACTGGGCTGAACGTCCTCGCCGTGGAGATCGCGGAGCTGGCCTGGTCGGGCCTCCGGGGGATCTCGAGGCATTGACAACCCGCCGGGGGCCGGTTCTCAGCCGTCGAGACGGCGCCTTCGAACCTCAGACAATCCGCATCCCGGAGATCGAACGAGCCACCACCAGCCGCTGGATCTCGCTCGTCCCTTCGAAGATCGTGAATATCTTGGCGTCGCGCGCCCAGCGCTCAACGGGATGCTCGCGCACGTAGCCGGCACCACCTAGAATCTGGATGGCCTCCTCTGTGGTTCGAACTGCGACCTCGCCCGCCTTGAGCTTCGACATAGAGCCTTCGCCCGCCTCGAACGGCTTGCCATTGCGAGCCATCCACGCCGCTCGCCAGACCAGCAGGCGGGCCGCATCGATCTCCGTCCTCATATCGGCGAGCTTGAACGCTATTGCCTGGTTCATGATGATCGGACGACCGAACTGGACGCGCTCCTTGGCGTACTCCAGGGCGTATTCGTATGCGGCCCTCGCTACACCAAGCGCCTGGGCTCCAACAATCGGACGCGAGGACTCGAACGTCGACATCGCCCCTTGCTTCCTCGAGCTCTTGCCTTCTCGCGCTCGGGCGAGTCGGGCATCGAGCCTCTCCTTTCCACCGAGCACCATCCGCCCCGGAATGCGAACGTCGTCTAGGACGACCTCGGCCGTGTGCGAGGCGCGAATACCGTGCTTCTTGAACTTCGAACCTTGCGTCAGCCCCGCAGTCCCGGGCGGAATGACGAAGGTTGCCTGCCCCCTGGAACGCAGCTCCGGGTCGACCGATGCGACCACCACGTGGACATCCGCGATCCCGCCGTTGGTGATCCAGGTCTTCGTTCCGTTCAACACCCACTCATCGGTAGCTTCGTCGTAAACGGCCCGGGTCCGGAGTGCCGACACATCCGATCCGGCGTCGGATTCGCTCACCGCATAGGCAGCAAGTTTCGGATCGTCGGGGGTGCCAAAGCACTGCGGAACCCATTCAGCGACTTGATCGGGGCTCCCCACGGCTGTGATCCCGGCGACGGCCAGCGTGCTGCCGAAAACCGCCAGACCAATCCCGGCGTCACCCCAGAAAAGTTCCTCGGATACCAGCGGCATCATGAGCCCGGTCGGATCGGCGAATGCGTTGAGGAAGAACTCGAACGAATAGAGCCCGATCTTGGCGGCTTCCTGAATGATGGGCCAGGGCGTCTCCTCACGCTCGTCCCATTCCTCTGCCGCCGGCCGAACCACCCCTTCTGCGAAGTCGTGCACCCACTTCTGCAGTTGCAGCTGGTCTTCATTGAGTTCGAGAGAGAATTCTGTCATCGCTGCTCCTCGATGTTTAGTTACTACATAGTAACTAAACATCGAGAAAGAAACCAGTGGTTCAGTGAGCCGAACCGCCTTGTCGGGTAGCGGGGTCGTCGGCCGCGGCAGGCGTTCAACTTGCCCTGCGGCTCGCAGCCACCCACCGGCGCCGCTCCGTCCGCCGCTCCGTAGACGTCATGCCACCCCAGATGCCTTCCGTCTGGCCCGTCTCAATCGCATACGCGAGACACTCAGCCTGCACCGGGCAACCCGCGCAAACCGCCTTGGCTGTGTTGACGAATGCCTTTTCTGCTTCGTTGGCGGGAAAGAAGAGATCGTCCTCACGACCGGCACACGCAGCCAACTCACGCCATTCCTGGCCGGGCTCTACCAGCGTATCGTCTTCGAACATGCGCGATCCTTCCATGAGCCTGAAACAACGCTCACCGCTCCAGGATTGTTCCCGCTCTCGATGGATCCTCAGGCGCCCCGGCGATCCTATCGTGGCGGATATGGTGTTCGAGTTCGACAACGTGGTGATGAGCGGCGCCAACGGGACCAAGCGGCTATCCGTGGCAAATCTGCGACTCCCCGCAGGCGGCATGACGGTGATCGTCGGCCCGTCGGGAGCGGGCAAGTCCACGTTGCTCCGGCTGTGCAATCGCCTCGAGGTTCCGGTGGAAGGAATTGTTCGCTTCCACGGCCGTTCGCTCACCGACATCGGTGTGCTGCAGTTGCGTCGGGCGGTCGGCATGGTGTTTCAGGAGCCGGTCCGGTTCGCCGGCACTGTATTCGACAATCTGCGTGAAGCCGACCCCGATCTCGATGTGGCGGCAGCTGCGATACTTCTGCAACGGGTAGGCCTAGACCCCTCCTTCGTCGACAGGACCGCCGATGAGCTCTCAGGCGGGGAAGCCCAGCGTATGTGTATCGCACGTGCATTGGTGACCGATCCGGAGGCGCTGCTAATGGACGAGCCGACGTCGTCGTTGGATCCCTCAGCAACCCGTACAATCGAAAATCAGGCTCTGGCGTTGACCGCGGCCGGCATGCCCATCCTCTGGGTCACTCACGACACGGCGCAAATGAACCGGATCGCTTCTCACGTTGTCTGCCTCATCAACGGCCGGGTCGCGTATGAAGGGACCGCGGCCGGATTGATGGCATCCGACGAGCCGGGTATCGCCGCCTACCTCGCAGAGCAGCCATCGTGACGACCGCCGATGTCACAACCGTCGGACTTATCGCCTCTCTGCTCCTGGTCGCCGTAGCGATCACGCTGTCTGCGAGCCAGCGTCTCGGGCTCGAACGAGACATCATCTGGGCGACCGTCCGCTCCCTCGTCCAACTGTTGTTCGTCGGAGCCATTCTCGCCTTCGTCATCGATCCGGAGCAGCCGCTAATCCTTTCGTGGGGTTGGGTTATCGCGATGGTGGCCTTCGCCGGTGTTGTCGTGCGGCGCCGGACACCTGAAATACCAGCGCTCCTTCCCCTCGGATTGCTGGCCATTGGAGCTGCGGCCGGGGTGACCCTGGTCGTCGTCTTTGGACTCGGCGTGTTCCCCCTCGAGGGGCGTACCCTCGTTCCGCTGGCCGGCATGATGATCGGTAACTCCATGAACGCCACAGTTCTGGCCGCTCGCCGGGTCGTCGACGAGTTCCGGGAGCACCGCGCTGAGGTCGAGGCTCGCCTCGCGCTGGGCCAGTCCTCCTCTCAGGCAAGTCGCCGGCATCTCCGTTCTGCACTTCGCACGGCACTCACACCTCAAATCGAAACGACCAAGGCTGTGGGTCTGGTGTTTCTGCCCGGCGCAATGACCGGGCTGATCCTGGCGGGGGTCGACCCGATCGAAGCGGTGCGGGTGCAAGCCGCCATCATGTATCTCATCCTGGGGTCGGTCGCGACCACAGCCACCGTCATGACGCTCGGGGTTGGCAAGCGCCTCTTCACGACAGATCACCGGCTGATCGATTTGCCGCGACCCGCCGAGCGTTCCTGATCTCGGATGCACTTCGTCCTGACATCCAGGTCACAATTGAGGCAAGGGCCATAGTAATCGTGAGGCACGCCATCGGCAGCTGGTAGTCGCCGGTGATGTCGCGCAGGACCCCGACGCCTGCCGGCAAGGCCGCACCCAAGACGGCGGCCACCGACCACTGCACTCCCAGAATCCGACCGTACGCCGATCCGGAATACCACGAGGACATCACCATGGCTCTGAGCGGAAGCATCACACCGAACGAGACGCCGAACAGGAGGAAGTGCGCGCTCATCTGCCACCCGGCTCCAATGAACACCGCCAGAGCCAGTGCGAGTGTGAGCGCAGCCATTCCCGAGGCATGAACGGAAGTGGGGCGCCGTCTGCCTGCTACATACGGGGAGGCATATCGGCCGGGAAGGCTCAACGCTGAAGCAACCGCCGCCCACACCGCCACCGAGGCGACGGCGAAACCGGCTTCTTCGAATCGGGCGACCCGGTGGGTGACCATCGCCTGGACGGTGCCGAAGCTGAGCAGCATTCCGATCGTATACATCACGAACCGACGATCGGAGAGAAGGAGGCGCACCGAAAACGATTCTGATGGAGTCTGCCCGGCCCGCCCGGCGCCGGATGGCAGGAACACAGAAGCAGCAATACCACCGACAATGAGCAGAATGGCGCCGAGGGCGACGGCGGCGCCTCGCCAGCCGAACCAGGTGACGAGGCGTTCCGTGAGCGGTATGAAGATCATGCCGGAAACTCCTCCGATGACGGTCAACGTGGCAAGTGCCCGCGGGCGATGTTGGGCCGAGAACCACTGATCAACCGCGACGAAGGCCGGTTCGTAGTAGGTCATGGCCCCGGCGGGACCGATGAGCAACCACCAGGCGGCCAGTACGTGCCACGGCTCCTGGGCAAACGAGAACGCCAGCAATCCAAGGAAGCCGACGACGGCACCCGCTCCGAACACGAGGCGCACCCCGCGCCGGTCGGCGAATCTCCCGATCGGGAAGGCCAGGAGGCCACCAACGAGTGCGGCACCTCCGTATCCGAGGGAGAGAGTCGTCGTACTGAAGTCGCCACCTGCAGCATCTGCGGTCAGGAAGACCGAGAAGCCGTAGAACATTGCACCGAACGCCACCATCACGATCAGTGCGATGGCAACGATCGCCGACCACGGGAAGCGCTCCATGACGGTGAGGGTAGAGCCAAAACTGGGGAGTCGGCACGGCGGCGGATGCTGGTTCTGAGCCCGTTACCCTTTCCCCATGCACGACGATCTCCGCTCTGCCATCGATGACCTGTTCCCCTCCCTCCAGAGGACCCTCGAAGACCTCGTCCGGATTCCCTCGATCAGCGCACCGGGCTTCGACCCGTCCGGCGTCCGCAGTTCCGCCGACGCCGTCGCAGCCCTCCTGACTGATGCCGGATTCGAGGACGTTCGCCTGTTGGAGGTAGACGGCGCCCACCCGGCCGTTTTCGGGGAGATCCCGCCGCCGGCCGGCGCTCCGACCGTCCTGTTGTACGCCCACCACGATGTGCAACCGGTGGGCGATCTCGATGATTGGGACCGGGATCCATTTGAACCAATCGAGGAGAACGGGCGCCTACTGGGTCGGGGATCGTCCGACGACAAGGCCGGCATCGTGGTGCATCTCGGCGCGGTAAAGGCGCACGGCGGGAGACCGCCGGTGGGCGTCAAAGTCATCGTCGAGGGAGAGGAAGAAGTCGGCTCGACCCACCTCGGCGAGTTCCTGGCTCAATACCGCGATCTGCTGACGGCGGACGTCATTGTCATCGCCGACTCGGGGAATTGGAGGGTCGGTCAGCCGGCGCTGACCACGTCACTGCGGGGCCTGGCCGACTGCACGGTCGAGGTCAGAACGGCTCGATATGCGATTCACAGCGGTCAGTTCGGGGGCGTGATACCCGATGCCCTGACCGTGCTGGCCCGCCTCCTCGCCACCCTGCACGATGCAGATGGCAACGTCGCCATCCCGGGTTTAGTTTCCGGTCTTGCCGACGATCTCGATCTCACCGAAGAGGAACTGCGGGCTCAGGCGGACACGGTGGACGGCCTGGAGTTGATCGGATCGGGTTCGCTCACGTCGAGGATGTGGAGGCAACCGGCGGTGGCCGTCCTGGCTATCGACGCCCCATCGGTAAGCAATGCGGTCAACGCTCTGGTCCCGGTGGCGCGGGCCAAGGTGAGCCTGCGAATCGCTCCCGGCGACGACCCGAGACGCGCCATGAGCACATTGGTCGCTCATCTGGAACAGCACGTCGACTGGGGCGCCGAGGTGACGGTGACGCCCGGTGCCATGGGCCGGGCCTTCTCGCTCGAGACTTCGAGTCGAGTGACGGAGGCGCTTCGGACCGCCTTCCAGGAAGCATGGGGGCGAGAAACGGTCGACATGGGGGTCGGCGGTTCGATCCCCTTCGTGGCCGCGTTTTCTGAGGCCTTCCCGGAAGCAACGATCCTCCTGACGGGCGTCGCCGATCCGACCAGCAGAGCCCACGGACCTAACGAGAGCGTCGACCTGGACGATGTTCGCAAGGGTGCCCTCGGAGAGGCAATCGTTCTCCGCCTCCTCGCCAACTGACTCTTTTCTCAGCAATGCAGTGGCGCGTCACACACCATTGCATTGCGCAGAAAAGACCTGGGTATCAGATGCCGCCGGCAAAGTCGTGCCGTTTCCAGGCCTCGAACAGCACAACCGCCACCGCGTTCGACAGATTGAGACTGCGCGAACGAGGCAACATGGGAATCCGAACGCGCCGATCCACTAGAGGATGTTTCAAGACCTCGTCGGGGAGGCCGTTCGACTCCGGACCGAACAGCAGCGCGTCACCCGGTTGGTAGTCGACGTCTGAATACCTGTTCTCGCCGTCCCGTGTGAATGCGATCACCCGGGCAGGATCCACCGCCTCCACGAAGGCTTCGATCGACTCATGCTCCCGAACGTCGGCCCACTCCCGGTAGTCGAGTCCGGCCCGCCGCAATTTCGTGTCTTCGAGGTCGAAACCCAACGGGTGGATGAGGTGCAACACCGTGCCCGTGTTGGCGCACAGACGCATGATGTTGCCGGTATTCGGGGGGATCTCCGGTTGGTAGAGAACCACATCGAACATGGTCAGAACAACCGGAGCGTGTTCGATTCTGCGCCGCGCAGATCGTCGTAGTCCACCTCGACGCACATGATGCCCCGTGAGTCGGCAAGCACCTTGGCTTGCGGAGTGATCGACTGGGCGGCGAAGATCCCGCGCACCGGTGACAACCGCGCGTCGAGGTTGAGGCGCTCGAGGTAGCGGGCGAGCTGCTCTACGCCGTCGATGTCGCCGCGCCGTTTGATTTCGACCGCGACGGTGCGACCGACCCCATCCGTGCACAGCAGATCGACAGAGCCGATGTCGGTGAAAAACTCGCGCCGGATGAGTTGAAGACCATCCTCCAACACCCCCGGCCGGTCGGCCAGCAACACCTGGAGATGCGCCTCAACACCGTCCTTCTGGAGACCGGGATCCTCACCCAGTTCGATCGTCACGTCGGAGAGGACTTCTGCGAGCCTGATCGTCAGGCGCTCCCCTTTCGGATTCGTTACAACCCACTCGTCGTCGAACTCCTCGAGATAGTTCGGGGCGTTCATCCAGTTGAGGGGCTTGTAGGCCCCGCCGTCGGCGTGCACGGCGACACATCCATCCGCTTTGACCATGACCAGCCGGATCGCCGGGGGGAGGTGCGCAGTGAGCCGCCCCTCATAATCAACGCTGCAGTTCGCCACGACCAGTCTCATGGGCGGGAGCGTAGCCAGTCCCGAGTTGGCGGTCGCAAGTATCGTGCGCCCATGCGCGACCGAACCGCCAAACATCTGTCCACCGTACACACGTTCTTCTACCGCGCAACCGGTGGAAGGATCGGACGACGGCTGGTCCACAACGACATGCTGCTGCTGACAACGACCGGGCGCACGTCGGGGAAGGACCACACGGTTCCGTTGCTGTATCTCGACGCCGGCCATGCTCTGGTCGTGATTGCCTCCTGGGGCGGTCGACCCAACCATCCTCACTGGTACCTGAATCTGCTTCGCCATCCGCAGGCAACTGTGCAAACATCGGGCCGGAGGTTCCCGGTGGTTGCTAGAGCCGCCTCAGACGAGGAACGGCGGGCCTGGTGGCCAAAGATTCTCGACGCCTACGACGGGTACGCGACCTACCAATCCCGGACGAATCGAGAGATACCGGTGGTGATCCTGGATGAGGTGGAGCGGGACGGCGGCCACCCGCGTCGCCGGCCGCCGGCCGCCCCCTAGCCCGGGACACCGGCCGTTCGATTCTTACTGTTTTTCAATATGACTTGACCGATAATCGCACTGGGGGCCTTCGGCGCCATCCTCATGGGTACTGACGGATCCGGTTCTGCGGCGCTCGCGGTCCCAGTCCAGTTCTCGATCGATCCGGATGCCTACTCGTTGAGCAGCACTGCGTGGGGTGACGGCGAGATCGCCCGCGCAGCCGGGGACGCGCACGGTGAGGTACTCACGTACTCGTCCGAATAGGGCTAAGTCCTCAACCTGGGACACAATGGGGACAACGAAAGAGGTATCAGCGTGACAGAAAATCAACCGGCAGCCGCTTCGGCCCGTGGACTCAGCAAGCTATATGGGTTCGGCGAGACGGCCGTCCTCGCGCTCGACAACGTCGACATCTCCTTCGAAGCAGGCCGATTCAGCGCCATCATGGGCCCCTCCGGTTCGGGGAAATCGACCCTTCTTCACTGCCTGGCCGGCCTCGACCGGGTCACCAAGGGCCAGGTCTTCATCGGGGACGTAGATCTGACCTTGCTCGCCGACAAACGCCTCACTCAACTCCGGCGCGACAAAGTGGGTTTCGTCTTCCAGTCATTCAATCTGGTCCCAACGCTGAACGCACGGGAGAACATCACACTCCCGATGGACATCGCAGGCCGTAACCCGGATGCCGACTGGCTGGCCCACGTTATTGAGATCCTCTCTCTCGAAGATCGCCTGTCCCACAAGCCCTCCGAGCTGTCCGGAGGCCAACAGCAGCGGGTGGCGGCGGCGAGAGCCCTGGCCAGCCGCCCGGACATCATCTTCGCCGACGAGCCATCTGGGAACCTCGATTCGAAATCGGGAACGCAGTTGCTGCAGTTCATGCGACAAGCTGTTCAGGACTACGGCCAAACGATCGTCATGGTCACGCACGATCCGCTGGCGGCTGCCCATTCAGACCGCGTGGTGTTCCTCGAAGACGGGCGAATCGCAGGCGACATGGTGGAACCGACCGCCGAGCGCATCTTGGACCGCATCAAGACACTGGAGGGCTGATCGTGTGGCGCGCCGCCCTCAAGAACATCTGGGCACACAAACTCCGGTCGGGCCTTCTCTCGCTCGCCATTCTGGCCGGGGTCAGTTTTGTCGTCGCCGCCTTCGTGTTCACCGACACCATCGGCGAAGCATTCGACAGTCTCTTCACGGAAGCATTCGCGGCAACCGATATTCAAGTGCGTCGCGAAGTCGACCCCGAGCTGAGCTTCGGGTTGCCCGAGCGCATGCCGGAGGACCTGATCGAACAAGTCAAGGCAGTCCCCGGAGTCGATGGGGCCTGGGGAACGGTGATCTCGCCCTCCGGACAACTACTCGATTCCGACGGCGAACTCCTTCCGATGACGGGACCACCAACGTTCGTCACCTCGTGGTCGGGCGGGCCGAGCCAGTTCACGATCAGGGAGGGCAGGGCACCTGCAGAACCCAGTGAGATGATGCTCGACGCGGCCACCGTCGAGAGAGCAGGGTATGCCGTTGGCGACACCGTCGGGATGGTGATCAGCGGACCGAAGCAGGACTTCACACTGGTCGGCAGCCTCGGATTCGGTGAAGCCGACAACCTCCTGGGAACCAGCTGGGCCGTCTTCGACCTCCGAACGGCCCAAGAACTCCTCGACGCTGCGGGTCTCGTTGATGCAATCGAGATAACGATCGAACCGGCAGGCGATCTCGACGCCGTGATCGACGCGGTCGACGGCATCCTGCCGGAAGGCATTGAAGCCGTCAGCTCGCAGAGTGTCGCCGAGGAACAAACGGCGCAGATCAAAGAGGGCCTCGGGTTTCTCAACACGATGCTGCTGGCGTTTGCCGGGATTTCTCTCTTCGTGGGCATCTTTGTCATCTACAACGCGTTCAGAATCGTGGTCGCCCAACGGACTCGCGAACTCGGTCTCTTGCGGGCGATCGGCGCCACCCGCGGGCAGATCACGACGTCGGTCCTCTTCGAGTCGGCCATCACCGGCTTGATCGCCTCACTCTTCGGCGTCGGCGCAGGCGTCGTGCTGGCCGCGATGATGCAGAAGCTGATCGAAGTCATCTTCGGGGGCAACCTTCCGGCCGGGGGACTCCAGCTGCAACCGAGAACCGTCATAGTTGCGCTGGTCACCGGCCTGACCGTCACCATGATCTCGGCGCTGTTTCCTGCGATCCGGGCCGCGCGGGTTTCTCCGATGGCAGCTCTCCGCGACCTACCGACCACCGGAAAACGCGCCTCCTGGCGGCGGCGGACCCTGGCCGGAACCCCCTTCGGTGTCCTCGGCATGGCTGCTATCGCAGGTGGGCTGACCGGACTCGATGTCGCCGGCTTCTCCCCCGCCCTCCTGGTCGGTATCGGCGCAGGCCTCGTCTTCATCGGGACCTACATCCTCAGCCCGCTGGTCGCCAGACCGGTCGCCCGGATCCTCGGCGTCCCGATGCGCGCCCTTTCGAACGCGACGGGGAACCTCGCCCAACGCAATGCGGCCCGCAGCCCGCGCCGAACGGCCGCAACCGCCGGGGCGTTGATGATCGGACTCGCCCTAGTAGCAACCGTGTCCATCCTCGCCGCTTCTACCAGAGACACCGCCACCAATGCCATCGAAGAGGCTTTTGCCGCCGACCTCCTGCTCCAACCCCCCGGTTTCGGATTCACAGGCTTCAGCCCGGATGCCCTCACGACGGTTGCGGCTCTCGACGACGTCGCGCTCATCACCGGTGTCCAGGCGGGTCCGGCCAAGGTCCTCGGCTCAACGACTCTCGTCGCCGGAGTAGATCCCGCCGTTGTCGGGGAGTTCCTAACCATCGAGACCATCTCCGGATCCTTCGATAGCCTCGATGGCGACCGAATCGCGACTACGCAATCCGTCGCCGACGACAAGGGCCTGAAAGTGGGCGACCAGATCGAGATCGGTTTCGCTCGGACCGGAACCAGCCAGTTCGAATTGGTCTCGATCGTCGACATCGCCAGCGCCACCGACGTGTCTTGGTACATGGCTGCCACCACCTTCTCCGATAACTACATCGAGGACAACGTCACACAGGCATATGTCCGGCTGGCGAACGGTGTGTCGATCGAGGACGGTAGAACGACCATCGAGACGGCCCTCGAACCATTTCCAGGCATTCAGGTCATTGATCAAGAGGAACTCCGCGACCAGATTTCTTCTCAGATCAACCAGGTCGTCTTACTGATTTTTGGCCTGCTGGCCATGTCGGTCTTCATTGCCCTGATCGGAATACTCCTGACTCTCCTTCTGTCGGTCTACGAACGCACTCATGAGATCGGCCTCCTGCGCGCCGTCGGCATGACCAGGCCACAGGTGAGGAACATGATCGGGCTGGAGTCGGTCATCATCGCCATCTTCGGCGCACTCCTCGGGGCCGGACTCGGGATGGGGTTCGGCTGGGCCCTGGTCGCAGCGCTGGCAGATCAGGGACTCGAGCTCAGCATCCCGTGGGGATGGCTCGCCACCGGCATCGTTGGTGCGGCGCTGGCCGGCATCCTGGCGGCCGCCTGGCCGGCATTTCGGGCCTCAAACCTGGACGTACTCGAGGCGATTTCCTACGAGTAGCTGATCGCATTACAGAGGTTGTAAGTTCTAGGTTTTGGGTTCTGGATCGAACTCGAGATTCACGCATCTGAAGGAGCGCCCGGGCAATCGGGCGCTCCTTCGTGTAGGTTTGCCGATCGAGCGACTCAAGGGGACCGCAATGACCGTCACGCTTGCCATCGGAACCTCCAAAGGGGCGTTCTTTCTTCGCTCCGACGACCGGCACAACTGGACCCTTGCAGAACCCGCCTTCCCCGGCTGGAAAGTCACAGCCTTCAATCGCACACCGAGCGGTGAATACCTCCTGGCAACTGCCAGCAACTGGTTCGGAGCCGCACTGCATCGAAGTACCGATCTCAACGAGTGGGAACAAGTCGTGACCGGACCGGGCTGGCCGGAGGGCTCGGTAAGGCCGCTCACCCAGATCTGGACTCTGGCCTCGATTGGCCAGCGGACCTATGCGGGAGTGGACGAAGCCGGACTCTTCGTCAGCGACGACGATGGCGAAACCTGGCATTCGGTCGAGGCATTGAATGAACATGCGACCCGCTCCAGTTGGGAACCGGGGCTCGGCGGTTTGTGCGCCCACCACGTCGTTGCCGATCCGGGCAACCCGAAGCGAATGTGGGTGGGCATCTCAGCCGTTGGCGTGTTTCGGACGGACGATGGCGGCCGAAGCTGGCAGCCGAGGAACTCCGGTGTTACCGGTCCGATCGACGAATCTGCCGGCACCGGGTGGTGTGTTCACGGCCTCACGCTCGATCCCGAGCATCCCGAGCGCCTCTGGCGGCAGGAACACACCGGCGTGTACCGCTCCGCGGACGCGGGCGACTCCTGGGAGCGGATCGAGACGGGGCTACCTGCATCGTTCGGCTTCCCGATGGTACGCGATCACCGATCCGGACGGTTGTTCATCGCACCCCTTCGGAGCGATGAGTTCCGTCTGCCGGTCGGTGGGCGCCTCCGTATCTTCCGCTCGGACAATCAGGGAGACACCTGGATGGAATCCGGCGCCGGCCTCCCCGACCAGACTTACACCACCGTTCTGCGCGGGGCCATGGTCGCCGACCAACTCAATCCCGGGGGCGTCTACTTCGGCACGACCGGCGGCGCCGTGTACGGAAGCGCCGACAATGGCCACGCTTGGGATCGCCTGCCGGGGACCTTTCCTCGCATCATGAGCTTGCAGGTGTTCGCAGACTGATGCCGCAGGTGGTGATCCCGCGCGTGCTTTCCGCCGTGACGAGCGGCCGCCGAGTGTTCGACGTGGGTGGGGAAACCGTCGGGGACGCTGTCGATACCTTGATCGGGCAATACCCGCAACTCCGCGTTCACCTCTTCGACGAGCAGGGCCGGTGGCGCCCACATGTCCGTTGTTTCAACGCGACCGGACGAGTTGACACCCGGATGGCCGACCCGGCCGGTGATCGCCTCACCATCCTTCAGGCGGTATCCGGAGGCTGACGAGTGATCAGGCTCGCTCTCCGGCCGGGAGATGTCCGGCGCGGACGGTCGGAATAGATACCGAGCAACCTGGTGCGATAACCGGGACTCAGTACTCTTGCGCCGTGCGGACACGCCCTGAAACGATTCTCACTTATCTCGCCGACCTGGCGCCGGAGGCCAAGCGAACCACCGACGTGGTTCGTCGTACGTCCGAGTTCGTGTACCTCGGCTGGCAGCCGTATCTCATGTCACCCGCCTATGCCCACCAACAGTCAGTGTTGCCGCAGTCGGCGGTACGCAACATCCCACGCCCCGCCGGACGCGATCTCCCCCGGAAGGAACTGCGAAGGCTGGCCTCGATCGATGCTCTCCACTCGACCGAGCGTCTTCTCCGACTCGGCTGGCTGTTTCTGGCCGGGACGATCGACCTCGAGGGTCGGTCGACTCGATTCTGCAAGCCGCTGCTCTCCGTTCCGGTCGCGCTACGAACCAGAGGATTCGAAGTTCACATACAGCAACTCGGTGACATCGAGATGCCGGGAGACCTGTTCGACGAACGAACCCGCGATGAACTCGAGGAGTCCGACGCACCGTACGGTGGAGGCGCAGACGAACCGAGCGACGAAGTGCTGGCCCGCATGCCGAAACTGCAGTCGTGGGTCGCCACGGCCGTGCAGCGAGCGGGTCTCCCACCCGCCCGGCTTCGATCTCCAAACACCGACCCGCTCCACCTCCGCAATGAGGAGGGCCTCTCGGTCGTCTCAGGAGCTGCCATCTTCACCGCCCGCGACACCGCCGCGCCGGGCGTAGCGGGAACGCTGCTCGGCTGGGCTTCTCACGACCTGGGCGGGACGGCGTTCGATGCCCTGTACGGAGCACCAACGACCGAACCCGCTACGAGCCCCGGCCCGATCCGGTCGCCTCTCCCCTTGAATGCTCGCCAGCACGAGGCTCTGGAGCGGTCCCACCGGGAGACCATCACCGTCGTCTCGGGACCCCCCGGAACCGGCAAGAGCCACCTCGTCGCAGCCATGGCGATCGACGAAGTTGCCCGCGGTCACAGCGTTCTGGTGGCGACGCAGTCAGACTACGCGGCAGAGGTGATCACCGATCTCCTCGACCGGCATCCCGGGCCGCGCTACATCCGGTTCGGGAGACGAGAGGACCGCGAGTCGGCCGCCGGGGATCTTTCCGATGGTCTCGCCGTGCCACTCAACGATGAGGAGGTCAGCACGCTGGAGATCCGGGCGGGCGAGGCATCGGCCACAATGGAACGGATCCGGGCGACGATCCGGACACTCATCCAGCGCGAAGCAGCCTTCGCGGATGGTCTCTCGCGCAGGGACATGCTCACCTTCGCGACTGCACAAGCACCGGGCGTCCTGACGGAAGGGGTGAATCTCTCCGCTGCCGAACGCCTGCTGCGGAAGGCCGAGACCACGACCGGGCTGTTCGCCCGGTGGCGTCGGACAAAGGCCGACAGGAAGCTACGCGGTCTCGTCGGTGCCCGCGCCGACGCCACGCTGGATGAACTGGCAATGGCGCTTGACGCAGGAAAGGCCGAACTGGCGACCAAGCGGGGGCTGGAAGGTGGTGGGCTCTCCCTGGAGACCATCTGGCGGGAATACGAACGCGCAGAGGCGGGATGGCGAGAGTCGATCGGAGCATCGATCGAGGCGGTTCGACGGTCCCGCACGAACAGCAAGCGAACCTCGGTGCGGGCGGTTGCCGCATTGGCATCGGCGCTGAGGGCCGGACGCGTCCAGCGTCGCCGGATACTGCGCGATCTGAGCGGCGATCACTTCCTCGATGTGCTCCCACTCTGGGTGGGCACACTCAAGGAGATCGACGATACGCTTCCGCTGGCCACCGGGATGTTCGATGTGGTGATGTTCGATGAAGCATCACAGATTGATCAACTGCGCGCAGCACCGGCCCTGGCGCGGGCCAGACGCGCCGTCATCGTCGGAGATCCCCGCCAACTCCGCCACGTGTCGTTCACTGCCGACCTCGCCATCGAAGACACCGCCGCCCGGCACGGCATCTCAGGAGATCTCGCCCGAATCCTCGACGTGCGGCGCAACAGTCTGTTCGATGCAGCTGCCGCAGAGTCTCCCATCATCTGGCTCGATGAGCATTTCCGATCGGTACCCCACCTAATCGGGTTCTCTGATCGCAGGTTCTACGGCGGCCGCTTGAAGTTGATGACCCAGCACCCGGCAACGGAGTCCCGGGACGCCATTCACATGGTGCACACCGGTGGCCGGCGCGATCGAGCAGGTGTGAACCAGGCAGAGGTTGCCGCGGTGAGAACCGAAGTGGAACGCCTTGCAGCCGCAGGAGCGACCAGCATCGGCATCATTACCCCATTCCGGGCACAAGCCGACGCCCTCGAGCACATGCTGCTCGAAGCATTCGAGCCGGAGGATGCCGAGCGGCTCGGACTCCGGGTCGGTACGGTGCATGCGTTCCAGGGCAACGAAAGGGACTATATGGTCGCCTCACTCGCAATGACCGACGGCGACCTCGGCACCGCACTTCGATTCGTCGAAAACCCGAACCTGTTCAACGTAATGATTACGCGTGCGAGAACCGAGATGACGATCGTTCATTCGTTCACCGCCGATGGTCTACCGGCCGGCCTACTCAAGGACTATTTCAGGCATGGTGACCATGCTCCGCGACCATCGGAGTCGACCGTCAGACCGGACGGCTGGGCCGGAGACATACTCGACGAGCTTCGTCGGTTCGGTGTGAAAGCAGTCGCCGGCTACCCGGTGGCCGGATGGACCGTCGACCTGGCCGTAGGTGAGGGCCGCCAGGCTTTCGGCGTTGTGTGCCTGGTTCATCCAGACGGGCCTGAAGCACACATCGAGCGGCACATGGCGCTGCGCAGGGCTGGGTGGACGATTACAGACGCCTATCAGAGTCGCTGGCTCAGCCGCCCGGAATCGGTTGCCGAGGAACTGGCCAAACGGATGCTCGCCTGATCTCAACCTGCCTCGGTAGAGCGAGCTCCCCAGATCCACCATACGGGTGCAGATCTCTACCGAATCGCCGCCACCAGCGCCGCCCGCATGGAGTAGTACGCAGACGTTTCACCCGCCAGTCACAACTGGTCGCTGAGGACCGGACTCGTCCCCGACCTTGGTACCCTGCTCGATCGTGGACGAAGAACGCGTATACCCAACCTGGCTTCATTCGGACCGGTTCGTCCCCCGCCGGTTCATGCAGCCGGTAATTCGGTTCACAGAGACGGAAGCTGCCTCCGGGATCGTCCTCCTCATTGCCGCAGCCATCGCCTTGATCTGGGCGAACGCTCCCTTTGGTGAAACGTATGCCACGTTTTGGGAAGACACGCATCTCACCTTCCAGATCGGGGAATGGTTCCACTTCGACGAGAGCCTCCAGCACTTCGTCAACGATGGTCTCATGGTGCTGTTCTTCTTCGTAGTCGGACTCGAAATCAAGCGGGAACTCGTCATCGGCGAGCTGCGTGACCCAAAGGCGGCCGCCCTTCCGGCGATCGCCGCACTGGGAGGCATGATCTTCCCGGCGCTGATCTACATCGGCTTCGTGTTGGGCACAGGCGGCGAGGCGATGAACGGCTGGGGGATCCCGATGGCTACCGACATTGCCTTCTCCGTTGGTGTGGTTGCACTACTCGGGTCACGGGTGCCGACCGGCGCCAAGCTATTCTTGCTGGCTCTGGCGATCGCAGACGACATCGGTGCCATCACCGTCATCGCGGTCTTCTACACAGACGACCTCAATCTCGGATGGTTGGGCGCAGCCATCGCGGTGCTCGTCGTCATCGAGGCCTCCAAGCGATCGGGGGTTCGGAGCATGGTGTTCTACTTACCGGCGGGAGTGGTCGCCTGGTTCTGCCTCCTCGAGTCCGGAGTACACGCCACTCTGGCCGGCGTCGCGCTCGGCCTCATGACCCCGGCACGACCTTTGTTCTCGAGCGATGAGTTCGACAACAAGTCACGCCGTATCCTCGACGTCTACCCGGCGCGAGCCACCACTCAGGTCGCCAGGGAGCACGTCGACTACGAGGCCGGCCAGATCATCTCTGTTGCACACGAATCGATGGCCCCGCTCACGCGGCTCGAGCACAAGTTGCTGCCGTGGAGTTCGTTTGTCGTCGTGCCGATCTTCGCTCTGGCCAACGCAGGGGTCCGATTCGCCGGGGTCGACCTAATCGATGCCATCACCCATCCTGTCGCGCTCGGCGTAGGCGTCGGTCTCCTCGTCGGAAAGATGTTCGGCATCACGCTGTTCACATTCAGTGCGGTGCGATTTGATATCGGCAAACTTCCGGCCGGCACAACGAGAGCACATGTGTGGGGCCTTGCCCTTCTCGCCGGAATTGGATTCACGGTTGCTCTGTTCGTTGCGAGTCTGGCATTCGACGACCCGACACTGACCGACCGAGCCAAGACGGGAATCTTCCTGGGTTCGTTCGTGGCGGGCATTGCCGGCTACTGGCTACTCCGTCGGATGAAACCATCCGCCGGGATTGAGAACGCGGTCGAAGATCCTGCCACCACCCGCCCTTAGCGGTCACTACCGTTGAGGTATGGAACCCGCACCGATCATCGTTTGTGTTGAGTGCGGAGGTCGCGCCCATCTCATCAGCTTCGCTCCGCCCGACCAGGAGTATGAACCCGGCGATCAGTTGATCTACCGGTGCGAGGACTGCATGGACCGGTTCGACATCGTTCACGACGACATCGAAGGACCGGAAGACCTCTAACGCTCACCGACCCCTGCGTCTGAGCTCGATCGCCGGACAGCGGTCCATCACGACGTCGAGTCCCGCATCGGTTGCCCGACCGGCAGCAGCCTCGTCGATCACGTCGAGCTGCATCCAGACAGCCTTGGCGCCGATGGCGATTGCCTCATCAACGTGGACACCGGCCTGTTCAGACCGACGAAAGACATCCACGACCTCCACCTTGAAGGGAATCGACGCCAGGTCGGGATAGCTCTTCTCACCGAGGATCTCATCTTCCAACGGATTGACCGGAACGATGGTCATCCCGATGGACTGGAGTTTGGCAGCCACCCGGTGCGAGGGGCGATCAGGATTGGCAGACAGCCCGACGACGGCCCAGATCTTCGTGTCCGTGAGCAGCCGATCGATGATTGTGGAGTCGTTCATGAGAGAGGAAGGTAGTCGCAATCGCGAGCCGCAAGTTCGCGAGTTCCAGCGGCCGGCCAGAGTCCGGGCATAATCGAGGGCCCGGTATTGTTGACCATCCTCGAAACCATCAAGGAAACACGCATGATCTTCAAACGTCGTCAGAAGGCCGTTCAAGCCAACTCCCTCGCTCAAATCGACGAGATGGTCGCATCCGGCAAACCCGTGCTGATCGACTTCTTTCAATTCGGTTGCCCTCCCTGCAAGGTAATGGACGGCATTGTTGATGAAATTGCCGACGAGTTCGGCCCGAACGCCCATGTCGTCAAGGCCAACGTGGCGAACATGCCGGACGCAGTCCAGCATTTCAAGATCCGCTCGACTCCCACCTTCGTGCTCGTTTCAACTTCTGAGCGCCAGAAGAAGAAGAATCGACCGAACAGCAACCAGGCCGTCGCAACCCAGCGGTGGCGAGCGTCGGGTCTCGTGAAGAAGGACCAACTGCGCCGGGTACTCGAGCGCGAGGGCGCCCAGCCAGTTGAGGCGTAATCAGTCTCCGGGTGCCGGGACTCCTGAGGGCTCAAACGATTGAGATGACTCGAATCCTCCTCCCCCAAGGCGGCGGCATACAAACGCAACCCGCTCCTACTGCCGCTCAGGCAGATGCGCCCGAGTAGTGGCGCACCCCGTACAGCCATGCTGCCCGGGTGATCAAGAGCATGACTCCCGTCACAATCACCGTGAGAGCCAGCGTTCCCCCGTTGAGCCGGGAGGTGAGGCCCTCGGCGGGGACCGTGATGGCGAAGGCCAGTGGAACGACGAACGTAAGGGTCAGCCGGAGCCAGCCGGGGTAGATCGTGACCGGCCAGCGCCCCGCCTGGAACAAGCCGTTGAGCAATTGAGCCGTGTCGTCGACGCGAATCCATTTGAAGGCAGCCGAAGCCAGGATCATCCACATGCAGTACAGGATGATCGCCCCGCAGGATACGGCCACGAGGAACCCGACGACCTCGAACCAGGAGGTCGTCTCGACAATCCCACTGACCGCCCAACCGATCACAACCGCGCCGATGACGACATCCACTAATTGCCAGAACCGCAGGTTGCGGATGCTCACCATCAGCTGCGAGTCGACCGGTCGCGCCAGGACATAGTCGAACTCGCCCTCGCCGATCGTGTAGATGAACTGGAACACATTCGGCTCGATGAACGTCCGCACGACCCCGGACAGCAGAATGTGAATGCCCATGACGGCAAGCAGTTCGTGGCGGCTCCAGCCGGCCAGGTTGTCGATGTGGGCGAAGACGAGGTAGATCGCCACCAGTCCCGTTGCCAACCGAATGGCCGAATCGACCAATTGGAGGAAGAAGTTGACCCGGTACTGGAGTTCGTGCATGGCGCCGACCTTCCAGTGCATGGCGGCGAGCCGGAATCCGTTCACGAGCCCACCGCCGTGTACCGCTTTATCGCTCGCCGCCAGGTCAGGACGATGGCGCCCGTCATCAGCCCCACCCAGAGGAACTGCATGCCGAGGCCTATGAACACGTCTCGATTGCTCAACTGTCCGATCAACACCTCGATCGGATACTGGAAGGTCCATTGAAACGGCAGCCAACCGGCGAGGCGCTCTACCCATTCGGGCATCACGGCCAGAGGCACCAATCGACCAGACAGCAGCAACTCCGCCCCGATCATGATCTCGATCAACGCCTGAGCTCGCGTCGTCCAGAAACTGATGAGCCCCAACAGGAACAGCAGCGAGAACCTGATGATGTAGCCCAGCCAGATGGCCACGAAGAACACAAGACCCTGAAGCAGCGTCGGACTGAGCTCCGGCTTGAAGATGAGCGAAAGGACGGCCGCCACCGGGAACCACAGCAAGATCCAGACGAACTTGAATCCGGCGAAGCCGGCCAGCTGCCGGTGATAGACGGCCACCGGATGCATGAGATCGTTGGAAATCCGGCCCGATTGGATCCAGTAATCCCAGGATCCCGGTGCCAGAGCGAGGTTCATGTTCCTCACCAGCGTCCACACGATGTAGTAGGAAGTGAACTCGGCAACGCCGTAGCCGCCGATCGGGCCGCCTTGCTCGGCGACAGTTCGCCACACGACGAGGTAGACCACCGGCTCGATGAGGAACCCGGTCAAGCTGAAAAACGCTGCCCACCGGTATTGCATCTGATTGGCAACTGCGAACTTCATCTCCGCCGCGTACACGGCGAGCAGCTTCCTCACGACCGGACGTCCTCTTCTTCTTCATCCGCTTGCGCGTCGCCGATGGCGAATGCCTGCTCGATGACATCCTCGATCGGCGGATCCTCGATCGAGAGATCGGTCACCGAGTAATCGGCCAGCAGCCGGGCGGCGACTGAGGCAATCGCCTCCTTCGGTACCTCGAGAATGGCCTTGAAGGAGTTCTGCTCCAGGACCCTGCCCAGATGAGTGAGCGTCCCCAACTCGCCGGCTACCGCCACCACGATCGTCTTGTGGGCCGTGAACCGATCGGAGAGGCCGGCCAGATCGCCGTCGAACAGAATGCTCCCACGATGGATGACGATTACGCGTTCGGCGAGGGCGGTGACATCGGCCATGTAGTGACTCGTCAACAAGACACTCGCCCCGGTCTGGGCGGCGTACCTGGCAACAAACTCCCGGATTCGTTTCTGCATCGTGATGTCGAGCCCGATGGTCGGTTCGTCGAGAAAAAGCACCTGGGGATGCGGCAGGAGCGAGGCGAGAATCTCGACCTTCATGCGCTCACCCAGCGAGAGGTTGCGGACGGGCTTGGTGAGGAGGCCGCCTACGTCGAGCATCTCAACATAAGCATCCTTGCGTTGCTCGAAATCTGCCCTGCCGACCTCGTAGATTGCGCGGCGCAACTCGAGGGAATCGGCCACCGGGAGATCCCATTGCAGGCTGTTGCGGTTCCCCATGATCAGCGCCACCCGCCGCAAGAACTCCGCTTGACGGCGTTCGGGCTGGAATCCGAGCACGTGAGCCGTGCCACCGTCCGGGTACAGCAGTCCGGATAGCATCTTGAGTGTGGTGGTCTTGCCTGCGCCGTTCGGACCAAGAAAGCCGACAATCTCCCCAGGTTCGAGTGAGAAGCTAACCCCCTTGACCGCCTCTACCATTCGATGCTCACGCTTGAATAGCGACCGCAAGGAGTTCCGCAGCCCGGTTTCCCGCACCGGCACTTTGAAAACCTTCTGAAGGTCCTGGACGTCGACAGTGGGCATGACGACCAGCCTGGCATAGCCAATCGGCCGATGGGCGCCGTTTTCGGTGCCGGAAGCCCTGTGCACGGGTGCCGGACCATGCGATCTGAGACGCAACGCCCCTGCAGAAACGGCGAGGAGTCCTAATGAACCGGGATCTACCGGCCGATACGTAGCATGGAACCAGCACAACCCAATCGTCCCGTCTCGGGAATCGGGAGTTCGAACCTAGGGAAGGCCGCAATGAGAGCATCAGCCGTACGAGCAATCGTCTTCGCCTCGATCATTTCCTTGATCTTGGCCGCCTGTGGGGGAAGCAGCGACGAGACGACCGTGGCTACCACGCCAGACACAGAGACAACATTGGCTACGGCCGCTGAAACCACGACGACAGTGGCAACAACCGGAGCAGTAGGAACGCTCGGGGATGTAAAGGGAGCCACGGTCCGCATCGTCGCCTCCGGGACGTTCGTCGATCCCGATTACGGAACCCAGCTCAACTCGGCTGGTAGCGGTTCCGGGTTCATCATCGATCCGGCCGGAATCGCCGTCACCAACAACCATGTCGTCACCGGCGCCGCCTTCCTCCAGGTCTACGTTGGGGGCGAGACCGAGCCACGTAACGCCAGGATTCTGGGCGTGTCCGAGTGCTCCGATCTGGCCGTGATCGACATCGACGGTGACGGCTACCCCTACGTTGAATGGTTCGACGGCGATGTAACTGCGGGGATGGACATCTACGCAATCGGGTTCCCGCTCGGAACCGAGGAGTACACAGTTCTCGACGGCGTTGTCTCGAAGGAGAGAGCCGACGGAGAGTCGTGGTGGTCGTCCGTCGACAACGTGATCGAACATACGGCCGACATCCTTCCCGGCAACTCCGGTGGCCCCGTGGTAACCAAGGACGGCAAGGTCGTGGCCGTCAGCTACGCCAGCGACGCGGAAGGTCAGACTTACGCCATCGGCCGGGCCGAAGCGTTCAAGGTGCTCGACACGCTGCGCGGCGGTGCGGATGTCACATCGATCGGCATCAACGGCCAGGCCATCGTCGGCGATGGCTACTCGGGCATCTGGGTAGCTTCAGTCGAGTCGGGTTCACCCGCCCACCAGGCCGGAATCCGTGGTGGCGACGTCGTTACTTTGCTCGAAGGCCTCGTGCTCGCCACCGACGGAACCATGGCCGACTACTGCGACATTCTCCGCTCCCACGACTCTGCCGATCCGTTTGCCATCGAGATTTACCGGCCGGACACGGGCGAGTTTCTCGACGGCACACTCAACTCGGGCAACGAACTCCAGGTCGCCTTCTCCTTCAGTACGGAGCTCGACGACGAGATCGTCGCAACCGGTGATACCTACACCGAGTACGTAGAGATTTCGGACGATTCCTTCTCGCTCTACGTCGACGTACCGATCGAGTGGACCGACCAGCAATCCGGGATCTGGAGTCTCGCGGACACCGATGTTGGTGTGCAGGTTCTCGCCTCACCGGACCTCGACGGCTACTTCGGGACATGGACGACACCCGGCATCTTCTTTGGAGCGTCGACAACCCTTGGTGACTCGTGGACGATCGATGAGTTGCTGGACTACCACGGCTTCCCCGACTCCTGCGTCAGCGGCGGCCGGGATGCATACGACGACGGTTTGTACGCCGGGCTGTGGGAGGTCTGGGATGCCTGCGGTGGAACCGATTCGTCGATCGTCAACGTTGCTGCCCTACCTGCCGACGGGTCCTTCATGGTCCTCGTTCAGATGCAGGTGGTAACCGATGCCGATCTCGATGCTCTTGATCAAGCGCTGGCCACGTTCGTCGCCATCATGGACTTCTAGACCGTACCGAGGATTCTGGGGACTGGAACGGTGCCGGCCCGAAAGGGCCGGCACCGTTCTGATTGATGGCTTTCGGGAGGAGGTTCTGGGCCCGGCCACCAGCTACCTTGCAGTGCAAGATAATGACCGCTATACTGCATTACATGGTAGTGAAAAGATGAGCGTCGAACGTAGCTCCCAACTCCTCAAGGGCGTGCTTGACATGTGCCTGCTGGCGATCATCGCCGAGGAGCCGAGCTACGGCTACGAAATGGTCCGCAAACTGCATGAGCGCGGACTGTCGCTGGCCAGCGAAGGGAGTATCTATCCCCTGCTCAGCCGGCTCCAGCGACAAGAGCTCATCGAGGCCTACCTCGTGGCATCGACCGAAGGGCCGAGGCGAAAGTACTACAGGATCCTCCCAGATGGTGATGAACGACTCGCCACCTGGAAGGCCGAGTGGCAAGAACTGACGGAAGGCGTCAACCGGGTGCTGAATGGAGGTGCACGTGTCGACCGATAGAACAGTGACGGAGATCGTCGCCGACTGCGAACGCTATTGGCTCCAGACGCGTGTGCCGCGCAAGACCGCCGACGAGATGCGGACCGAATTGGAGCAACACCTCATGGAGGCGACGAGTGAGGGAAAATCTCCCTCGACGGTCGTGGGGCCGGACATTGCCACATTTGCAGAAGCGTGGGCATCGGAACAACGGGGCCGCGCCGGCCAACTGCCCAGCTGGCAGGACGTCAAGAGCGGGCATGCCGAACGACGTCGGAACGCGCGGTATGCCTTGCTGGCATATGTACTCGTTATCGCCGCGATCATGGCGCTCGGGTTTGCAGTTGGAAAAGGAGATGAAGCAATGGACTTCGAGGTATGGCGCTGGGTTTGGACGATTCTCGCCGTTGTGATGCTCATCGGTGAGATGTTCACGGCGGGGTTCTTCCTGTTGCCGTTCGGCATTGGGGCGGGGGCGGCTGCCCTCCTCGCCTGGTTCGAGACCGGCCTGGCCGTGCAGTGGATCACATTCTTTGCGGTTTCGATCATTTCACTTCTGTACGTGCGCCGGTTCGTCCACCACCAGGACGACTTTGAGCCCACCCCTGTGGCGAGTAATCGTTTCCTCCATGCCAAAGCGATTGTCCTCGAGACGATCGACCCGAATGCCGGATCCGGCATGGTGAGAATGGAGTCGGAGGAGTGGCGAGCGACCAGTGACGGGGAGGTCATCGAAGCCGGTTCCCAGGTGCGCGTCGAGCGGATCACCGGATCGCGCTTGGTGGTGGCCAGGGACGAAACGACATGACGCCGACCGACAGGAGGGCAGCCGTGGTGCTCCATTGACGCCGGGCCGCTTCATCGGTCGAGATGTTTGAAGTACACGAACGCAGAGAAAGGAAGTAGCTATGGAGGCATTGATTGGACTTCTCATAGTCCTGGCCTTGATGGCCATCGTGATCGCCGCTACCGGCCTCAAAGTGGTCCGCCCGTTTGAGCAGGGACTCATCGAGTTCCTGGGCAGATATCAGCGGACCGTTGGAGAGGGCCTTCGTTGGGTGATGCCCTTCGTGAAGCGCATGACCAAGGTAGACATGCGTGAACGGGTCATCGACGTACCTCCGCAAGAGGTCATCACGAAAGACAACGTGGTCGTCACCGTCGACGCGGTCATCTACTACGAGGCGACCGATCCGGTGAAGCTGACGTACAACGTACAGAACTTCGCCCAGGCGGTCATCAAACTCGCCCAAACGAACCTCCGTAACGTCATCGGCGACCTCCAACTCGACGAGGCCCTGACCTCCCGTGAGTTGATCAACACGACGCTCCGTTCGATCCTCGATGTCGCCACCGACAAGTGGGGTACCCGCGTGGTCCGAGTCGAGATCCAACGCATCGAGCCTCCACCCGATGTCACGGACGCCATGCACCGCCAGATGAAGGCGGAGCGCGACCGTCGTGCGGTAGTTACAGAGGCCGAGGGCCAGAAGCGGTCGGCCATCCTCAAAGCGGAGGGTGTCAAGGAAGCGCAGATCCTGCGAGCTGAAGGCGAAGCAGAGGCCATCAAGCGAGTGGCCGATGCCGACAAGTATCAGAAGCTCACAGTTGCTGAAGGTGAGGGACAGGCCATCGAGCGAGTGTTCGGCGCCATCCACCATGGCGACCCGACTCCCGACTTGATCGCCATACGCTATCTGGAAGCGCTACAAGGTATCGCCGACGGGCAGGCCACGAAGATCTTCCTGCCGCTGGATACATCGGGCATCCTCGGGAGCATCGGAGCGATCCGGGACCTCTTCGTCGATGTGGAACCGGCCGGCGCCGCCAAGGCAGGTCGGGTAACAGCGAGCGCTCCTGTTTTCGAGGCGGGCGAGGAGGCGCCTCCCCCGGAACCCATGGGTTGACGGCTCTGTAGGAGCAACGCAATGACGATTGGCGGCCGGTGGTTTCGACCACCGGCCCGCTACGCGTCACCGATCCGGGATCAGGGACTCGGCCACCTCGAGCGCATCGTCGGCTGAAGTGGGCGGATAGAGGATGAGCGTGTACAGATCACAGCGGTCTTCGCTCTCGAACCACGCCGCAGCCCAGACATCACCAGGCAGTGGACCGAGCGCGGCATCTTGTCGCACCACCTCGATACGAGCCGTGGGACCAGCCCAGGCTTCGGGCGGCAGTGATCCGCGCACCAGCGCCACTACGGGCGCGGAGTTCGCGTCTACCCACAGCTTCAACGAAGTCCCCGGAATCGCGGTATACGGATCGTTGCCCAGATCCGACGGAGCGGTCTCTGCTCCGGCCACCCGCTCCGGAAGCACCAGCGGGCGGTAGGGGACATCGTCGCAAGATTCGAGGGTCGGCAGGCTCGTGGTCGCTACCGCAGGCGCCGAAGAGGTCGTCGTAGCGCCGGCGGTGAGCGCGGTGGTGGTCGAGGTGGCCTCGCCGGCACAGGCGGCGAGAAGAAACACAAGAGCGAGGAAGGTGCGAGCCACCAGGAAACCATACACCCGACGTTCTGGCGTCAGGGACCGGCCGGAATTGCGCGCTTTCTGACACCAGAACGTAAGGTTGGGGAATGGATCGCAAAGCAGCCGCACGAGAGACGTTCGCCTCCGTCGAGGGCGAACTTCAGCTAATAAGTCGATGGATGTACGACAACCCGGAGATTGCATTCGAGGAGTTCGAAACATCGGCCCGGTTAGCGGAATTCCTCGGTCAACACGGATTTGAGGTTGAATACCCGGCCTACGGGCTCGACACGGCCTTCGCGGCAAGGGTCGGGAACTCTGGGCCGGAAGTTGTGATCTGCGCCGAGTACGACGCTCTACCCGGAGTCGGCCACGCATGCGGTCACAACATCATCGCCACTTCGGCGCTGGGAGCGGGAGTGGCGCTCGCCGACCTGGCCGACGACCTCGGTATCCGGGTAACGGTGCTCGGCACACCCGCCGAAGAGATGAAGGGCGGCAAGGTCGACCTCATCGAGGCCGGCGCCTTCGAGGGCGCTGCCGCCTCGATGATGATCCACCCCTCCCCGGACGATGTGCTCGACCCCGACGTCCTCGCCGTGCGGCACATCGACGTGACTTTTCACGGGCGCGACTCGCACGCCGCCTTCGCTCCTCAACTCGGTATCAACGCCCTCGACGCCTTCGTGCAGGCCTACGTGAACGTCTCGACACTTCGGCAAGCGTTCTACCCAACCGACAAGGTCCATTGCATCGTCACGCACGGTGGAGACGCTCCCAACATCATCCCTTCGATGACGAAGTCATCGTGGTATGTCCGGGCCGGTTCGCGCGACCGCCTCGGCGCACTCTACGATCGAGTGATCGCCTGCTTCGACGGCGCGGCCACCGCCACTGGATGTACCTACGAGATCGAAGAGATCGGCCACCCCTACGAAGACCTGGTCAACAACCCCGTCCTCGTTGACCGGTTCAACTCCAATATCTCTGCCCTTGGGCGGACCATGCTGCGTGCTAGCGACTTCGACCCGGGGGCAGCCGGTTCCACAGACATGGGCAACGTGTCCCACGTCGTCCCCTCGATTCACCCGTTCCTCGGCATCAACGCCGGCGGCCACGTGAACCACCAACCAGAGTTCGCCGCCCATACGGTGACCACGGACGGCCATAAGGCGATCCGGGACGGAGCCCTGGCGATGGCCTGGACGGTAATCGACCTGGCGGAGCGCGACCTATGGGGTCAGCTGCAGTGACGGTCTCCCAAGATTCCGGTGTCGACGACCCGACAGAAATGCGCGTTTTCTGACGCCAGAAAGTGGCTGTGCCTACAGAATCTGGCTGAGGAACAGTTTCGTGCGGTCGTGTTGGGGGTTGGTGAAGAAGTGTTCCGGTGTGCCGGCTTCAACGATATTGCCGTAGTCGAAGAACAACACCCGGTCTGCCACCTCTTTGGCGAAGCCCATCTCATGGGTGACCACCAGCATCGTCATGCCCGACCTAGCCAGCTCCTTCATGACGTCCAGGACCTCTTTGATCATTTCGGGGTCGAGCGCAGAAGTCGGCTCGTCGAAGAGCATGATGCGAGGCTCCATCGCCAGGGATCGTGCAATGGCGACACGCTGTTGCTGACCGCCGGATAGCTGGCCGGGAAACTTGTCGGCTTGCTCGGGAATACCGACCCGCTCCAGCAGCGCCATCGCCGTCTCCTCAGCATCTGCCCTCGTGTGCTTCCGAACCCAGATCGGTGCCAGGGTGATGTTCTGCATCACGGTCAGATGCGGAAACAAATTGAACTGCTGAAATACCATGCCGACTTCAGAGCGGATCTTCTCGATGTTGCGGAGATCGTTCGTCAGTTCGACGCCGTCGACGACGATGCGGCCTTCCTGGTGCACTTCGAGGCGATTGATGCAGCGGATGAACGTCGACTTGCCCGATCCGGAAGGACCGATGATGACAACGACTTCGCCCTCTTTGACGTTCGTCGTCACGCCTTTGAGCGCCTGGAAGTCGCCAAACCACTTCTTGACGCCGTCGCTGATGATGATGTCTTTGTCGCCTGGCACTATTACCTCCGTTTACCGCTCGCCGACGCCGAGCTTCCGCTCCAACCTCAAGCTGGCGCGACTGACATTGAATGTGAAGATCCAGTAGATGACCATCGCAAACAGGAGGCTCTCCTGGAGGCTGCCCAGCGAGGCAGGCTGGTTGGGCACGATGTCGCGGGCGACCCGCAAGAAGTCGGCGAGACCGATGATCGCCACAAGCGACGTGTCCTTGAACAGGGAGATAACCTGGCCGACGATGGCCGGGATCACCGACCGCAACGCCTGCGGAAGCGTGATGAACACGGTCATCTGGACCGTGGACAAACCCATCGCCTTGGCTGCCTCGTATTGGCCCTTCGGGATCGACTGGAGACCACCGCGCACGTTCTCAGCCAGGTACGCAGCGGAGAAAAGGGCGATCGCCACGATTGCCTTTACGATGTTGTCGAGTTCGACCTCGCGGGGTAGAAATCTGTTGATCACCAGGTTGCCGAAGAAAAGCACCGTGATCAACGGAACCCCGCGCACGGTCTCGATGTACCCGGTGCTGAGAAGCCGGAAAATAGGCATCGACGAGGTGCGGCCGAGCGCCAGCATGATTCCGATCGGGAACGAAATGACCAGGCCGGACACGGCGAGCAAGAACGTCAGGTTGAGGCCGCCGATGAACTCGCCCTGGAGACCCACGAGGCCGGTTTCCGCTTGCATCATGACCATGAAGTAGGCGGTGATCAGCACCGCCACCGACCAGGCGATGACGATGTTCTTCTGCGCCTTCCCGGTTCCACCGAACGTGGGAGCCGCCAGGGCAAACGTGGCCAGCGCCAGCAGCAGGAACCTAACCAACATCGGCATCGAGACCAGCCAGCAACCGAGAGCCGCGATTACCACAACGCCGGCCGCCAGGCGCCCGCCCTCACCGGCTTTCCCGGAGCTCATCCACCACAGCAAGCCCCCACCAAGCACGATGAACGCAACGGCGGAGGGCAGGAAGACCGACATCACGGGCACGCCGGCGGTCACCGGTGCCCGCTGAACGACCAGATAAACCACGGGAAGAGACAACAACCACAGGCCGACCAGGACGCCGCGTGCCAAGCCTTCTGACACAACGCGGAGGACCACCCCGCCCAGGAGGTACGACACGATCAGCAGCACACCTTGAATGGTCAAGCTGGTTTTGGTGCCGGTCTCGATCGGGAGTATCCAGACAATGACGCCGATGATCAGCAGGATGCCGAGGAGAACGGAGCGGATGTGGATCGTTTCTTCTGTGAACCGCTCACCGGCCATCATCCGAACCGCCTGGCCCGCCAGGAAGAGCACGGCGCCAACGGCAGCGGCGCCGACCCGAATGCCGGACGGGGCATCGGCGAGAAGGGCAACCACCAGACCGGTGATGCCTATGGAAGTGAGCGTCCGGCCGAATTGACGCGGGGCGGTCTTCCCGCCCACTTTCCAGATGGCCAGGCTCAATCCCGCCAGCACCAGCACGATCCCCAGCGAGACCCAGGTCCTGGTCATTTCGGCGACGGGATAGGCCTCAGTCCAGTACAGCTTCATATTGCGAGGAATGACGTTCCACAGCCGCTCCTCGGCAAACACGTAGCTCAAGAGGCCTCTCACGAAGACCACGATCAGCGCCAGCATCAACAAAGAGAGGACCGAGTTGAAGAACGTCGAGAAGAGGTTCTCCCTGGCCCAGCGGATGGCACCGGCCGAGGGTTTGTCCGGTGCAACCTCGGACTCGCTGATCTCGTTGACAAATGGTTCGGTCATCAGCGCTCCACGAGTGCGACTCGGCGGTTGTACCAGTTGACAATGGCTGAAAGTATCAAGCTGACCAGCAAGTAGAACCCCATCCAGATCAGGATGACTTGAATGGTGGCGCCCGTCTGATTGAATAGCGTCTGCCCGACGGCCACGACCTCGGCGTACCCCACTGCGATCCCGAGCGACGTATTCTTGGCCAGGTTGAGGTACTGATTTCCCATCGGCGGGAGGATGATCCGGAAGGCCTGAGGCAGAACGATCATCCGCAGTAACTGGCTGCGCTTGAGGCCCAGCGCCAGTCCGGCCTCAGTTTGTCCCTTGGCGACGGCCAGAATGCCGCCGCGCACGATCTCGGCGATGAACGCAGCCGTGTACAACGTGACGCCCACCCACACGCCGAAGAAGGGGCCGCTCATCGTCATGCCGGTGGTTCCAAAACCGGCGAATCGCCCGGGTGATTCCACCGTCGGGCGCCCGAACTCGAGCACGGTGCCGGTACGCAAGAAATCGAACTTGCTATCCCAGAATTCGAAGAGGCGTTCGAGTCCGAGATTGATCCCCTCGGTGATCCCCGGCACCAAAAAGAAAACGATGGCGGCTACGACACCCATCGCCCCGGCCAGGCCGATCCGGAAGATGTCGTCATCGGTCAACCGGGCAAGACCGGCCGGGCTGCGCAGCGAGTCGAGGAACCGTTTGATCCACCATGCCGCCAGGCCGACTGCGGCAACCGCCAGGACGAACTGCATGAGCACCAACGGAACGCTCCCGAACAGCCAGGACAAGCCACCGAAGACCCACCCCATTGCGCCGGCGATTGGGTGCGCGAACCAACCGACGACGGCAAAGAGAAGGAAAGCGGCGAGCGAGTATCCAACCGCGTGGGCCTCGTGCCCCGTCTGTTCGAGGACTCTGATCCGCCACCGGAACGCGAACCGAGCGGCGATTGCCCCGGCAAGAACGAAAACGAACCACTGCCAAAACGCTTCACGCGGAAAGAACCACGGAATGGATAAACCCTTGTTCGTGGCGTACAGCCACCCCTCGATCGGCCCCGAGCCCTCGGATTCCAAGCTTGGAAGAGAACCAAAGACTGCAAACCAGAACACAATCTGGAGCAACAGCGGAACGTTGCGAATGGTCTCGACGTACACGGTGGAGGCCTTGTTGACCAACCAGTTCGAAGAGAGCCTGGCAATGCCGACAATTACTCCGAGGATCGTGGCGGCCACAACGCCAGAGGCGGTGACCCGCAACATGTTGACAACGCCGACGAGAATCGCCTCGAGGCCGGACGAGGGCAGTGTGGCGAAGCCCTCAGAAAGTTGAATGCCCGGCGCATCACTCAAGAACCGCCAGGAGAAGGTCAGGCCTTGCGCCTCGAGATTGGCTGCGGCGCTGCGAACGGCAACCACACCCACGAAGATCAGTCCTATCAGGACCGCAATCTGGGCTGCCCACTTCAGGACGGTGGCGTCCCGCCAGAGCGGGGGCCGCTCGTGTGCTTCCTTCGGTTCGACGGTCTGCGTCAAAAAACCCCTCCGCGCGCCGTTGTGGTGAGGGGGCGCTCGCGCGCCCCCTCACTGTTTCCTAGTAGTCGGTTACCGGGCCGGCGGTGCGTAGATCAGACCACCGTCGCTCCACAGTGCGTTGAGACCTCGCTCGAGTCCCAGCACTGTGAGATGCCGATCGAAGACCTCCCCGTAGTTGCCGACCTGCTTGATGACGTTGTAGAACGCATCGGCAGAAAGGCCCATTGCCGTCTGCTTTTCTTCCTCGCCGCCGAGCAAACGCTGAACCTCACCATTAGGGGGACTCGCCTGCATGGCGTCCACGTTGGAGCTGTCCACTCCCAGTTCCTCAGCGATGATCATGGCGTAGATCGACCAGTTGACCGCATCGGCCCACTTCGCATCACCCTGGGCGACGCCGGGACCGAGCGGTTCCTTGGAGATCGGCACCGCCGGGAAGATGACCCAGTCGCCGGGGGCGGGCTCATCCGTGGACTTGCGCGAAATGAGACCAGAACCATCGGTGGTAACGGCATCACAGGCGCCACTCTTGAAATTCTCCAACACGATGTTGAAGTCCTCGAAGGTGGTGAGCGTGAAATCCGCACCGGCCGCTTGCATCGCCTCGGTGATGTTCTTCTCGGTCGTCGTTCCGGCGTTGGTGCATATGACTGCACCGGCGAGATCCGCAAGGCCTGAGCCGCTGTCGAATCCGTCCGCAGCCAGAGCCATGACCTGCTGTCCGTCGTAGTAGGTGGTCGGGGCAAAGTCCACGCCCAACTCGCCATCACGGCTCTGGGTCCAGGTCGTGTTCCGGCTGAGCATGTCAATCGAACCAGAGGACAAAGCCTCGAAGCGCTGGGCGGCCGTCAATGCGGTGTAGTTCACCGCTTCTGAGTCGCCGAGCACCGCGGCTGCCACTGCACGACAGAGATCGATGTCAAAACCGACAAACGCGCCCGTCTCATCCTTCGAACCGAATCCGGGCAGGGTTTCGTTCACACCACAGTTCAGAGTTCCGCGGGCGATAACCTCGTCGAGAAGGCTTCCACCCGTCTGCGCTCCGGTATCGGTTCCGCCTGCGGTGGTCTCGGTAGTAGTGCCGTCATCCGGGGTGACGGCCGTGGTGGGAGTGGTCTCATCTCCGCCCCCTCCGGCGTCGCACGCCGTCAGCACCAGAGCCAATACCGCCAGTACCGCCATTAGTTTCTTGAGATTCATTCTGCTCCTCCCAAATGGGAATTCAGGGACTGCGCCTCCCCGATTAGTGAAACCACCATAGACAGGGCCGTACGGACGCATCAACCAAAAGTGGGACCTATTTCAGATCGGCCGTGACCAGTGGCCCGTTGCAGCGCTAGGCTGTGACCCTCATTTCCGACCGCACAAGCGGTTGTCGCCGACACCACCACCCACACTGATGAAACGCACGTGAACTTTCTCGAACACATCCAGGATCCTGCAGACCTTCGCAGCCTCGACGTCGATGAACTCGAGCAGCTGGCGGCCGAGATTCGACAATTCATGGTCGAGAAGATCTCGCGGACCGGGGGCCATCTGTCACCGAATCTCGGAATCGTCGAACTGACCCTGGCTCTTCACCGAGTCTTCGAGAGCCCGGACGACCGCATCTACTGGGACGTCGGACATCAGGCATACATCCACAAGATCGTCACCGGCCGCCAGGACGGCTTCGACTCGCTCCGCTCGTTCGGCGGAATGACGGGCTACCCGAGCCGGGCCGAAAGCGACCACGACTTCGTCGAGAACAGCCACGCCTCTGTATCGCTCAGCTATGCGCTCGGCAACGCCATCTCCAACGCGGAGGCGGGCAACGGCCACTACACGATTGCGGTGATCGGCGATGGTGCGCTGACGGGTGGAGTTGCGTATGAGGCCCTCAATCACATCGCGGTGACGCGACCGCCGAACCTGATCATCGTCGTCAACGACAACGGCCGTTCGTATGCACCGACGGTCGGCGGATTGGCTGCGCTGGCTCATCTACGGTTCAACCCTCGCTACGAGCACGCCAAGAAACTCACCGGTCGGGTTTTGCGCTCCCTTCCCATCGTGGGTGACACCGCCGACGAACTGGCCTTTCGTTTGAAAGAGAGCCTCAAACAGTTGGTCGAACCGGCCACCGTATTCGATGTGCTCGGCCTCAAATACTCGGGGATCCTCGACGGCCACGACTTCCAGGCAATGGAAGAGGCGCTCGAACACGCCAAAGACATGGGAGAACCGGCCATCGTCCATGTCATCACAGACAAGGGCCGCGGGTACGAACCGGCCATCAACGATGAGGTCGAGAAGCTGCACGGGGTGAGCGCTTTCGACGTCGAGTCGGGCCGGCCGACCAACTCCGAACTGAAGATGACGGACATCGCCGCCATGGCCGTCCTCCACGCGGCCCGTCAGAACGAGGATGTCGTCGCCATCAGCGCCGCCATGGTGTCTCCGACCGGTCTCGGTGAAATGGCAGGCGAGTTCCCCGACCGGGTCATCGATACCGGTATCGCCGAGCAGCACGCAGTTGCGCTGGCCGCAGGGTTGGCGATGAGCGGCAAGCGTCCGGTCGTTGCCGTGTATTCAACCTTTCTGCAGCGAGCCTTCGACGAAGTCATGATGGATGTGGCGATGCACAATCTGCCGGTCACCTTCCTACTCGATCGAGCGGGGGTGACCGGACCGGACGGTCCGTCTCATCATGGAGCCTTCGATCTTTCATATCTGCGGTTGATTCCCGGCATGACCATCGGAGCACCATCGGATGCACGCGAACTCTGTGCGATGGTCGCAGCCGGCGTCACTCACGAGGGCCCCATGGCGATCCGCTTCCCGAAGGGTGGAGCAGGCACGATCCCGGAACTGCCCGTCGAGCCGATCGAAATCGGCATTTGGGAAGAACTCGAGTCCGGATCAGACGTATTGCTGCTCGCAACCGGCCGAATGGTCGAACTCGCTCAGAAGGCTCGGTTGACGCTGGCACAGCAAGGCGTCTCGGTCGGCCTGGTCAATGCTCGCTGGGTGAAACCGATGGACGAGCGCCTAGTCGACTGGGTGCGTTCCTATCCGATGGTTATCACGCTCGAAGATAACGTCATCAGCGGCGGCTTCGGCGCCGGGGTTCTGGAGACGGTGAGCCTGCACGGTCTCGCCGATCGCATCCGGATAATGGGCATTCCGGACGAGTTCCTCCCCGCAGGTTCGGCCGGCGAGATCATGAAATCGATCGGGCTCGATGCGGAGTCGATTGCGGAGCGTGTCCTGGGCCTGGTGAGCGGAAGCTGACCCGCTGAGGTACGAGGTACCGGGTACTGGGACATATGCCTGCTACGCGATGCTCGGCATCGCTTCTCGCTCAACCCCATCGAAGTCCTCCTACCCGATACCCAGTAGCGAGTACTTCATACCGGGTACCTCCTCTCGATCTGCACCTTTCGATCGCACGACCTAGAGTTCCAGATACGGGGAGAGCAGACTCCTCGTTCCCAATGGGAGGAAGACACCGTGAGAAGCAAATGGACAACGATCTTCGTGCTGCTGCTGGCGTTCTCGCTGGTCGGAGCGGCCTGCGGCGGCAGCGAAGCAGACACCAGCGAATTCGGCCTGGTAACAGCCGACACATTGACCGTGTGCTCTGAGATCCCCTACGAGCCCTTTGAGTACGAAGTCGACGGCGAATATACCGGGTTCGACGTCGACCTGATGCAAGCGATCGCAGACGAGTTGGGCCTAACGTTGGAGTTCCTCGGCACGGGCTTCGACGCCATCACCTCGGGCAGCGCCATGGCCGCCAATCAGTGTGACATCGCCGCATCGGCCATCACTATCACCGAAGAGCGTGAAGCAAACATCGATTTCTCGGATCCATACTTCGACGCCGCACAGTCGCTGCTCGTCAAGAAGGACTCGGGTTACGCCACCCTCGACGACCTCGATGGAAAGAACCTCGGTGTTCAATCCGGCACAACCGGTGAGGCGTACGCCCAGGACAATGCCCCTAGTGGCGTCCAACTCCTCTCCTTCGAAAACGGCGGCGAGTTGTTCGTGGCCCTCGAGTCCGGCAACGTCGACGGCATCCTGCAGGATCTGCCGGTCAACGCCGACCGCGCGCAGAAAGACGACACCGTTGAGGTCGTGGCCACCTACTCGACGGGAGAGAACTACGGATTCGCCACCCAGGAAGAAGGTAAGGAAGCCCTGTTGACCGCAGTCAACGAGGCCCTCCAGACCCTGCGCGACAACGGCACCTACCAGGACATCTTCGACAAGTACTTCAGCGCGTAAACAAAACTCGCCGATCCACAGACCTCGCTGAGGGGGACCCGCTAGGGTCCCCCTCAGCGCGTCGGGAAGGCAGCGTGACAAAGAGAACCAAACTCCTGATAAGCCGGGCGACCCTCTACTCGGTCCTCGTGATCATCGCCATCGTGGTCCTGCTCTTCGCAGACTGGGCGACGCTGCAGCGCTCCTTCGCCAACGTCGACGTGGCAGCCGACATGTTGCCGGAAGTCATCACGATCGCCGCCAAGAACACCCTGCTCTATACGTTGCTGGCATTCTCGCTCGGCCTCGTCATGGCGCTGATCCTGGCGCTGATGAAGATGTCACCGATCCGGCCCTACAAGTGGATCGCCACCGCCTACATCGAGTTGTTCCGCGGCCTTCCGGCCCTGGTCACCCTCATTTTCGTTGCCTTCGCACTGCCGATTGCGTTCGATGGGTTCGAAGTACCCGGAGGCACGCTCGGGAAAGGTGCCGTTGGCCTTGGAATCGTGGCCGCCGCCTACATGGCCGAGACGATCCGAGCGGGAATCCAAGCCGTGCCGCGCGGCCAGATGGAGGCGGCCCGGTCGCTCGGAATGAGTCCCGGGCAGGCGATGAGCCGCATCATCCTCCCGCAGGCTTTTCGGATCATCATCCCACCCCTCACGAACGAACTCGTGCTCCTGATCAAAGACACTTCCTTGTTCTTCGTGCTCGGCACCACACCGGTCTCGAAGGAACTCACGAAGTTCGGACGCGATCTCATGAACCAGAAGTTCAACGGCACGCCGCTCACGGTGATCGCAATCGTGTACCTGGCGATCACACTGCCGCTCACGCAACTAGTCGCGGTACTCGAACGCAAGGCCGCCAAGGCGAGGTGAACCGATGAACTCCAACGTCCCTCCCATCAAGATCGTCGGTCTCCACAAGTCTTTCGGGAACCTAGAGGTGCTCAAGGGCATCGATTTCGAGGTGGCGACAGGAGAGGTCGTCTGTGTGATCGGCCCGTCCGGCTCCGGGAAGTCGACGATACTCCGCTGCGTCAATCTCCTCGAGGTGCCCACCGCAGGCAAGATCTTCGTCGAGGGCATCGATATCACCGACTTCGAGACCGACGTCGACGCCGTTCGAACCCGAATCGGGATGGTGTTTCAGCGCTTCAACCTCTTCCCGCACCTCACCGTCCTCGGCAACCTCACGATTGCCCAGAAACGTGTGCTGAAACGCTCCGATGACGAGGCGAACGACGTCGCCAACAAGATGCTGGAACGCGTCGGGCTCACGGACAAAGCGGATGAGTTCCCGATTCGCCTGTCGGGGGGCCAGCAGCAGAGGGTGGCAATCGCCCGATCGCTGTGCATGAACCCGAACCTGATGTTGTTCGACGAACCCACCTCGGCGCTCGACCCCGAGCTGGTCGGCGAGGTGCTGGACGTGATGCGCGGGTTGGCGTCCGAAGGAATGACCATGATGGTCGTGACCCATGAAATGGGATTCGCCCGCCAGGTGGCAGATCGAGTCGCCTTCATCGACGGAGGCGTCATCGTCGAGGACGGCCCCCCTGCCCAGGTGATCGAGTCGCCACAGCACGAGCGCACACGGAAGTTCCTCGAAGCGGTGCAGCACTACTAATGCTCAACACCGTGCTGACTTGGGTGTTCAGTGCGGTCGCACTTCTGATCATCATCTGGTTCATCCGCTACGCCGTCGGCGTGCTCCGGGGTGACTATGGGCACGCCAAAGGCTCCAAGCGAGTCTGGTGGATTCCCGGCAGCGGGACACACGGCATGGGCGAGGTTCCCCCGATCGTGCCGGACCAGGAAGAGGGCAACTGAGTCGACCTCTGCACGCCCGATAGACCCGCCGACGGGATAACGGTCACACCCGGATCTCGACCTCCACTCAGGCACTAGTGTCCTTCCCGCCACGAGGGACGACCCAACTCCACCTGGAGGCACGGCACGATGGACACCGAAGAGCAAGGCACCAAACGGGACCTTCCGACCTGGGCACGTCTCATCCTCGTGCTCTTCCTCCTGTACCTCTTCCTGGTAGGCGTCAAGGCGCTCGAATCGGGTATCAAGTCATTCGGCTCAGATTTCACCGACAGCCTGTTCGCGAACGTCTCCAACCCGATCGCCGGATTGTTCGTCGGGATCCTCGCCACCGTGCTGGTGCAATCCTCCTCGGTCTCAACGTCCACGATCGTGGGCCTGGTCGGCGCTGGAACGCTGTCCGTGCCCTTCGCCGTCCCGATGATCATGGGAGCCAATATCGGCACGACGGTGACGAACACGCTTGCCTCGCTCGGCTTCCTCCGGCGCAGCGCGGAGTTCAAGCGCGCCTTCGCCGGAGCCACCATGCACGACTTCTTCAATATCCTCGCCGTAGCCCTCTTCCTTCCCCTCGAACTCGCCACCAAGTTCCTTTCGAAAAGCGCTGAGTGGCTGGCCGACCTTCTCGGAGCCAACACCTCCCTTCAGTTCGAAAACCCGGACAGCCCGATCAAGTCGGCGGTGAAAGCACCCGTTTCGTGGTTCGAATCAATCGTCGAACGGATCACCGAGAACGAAACGGCGATGGGTTTCGCGCTCCTCGTTCTCGGGCTTGCTCTGATCTTCCTGGCCCTCGCCTACATCACGGTGAACATGCGATTGGTCATGGCGGGGCGGATCGAACGATCGATGAACGCGGTGCTCTCCCGGGGCGGAGGCCTACCCGCCATCGCCATAGGGTTGCTGATGACCGTGGCCGTCCAGTCATCGTCCATCACCACCTCGGTCCTCGTACCGATGATCGCCGCCGGGGTCCTGACCCTCGAGAACGGCTTCCCCGTCACGCTCGGCGCCAACGTCGGCACCACGGTCACCGCGTTGCTCGCCTCCCTGGCGGCAGAGTCGCCCGCCGCGCTGGTGATCGCACTCACCCACACACTCTTCAACGTGGCAGGCATCGCTGTCTTCTACCCGATCCCGGCGATACGTCGGATCCCGCTGTTCCTCGCTCGGAAGTTGGCGGACGTTGCGGAGGTCAGGAAGTCGGCGGTACTGGCCTACGTCGTGGGCGTCTTCATCCTGGTGCCGATGATCGGCATACTTATATTGAACTGAGGAGGGCAATCATGGTGATGGAATTCTTTAGAGGTGGAGCCGACAAGGAACTCGAGCAGATCGAGCAGACGATTCAACAGATGCTGGTCGACTGCCGTCACACCTTCGACGCAGCAATCAACGCGCTCCTCGGCGGCACCGATCCGGAACTCGTCAAGAAGGACATCAAGAAGACGGATCGCCGGGTCAACAAGGCCCAACGCGAGGTGCGACGGGAACTCATCGTGCACACCAGTGTCCGCGGCGCCTCTGCCGACATCCCGATGGTGCTGGTTTCGATGAGCATCGTGAAGGACGCCGAACGGATCGGCGACTATGCCAAGAACATCTTCGATCTGGCGAGTGCCGGAGTGGATCTATCGTCGAGTGGTCTCAGAGATGGCCTCCTGGCCCACCGTGACAGAATCTCCCGGCTCATCGCCGAGACCGCCCGGATCTTCGGCGAACGTGACGCCGAAGCAGCACATGAGATCCTCCAGACGGAAGATGAACACCTCAGCGAGTACGACGACCTCGTCCTCGCGCAAATCCAGTCGACGGCACCGGCGAGTGAGGCCGTGCCACTGGCACTGCTGTACCGCTACTTCAAGCGAATCACCGCCCACTCGATGAACGTGCTCACCTCCCTGGTGATGCCACTCGACCGCCTCGACTACTACGACGAGGATAAAGCTGATCGTTGGTAGCCGCTTGCCGGGCACTGAAGTGCCCGGCAAGTTTGAGTTTCGCCTAGGCGAAACCGGCACGACAGACTCCTCGCTCGGCCCGGCTCTCTACGGCAAGTCGCCTATTGGAAGCCGGATAGTGAATGTCGACCCCCGCCCCAGTTCACTCGCAACCTCGACCGACCCGCCGTGCCGCTCGACGACATGCTTGACGATTGCCAACCCCAGACCGGTGCCGCCCGTCTCTCTCGAGCGGGCCGCATCGACCCGGTAAAACCTCTCGAATATACGAGGCAGGTCCCGACTGGGAATTCCGATTCCGGAGTCGCTCACCTCGAGCACTGCCTCTGCACCTTGCCGGCGGAGCTCGACCTTCACCGTTCCGTCTGCCGGCGTGTAACGAATCGCATTGTCGAGCAGGTTTCGGAAGCCGAGTCGCAGGTCGTCGGAGTTTGCCAACACTTCGACGTTATCGAGGCGGAGGTTCAACTCGATCTTGTTTCCTGCGGCAGCCGACCGAATCGCTACGACCTCATCTTCGACCAACCGGTCGAGTCGGACCGGTTCGACCGTCGGCCGCTCGCCCTCAAGTCGCGAAAGATCGAGCAAGTCGGAAACCAGGCGGCCGAGCCGTATGGCAATCCGGTCGATCTGCTCAGCGAAACGCGTCACCGCCGCCGGGTCGTCCTCGACGGCACGAAGAATCGTTTCGGCACCCGCCCTGATGGCGGCGACCGGCGTCTTCAGCTCATGCGACGCGTCGGCGACGAAGTCCCGCCGCATGGACTCCACCCGTTTGGATTCGGTGATGTCTCGAGCGACCAACAAGACCATTCGACCCTTCTCGAGCGGAAGAACCGTGACGGCGTACGCGACGGGCGGTATGCCTGCTGTGAACTCACCGCGTTGCAGCCGGGAGGTTGCCAGGGCTTCGATCACAACTCGCTTCGCAGCCGAGGGCGCCAGCCCGCTCACAGCGGCTGGAGCTCCGAACAGCCCTCTGGCCGGCTGGTTGGCGTAGACAACCGATCCACCGGCGTCGATCAGGACTACGGCGTCCGGCAGCGCGGACAGGACATCATCCCGCAGGCTGCGGGCATCTTCTGCGTCGGCGACCCTTTGCTGGAGTTCGCCGGCCATCCGTTCGACCGACTGCGCCAACCGCGCCGACTCGGCGAGGCGCGGCGCCGGCATCCGCCTGGTCGTGTCGCCGTCCGCGATCCGGGAGACGGCGTCCGTGATGTCGCCGAGCGGGCGGGAAATCCTCGACGCCACCAGCCACACGGCGGCCAGACCTACCAAGATCATGAGCAGGGCGCTCCCGACGATCGAAAACCGAAGACGGTTCAATGACTCGTCGAGCTCAGTCAAGGGGACAGACAACCTGTAGATCCGTCCGTCCGCCACCGGGAGGGCAACATAGCGAAACGAGACACCCACAGTCTCGCTGAGTCTGGAGTCGACCCCTAGCTCGCCGGCCAACGCAGCCATCACCTCGGGCCGGGTCTCGTGGTTGACCATCTCGGCAGGGTTCGAACGTGAATCTGCAAGCACAGTTCCGTCGGCCGCGATGATGGTTATACGCGTCCCGATTCTGTCGCCCAGCGCGGTGGTGTCCTCCTGGATGGCCGGCGACTGCTCCAGGGAGAAGCGCACAACTTTCGCCTCTTCCTCGAGCGAGTTGGTGAGTTCATCGATCAGGAGATCGCCCGTCCGCTGGTTGATCACCATGCCCAGGACCAGCAGGAGGGCCACGACCGCCAGCGCATACCAGGCGAGCAGCCGGCGGGCGAGGGTCGGCCGGCCGGCGCGGCGGCGTCGGGTGATTGAATCAGTCATCGAGCAGTTTGTAGCCGAGGCCCCGCACCGTCACGATCAGGTCCGGAGCATTGGGATCCGCTTCAATCTTGTGGCGCAGGCGCTTGATGTGCACATCTAGAGTCTTCGTATCCCCGAAATACCCCGGGCCCCATACGTCTTCGATGAGGATTTGCCGTGTGGCAAGGCGCCCTCTTCGACGAAGTAGCGCCTCCAAAAGATCGAACTCCTTCGGGCGTAGTTCGACAACCAGACCTCTGACCTGGAGTTCGTGGCGATCGATATCGAGCCTGAGTGATGCGCTCTCCAGTACATCCGAGTCTGCGGCCACTCCGAGGGATGTCCGTCGCAAATTGGCCCGAACGCGGCTCAGTAACTCGCGCATTGAGAACGGCTTCTTCACATAATCATCGGCGCCGACCTCGAGCCCGGCGACAGCATCTGCTTCACTGTCCTTTGCCGTGACGATGATGATCGGAACGATGGACTCGGCTCGAAGGGTCCGGCACACGTCGAGTCCCGACATCCCGGGCAGCATCAGATCGAGCAGCACGAGATCGTGATGAGCGGCGCGGAACCTTTGCACGGCGGTCCTGCCGTCTGCTGCTATCTCGACCGTGTAGCCCTCCCGTTCGAGGTTGTATCGGATTGAATCGGCCAGCGCCTCCTCGTCCTCGACGACGAGGACCAGCGGGGATTCAGTGAGCATCGTCGGTATCCGGCCGGGTGAACTCCTGAAATTCACCGGTGATGAGGAACGCAACCTGCTCGGCTATGTCGACCGCCTGATCGCCAACTCGCTCCAGTGCACGGGCGACCATCAGCATCGGCACCGCCCATTCGAGCAGATCGAGATCCCGGCCACAGTTGGCGATCTCACGGGCCATGCTCCGATTCAGCCGGTTGACCGGTTCGTCCATCTCCGGCACCCGGAGAGCCACGTTGAGATCCCGCTGGACGAATGCGTCCATGGCGGTGCTCACCATCGGCCCGACCAGATCGCCCATCTCACGAACATGCTCGAGGATCATCGGCTCTCGTGGCAGCCCCTCAATGGCTCGAACCACCTTGGCCACGTTGGTCGCCTGATCGCCCATCCGCTCGAGTGTCACATCGAGGTGCAGTATCACCGACATCAAGCGCAGGTCGATGGCAACCGGTGTCTGCAACGCCATCGTCTCCAACCACTCCTGATGGATTGCCATGTATAGGTCGTCGATCGCCTGGTCTTCGGCGACGACTTCATCGGCCAGGGCGGTGTCGCCCGAGACGAGAGCCAGCACCGCCTTCCCGACCGCCCGCTCTGCGAGGTCGGCCATGAAGACCAGTCGCTCCACGAGCCTCTCGAGCTCCTGATGGAAGTGCCGGCGAGGCTGGGTCATCCGAACCGTCCCGTGATGTAGTTCTCGGTCTCTTCGTGCTCAGGCTTCGTGAAGATATCTGCCGTTCTGCCGAACTCGACCACTCTTCCCGCCCTGTCCTCGTCCATGTTCAAAAAGGCGGTGAAGTCCGACGCACGGGCAGCTTGCTGCATGTTGTGTGTCACGATAACGATGGTGTAGCGCTCCTTGAGTTCCTGGATGAGTTCCTCGATACGCAACGTCGCCACCGGGTCGAGCGCCGAGGTCGGCTCGTCCATCAAAATGATCTCCGGCTTCACGGCGATGGTACGAGCGATGCAGAGGCGCTGCTGCTGACCGCCCGACAGCGAGTACCCGCTCTGGTCGAGCTTGTCCTTCACCTCGTCCCACAGCGCGGCTTGCCGAAGTGCCCCCTCCACCAGCTCCGCCATGTTGCCACGGTACCCGTTGACCCTGGCGCCCCAGGCGACGTTGTCGTAGATGCTCTTCGGGAATGGATTGGGTTTCTGGAAGACCATTCCGATCCGGCGCCGTACCTCGACGGGGTCAACGTCGTCGGCGTAGATATTGGTTCCGTGGAAATGGACGTCTCCTTCCACACGGGCTCCCGGAACGAGATCATTCATCCGATTCAGAGCCCGCAGCAGTGTGCTCTTTCCGCAACCGGATGAGCCGATGAGAGCCGTGATGTAATGGTCATAGATGGTGAGGTCGACCTCCTTCACGGCCCGGAAAGATCCGTAGTAGGCGTTCATGGAGCGAATCTCCATCGCAGACGTGAGTTGGGCGGGCATCACCTTGGCCGACTCGGAGATCGTGGTTCTCACGAATGCGTTCTCATCGGGCATCAAACCCTCCTTGCGTAGCGATTGCGGAGGACGATCGCGGTCGCGTTCAACATCAGCAACAGGACCAGGAGCACGATGATCGCGGCGGCGGCGATGTTGCGGAACTCGTCCTGAGGTCGCGACGTCCACTGGAAGATCTGAATAGGGAGAGCAGTGAACTTGGAGAAGGGTCCGGTCGGATCTGCAGTAATGAAAGTCGACGCACCGACAACGACGAGTGGCGCGGTTTCACCCAGTGCTCTAGCAACAGCCAGGATGGCGCCGGTGAGAATGCCCGGGATCGCATTCGGTAGAACATGGGCACGGATTGTCTGCCACTGCGAAGCGCCCAGTGCCATTCCTGCCGACCGCAATGACTGGGGAACAGCCCGGATCGCCTCCTGAGCGTTGATGATGATGATGGGGAGAATCAGCAAACCCAGCGTCAGCCCCGCTGAGACAACGGTGCGGCCGTTGGCCGTGACGCTGCCTTCGACTCCGCCGAAGGCGGCGCCACTGGTGAATGCTTCGAGAACCCGAACGAAGATGGCCAGGCCGAGCATCCCGTAGATGATCGAGGGGACCCCGGCCAGATTGTTGATGTTCGTCTGGACGAGGCGATTCAGGCGAGTGTCCCGGGCGTACTCCTCCAGGTAGACCGCTGCGCCCACTCCGACCGGGAACGAGAAGAGGATCGTAACCCCGACGATCCACAGAGAACCCAGGATGGCCGTGCGCACCCCGGCGACTTCTGCCTGCGGGGATTGCGGACTTGTCACGAAATCGACCGAAAGCCACGAGCGAAAGACGAGGTCGGCGCTGGGGTAGAGCGCAGCCGCTCTCTCCTCGATCCCGGCTCGGTGGAAGATCGAATCGAAGAGCAACCAGGTCTCCCGCACCTTCGGCTGGACAATTTGCTCGATGACGAGCGCGTACACATCGTCCCGTCCCCGTGCGCCGGTCGAACAACCCGCCGGACGATCTACCGCACGGCCACACAATTCGTCCCATTTCGTTTGCGTTTCGAATACGAGCCGATCGTCGTAGAAGCGCTGGTCTCGTTCCAGACGCCGGCCGACGTTGTTGTTGACGTTGGTGCGCAGCACCGCCACCAGATCGTCCTTGGACAGGTCGACCAGGGCGGATGAGGTGGTGTCGAGGCCGAGCGCCTCGACCAGGGCCGCCGGCGCCACCTCACTCTCGAGCGCCACCAGACCGAACGCACTGTTGACGATGTTGAACAGCAGGGTCAACAGCGCCAATATCGCAACGATCAACGATGCCAGAAAGGAGATCCGGAGGTAGGCGCCACGCCGGCGCCGCCGGTTGATCTGGGCATCGAGTTGAGGCCCCTCCGGGAACTCTCCGGCGGTCATTCGTAGACCTCGCGGAATCTGGCCACGAACCGGCGGCTCAGCATGTTCAGGGACAGTGTCATCAGGAACAGCATGAGGCCGATGGCGAACACGCTGTCGTAGTCGATGGAGTTGTAGCTGAGGTCGCCTCCTGAGATCCGCACGATGTGTCCGGTCATCGTTTCGCCCGAGATGAAGGGATTGAGCACAGTGCTGAACAGGCCATCCTTGCCGAGATTCCAGTTGCGCGGCGCCGCGCCTGCCGCGATTGCTACCACCATCGTTTCTCCGATTGCCCTCGACACCGAGACCACGATTGCGGCCGTGATGCCGGAGAGGGCGGCTGGAAGCACCACCCGCAGGGACACTTCGAGTTTGGTGGCGCCGAGCCCGTGGGCGGCCTCGCGCAAAGAGAGGGGCACTGCATGGAGAGCGTCCTCGCTCATCGAGCTGACAAGTGGAATGATCAGAACTCCCACCACAATCCCGGCAGACGCCACGTTGAAGATCTCGACCAGCGACACACCGAGGAGCGATCGCAGGAGAGGAGTCACGAACGTGAGAGCGAAGTAGCCGTAGACGACGGTTGGTATGCCCGCCAGCACCTCGAGTACGGGTTTCAGCAGACCGCGGGCGCGATCCGAGGCGTATTCGCTGAGGTAGACGGCCGTAGCCAGGCCGAGGGGTACCGCCACCAACACGGCAATGAAGCCGACCATGAGCGTGGACCGTACGAGCGGCCAGATCCCGAACTCGAATATCTGTGGTTCCCAAGTCGTCGAACTGAAGAACTCACCGAGTGACACTTCCTTCGTCTGGAAGAACAAAAGGGCTTCACGGCCCAGGACGACGACGATCCCGATCGTGGTCAGGATCGAGATCATGCCGGCGAGAAACAAGGACCCTTGTACGGCGGCCTCGATCGGGCGCGACCTCCTTGTCAGGTCGACAGTCCCCGCCGGTTCGGTAGTGCTGGTCGTGTCAGTCTCCCTTGCTCAGATGACCGGTTGGGTGAGAGCCGGAGGAACACTCACCATTCGCCGGTACGTCGCTATCCCCCGAGGGCCCCGGCGAGGGCCGACCTGGCAGCATCGAGATCTGCTGCCGGGGCGGGGAAGTAGCCGACCCCGATGATCTCCTCGTCCACGAAAGTCAGCACGAAGTTGAGGAACGCTCCCACCTGGGGCTTTTCCGCCATGATCGAAGCCGTGGTGTACATGAACAGCGGGCGCGCCAGGGGATACTCACCTGCATCGACCGCCTCTGCCGTTGCCTCGACACCCTCAACGGCAAGCACGTTCAGCGAATCCTGGTTCTCCGCGTAGTAGGCGTATCCGAAGAACCCAACTGCGCACGTGGTCGATACATTGCCAATGTCACAACCGTCCGCGGTGATGCCCTGGACCAGAACGTTGTCGTCCTCGGACTTCTGAGTGTCGGCAGCAGCCAGGATCGGGCCCTCGTCCTCGGCGAAGACCTCTTCCACGAAGTAGTCGAACGTGCCCGAGTCGGTGCCGGGAATGAACCGGGCCACCGGATTGGCCGGCCAATCCGCTCGCACGTCCTGCCAGGTCTCAGCCGTCGAGAACAGCACAGCCAGCTCCTCTAGTGTGATGTCGGTTGCGAACGTATTGCCCGGTGACACCGTCACCGCCAGCGCATCCGTCCCAAGACGAATCTCGATCGGATCGCGACCGATCAACCGGCACGACGTGACCTCCTCGTCTTTGATGGGGCGGGACGCATTCGAGATGTCCGATTCCCCCTCAACGCAGAACCGCTCGAACCCGGCGCCCGAACCGATACTGTCGATCGTGATCTGACCCGAATACCCCTCGTTCTCGAACCGGGCCGCCATAGCCTCGGCCAACGGGAACACCGTCGAGGAACCTGCCGCCGCTATGTCACCCGTGATATCCAAGGGATCAACCATCGGCAGAATCCCGTCACCCGTCGGAGGCGCCGTCCCCTGAGTAGTGGCGGTGGTCTCTCGGGAGGGGGCGGCGGTGGTATCCGCCGTCGAGCCACCACAGGCTGCCGATACAATTGCCAGTGTCGCGCTCAACGCGACCAGGGTGCTCAGCTTCTTGAACATCGGATACTCCACGGTTGGCTTCGTGCAGGGTGGATCGAGAATTCGCCATCACCTGGGAGCCGTCGTCGCTCCGGCGGAAACGGTAGAGAGCGCGGTTAACCGTGGTCTGGCGTGGAAGTGAACGGCTGGTGAACGTTTGATTGGCACGAAGTGCCAATCAAATTGGAGTTTCGCTTTGCGAAACTCCCGCTCAGAACCGCGTTACTCCCCCTTTCGTGAGGGGAGAACTCCACCGCAAGCCTCCCCCGGATGGCTACAGCAACTCGTCCAGCAACAGCTTCACGCGACGGCCGATCTCGTCACGGATTGGACGGATCTCCTCAACCGATTTCCCGGCTGGGTCCTCGAGTTCCCAGTCGAGATAGCGCTTGCCCGGGAAGATCGGGCAGGCGTCTCCGCAGCCCATCGTGATGACCACGTCCGACGCGCGAAGGTCCCCGTCACTCAGTTGCCTGGGAACCGCTTCGTTGAGTGCGATGCCGAGTTCGCCCATCGACTTCACCACCGACCGATTCACTTCCGCGGCAGGCATTGAACCGGCCGACCGAACGACCACGTGGTCACCGGCATAGTGGCGAAGAAAGGCGGCCGCCATCTGGCTGCGCCCGGCGTTGTGCACGCATACGAAGAGCACTTCAGGGGTCATTGCCGTAGGTCGCTCCTCCCTGGGGGGACCGATACACCGGGGCCCGTTCCCACTAGCCCTCCTTGATCTCAGCTTCCACGTCGACCGTCCCGGCGTTCTCGAACTCGAGCGTCACGCTAAATGTATCTCCTGCAACAAACTCTGCTTGCTTATCGATGCACATAACGTGCAGGCCACCGACTTTGAGTGTCGTCTGGCTATTAGCCGGGATCTCGATCCCGGCCGGACCGACCGGAGCCATGCCCATCACACCGTCGTTCATCATCGACTCGTGCAGTTCCGCCACTGCACACGCCGGAGAGGAGGCGGCGACGAGGTGATCGGCGGAGTCTGTGTTGTTCGTTATCACCATGTAGAAAGCGCCGTTGGCAGCGACCGAAGGGGACGGTCTCCCCCACGCATCAGCAACCTCTATGTCGGCTCCTCCACCGCAGGCGGCAGCCACCAGGGCAAGTGCAGCAATCGACCAAACCCATGTCACTTTCATGTTTGAACTCCTAACGCAGCATGTATTCGAGATCTGACGCGATCGCGTCCGACTCGACGCCAAATGGGATGACGATCTTCAGATTGCCTGCCTGGTCGATGACCAGGAGCGTCGCCGTGTGCTCCATCAGATAACCGGTGGCCTCCGAGCCTTCTCCGGCCCGGTAATAGATTCCATAGAGTGTGGCCACCGATCCGATTTCTTCTTCAGTCCCGGTCAAGCCAACAAACCGATCATCGAAGTGGCGAACATACTCCCCGAGCCGATCGGCCGTGTCCCTGGCCGGGTCGATCGTCACGAAGATGAGTTGGACATCTTCCGCATCATCGTCACTGAGGCTGTCGATGGCGGCGGCAGCATCCGCCAATGTCGTCGGACAGACATCGGGACAGAACGTGTAGCCGAAGTAGATCATCACGATTCTTCCCGCGTAGTCACTGAGAGATACCGGACCGCGATCTGAGGAAAGCGTGAAGTCCGGCGCAGCGGACAACCCCTGAATCACGGATCCGCTGAATTGATGTGGTTGGGAACGGTTGAAACCCCACCAGAAGACCAGACCGGCGATCAGCAGAGGGACCAGCAGAACGGACAAACCAAGCCAGCGTCGCGACGAAGGGTGTTCGGCTTCGGGTACAAGTGTTTCGGTCATGGTGCGTAGCAAAGGAACAGATGGGCGGCTTCATAGGCCAGGCCGGCCGGACCGTGGCTGTTGGCCTCCTCTTCCGCCAGTACGCCGAGATGGCGAAGAATGCGCTCACTGTCCGAGGCCTGCGTCGCGTACTTGTACTCATTGCGAATGATGCCGGCGCCGTCAACTAGCACGAAGCTCCGATCTAGAGTGATGATGCCATCGTCGCCGAGGCTGAAGTACGTGCCGAATCCTCCTGCGACGACGTCCGCCAGAAAGCGTTGGTCGTTGACTGTAGCAAAAGCCCATACCTCTGGATCTGCACCGACCGACTCCGCGTATGAGGCCATGCTTTCTGGAGTTTCCGCCGGGTCCACCGAGATGGTGACGAGAGCAACCTCGAAGCCGCGGAGTTCCGCGCTCGCCAGACCCTCCTGAACCTCTCGCATGGTCTGGTCGATGGAGTCACAGGTCACACACGACGAGTAACTGAACGTGTAGAGAGCGAATCGGCCCCGCATGTCCTCACTCGTCAGGCTGCGACCCTCTGAATCGACGAGGCTGAAGCCGGGAGCCAGACGTACCCTGGGGAGGACCTGGATCGGCTGAAAGGTGACGAAGGCGAACACCGAGCCCACCACCAACGCGGCAAGAACGGCAATACCGACGAACCAACGTCTCCCTCGCTGGGTGAGCCGGGGTTCCTGAATCGGTTGAGGCGATACGGTCGTTATGTCGACCATGAATACTCCTGCGTCGTGGTCGGACGCAACGGGTGAATTGTAAACCCTCAAGGGGCCCGTGAATCCGACGCCACCCGGATCAGGAACAGAGCCGATTCGCACTCTCATTGCGCCTCGACAATCCTTCCGACCATATGTGGAGATACCGGCTGGCGCTCATCGTCTTCTGCCTCGGAACGCTCGGCGCCTGCGACCAAAGCGACCCACTGATGCATGGAGAGGACGCCCTGCCGACCCGTGTCGAGAACCTCTCGGGAACCTACGTTCTCAACGGCATCGACCCACTCGGCAACGAATACACCGGACACCTCGAGGTTACGGATACTCAACGGAGCGGCATCTACGATCTTCAGTGGATCGTCACCGAGGCGTTTCAGCTCGGTACCGGACGCCTGGACGGCAACCTCCTCGAGGTCGAATGGCGTACATCCGACCAAGCAGCCCAGGAAGTGTCCGGGACGGCCACTTTCACGGTAACGGTCGACGGGGAACTCTACGGATCGAAACACCTCGACGGGAACGACGGTGAATGGCGCGAAACGGCCTATCCCAGCGGTGGCGAGTCGCGAGTCCCCGGGGGCGGGTCCCCGGTCGCCGGTCGCTGATCTGTCGTTCTGGCGGAAGCCTAGAGGTCGAGCAGATACTCCACCAGGGAGTCGATCTGAGCATCGCTCAACTTCCAACCCTTTGGCATTACACCGGTTGCGTAGCCTTCGACGAGGTGAGAATCCGGATCAGTGATCGATGCCCGCAAGTATTCCCCGGCCGTCACACCGGCCACCCGAGTACCGGCGACAGACCCGATCCCGGCAAGCGACGGGCCGATGCCGTCTGCGCCCGGTTCGATCGAGTGACACGCCGTGCATCCGGCCTTGCCGCCGACGACGATCGAGGTGAAGAGATCTTCACCGAGCAGCCCGGGTTCGTCGCCGGATCCGCACGACGCAATCAAGAGAACCAGGCCAACCGTCAATCCAACGACTCTCATCCATCACCTCAAAGTAAGAAGATACGCAACCAGATCATTCAGTTCAACATCGGTCAAACTCTCACCGGTATCCGCCCGCATTTGCCCGGAAGGAAACCCCTCAACGACGTACTGATCGGGATCCAGGATCGACTGCTGCAGATACTCCTCAGCAGACACACCCGGTATACGCTCTGCGGCGCGAGCGCCAACGCCGGCCAGAGACGGCCCAACCCCGTCGTCGCCCTCTCGAAGCGAGTGGCAAACCCTGCACCCGGCCCCGCCACGGATGGCGGCAGCCTTGAAGAGATCCTCACCTCGCTCCGGATCTGGCTCACCCAACGCATCGGTGATGGTTATCGAGACAATCTCCCGCTCTTCGATGACTCGTGAGTCCTCGAATGCCCCCATCTGTCGTTCGCCGCCATCGTCGACAACGACAAACACCTCGTGCAATCCGGGCCTCACCTCAACCTGCTCAAAGACCGTCACGGCCGATCCACCGTACAAGCGATCCAATGCGACCGCCCCATCGATGAGTACTCTCAGTCGAGTCCCGCTTCCTCCGAACGCTCCGTCGGGAGCCGGGCTTCCTTCGATAGCCGCTCCGACGCGGTGTTTCATCGAGACCTCTACGACCGCGGAGTCGTCACCGAACGCATCCACCGGAACGAAGGTCAGCAGAAGTTGTCCGACGGCCAACACTCCGATCATCATCGAAACGGGTATCAGCCGCCACCATTGTGGCGGCGGAACCACCTCCCGGAACCTCATCGGAACGTTGACCGGCGGGGGATCTCCCGGCGCTCTCCAATCGAACTCGACCCGGGCGAGATCGAGGCTCTCGTGCGCTTTCGGGCGCCGCTGCCCGGTCAATCGGGCTTGGGCCCACTCATTCCCCTCGCGGTTGGCGCAGTCATCCGGCGGACATCCAATCAGGCGCACCCGACTTCCTCCTGCAGACAGCACTGCCTCGACCTCATCAGGATGGATCATCCCGACACAGGTAGCCGGAATCATGATCCCCGAACCGTCGGCGGTCGCATGCGGCAGATGTCGCTCACATACATATAAGACTTCCGCTCCCGCCCGGAACTCCGGGTGAACCAAAGCCCAACCGGTCTCGGGGGGCTTGCCGTCGAACGAGATGGCAAGCGGCGGACAACTCCCGATACAGATGCCACACGACACGCACTTGCGTGGATCGACAACGGCCAGGAGATCACCGGTTGCCTGCCGGCCCATCGTCATCGCCGTGTACGGGCAATCGACGAAACAGAGCGTGCACCCCGTGCACCGTTCGGCGTCCACCACCACGGGGGACGGCAGCCTGCGCCGCAGCAACCAGGGGATGGCAGCTCCAATGATCGTCACGGTGGCAACGGCAGCCCACAACAACACGGGTCGGCGCAATGCAGCCGGAAGGTAGGCGAGAAACCACAGATCGAGGTCGAGCGTCCCAACCCGCTCGGTGACGTCCAGCGCAGGAAGCATCCCCACCGGTACCGCAACTGCGGCCGAGACCAATACAGCGCTGGATACCCACATCCAATGGGCAGGTGGCAACCAGTGAGCCCGGTTCAGCCGCCGGAGGTGATACCAGAGCATCACAGCGATGACCGCGCTCGCCAGCACATGCGCGGTGATGACCAGCACGAGAAACACCCAGCCAGATCCTGAATAGTCTGGGGTGAGGGTGTTGACGATGAACGCATCCGCGCCGGGAATCCAATCGATCAGGTCGATCAGCGACTGATTCAGTGGACCTGCGGTGACATCCCAGATCATCCAATAACCTGTGACACCCGCCAGCCATACAAGCGACACAGAGGCCACGCCGGTGACCCACGCAGTCCAGCGGGCTCCTCGGAATCGATCCATGAAGAACGTTCTCCATGCGTGGATAGCGGCCGTTATCAGCGTGGCTGCGGAGGCATACCGGTGAACGGCGCGGACGATCCGGCCGACCGGGTTCTTCTCAATGCCCGCCACGGCCTTGTAGGTGGCGTCGAATCCGAACTGATAGAACAGGGTCAGGTAGATGCCCGTGACGAGGAGCAGCACCAGCAAGAAGATCGTGATGGTGCCCGTGTGATACAGCGGATTCAGGTTCCGGTCACGAACGAATCTGCCGACGAGGCGCTCAACAGTCAGCGACCACGACTCGAACCGATTAAGCCATCGCTTGACGGCTCCACCCTGGCGGGCGTCCCAGTCGACCGCAGGCTGGAGTTCGTTGAGACGTTCGGAATTCATAGCGGGGTTACAGGTTCTTGGTTCTACGTTTTCGGTTCTGAGTTGTCGAAGAACCTTTGATCCTCGCAACGGCGTTGACCGGGCCCCAGAACGTAGAACCTGAAACCCAGCACTTCTGGTGCGATTAGGGCCTGAACCCCGGCGACGACAGATCGATGTTGCCGATCTGCTCGATCAACTGTGGACCGTAGGCAACCAGGATCAACGCCACCGTCCCGATGAGCCAGGGCGTCCACCAGTCGAGCTTCGCCGGTGTCTCCTGAGCAGGATGCACCGATTCGGCGACGGGAATCTCAACTTCTTCGTCGGGACCGGCGAGCAGCTTCTTCGACCACCAGGTCCTGGCGATATTGAAGACGAACATGTAGGCGGACACGAACAAGATGGCGCCGCCGATGCTCGTGCGGAGCAGATGACCGCTCCACTCGTCCGGAACGTACGGCGCCTCACCTAGCGGCGTCCGTCGCGGTGCACCGAGCAAACCGAGGACGTGCATCGCATTCGAGAAGATCAGCATCCCGACGAACCAGAGCCACGTTTGGATCTGGGCCCATTTGCGGCTCCACAGCCGCCTGCCGCGCAGATACGGAACAAGCCAGTAGGAGATCCCCATGAAGGACAACGCCGAGGCTGAGGCCACGGTGAGATGGAAGTGCCCGGAGACCCAGGCGGTGTTGTGAATGACCAGGTTGATGTTGTAGGAGGCGTTGGTTATCCCCCCGATACCTCCGAAGAAGAACAGAATGCCGGCCAGCAGCTGGGCGCTGACGGACGGATCGTTCCATGGAAGTTTCGGTATCCAACCGAGCCACCCTTTGCCCCCCCGCTTTCGTCCTGCACGTTCCAGTGAGGCGATGACGGTGAAAGCAGTGATCATCGAAGGAAAGAACACCGCGTAGGTGAGGATCGCATGGATGTACTTCCATCCGGCCGGGACGCCCGGGTCGACGAACTGATGGTGGAACCCGAGGGGCACCGAAAGCAGAAGGAACAACCAGAATGCGATCCTCGCCAACGAGTCGCTGAAGAGCTTGCCGCCGGCCTGCTTGGGGAGCATGGCGTACCACGACACGTAGGCGGGCAGGAGCCAGAAGTAGACCAGTGGATGACCCGTGAACCAGAAGTAGGTTCTGGCCAGCTGCGGATCGGCTCCGTCGATCAACCCCAACGCCCAGGGAATGAGCATTGTCAGGATTTCAACTGCGATGCCGAGCGTGGCTAGTTGCCACATGACCATGGTGATCAATCCGCCAAAGGTCATCAGCGGCGTCCGGACTCCCGGATTCTCTTTGCGCCACTCGCGCCAGGTGAAGATGAAACCGTATCCTTCAATCCAGCTGCCGACCACCACCAGGGTCAAGCCGAAGTAGAAGAACACGTTGGCCTGGAGCGGCGGATAGAAGGTGTAGAGAACGCTGGCCTCGTTGAGCAGGATCGGCACCGCAGCCATCAGGAGACCGACCACCATCGTCCAGAAGCCGATCCGGTTGAGGAGCGGGTATTTGAGCGGACGCTTGAGCCCGTAGATCGTGGTCAGCGTGAGAAAACCGGTGATGAAGAAGGTCGTGAATATCAGGGCGTTGAGCACGCCGTGGAGTGTCAGCCCCTGGTAGTAGGACTGGATGACCGGCTCGAGGAGTGGATAGAAGTCGACCCCGCTGAATTCGAAAGCCTGGAGCGGGCCGAACAACGACCCGATGGCGAGCGCAATGAACGCGAACAGCAGATGTTGCGAGATGAAGCTCTTCTCGGATTTCGTGAGTTCGTAGGTCGGCGTGGTCAGCATCTGAATCCCTCCGCGCTCACTTTTCGACGGTCAGCGTGCCGTACATCTGCGCGTGGGCACTGCCGCAGTACTCGGTGCAAATGAAGTCGTACGTGCCGGGTTCGTCGAACGTCATCGTCAGTTTCGACACCTGCCCCGGGACGATCTGCATATTCACATTGGTGTTCTGAATCTTGAAACCGTGCTGGACGTCGACCGATGTGACGTAGAAGGTGACCTCCGAACCGGCGGAGATCGTCACCTCATTGGGGGCGAAGGAGAACATCTGCGCGACAACGTAGAGGTCGTAGCTTCCGTCCGGGTATGCGCGTAGTCCTGGTTCTCCGAAAGGTCCGTCTCCGATTGCAACCGTGTTCGGATCGACGCGCTCTTCGGGACTAGGCACCTGGAAACCGAGGGCAAATCCGGCGATGGTGACGGCTGTGGCGAACACCACCAGCAGCACCACTGTGAGGCGCATCCAGTTCCTCTCGTACGGATCGATGTGGAGCGACGTCTGAACGGAGCCGTCGCCCGGAACCTCGCTCATACCGTCGTCATCCCTCTCGAGAGCAGAATCAAGTACACAGTCGCCCACAGCAGAATCAGAACGAGAACGAAGATCGCCAGGACAAGTACCGTTCCTTTCGGATGGAACTCTTCCTCAGTGGATGTGATCTCTTCCATGTCCTTACTCTTCCGCCGGCTCACGGCCATCAATCGGCCCCTCTTCGGAACTCCGCTCCGTGCGCAACGCGGGCGAGATTAGAGGACGCCCACCGGCGATGGCAACACTGCGTCGGAAACGACCGGGTTCTGCACCAGCACCATCATTCGTTTTCGTACGACATATCTCTACCGGCGATCGCGCACCGCTCGCCTAGACCCGACCCTGCTTCTGGAGTATGCGGAGTGAATAGATCCCAACGGCCAAAGCAACAAACCACGCCCCTGAAGCGGCCAGGTCCTTGACGAGATCCGGCATCGACTTGAGGGTCGGTTCGTTGATCACGTAGTCGGGAAGCCACACCGTGCCGATCGCAAAATAGAGGAAAACGATTACGGCCAGCCACCAGGCCCGAGCCCACGTGAATCCCTGCGCACCCGGGGTGACGATGACGTAGGCGATACCGACGGCCAGCACGGAGACGAGGGTGAAGAGCGCCACCAGACCCCACGGGAAGGCGTCCTCACCGGTCACCTCGCCCGGAACGGTAGGGAGCCGGCCGAGATCATTCTGCACATAGTCGATGACCGCAACGATTTGTTCATCCGATAGGTCCTGGGCCGGCATCCTGCTGTTGTACGTGACGCCGTTGACGATGATCTCGCCCGTCCGGCCGTTGCGGATGACGTCTTCAACGTAGGCCGCATCAGCGGTGTGGGGATTGGGATAGAGAGGCGGGAATACACTGGAGCCTTCCCCGTTGGGTTGGTGGCAGACATAGCACACCGAGTCGTACACGGCCTGACCGGCCACGTTGACCTCCCGAGCAGGGGGTGCGGCCGGTGTCGTCGACTCGACGGTCTGCTCCTGGGCTCCCACCACCGCTCCGCTGCCCAGAATGACAAGCAGGGCGAACGCAAGGATTGCCGTGACCCTGCGCTGCGTTGTCCTCGCTACCGGCATCGGTCTCTCTCCTGCTGATGTATGCGATGAGTCGACCCGGCGATCATAGATGGCGATTCCGTGACGCGAGTCGAGTCCGGCGAATTGCCAAAAGCGATGGGCCTCTTCACCTCATCCACCTCGTAATGGAATGGTGGTTGATCGACTCCCAAACGTCACGCCATCCCTCAGCAGCCCGATTCGCTCGCGCCACCTCGAAACCGATGAGTTCCCCCGCCGCCAAGGCCTGGGACGGATGGCGACAACGGAGCCACGCGGCGGCAACCACCGCGTCGTGATGCTCGCCGAGCACATCCTGTAGTTCAGAGAGGCGAACGGCAGAGAGCTCTGCACTTGCCCCGCCAACCGGAACCACCGCCTCCGCTGCATACCGCGCCCGCTTCGCCAGGATCCGGACGCTATGCAGTTCATCCGGTGACGGGAACTCCGGGAGTTCGCCGACTGCGGCCACGAGGGCTCGCCAGGGTTTACGTGCCAACTTCAAGAGAGCCGGATCGGCCGGTTTCCGTGCCGGTTTGGTGAGGTGAGGTACGTTGGCCGCGGCGACCAATCGATCGAGCAGGGAGATATACCAATCCTCCCGAAACGCGTCGACGACTCGCCGGTGAGCGTCCGCTCGCTCGGCGCTCAGCGTGGTGATGATCGCCTCTGCGGCCGCTCGTTCAGGGCCGGGAATGTACTCCAGCAGGAGCGCCAACCGAAGCTCCAGCACATCGAGATCGCGTACCAACCCCAGAAGATCGGTGAGGATACGGAGATCGGACCTGAGCTGATCGGCCCACGTCCGGTCGAGGAAACGGCGGAAGGTGCGAAGGTCGGACCGGAGACGCCTGACGGCCACCCTGGCCTGATGCACTCCCTCCCGGTCCTCGTCGAGTATGACGGCCGGGGAGTGGTCGAAGAAGCGGCGGACCGATCTGGCGATGGCGCCCTGAACGACCTGCGCGATGGCCGGCTCCGATCCGGGTTCCGGAACTACCGGCACGTCGGCCTGTGGCACCTCCGCCATTCCCATGGCACGAGCGAGCTTGGGAACACCAACCACTGCCCCTGCGCCCAGCTGCCTGAGTCCGGCAACTACCGGGCCGAGCGCCGAAATTGGGGCCCCCTCGGCGAGCTCGATCTCCAGCTCTCGAAACCCGGAAAGCACTCGGCCTTCGGCGTCTGCCTCCACCTCGTCGAAAACGATCTCCGCCAATTCGATTCCACGACCGTCACGCAGAACAAACGTCCGGCGTGCCGTCGCCAACCGGGCGACGGGCAGCAGGCGGGCGGCGCGAGTCGCGGAACGAACCAGGTCGAGCACACCCGCCGGAATGCGCTCTCCAGGACCGTCGAACGGTATCTCGGTCCGCTGCATCAGATCGGGCCGATCGGAGGGCTGTGCGAGCTTGACCATCCATCCATCCCGGAACCGCACAGTGATTCCGTTGCGGAGCAAGCGAAGATCCTCTGTGTCGTGATAGGTGGCATCGAGGAACACTGATCTGAGGATTTGGATCTCCCACGGGCCGAGCCGCCCGTCGAGCGCGGAAGGATCAAACGCATCTGCGACGGCGAGCTTCAGCTCACGCTCGAGCACGTTCATCTCGTACGTTCGATTGCCAATTCCTGAAGGCGGAGATGCGCGTTCAATCCGTGCCCGGCCGCGACTTTCCTCCAGGTGCCGTCCGGTTGGAGTTCCCATGCAAGCTGGTCGTCGGCGAAGAGAATGTCAAAGATCTCGTCGAGGCGCTCGTGGTGCGCGGGGTCGCCGATCGGCACAACCACCTCAACGCGGCGGTCGAGGTTGCGCGGCATCAGATCTGCCGAACCGATGAGGTAGTCATACCCCCGTTCTTTGGTACCGAACCGGTAGATCCGGGAATGCTCGAGGTACTTGCCAACCAGGGATCGCACGGTGATGTTGTCGGACTTACCTGCCATTCCGGGGCGCAGGCAGCAGATTCCTCGCACGATCAGGTCAACGCGTGTGCCTTGCTGCGACGCCTTGTAGAGCTCACGAATCATGCCGCCATCAACAAGTGAGTTCATCTTCATGACGATGTGGCCGTCTTCGCGTTTGGCCTCGCGGCGGATGAACTTGACCATGCGATCTCGAAGCGTGATCGGCGAAACGAGGAGTTTGCGATAGTCGACCTGCTTGCTGTACCCCGTCAAGTAGTTGAAGAGGTCGGACAGGTCTGCCCCGATCTCGGGGTCCGCAGTCAGGAGCCCGATGTCCTCGTAGACCCGGGCGGTCTTGTCGTGGTAGTTGCCGGTTCCCACATGTGAGTAGCGCCGAATCTGGTCGCCGTCGTCACGCACAACCAGGGTGGTTTTGGTGTGGGTCTTGAGACCAACGAGACCGTAGACGACATGCACGCTCGACTCCTCGAGGCGCCGGGCCCACTCAATGTTCGCTCGCTCGTCGAACCTGGCTTTGAGTTCGACCAGTGCCACCACCTGCTTGCCGGCTTCGGCCGCGTCGATGAGCGAGCGCATCGATGGTGAGTCGGCCGAGGTCCGGTAGAGGGTCTGCTTGATGGCCAGCACCTTCGGGTCGTTGGCCGCCTGGTTGACCAACTCATCAACGGAGGCAGAGAATGAGTCGTAGGGATGCTGCACGAAGATGTCGCCCTCACGAATCCGGTCGAAGATGTTCATCCTTTCCCCGGGGATCGAGGCCAGCCGGCGCGGAGTTACCCAGACAAAGCGGTCCCATTTCAGGTCGGGGCGCTCCAGGTCGTAGAGACCCCAGAAGCCGGTCATATCGAGCGGCCCTTCGGTCACGTAGACCTGTTCCGGAGCGATGCCGAGTTCACGGACCAGCAACCTGAGCGAATCTTCTGTGATGCCGGGTTCAACTTCGAGTCGCACCACCCGGCCGAGTCGCCGCCGGCTGAGTTCGGACTCAATGAACTCAAGCAGATCATCGGCCTCTTCCTCTTCGATGGTGATGTCGGCATTGCGTGTCACGCGAAACGCGACATGGGAGACGATCTCCATGCCGGGAAACAGAGCGTCGAGATGGGCCGCAATGACTTGCTCGAGGGCGATGATCTGGTCACCGCCGGGGAGAACCAGGAAGCGTGGCAGGATCGGCGGGACCTTGACCCTGGCGAACCGCGACTTTCCACTCGACGGGTCCCGCACCGTGACCGCCAGGTTGAGTGACATGTTGGAGAGGTACGGAAACGGGTGGCCAGGGTCGACGGACAGCGGGGTCACCACCGGGAACACACGCGTGTGAAACTGGATGGTCAAGAACGCTTTGTCGGCTTCACTCAACTCATCCCACGACCGGAAATGGACACCCTCCTTGGCGAGTCCGGGGATGATTTCCTCGCGCAACGTAGTGTCGACACGCAGATACATTTCCTCGACCCGGGCACGAATCGCCCGGAGCTGCGACGTCGGATACATGCCACCCTGCGCAGGCCTTCGAACGCCTGCCGCAACCTGCTCGAGGATCCCGGCCACGCGGATCTCGAAGAATTCGTCGAGGTTCGTCGTGAAGATGGCGAGGAACTTGATCCGCTCGAGGAGAGGCGTCTCCGGATCCTCGGCAATCTGGAGGACTCTGGAGTTGAAGTCGAGCCAGGAGAGCTCACGATCAATGTATCTGGTGCTCGGTTTCATGGGTCTCCGCCTACGCTAGCCGAGCCGGAATTGGCATCAGGGCGTTCCGACGTCGCCCGCTCCATTTGCAGGGGCGAGGGTGCCTGCACCGGCGTTCCTAGGAATCGGCAGCGGGCAACTCGAGTCGGAACATGCTCCAACCTTCAGTACGTCGATACGTGACATCACCATTCATCAGCCGGGCCAGGGTTCTTGACACGGCCAATCCAAGACCGATCGAATTGGGTTGGGTACCGCGGTCGTGCATGCTCAGGTACGGCTCGAAAATCAGTTCCGGGTTGTTCCCCGGCACCCCGCTTCCATCGTCGGCTATCTCAACGACCGCAACCGGGCCCTCTCGGAAGAGCCGGGCCTCGACGTTCTGGCCTCCATATCGCTGGGCATTCGAAACGAGATTTCGGAGCACTTGCCGGACCCGACTCGGATCGGCGGTGCCGACTACCGAATCACCGAAGACACGGATGGTGCCGGGAACGAGATTGTGGGCCTTCTCGGCTTCGCGAGCCACAGCCTCGAGTTCAGCCAGGAGGTCTACTTGTTCGACAGACACGCTGACCATCCCGATATCGGCCCGCGCAGCTACCAGAAGGTCCTCAACGAGGTTTGCTACCTCCAAAGACTGGCGATGGATCATGGTTACGAACTCGGAGACCTCTTGTGCTGATATGTCATCGATGTGATCCTCGAGCTCTGCCGACAACCCGACGACGACGGTTAGGGGAGTTCGAAGCTCGTGGGATACGCCGGCGATGAACTCGTCCTTGGCGCGAACCGCTTCCGCCGCTGCCCGCCTGCGCTCCAGCGAGATACTCGCCACGATCAAGCCGGTTCCGGTGATCACTGCGATCCGCCCCAACACCACCGAGGTTGGAAGGGTCCCGTCGGTGACCAGCAGAAGGGCCGGGTAGGCGACTCCGATGACCATCGGGTAAGTGAAAGACGCCGGTCCGACGAGGGACAGCGCATAGACCGGAGACAGGACAAAGAACCACAGCGTGAAGAACGCCTGTACCCCTCCTGCCAGCGCCAACAACGCCCAGGTCAGAGCGAGAAGGCACCAGGCCCGCCCGACAACTGCACGCGGCGATCGCCAGCCGGCCAGGCCAAGAACGCCGAGCGAAGCCACGAGCACAACGAGCACCCACATGGCAACGCTCGATTCTCCCGACTCGACGAGCAGAAAGGTTCCATGTGCGGCCAGAAAAGCCGACGTAGCCGGCTCAACCCAGGCCGGCCAGCGGCGTCGTGATCGAAAAGCATCTGCTCGGTGCTCAGTCACAATGGGCAGCCGTCCCACTCCATAAGAGCAAGCAATCAGACCACCCGCGCCCCGGCCATCCATACCTGTTCAACCCTGTCACCGAGTGTGTCGAAGTCGAACGGATCACCGTCCACGACCACGAGATCGGCGACCTTGCCGGCTTCGACCGTTCCCAACCGGTCGGCCATCCCCATGAGCTCTGCGGCAGTCCTGGTCGTGGCCGTGAGCGCGCCGAGCGGTGTCATTCCGCCCTCCACCATGAGTGTCAACTCCATCAGGTTCTCGCCGTGTGGAGTGACGCCGCTGTCGGTTCCCATTGCGATCTTCACACCCGCCTGCACGGCCCGGCTGAATGAATCTCGGTGCGCTTCGACGACCTCTTCCGCCTTGCGGATGGATGCTTCCGGGATTTGCGCTCCGGCCTCGACAGCCTTGGTCACACCCCGCGGAGCGACAAGAGTCGGAACCAGGAACGTGTCGCGTTCTAGCATCATCCCGATCGACTCATCGTCGAGATAGATCCCATGATCGATCGAGCGGATCCCGGCCCGGATAGCGTTCTTGATGCCGTCCGTCGCCTGCGCATGGGCCATCACCCAAATGCCTGCCGCCGACGCCTCCGCGACCAGCATCTCGAGTTCCTCGAGACTGAAATGTGCATGCGTAGGTTTATCGCGCGGTGACAGCACTCCCCCGGACGTCGCCACCTTGATAACGTCTGCCCCTGCTCGCACGAGTTCGCGCACTTTCCTGCGCATCTCGTCGGCACCATCGACGATCGTTGACGGCATGCCGGGATAAGACGGTAGGAAATCGGCGCTAGCACCGGACGGTAGCCATCCATCGCCGTGGCCACCCGTCTGGCTGAGCATCGACAGGGCGATGTGCATGCGCGGTCCGAGGATGAGACCGTTCTCGACCGCCTCCTTCATACCCAGGTCGGCCCCACCGGCATCACGAACCGTCGTGATCCCGGCCCGAACAGTCGCGGCCATGTTGTGCATCGCTTCGTAGTAGCGATAGGAGAAAGGTGTCTGGAGAATCTGCCAGATGTTGACGTGGGTCAGAGCGAGATGAACGTGCGCGTCAAACAAGCCGGGAAGAATCGTCTTGCCGGTGCAATCGACGGAAGAATCCGCATCGAGATCTGATCCGACATCGACGAACCGATCGCCTTCGATCACGACGTCCGCAGGGCCGAGCGACTCACCGTCGAATAGATGCCCGCCCTGGAACAGCGTTCTCAAGCTCAGGCTCCGATACCGTTCTTGAGGAAGTCGACCATGGCGTCACACACTTCGCGCATCCGCTTCTGAGGATCCTCCGAGTCGAGGAGTACTTTTGATGCCGACATCACGAGGTCCTGAACGAAGCGCCCGGCGAGATCCCATGGAAGGGCTCGCATCTCGCCACCCATCACCCCTCCCCGATAGATCCTGGCGTATTCCTTGGAAAGATCGGCATGCGCGGAGAGGATTCGCTCCTGCGTCTCGTCGGACAGGCGGGGCACCTCTCGATGCAACAGGAGACCCAGCGTCGGGTCGGTCACAACCCACTCCGTCAAACTTACGGCCAGACCCGCCAGTTGATCCAGAAAGGAAGCGGAGGCATCAACCTGTTCGGCCATCTCGCGGAAGACCTGCGGGAGGGTCTCGTCGACGAGCGACGCCAGCAAGTCCTCCTTGTCCTTGAAGTACTCATAGAGCGTCGTGCGCCCGATGCCGACGGAGGCAGCAATGTCGCCGAGCGCAGTCTCCTGGTAACCCTGCTCACTGAAGAGCTCCTGTGCGGCCTCGAGGATCTGACCACGGGTCAGTTCCTTGTGCTGTTCGATATTGCCCGCGCGAATCCTTGGCATCGTTCCTCCGGCAACTCAGTGTACGACCCCTACACGGGTCTGCCCACCGACCCACCGGGGCTACGATGTCGAATGGCGGCTCGCGAGGAGGATCCATGCCCGCCACGGCAGTTCTAGGAGTTCAGTGGGGAGACGAGGGAAAAGGCCGGGCAACCGACTACTTCTCGGAGACGGCTGACTACGTCGTTCGGTACCAGGGTGGCAACAACGCCGGTCATACAATCATCGTCGGAGATCAGCGGCTGGCCCTCTCGCTCATCCCCAGTGGAGTCCTGTACCCCCAGGTGGTTCCCGTGATCGCCTCCGGCATGGTCATCGACCCGAAAGTGCTCTTGGCCGAGATCGACATGCTCACCAACAAGGGCATCGATACGAGCCGCCTCAGGATCTCGTCGAACGCTCATCTGATCATGCCGTATCACCGCAAACTCGATGCGATGATGGAACGCTACCTCGGGCGAAGCCAGATCGGCACAACCAAGAAGGGCATCGGACCCGCCTACACGGACAAGTACGCCCGCCACGGCATCCGGGTGCAGGATCTGTTCGACCCGAAGATCTTCCGCAAGAAGCTCGAGGTAGCCCTCGAAGAGAAGAACAAGATCCTGACCAGGATCTACAACCAACTCCCGATGGATCCGGGTCCGATCGCCGACGAGTACCTTGCCTACGCCGAGCGGCTCCTGCCGCTCGTGAGCGACACCTCCTTGCTGCTATGGGAGGCGATCCGGGACGGCAAGGAAGTGATCTTCGAGGGCGCCCAGGGGACTTTGCTCGACATCGATCACGGCACGTACCCGTTCGTCACATCGTCCAGCCCAACCGCCGGGGGTGTACTGACCGGAGTTGGCATCGGACCGAAGGACGTCCATCGAGTGGTCGGGATTGCCAAAGCCTATATCTCCCGCGTCGGAACGGGCCCGTTCCCCACCGAACTCGACGATGAGGTCGGCGATCGAATGGTGGAGATCGGCGGTGAGTTCGGGACGGTCACCGGCCGCCGCCGCCGGTGCGGGTGGTTGGACCTGGTAGCCCTCCGTTATTCAGTTCGAATCAACGGCCTGACCGATTTATTCCTCACCAAACTCGACGTGCTCTCCCACTTCGACACCCTCAAGGTGGGGTTGGCCTACACGTCCGCTGGAGAGCGGCATGACGAGTTCCCGCGCCAGCAGCGGGTCCTCTACGACTGCGCCCCCGTCTATCAGGAGTTTGCAGGCTGGGGCACCGACATCACCGGCGTCCGCCACTACCGCGAATTGCCGGATGAGGCCCGCACCTACATCGAGTTCGTAGAATCGAGAATCGGAGTTCCGATCCGCTGGATTTCAGTCGGTCCCGAACGCCAGCAGTTGGTAGAGAAGGCGTGAAAGTCCTACTCATCGGAGGTGGGGGACGGGAGCACGCACTCGGTTGGAAGATCACGCAGAGCCCGCTCGTCCACGAGCTGATTTCACTGCCGGGCAATCCGGGGTTGGCCGGCCTTGGCAGCACCATCGAGGGAATCGACGCCACGGACGTCGGTGCAATAGCCCACATGGCGGAGGCACAAAAGGTCGACCTCGTCGTCGTCGGCCCGGAAGATCCGCTGGCCGCCGGCCTGGTCGATGCTCTGGCCGCGAGGGGAATCGCCGCCTTCGGTCCGTCGAAGGCCGCCGCCCGATTAGAGGGTTCGAAGCAGTTCGCCAAGACGATCATGGATCGCGCCGGCATCGCGACCGCCGGTTGGCAGGCCTTCACCGAACGCCCGGCGGCGCTCAGCTACCTGGCCGGGGCGCCCGGTCCCTTCGTAGTGAAAGCAGACGGCTTGGCGGCGGGCAAGGGCGTGCTCGTAACGGAAGACCAGAGCGCGGCCATCGCCTGGGTCGACCGATGCCTCAATGGCGATTTCGGCGCTGCCGGTCACACGGTCGTCATAGAGGAGTTCCTTGATGGCCCCGAGTTGAGCGTCTTCGCGATCTGCGATGGGACCAACGCTCTGCCACTGGTACCGGCCCGGGATTACAAGCGCCTCGCAGATGGAGATACCGGTCCCAATACCGGCGGGATGGGCTGCTACTCGCCCGTCGAGGACCTTCCAGATGGCATCGTCGAGCATGCGATGACGCAGATCATCGACCCGGTCCTCCAAACCCTGGCCGCCGACGGCAATCCGTACGTGGGTTTCATCTACGCAGGACTCGTGCTCACCGCAGACGGGCCCAAGGTGCTGGAGTTCAACTGCCGGCTCGGCGATCCTGAGACGCAGGTCGTGCTGCCCCTCATGGAGGACGACCTGGTGGAGTTACTCCTTGCTTCGCTCGATGGGAGTCTGAGCAGCCGAACGGTCACCTGGTTCGAAGGAGCGGCAGTCAACATTGTCCTGGCCGCCGACGGCTACCCGGAGGCACCGCGCAAGGGCGATCCGATTTCGGGTATCAACGCCGCCGCCACGGACGAGGGTGTGCTCGTTTTCCACGCCGGTACGGCAATCCGCGACGGTCGGATGGTGACCGCGGGCGGCCGGGTTCTCAATGTCGTCGGAACCGGGCCGAACACCGAGGCGGCCCGCCAACGGGCATACGCGGCTGCCGCCAAGGTCACCTGGGCCGGCAAGCAGTTCCGCCGGGACATCGCAGGCGAGAACTGAGAACCGGGTATTGAAGACCGCGATGAGATGAATCCGTCAAACGGGGAGAGGTGAAAACGATCATGAGTCGTGTGGCAATTGTGATGGGATCAGGCAAGGACCGGCCCATCATGGAGAAAGCAGGCACCACGCTCGACCAGTTCGACGTCGAATGGGACATGCGAGTGCTATCTGCTCACAAAACCCCGGATGACGCCATCGAGTTCGCCACCAACGCCTCCGATACCTACTCAGTGATCATCGCCGGAGCCGGCAAAGCTGCCCACCTGGCCGGCGTCATGGCCGCCAAGACGACGCTGCCGGTGATCGGGGTACCGCTCTCCGCCTCACTCGACGGCATGGACGCTCTCCTCGCCACCGTGCAGATGCCGACGGGGATCCCGGTTGGAACGGTGGCGATCGACGGCGCCACCAACGCGGCGTTGCTGGCCATCGCCATCCTGGCCCTCGGCAACCCAAAGCTGGGTGCCAAGCTGAAGGAGTACCGGCAAGATCTTAGACAAGCGACCTTGCGCGGCTGATATTCCGGGCCCTCCCCGAGGGTTGCCAGATCCTTGCAGCTCACACCCGCTTGGCGAGCGCGGCCGCCAGGCCGCCCCTCTTTTCCACGATCACATCGTCGAGGTTCAGCCAACCGGCCATGCGGTGGAGTTCGTCGGCGAGGGCCGAGGCGATGCGGTCCTGATCTCGCCCGTCCTCGCCGTACGATCCGCGCACCAGCAGTTTCCCGGCCGCCCGATCTGCCTTCAAGTCGACGCGGCCCACCAGTTCGTCTCCCAGCAGGAAGGGATAGACGTAGTACCCGAATCTGCGTTGCGGCTCCGGTACATAGATCTCGATCCGGTAATGGAAGTCAAAGAGCCGTTCGGTGCGCTCCCGGAACCAGATCAGCGAATCGAACGGACTGATCAAGGCCGTTGCCTCGATGGCCCGCGGGACCGGCGTACCCGGCATCATGTAGGCGGGCTTGTCCCAACCCTCGACCGCCACCTCGAGCAGAGCCCCAGATTCCGCCAGCTCCGCGATGCGGGGGCGGGCAGCCGGCATGCGAATGCGGTAGTAGTCGGCCAGGTCTGCCGCCGTCGCAATTCCCGTCGAGGTTGCAGCCATCAACAGCAGTTGCCGTTGCGCCTCCTCCATGCCCGGCGACTCCAGCTCGAGGATCCCTGCGGGAAGCACGCGGTCGGGCACGTCGTAGTAGCGGGTGAAGTTGCGCCGCTCGGCAATCGCCACCTTGCCCGTAGCGAAGAGGAACTCGAGGGCAATCTTCCCCTTGCCGTAACCCCACCACGGACCGGTCCGCTTGCCTGGGTCCTCGAGATCAGAGACGGTGATCGGCCCGTACTCGAATACCTCCTGGAACACCTGGTCCAAGTAATCCGGGTGTTCCTCGTTCAGGGCACGCACCCTGTGCCACGGCCGGATCGCCTCCATCCGGTGTCGCAGCAGGGGATAGGACGAACTCGGAAGGAACGATGCTTCGTGTCCCCAGTACTCGAATACCTCGCGCCGCCGATAGGCGACCGCATCGATCAGACTCCGGTCGTAGGGCCCGAATCGGGAGAACATGGGCATGTAGTGGGCCCGAACGGCGACATTTACGGAGTCGATCTGCAACACACCTACATCTGCAAAGAATCGACGAACGTGCCGAACGTCAACTCGGTCGAGCGGCCGCCGTCCTCCGAACCCTTGCGCAGCGAGGGCTACCCGCCGCGCCTGTGCAACGCTGAGATCCCTCACAAAGCCACCCAGGTGATCGCATCGCCTGGATTCGTTTCGGTTTTGATCATGAAGCCTGTCCCTGTCCCGGGTTTGCCGCACTCTATTCGCGAGTCGCGAGTCGCGAGTCGCGAGTCGCGAGTCGCCGGTAGCGCTCGCTCGGTGCTCATATGGGATCATGTGGCCATGATTCCTCGATACTCGCTGCCGGAGATGTCCATCATCTGGTCTGACGAGCACAAGCTAGAGATCTGGCAGGAGGTCGAGACCCTGGTCGTTGAGGCGTGGGTAGAGCTTGGAGTGGCGCCGGCGGCCGCGGCGCGGGCCCTTCGGGCAGCTCCGCCGGTAGATGCCGCGGCGGTAACCGAGCGCGAGAAGATAACGAACCATGACGTCGCCGCCTTCGTCGACATCCTTGCCGAGTCGGTTTCCACCGGCGGCGAGTGGATCCACTACGGGCTCACATCGTCCGATGTGCTCGACACCGCCAACGGGGCAAGAATGGTCGAGGCAGCCGACCTCCTGGTCAAACGAGTTGAGGGGCTCTTTGACGTCACCAGGGCATTGGCGAAAGAGCATCGCCACACGGTCATGCTCGGGCGTACCCACGGGATCTGGGCCGAACCGACCACGTTCGGTCTGAAACTCGCCACCTGGGCCTTTGAGCTGGCGCGGGACCATGAACGGATGTTGCGCGCTCGATCGGCAATCGGGATCGGCAAGATAAGCGGGGCAGTCGGTACCTACGCGCATACACCTCCGGCAGTCGAGAAGTCCGTCTGCGACCGACTCGGATTGCAGGTGGAACCGGCCTCTTCACAGATCACTCACCGTGACCGGCACGCCGAGTTCCTCCAAGCAATCGCGCTGACCGGCGCTTCGATCGAGCGTTTCGCAACAGAGATCAGGCACCTCCAGCGAAGCGAGGTTGCCGAGGCACGCGAGTCGTTTGGAAGGGGCCAGAAGGGCTCCTCTGCCATGCCGCACAAGCGGAACCCGATCCTGTCCGAACGGATGACCGGCATGGCCAGGCTTCTGCGTGGTTATGCGCAAGTAGGCCTCGAAAACGTGGCGTTGTGGCACGAACGCGATATCAGCCATTCCTCGGCCGAGCGAGTCGTACTCGCCGACGCCTGCCTGGCCCTCGACTACATGCTGGCCAAGTTCACGGATCTCGTCGCCAATCTCGTCGTCGATAGCGAGAGGATGCTGGCGAATCTAGGCGGCACACACGGCCTCGTGTTCAGTCAGGCAGTTCTGCTCGCCCTCATCGAAGCGGGGATGACACGAGACGACGCCTACCGAATCGTCCAGCGCAGCGCCATGCGGAGCTGGGACGAGGGAATTGAAC